>CAVONC010000020.1:0-122398 GCA_963697175.1 uncultured Acidobacteriaceae bacterium | reverse complement strand
TGGCGAGTAGGTTACTTGCCGGTCCAGCAAGCGGGGCGCTTCTCGAGAAACGCCGAGATTCCTTCCTGCGCATCGGCAGCGAGCGCATTCATGCTCATGACTTCTTTGGCATAGGCATAGGCCTTCGGCTGATCGAGATCGATCTGGGTATAGAAAGCCTGTTTGCCCAGAGCGACGGTCAGCGAGCTGGCCTCCGCGATGCGGGCGGCCAGGATGCGGCTCTGCTCCTCCAGTTCAGCCGCAGGAACCACCATGTTGACCAATCCCCACTCCGCCGCGGTTACGGCATCGACCATCGCGCCGGTGAGCAGCATCTGCAGCGCGCGCTTGCGTCCGATGGCACGGCTGAGCGCCACCATCGGCGTGGTGCAGAAAAGTCCAATCTTCACACCCGGCGTCGCGAATGCCGCCTGATCGGAGGCGACCGCCAGATCGCAGGTTGCAACCAGCTGGCATCCCGCCGCAGTTGCGATGCCCTGCACCTCGGCGATCACCGGCTGCGGAATCGACTGCACGCGCGTCATCATCTCGGTGCAGACATCGAAGACCTCGCGATATTCATTGATGTCGCGTCCCACCATCTCGCTCAAGTCGTGACCCGAGGAAAAAACTTTTCCCGCGGCTTTCAGCAACACGACTCGCAGGTTGCGATCCTTCCCAATCTCGGTGAGGCAGTCAATCACCTCGCGCATCAAGTCGAGCGAGAGCGCGTTGCGCCGCTGCGGCCGATTTAGCGTCAGGACGGCAATGGGTCCCTCGGTCTCAAAAAGAATGCTCTGGTATTTGGCGACGGCGTTCAGCGTTTCCGACATCATCAAGCTCCTTTGGCGACGGCCTGCGCTTGCTGGCGCAGCACGTTCTTGCGGATCTTCCCGGTCGAGGTCTTGGGCAGCGGTCCAAAGTGTATCGCCTTTGGACATTTGAAATGCGACAGCTGCTCGCGGCAGAATTCGATGAGCGAATTTTCGCTTACGACTGCGCCTTCCCGGAGCACGACATAGGCGTGCGGCACCTCGCCCCACTTCTCATCCGGCTGGCCGACAACCGCTGCCTCCAGCACGTCGGGATGATCGTACAACACGCGTTCTACCTCGATGGTGGAAATATTCTCGCCGCCGGAGATGATGATGTCCTTGGCGCGGTCGCGCAATTCGATGTAGCCATCAGGATGCATCACGGCCAGATCGCCAGAGTGGAACCAGCCACCGGCGAATGCCTTCTCGGTGCCTTCGGGATCGTTGTAGTAGCCCAGCATCACGTTATTGCCGCGCATCACGACTTCGCCCACGATCATGCCATTGGACGGCACGTCCTGCATATTTTCGTCGACCACACGCATGTCGGTGCCGAAGACGGTGTACGGCACACCCTGGCGCGCCTTGAGCTGCGCACGTTTTTCTTCCGGCAGAATGTCCCAGCCGGTGTGCCAGGCACAGACCGAGTGCGGACCGTAGGTCTCCGTCAGTCCATAGACGTGCGTCAACTCGATACCGATAGCTTCCGCGGCGCGAATGACCGCGGGCGGCGGAGGCGCCGCTGCCACCATCATCTTCAACCCGGGGTTGAAGCGGGTTTTGCGCTTGGCGCAGTACTCCGTCAGCGTGCGCACGACGATGGGCGCGCCGCAGAGATGGGTGACGGTCTCGTCCTCGATCAGCTTCATCGCGCGCTCGGCGTTAACCTCCGGCAGGCAGACATGACGCGCGCCCATAGCGGTGACCGCCCAGGGATAGCACCAGCCGTTGCAGTGAAACATGGGCAGCGTCCAGAGATAAACGGAGCGGAAGGAGAGACCATGCTCGATGATCTCGCCAAGCGCGTTGAGATAGGCGCCGCGATGGGTGTACATCACGCCTTTGGGCTGGCCAGTGGTGCCGCTGGTGTAGTTGATGGAGATGACGTCGTCCTCTTTGACTGGATGAGGCACGACCGGCTGGCTGCTCTCGCAGAGAAAAGCGCCGTAGTCGGTGACGAAGCGCTGCACCTGCGGAATCGCTTCCTTCACCGCGGCGAGCGGGGCGACGAGATCGGCATCGCCAATGAGCATCTTCGCGCCACTGTGATTCAGGATCGAGGCCAGCTCGCCGGCTTTCAAGCGGATGTTCAGCATGACCAGCACGCCGCCGATCAACGGGACGGCGAAGTGCGCTTCGAGGGGAAGCACTCCATTACGCGCCAGCACGGCGACGCGATCGCCCGGTGTAATGCCGGCGTGCTGCAACGCGGCTGCGAAGGATTGCACCCGACGCTGCATCTCGGCATAGGTGAAGCGCTGATGGTGATCGACCTCGGCGGTGCAGTCGTGATAGGCACTCGCGCTACGGGCGAGAAATTCGAGAGGAGTGAGTGGAGAGATCATAAGGCCGCCTTTTTTGCTGATTTTGGACGCATTATATAGCGGCGTGTCGCGTCAACACTGTGATGTATACCTCCAGGACAGAAGTGGGAAAAGGCTCTAAAGAGCGGTCGATCGCGCCCGGAAGTGCCGCGTCCCAAAGACCATTGGTGCCGTGGCCCTGGCTCTTATCACGCCGACCCGTGACTGCCATCACCGACGCATTCAAGTCCATGCGGTAGATGTGAGCATATGGGCACGTGTCCTTTGCACGGAGGTGTATCATGGCCTCTTCCGCGAAACTCTCCCGCGTAGCCATTCACAACATCCTGCTGGCAACCGATTTCTCGCCTGAATCGCAAAACGCATTCCACTGTGCTGTGGCAATCGCAAGGCGTTATGACTCCACCGTCTTGCTCACGCATGTGCTGCCTCCCGAAGGCTCCATGGGAGTCGGCGAGTCGTGGGCTTCTCTTGCCGACACGGTGCGCTGTGGTGCGGAGAAAAGCATGGCCCGGCTAGAAAACACCGGCGAGCTGGACTCGATTGCGCATGAAATCATCATCAAGCCCGGAATCACATGGGACGTGATCTCTCATACCCTGGACGAGAAAAATGTCGATCTTCTGGTAATGGGGACGCACGGCGACAAAGCCGTGAAGAAGCTGTTCCTGGGATCGACAGCGGAAACTGCCAGCCGCCATGCCAGCTGTCCCGTCCTGACGGTAGGGCCGCATGTCGAACTTGGCACATGTGATCGCTTTCACCACATCCTTTACGCGACCGACTTCTCCTCCGGATCCCTCAGCGCGTTGACCTATGCACTTGCTCTGGCCGAAGACGACCGGGCTGAACTGACGCTGTTCCATGTCATCGAGAGCAAACCCGCATCCCGAGAGGAGCTGCTGGACTGGAAGCGCGAGGATCGCGAACGGCTGCGCCGCATGGCGCCACCGGGGACGGATTTAGCATACGAACCTGAGATCGAAGTTGAAATCGGAATTCCCGAGGTCGAGATTGTGCGGCTCGGCGACACACGAAAGGCCGATCTCATTGTCATGGGCTGCCATATCGGCGGCACGGTCTCGACACATATGCCGTGGACAACTTTGCATCATGTGCTACGGAACGCACATTGTCCGGTGCTCACGGTTCGGAGCAAGTAAGAGCTGAGAAAACTCTGATTAAGTTCCGTCAAAGGCCCTCAGCGGCTAAACAGGCTGCGGAAAAAGTCGAAAGGCGGATTCCTCGCGGGCTGACAAAAATAGAGACTTGCGACGGCGCAGCTAAAGCTGCGCCCCTTCAAAACATCCCGAAACCGACTTTTTCAGCGGCCTGTAAAGCCGCAATGATTTTGCTAGGCTGACGGGCGGCCTGAAGGCCGTCCTCTTCAAACCAGGACATAATCAGAGTCGCCCTAAGAACACAAAGCACATCCTTCTGATTCATTCTGGAGTAAGCACGAAATAAGGGCGGCCCGAAGGCCGCCCTTTTAAGCGAAGCAGTTACTCCGACTAGAAGACGATCTTGCCCTGGAACTGGATGATGCGGTTCGCAGGGAGACCCGCGATGAACGATCCAAAAGGACCGGTCGGCGGAGCCGTCTGTTCGGAGATGGCACCGAAGTTGCCCGAACCGAGAATGTTGCCCGGCTGAGCGAAGTTCGGATGATTGAACACGTTGAAGAAGTTCGCACCGACGCCGAACGCAACGCGCTCAGTCAGCTTGAAGTTCTTGTTGATGGAGAAGTCCGAGTCAAAGAACCCGGGTCCACGGAACGAATTACGCTGCTGGTTCGAGTAGACTCCCGTTCCGCCAGCGACCGAGGTAAAGCCCGCGGGATTGAAGCAGGTTAGCAGGTAAGTACCGCAACCCGTCTGTCCAATTCCAACCCCCTGTGCCAGGAGCAGACCGCCGCTGGCATAGTTGCCCGGGGAAGACGCGCCGTCCAGCACCGAGAGTGGCAGTCCGGAACGAGCGAAGAAGTTCTGCGACAGTGTCCAGCCGCCGATGGCGCCGTTGACGTACTTGTTGCCGAACTTCCAGGGTGTGTTCCAAACGTACTGAGCGTTAAAGGAGCTACGAATATCGTAGTCCGAGTTGCCATAGTTGTCGCGCAGGTTCAGCGGATTCAGCTGATAGACCTGGCTGGTGCTGCTATAGGGCAGGTTGCCGCCGTTGGAGAGTTCGTCCAACGAGTGCGCCCAGGTATAGCTAGCCTGGATGGTGAAGCCGTAGGTCAGACGGCGCTGATAGCTCGCCGTGATCTGGTTGTCGTTGGAGACGCCGCCCGTGTAGTACTCCAGTATGGTGGAGTAGTTGGTGGGGCTGTACGGAGACGATGGGAATCCGGCTACGCCCGGCAGAGCGGCGTTGGGATAGTTCGGAATCACTTCGTGAATACCGTGGTTGCCGACATAAGCCAAGCTCAACGAGCTCTTGCTATCCAGCTGTTGTTCCAGCTGCAAGCTCCATTCCTGATATCGCGGAACATGGAACTGGCCCGCCATATTGTTGAAGCTGGGAGCCGAGAACAGGTTCTGGCAAGCGCCGCCCGGTCCCGGGTTGCAGAGGCTGTTATAGGAAGCGCCGCTGCCCAGTCCGCCGCGAATAGCACTCGCGGTGGCAGTACCGATCACCCAGGGGCTAGCGTTGGTAACCTGATCGGCCCATGGAACTCCAAATTGAGTTAACGGGACAACCGTAGGCAGGTTGGTCATGAAGCTGTCACCCAGTACTGCGGGGAAAGCGTCATAGAAGATACCAAAGCCGCCGCGAACCACAGTCTTGTCGCTGCCGCCCGGCGACCAGGCAAATCCGAAGCGAGGAGCGAAGTCGATCGCATCCACGGACGGGAAGATCTGGTGCAGGCCGGAATTGATCTGGCTGTTGTAGGCGGTATTGGGATCGGTGCTCTGCGTGGTAAACGGCGCGTTGAACAGCGAAGCGCAGTTCAGCTGGCAAACCGGGTTGGAGTCTTTCTCAGCGCGCAGCGCCAAGGTGATTTTCAGGCTCTTCGTAACCCGCCACTCATCCTGGGCATACAGACCGAGACCCCAGAGAGCCACGGGATAGGTACCACGGTTGGGATAGTTCGAAATGAACTCGTTGGCACCGTCGGCACCGCCAGTGTAAATATCGGTCAGGCTGAAGGGGACATACAGCGGGCCCGATCCGAAGGCGGGGCTGAACTCGCTGAATACGTAGTCGGTGATGTCGTAACGGCGGTAGTTTCCGCCGAACTTCAGGTTGTGCGCGCCCTTGGTGACCGAGAAGTCATCCACGAACTGGTATTGGGTTGCGTTGCGTCCCTGGGGGAAGACCGACTCGATATGAGCCATATCGGTATAGCCAAGCACCGCGCCCAAGTAGGCCCACGCCGGGAAGGTAGCAGCAGCATTTTGCTGGGTAAAGATCGCGCGATAGTAGCTGCCGGCATAGACGAACTGGTTGGTTGCGTTGCTGCCGAAGCTGTGCGTCCACTGGCCCTGGCCGTTGTACTGCGGCTGATAGCTGGCGGCGCTGAACGCGCTGTTAATCGGATCGGGATAGGTGGCCTGGGTACCGTGGTCGGCGCTGACGCTCCAGAACAGGTGATCCTTGTCCGAGAGGTTGTAGTCGACACGGCCGGTCAGGATCCACTCCTTAGCCGGCAGCGCGGGGCTGGCCAAGCCAGAAGTGAAGCAGTTGGTCACGCCGGGAATACTTTCTCCCTCGCAACCGCCGCCAGCCAAGTTGGACGTGGCGGTGTTGATGCCCCAACGGTTGGCCGCACCCTGATACAGGTTGAACATGTTGTTGTAGAGGCCGGAAGACGGAGTGCCTGCCAGATTGGCCTCAGTCGCCGCTGCGAACTGCTGCGTCGGAATGTAGATCAGGCCCGACGTAGGCACGATGTAGCGGACACCTTCCCAATCGGCGAAGAAGAACAGCTTGTCCTTCTTGATTGGTCCGCCTACCGATGCTGCCCAGGCGTTGTTGTTGTTGAAAGGCGTCTTCGGATACACCTGTTGCTGACCGGCGAACCAGGTGTTGGCATCCATCGCACGGCCCGTCCACCAGTAGTTGGCGTTGCCGTGATAGGCGTTGGTGCCGGACTTGGTGACGTAGCTGACCTGCGCACCAGCCTGCTGGCCAAACTGACCGCCGTAGGCGTTGGTGGTGACGGTGGCTTCCTGAACCGCGTTCTTGCCCAACATCAGGTTGGTAGCACCCGAGTTGTTCAGGTTCAGGTAGGGATCCATCTGGTTTTCGCCGTTGGTCGTGAACATGTTCGAGGTAGCAGGCAGACCGGCGGTATTGAAGTTGCCGTAGCCCATACCAGTGTTCATGTTGATGCCGGGCGCCGTCTGGGCGATGTAGGTAAGGTCACCACCGCCATTGGGCGCATTGGCCACAACGTTCTGATCGAAGTTGGTAGACAGGTCGGCGTTATCGGCCTGCACCAAAGGCACGGCAGAGGTGACTTCCACCGTCTGCGAGCTGGTGCCGACTGCCAGTTTCACATCAGCCACGGTTGCCTGGCCGACGTTAATATTGGCCGTCGTCTCGGCCTTGCTGAAGCCGGTCGCGGTTGCGGTTACGGTATAGGCACCGGGCTGCAACAGCGAGAAGCGATACGCGCCATTGTTGTTGGTAGTGGTATTGCGTGTCTGCCCAGTGCTGGTACTTTTCAAGGTGACCGTGGCGTTAGGCACGACCGCGCCGCTAGGATCTGTAACCGTACCGGTAATATCGCCTGACACCAACGACTGCGCCACCAGGGACGGCGTCATCAGTAGGGCGATCACCAGCACGCTTAGCAGCCCGATGATCACTTTCTTTGCTGTCATATATCTCTTTTCTCCGCTCGGGATGTCTCTTGAGTGTTTTGTCCCACCTATCCACAGACTTGGCCAACCAACGAGGAAACCGGAAAAGGCAGGGGTGAACACGAAAGGAGTAGTCGCAAGCGGGTGGCCACTTTCGGGCAACTTCCAATTTATTTATCTGATTGAAAACATTGATGTTTGGACCGAGTCGGGGCACCGCGTCCAGGTACCGTCTACGGTTTTTCATAGAGCCGGACGCCCACTATTCAAATTTCTGAAATCTTTTCGGGATTCAGGCAACCCTTTCGAGGCCGGGCGGGTTCGCAAAGGACTGTTTATCGCTGGCTTGTTGCAAATCCGTAGATGAAGTTTTCGTCATTTACCTTCGCTTGCCGATTCGCTCTCGCCGGCGCTGCTCGCCGAGCGCTGCGGCCTCACACCGTACCAGTGGTATCCAATTGTGACCTGGATTCCGTTCGCCGACGGGTTCTGCGGCGCGGTCCAGGCATTTGAGAGATGCCAGGCGTGGACGCCTACGTCAATGGCGCGCTGCCGGTGACGAAAAATCTGCCAGCCGTATCCGACACCACCCACGAAATTGATCTTCGAAGTGTCTCCCGGGGGAATCTTCGTGTTGGTGAACGCCAGGCCTCCTGACATCTCAAAGTAGGAAGCCGTGCGACTCTGGCGTGCAAAGTTCCAACGCCAGACAAGTGGATCGACTTCGAATCCATAAGCGGATTGCAGATTGGAAACTACGAACACGGGAACCACGTTTGCATCCCACTGCAAGTTTCCACGAAACCAGCCGGAGCCGTGAGCCGCAGTCAGGACGCGTCCGAAGCGCACGCCGAGCATCCAGAACTCATTGTTGAAATCCGTGCTCCCGTCATGTTGCGCGACGACCACTCCTGACCAGACCTCGATGTCTTTCGCTCCTTTGGTCTGGGTTGGGGCCACAAAATTCTGCGCACTGAGAGTGACTGCCGCTAATAGCGCTATCAGAATCGCGATGGCTATGATGTGCAGGATCGCTCTCGTCATCGCGTTTTCAACTCACAGCCGCGCTTAACGTCGGGCGTGTTGGATGTTGGAATGCGCCTTCCGGTTGCGCGCCAAATTCCGCCTTGTGGTGGTCTGCAACAAAACGATTTGCGCTTTCCCATCGGTGCGCTAGAATGCGCTCAACCAATGCAGTGCGCCGCATTGCAAGCCACTTCGCACCGGCGCCGATTACGCTTTTCTAGCTTTTCTGGCCGCTGGGATCTGCTCGGGCTGCTGGTTCTCCTGCTGGCGGCTCTCCCGCCAGAACTGTTGCTGCCAAGAACTCTGACCCTCATTTCCAACCCCGGCTACATGGACGACGATTGGCACCTGGACGAGGCGTTCAAGGCATCGCAGGGCGTCTGGCTGGGACGGGACCTCGCCTTCACCCGAGGGCCGTTATTCCAGTGGCTCTCCAGCTTTCCCGCGCGGCACATGGGCCTCTCCACGGGATCGGTTTATGCGACGTGGCGCACCTTGCCCACCTGTCTGATGATCGTGGAGCTTTGGCTCATCGTGTGGCTGCTGTTACCGGAGCAGCCCGGATGGAAGCGTGGTGTGCTGCTGCTGTTGCTTTGCGTCTTCTGGTCGCCGTCGCTGCGGATGACCACGGTCCTCTTTCTTTTCGCGCTGTTTCTGCGCGGCGGCTACGCCGTGGCAGAAATGCGCTTGCAGATCGAGTTAGCCGGAGTGATCGGCTTCCGTTCTTTGCGCTATGGCGTTCCTGTTGTCAACCGACACCGGGATCTACGGCATCGCGACCTTCTTCGTAACGGCCCTGGCTCTGGGATTCGAGTTTCGGCGCGACAGACCCGCGCTCAGCCGACTCGCTCGCGCCTTGCTGATGACAGCAGCCGCGTCAGTTGTGGTTGTGGTTGCGGTGAATTCTGTTTTGGCGGCGCCATTCAGTTTTCGCTACTGGCGCCAGGCATTGGCTGTAGTCACCGTGTATCGCTGGGCCACGCCATCGCCCATGAGCGATTCGACGACCGTACGATTGCTGGCAACATTGCTGGGCGGCACAGCTCTGTTTCTTATCTGCGGTATGCTTCAGCCGGAGAACCGCTCGCGCATCACCGCTCGCGCCGGATTTCTATTCGCCGCCGGCGCGGTATGCCTGATGCTGATCCAAAGTGCGATGGTGCGCTCCGACGAGAATCACGTTCGCGGGGCGTTGTTCGGCGTCGTGCTCTTGTCCAGTGTGATTTTGCTGGCCGGAGAAAAGCTTGCTTCGGCAACCGGGATGCTTCTGGTGGTCGCTTGTTCGCTTGCGTTCGGAGGATTGCCGACGAGCCGCTTCGCAGCGATGGAGTTGGAGGAAGTCCCATTCGCGCTACCGCTGGTGCATCGCCTGGTCGCGCAGCTTCACAGGCCGTTCGGGCTTTGCCCGGAGGGATTCGCAGAGTTCGATGGCGCCTGTTTTCCCAGCGAGTTTGCAGCTCTGCAAAAGTCCGCTGCAACTTTCCTGCAGCAACACAGCGGCGCGCACGATTCCATCGCGATCTTTCCTTACCAGACGAGATATGGTCTGGCGGCACGACGTACGGTTGCCGGTGGATTGCTCCAGGCATACACGGCAAGCGGGCCATACCTGTCTGAGTTGGAGATTGCCGGATTGCGGCGAGCGGCCCCAGCCGCGGCGCTCTACTTTCCTGATCCTGATCCCAACCAAGTGCTGGGTGCGAACTTCAAGCGCTGGCGCGACACCGACCGCAGTCTGCCGATCGACGGAGTGGCAAACTTCACTCGCGCGCCGGAGGTCTGGTTCTGGATGCAGAGTCACTATCACACCGAACAAGTGATCAGCCCGGGCGTAGTTGGTTTGGTGCGGGACGATGCGCGGGCAGGACAAATCTCGCTCCAGATGCAGCCGCTTGGGGTGCCCGTCAGCACGTTTGCGGTGACGAGCAGGGACTCGGACTTCGATCTGGGGATGGTGGGCACAGCAAGCCGGGCCGACTTCCTGCGCCTGACCATGACGGCGCATTACCCACCGTGGTGGCATCTTTGCAAACCGCAGCAGATGCAGCTACAGGTGACGCGCGCCGATGGCAGTCGAGAAGCGCTGTACCTGGTGCTGCTCCCGAACATGACCAGCCAAGTTTGGATCTATCCCTGGAATCCCGCAGAGCTCGCCAATTATTTTGGTTCCAACGAGGCGGCGTGGAGGAGTTCGGCGCGATCGGGAATTGTGAGCTTACACCTGCTGAGTACGCCGCTCGACTGGGCCTCGCTGCGCCCGGACTGGATCCGAGTGGAAGCGGTGGATGCGGTCACCGTATCCCAGACCAATCCTTCTGCGACCGCCGCGGCGTCCCAGCGTTAGGGAACTAGAAGTCATCTCATAAATCGGGCTGGCTTGTGTCAGGGCACGACTTCCAGTCGTGCCGCACAGCTTGCAGTTGAGTCCGGGCTTTAGCCCCTGCAAGGTCAGCATTCCCAGGGGCTAAAGAGAGTGTGTCGCGGCCCGTGCCGCCGCTCCGCGGCTCGAACCGCAGATCCCTCGGTCGGGCTGAAGCCCTCGGTCGGGATGACAGGAAAAAGAAGGAGCCGGGGACGCTGGCCTGAAGCCCAAGTCATTCCAGATTCGGATTCGCACGGCTGAAGCCGTGCCCTGACACAAGCATTTATGAGATGACTTCTAATTACTTCTGTCCCGGGAACCATTACGCTTCGGCATTCGTCATACGCTCGTCGGCAATCGAACCAGACTTAGCCCGGCGCGCAGCGCAGCGGAGGTCTTATGGCGAAACGTCTTGCGGCAGTCCTCGGAGTCATCCTGCTCGGCTTGCTTACCGTGATGATGGCGCAACAGTTTCCGCTGTGGGAGGAGTTGCTGCATTACTACGGCGGCAAAACCGACCAGACGCCCGTGCCTACCATGATCATGAAGAATCACATGCAGATGTCGCTGAAAGGCGCTCCGCAGCCGGGCGACGAGCAGCGCGCCCAGGACATTCTCGCGGCCGCGCGAGGCGTGCTGGTGCAGTATGCCGATGTGGATACGGCGGTCGCGGATGGCTACAAGGCGTTTCACCCAACCGGCAAGATGGGCGAAGAGGTTCACTACACCAACTATCGCTATGCTCGGCTGGAGCAGCAGCACGTGAACTACAGCCGCCCGGGATCGATCCTCTACAAGCGCACGCCGCAAGGCATGCAAGCGGTGGGCGTGATGTATATCGCGCGCCAGGACGCGACTGCGGACCAGTTGAATGCCGTCGTGCCGTTGAGCATCGCGACCTGGCATCGGCACGTGGACTTCTGCGGCGGACCGCGAAGCCTGCCTCTCGCCGAGCAGTTTGGGCCGCACGCGCAGTTTGGAATGCAAGGCAGCATCCACACCGAAGAGGCATGCAATGCGGCCGGCGGACTGTGGATTCCCGTGGTCTTTGGCTGGATGACTCACGTCTATCCCAATGCGAACGATCCCAGCGAGATCTGGGGTGGAACGGACATGCGTATGGACGCCAACACCGAGGGCGACGGTACGAAGATGAAGATGTAGGCGGCCGCGATGCGAGAGCTTCGCCTTGTCACGTTGTTCTGCAACAGCGGTCACTGACATCCCGCTGATTTCGGTGTGCAATGATGTTGGTCTTTTGGTAGAAGAATTCTGGTCGTACTTTCTACCCTCCGCACCGCCTGTGCGGGTCATATGTTTCCCGGGCCCAGAGAGTTAAAGCTTTCCAGAGAACCGATTCCCAGGCTGACAGATAGCGCTAACCTTCCAAATGCTATCTGCATGGCGTTTTCCGTCTAGGTTGCGAGATCCACCAACGTCCGTTCACCTGCCCAGAGGTGCTTCAAGAGTGAGGTCAATATGCGCGCACGTTCGCGTTGGCTTCGCACTACGACTCTGAGCACAAGCTGGGCTTGCGCCACTTCGGCTCCTCTTGTGCTCTGCGCGGCAACCGCAATTCTACTGGCCGGTGGCTCATCCAACCGAGCCTTCGCTGGGTCTCCCCTCTTCCGATCGTCGGCCCCGCTTTTCGCAGAGGTGAAGACGCGGTTGACACGTCCGTTCCCTCGTCTCAGCCTGGATTCCGGCCATCAGGTCGAATATGTCGGAACGTTCCCGGCAGACGGCAGATACAAGGCGTCATCGAAATTCATTCGCTTTGTCGACAGAATGGGCGCCCCGCCTCCTGGTGAGGTCCATCAGAACCCGGTTCCTCCGCACATCCTGCGTTCCAGTGAGATGGCCGTCGAAAACTATGCGCCACCTCTGCACGCCACGGCATTCTGGCGTGTGGAATCGAACCCGCGTGGCCTGTTCAACGATGTTGTGACGCTCGCCTACGGCCACCAGAACGTGTTGCGAATGCCGCTAAACCTGACCACCGACTCTCAGCAGCGCGTGATCGTGACCGATCCGATCATCCCTGCGGTCCACGTTATCGATCCCCACATGAAGACATCTTTCCGGATTCTTGGCGGAGGGAACCGGCGACTTTCCCTGCCCGGAGATGTCGCCGTCGACAAAGACGACAATGTCTACATTGCTGACTTCGATCGAGAAATCGTGCTGGTGTACGACCGCTACGGACGGTTCGTTCGCACCATCGGGACGATTTACGACGAGAATATCTTCCAGCAGATAACCGGCATTGCCATCGACCGCAACGCCGGGCACCTATATGTCGCCGACGGTCCACGGCACGTGGTTTACATGCTCGATCTGCAAGGCGTCATTCTGAAGGCCGTCGGACAGCCCCACCAAGAACGCCAGGTGCCAGAGTTGCAAATCAGAAGCGACATCGGGCCGCACCAGTTCAACTACCCGACGCATCTTGTCGTCGGCGAAGATGAGTTGATCGTTCTGGACACGGACGGGACGCGCATTCGCATCCTGGACCTGGATTGCAATCTGATCGGTGGCTTCATCATCCAGCATGCTGCGCAGGATCATTCCGATGGGGTGAGTATCGATGACGAAGGACGGATCTACGCCTCGTTTAGCAACACGGCCGAGATCCGCGTATACAGCCGCGACGGCAAGATGCTGGCCTCCTTCGGCGAATTCGGTTCGCGGGTAGGCGACTTCAGCGAGCCGAGGGGATTATGGATTGACGCGAGCAATCGGCTCTACGTCGCCGACACCTGGAACGCTCGGGTTCAGGTCTTTCAGTTGCGATCCGAAGCGAATCAGAACCAGCCGCAAGTGAATGAAGCAGAGGCCGGTTCCCGATAGGTCAGCTACACGCGCCTTCCGCGCTTGCTCTTGCGACGCGCGTTGGCTGCTTCTTCTTTGTGCAGCGGATCGCCGGGGCGATAGTCCATTTCATCTGAAAGAATCTTCACCAGCTTCGCCAGGACTTTGGTTCGAGCCCAGTACTTGTCGTTGCCTTCCACCAGAGTCCAGGGAGCGGTTGCGGTACTGGTCTTCACCAGCATCTGCTCCACCGCTTCTTCGTAGGCCGACCACTTCCCGCGGTTGCGCAAGTCTTCTTCAGTCAGCTTCCACGACTTGTAGCCAATGGCCTTGCGCTCTTCGAAGCGGCGCAGTTGTTCCTCGCGCGAGATGTGAATCCAGAACTTCAGCAGGATGGTGCCGAACTCGCGCAGCTGCCGCTCGAAGGAGTTGATCTCCTTGTAGCCGCGCTTCCACTCGGCTTCGCCGGCGAAACCTTCCACGCGCTCCACCAGCACGCGGCCGTACCAGGAGCGGTCGAAGATGGCGATCTGGCCGCGCTCCGGCAGGCGCCGCCAGAAGCGGTACAAGTAATGCCGCGTCTTGTCTTCGCCTTCCGGCGCGCTGATGGGATAGACGACATAACCGCGCGGGTCGAGCTTCTCGGTGATGCGCTTGATCGCGCCGCCCTTGCCCGCCGCGTCCCAGCCTTCGAAAACCAGGACGACCGGCCGCTTCTGCAGATAAACCTGGTAGCCCAGCTCGCGCAGCTGAATCTGGCGGCGCGTGATCTCGTGGACGTAGCTGGCGCGGTCAAGGCTGCGCGTGAGGTCGAGGGTCGACAGCATCAGGCGCCCCCTCGCGTCAGGCTTTCCATGGCTGCGCGCAACTCGGCATCGCGCGAGACATCCACCCTGGCGCCACTCCGCGGCGGAGCCTTCGGCCCCAGGCTCTTCTCCATAGCGCTGATGATGGTCTCGAAGACACGCTTCCGCGTGTACGACTTCGAGGTCGCTTCCACAATCGTCCAGGGAGCATATTCCGACTCGGTCAGCTCCAGCATCTCCTCTGCCGCGGCAAGATACTGGTTGTACTTCTTGTGCCGCGCCCAATCCTCCTTGGTCACGCGCCACGCCTCCAGCGGATCGGAAGCGAGCCCTTCGAAGCGCCGGCGCTGCTCTTTCCGGCTGATGTGCAGGAAGAACTTCAGGATCACCGTGCCGTCGTCGGCCAGCATGCGCTCGAACTCGTTGATGTCGCGAAACGCCTGCTGGACGGCCTTCTCCGGGACGACGCGCTCGACGCGCTCTTGCAGGACGCGTGCATACCAGCTGCGATCAAAGATGACCATCTCGCCGCGATTGGGCACCTTCAGCCAGAAGCGCCAGAGCCAGGGCCGCTGCTGCTCATAGGTGCGCGGCGCGGTGATGGGATAGAGCTTGAATCCGCGCGGATCGAGCCGTTGCGTCAGCGCCCGGATGGTCGTTCCTTTGCCCGATGCGTCCCAGCCCTCGAAGACAATCACCGTGGGAACGCCGTTGTCCCAGCAGGCTTTCTCCAGATCGTAGAGCCGCGCCTGCAAGCCGGGAACAATGCGTTTGTACTCGTCGGTCGAGAGCTTCTTCTTGAGATTGAGATTCTCGAGCATGCCCGAGGCCATTGTACTGAGGCCGGCAATAGCTGCGATGTGACGGAACTGCTAACTCGATTCTGTCCAGCGTTGCTTTGGCAAATTGGGCCGAATTGGGAATGTATGCTTGTTAGTTGTGCGGTCGCAAAGGGCGGACAGCATCTGGCGGCGGGATTCGCCGTTTTCCAGATCCATCGTAAGCGGCAACTCTAGCTGTACATCTTTCGGCGTGCAAGTCAGGCTCTGACTGCGCACAAGATTGCATACCGGGTCGCGCGCGATGCTTAGGACATATCCTGACCCGGTGCGGCTAACATACTCTTCTCGGATTTCACACCCGGAGAGATTGAAAAAATAGCGGACCTTACCATCCGGGGCCGTAACATTTGCCACGCGAGTCCGATCACCTTCGCGAGTAATGTACTCGACCGACCACTGGTCACCCGTACTCGTTTTTTGAAACTTGAGCCGATCATGATCGTCGTATTGGTTGAAGACGCTGAAACTGTAAGCCTTTGACGAAGCGGTTGCTGCACCGGTTTCGTGGACGGCAACCATGTTGAAACGTCCGTCGTATTCAAATTTCTGTCGTTGGCCGCGCGAATTCCAGGCCTCGCTCAGACAGCTCTTCGGATCATATTGGTAATTTACCCAATGGCCGCTGTCATCCTGGACGCGCGTGATGCGTCCCGCACCATCGGTGGTGACTGACACAGATTTCCCGTGGGGCGACGTGATCCGCTGAATGTTTCCGTCGCCATCACGTTGAATCACGAGGCGTTCACCCCGCGCATTTCTTTCTTCTGTGACCGCACATTGTCCGGGCTTACTGTTAGCATTGCACCCTTGAATCGTATATCCGCCACCTTCCCTCATGGTGACAGTCCAGCCGCCGCGTCCATTCCAGGAAATGCGCGAGCCATAGAAGCTGTCGGGACTGCTTTTGTTTTCGAATACACCGTCAGCGTAGCTGCTGCCCGAGGATATCCGCGCGTACGTCTCCTGGGAGCCGTCCGCCATTACCAAAGCCACCCAGGAGAACTTGTTCACGTCGCCAATGATGAACATGTCGTAGGAGGTGCTCGATCCGACGCCGAAGGAGCGAACCCGAGAATCCTGGTTTCGCTGGGTACGGACGAAATCGATCGCGATGCTGTCTGCTACGAACAGATCCTGGTAAGCGCGAAAATAGATGCCGGTCTCGATGTCAAACGGGTCCGCTGCGGTGACGTTCTTTGCCAGGGGCACGCTGACGGGATCCCAGGGTTGGAGCACCTGGGCCACTCCAACCACCCAACTTGCACCCAGACAAATACTCAAAAAGACGAAGCGTACGCGCATAGAGGAAGTGTACCCCGATATGCTGGGCTAATGCGCCTGGCGACGGTTCACCCGCGTTCTAGCTGAACACCACGGTCTTGTTCTGATACACCAGGACGCGATTCTCCAGGTGCCAGCGGACGGCGCGGGCCAGCACGACTTTCTCCAGGTCGCGTCCCTTGCGCTGCATGTCCTCCGCCGTGTCGCGATGAGTAACGCGCACCACGTCCTGTTCGATGATCGGCCCTTCGTCCAGCGTGGCGGTGACGTAATGGCTGGTGGCGCCAATCAATTTGACGCCGCGGTCAAACGCCTGGTGGTATGGTTTCGCGCCCACAAATGCCGGCAGGAAAGAATGATGCACGTTGATCATGCGCAGCAAATAGTGCGCGACGAATTCCGGGCTTAGGATCTGCATGTAGCGAGCCAACACAATCAGGTCAGGCTCTTGCCCAATTAGCTCCTGCATCTCCTGTTCGCACACGCGCTTGTCTTTCGGATTGGCCAGCAGATGAAAAGGGACTCCATAAAACTCGGCCAGAGCGCGGGCTTTGGGATGGCTGCCAATGATGGTGAGCACATCACAAGCCAGTTCGCCGCTCCCGTAGCGGTACAGCAGATCGGCCAGGCAGTGGTCATAGCTCGAAACCAGGATGACGACCTTGGGGCGGTAGTCGGTCGGCGCCAAATGATAGCTAACCTTGTACTGCTCCGCGATAGGTCGGAAATGTTCCTCGAAATTGGGGAGTGGAATATCGAAGCCCTCCAGGTCCCACTCCAGCCTCGACAGGAACATATCCCGGCCCGTGTCCACGTGGTCATCGGCGTGCAAAATACTGCCGTTGTGGGTTACCAGGAACTGAGTGATGGCCGCCACCGCCCCTTTGCGGGCAAGGGGAATAGGAGTGCTAAGCAGTAGAACAGCGCTGTTTTTCATGGCTGGGCATCACTGTCGTAACGTCGCCAGTCATGACCGGCTTCCGTTGTTAACCTCGTACGCTCGGACTCAATGAGCCGGCAGGCCGAAGGCGTACACGTTGTTGTCCCAGGAGCCGACATACACTACCCCATTCGCCACCGCGGGCGAGGAGTACACTTGGTCGCCTGTGGTGTAGCTCCACAGCTTAGCGCCGGTCGAGGCGTTGAGCGCATAGACGTTGTGGTCGTAGGAGCCGATATAGACCACCCCATTCGCCACCGCGGGCGAGGACTGCACCCCGCCGGTGCGGTAGATCCACAGCTCAGCGCCGGTGGAGGCGTTCAGCGCATAGACGTTGCCGATCAAGTTGCCGATATAGACCACCCCATTGGCCACCGCGGGCGAGGAATACACACAGTTGCAGAGGTTGGGGCTGGCGGAGAAGCTCCACAGCACAGCCCCGGTCGAGGCGTCCAGCGCATAAACGTTGGCGCCCATGCCATAGATCCCGACGTAGACCGCCCCGTTGGCCACCGCGGGCGACGCAAGTACCAGGCTGTCGAAGGTGCGGCCCCACAGCTTAGCGCCGGTCGAGGCGTCCAGCGCAGCGAAGTTGCCGTCCACGGAGCCGACATAGACCACTCCATTGGCCACCGCGGGTGAGTCATACACTTGGTTGCCCAGGCTGTAGCTCCACAGCTTGGCGCCGGTGGAGGCGTTCAGCGCATAGACGTTGCTATCCTCGGAGCCGATATAGACCACCCCATTGGCCACGGCGGGCGAGGAATCCACATGGTCGCCAGTGGTGTAGCTCCACACTAAGGCGCCGGTGGAGGCAGTCAACGCATAGACTGTGTTGTTGGCGGACCCGACATAGACCACGCCATTCACCACCGCGGGAGCTGACACCACAGCGTTGCCGCCGGTGGTGTAGCTCCACAGCTTGGCGCCGGTGGAGGCATTCAACGCATAGACTTTGCTATCGGCGGAGCCGATATACACTACCCCATTCACCACCGCGGCCGAGGAATACACAATGTCGCCGGTGGTGAAGCTCCACTTTAGACCCAAGTTGCCGACCGTGGCGGGGCTCAGAATAGTCTCGTAGGGGTTGAAACCGGTAAGGCAGTTATCAAAGTGAAACTGCGCCCAATTGGTGTACGACGTGTGCGGCGGCTCGCTACAAGGTTGTTGTGCCGTTGCTGTCGAAGCAATCAGAAGGAGTAGTACTGAAAGGCAGCTGGCCGTTGTCTTCATCTCCTCACCTCCAGATCTGAATTTTGGCCCGCAAGGCAGCGCAACTATACACCCAATTTACGATAAATCGCGATAGCACTCATTGATCTCGTAGGATGGCCGCATTGTGCGTTTTCCGGTGGTGGCCGCTAGGTTGGTAGAGATGGCGGAGGGAGAGGGATTCGAACCCCCGGTACCCTTTCGAGTACAGCGGTTTTCAAGACCGCCTGTTTCAACCGCTCACACATCCCTCCGCGGTTGGCGAGGCTGAACCAATCATACGATATGGGTGTTATGGCAGGGTTTTCACCACAGAGACACAGAGGCACAGAGAAGAAGAAAGAAGAGGAAGAAGAAAGATCAAAATTAAAAGAGAAACAACGACCGTTCTCAGGCAGCGGGCCAATGGCGCACCTGACCGCACGAAGGACTGCCGTCTCCAAAGATTCTCTGTGCCTCTGTGTCTCTGTGGTGAATACGCCTTTCAGTCCGTCCGCAGCGCCTTCACCGGATCGGTGGACGCGGCGCGGCTTGCGGGCAACAGACTGGCCGCGGCGGCGGAGATTCCCAGCAGCAGAATCGACACCGCCAGCACTCTGGGATCCCAGCTGCGCACCTGGAAGAGGCTGGACGCCATGAGCCGTCCGGCGCCGATGGCAACGGGAATTCCGATCAGCAGGCCAATCGCGACTTGCAGAAACGCTCCGCGCAAAACCAGCCCGGCAATGCTGATGCGATTCGCTCCCAGCGCCATGCGGAGGCCGATCTCGCTGGTGCGTCGCGCCACGGTGTAGGCGGTCACGCCGTACAGTCCGATGGCCGCCAGCAGCAGCGCGATGATGCCGAAGGTTCCCGCCAGCCGCGCCACCATGCGCTGCTGATCGAAGTTGTCGGCAACCTGCTGCTCCATAGTTTGGACGGAGATGATAGTCAGGTTGGGATCGATATCGGCCAGCGCGCGGCGCAGTTGCGACTCAAGGTTGTGGGTGTCGCCGCGCACCTCGAGCTGAATGCTGTTCATGAAGTGCGATTTGATCTCCAGCTTCTGCATCAGCGGTTCGTCGAAGTGCAAGTTCTGCTCGAGCGGCACAAAAAACATCGGCTTGGTTGGTTGTTCCGGTTCGTTATACTTCGCGTCGCGAACCACGCCCACGATCTCGTAGGTTTTGGCGAAGCGCGACATGTCCATGCCGAAGTGCTTGCCCATCGGATCTTCGTTCTTGAAGAACTGGCGCACGAAGGCTTCGTTCACGATGGCCACCGGCCGCGAACCTGAGGTATCGGTGCGATCGAAGTCGCGGCCGCGCACGACATTCTGGCCGACGTTGGTGAAGTAGTGGCGGCTCACGCGGTCCCACGACGAGGCGTAGTCGTCGCTCATCTTGGGATCGCCGCGGCCTTCAATTGCCACCATCTCGCCCCAATTCTCGCCGCTCATCGGGCTATAGAGCGCCAAGCTGACGCCTTGCACATTCGGGAGCTGCAACAGGCGATCTTCCAGCGCCTGATAGAGCGCGTCAAGCCGTTCCGGGGTGTAGCTGGCCAGCGGCGGATTGATCTGAACGCTGACGCGATTTTGCGTAGCGAAGCCCAACTCCTGATGTTCCAGATGGCGCAGGCTGCTGGTGAGCAGACCGGCGCAGGCGAGCAGCACGAGTGAAAGCGCAGCCTGTCCGACGACCAGCATCTTCTGCGGCAGCGACGACCGTTCGCGCGTCGAGCGATTCGCGCCGTGCAGCGCCTCGGCGGGATCGGAGTGCGAAGCAAACCATGCCGGCACGACTCCGAATAGAATTCCGGTGAGCAGCGAAAGTCCAAAGGCGAATCCCAGCACCGGCCATGACGGCGTGACCTTGATGGGCGTGAAGGTAGCACTTGCGAACGCCAGCGCGAGTATGAAGCGCGCGCCCAAATAGGCGACGGCGATTCCGAGCACGCCGCCGACCAGCGCCAGCAGTACAGCTTCGGTCAGTTGCTGCCGGATCAGCCTTCTGCGCGAAGCGCCCAGCGCAATCCGCACCGCGGTCTGCATGCGGCGCGCGGTACCGCGAGCCAGCAGCAGGTTGGCGATGTTCGCGCAAGCGATGAGCAACACCGTCGCGCATACCGACAGCAGAATGCGCAAGCTGGCGCCGTAGTCTTCTTTCATGCGAGCCACGCCAGCACCAGCCGGCGCCAGGCGAACGTACTTGTGCGGGATGTCGGGATTGATCTGCGAACGAAACTCAGCGGGAATCGGGTCCTCATTGCGCAGCCAGCGCTGCAGCACCGGCGTCAAGCGCGCATCCAGTCCATTGACGCTGGCGCCCGGCCGCAGCCGGCCTATGACATACAGCCAGTTCGACATCTGATTCTTCATCAGCGCGTTCTGGCCGTTGTATAACGGCTCTTGCTGCAAAGGCAGCCAGAAATCCGGCGGATTGTCGCGCAGGGTGTCGCCGAAAAATCCCGGCGGCGCAATGCCGATCAAAGTTACCGGCTGGCCTTCAATGACGAAGGTTGAGCCGATCAGCGTGGGGTCGGAGCCATACGATTGCTGCCAGGTGCGATAGCTCATCACCGCCGTCGGCGGAGCGGATTGCGTATCGTCCGCGCCCGTCAAGACGCGGCCGGCGAGCGCGCCGATGCCGAGAACATGAAAATAGCTGCCGGTAACAAACTCGGCGCGCAGCGGCCGCGCCACGTTGTCGCGCGTGGTGCTGCGAATGCTGTGAATCTGCGGCGACGCCTGGAAGGCCGTGGTCTCCTCGAACTCGGGCGCGGCGGCAGCGAGACGCTGATAGAGCCCATAGGAGAACAGGCTCCAGTCGTCCTCTTCCCAGCCGTCGATGCAACACGTCTGGGTGTCGCCGATGCGATACAGTTGCGCCGGATCAGCCACGGGCAGCGACTTCAGCATGATGGCGTGCACCAGAGTGAAGATCGCAGTCGTCGCGCCGATGCCCATCGCCAGCGTGAGCACGGCAGTCAGGGTGAAGACGGGCGCCTGCCGCATCTGGCGCAGCGCATAGCGAAGATCCTGCATGAGGGTATGCACGGCGTAATCCTCTGCTCGGGCTGTACGCAAGGTGGGAGGGAATTGTTCCGGGAGGGTGAGGCGGCGATGGCGCTGACCTTGCAGGTAGAGCGGACCCTTCAGCCGGCAACTGAGCCTCTCCGTCCCTACGGGATTCGGTTTATTTCTTATGGCCCGCGCGTAACCCGCTGCGAACCCCTGTGGCTTAGCAGCAAGGTGCGAGGCCGCGGGATAGATCGACTGGGTTCAGCGTTCTGTGGGAGTGATGGTGACGTAAGAGAAAAACGCCGTGTGATCGCCTGGTTTTATTCCTGTGAACGCCAGCGTGTGGCTGCCGCGGGTGGTGACCGGGAAAGAAGCGGTCTGCCAGGTGAAGGGAGTAAAGCTGGCAAGTACCCAAGTGCCGATCACTTTGCCGTCGATCCATGCCTCGACGGTCTGGTTACCGTCGTATTGTCCGCTGAGGTAACGCGATCCCAGGTAAAAGCCGAGCGTGTAGCTTCCAGCCGTAAAGCCCGCAATCGATTGTGAAACAACGCTGGGAGTTCCTTGCAATAAGGCTGCCTGGGTGAAGGGAAGACCGGTGAAGGGCGGCGGATTGAATGCACTGTTGGGTGCGGTGACGCCGGCTTGTCCGCCGCTCTTGGTAGCCTCGCCTATATTCAATGTCCATCCGAATCCAGGACTTCCATTGAAATTCTGCTGGGGGTACGGCCATTGACAGCGCTCTGCAAGACCTTGGTAGCCGAAATCGATGCCCGAATCACAAATGACCGGCACGGCCGCGAAGTTGAAATTGACGATGTTCAGTTGGGCGAATCCGTTCGCCGCTACTGCAAGAATCGCACACAGCAGAACGCCCTTCAGAGCCGTGGACATTCTTACCTCCAAGCGGCGATCACGGCGCGTTGTAGCTTCCTGTCGTCCCCGCCGCTCATTCGATCGGAAATTTCCCCTTTGGCCCCAATGGCACGACACTATATACCGGTTGGTCGAGGCCAGCACAAAAATATTTCGCTTTTGGCGAGTAGGCGCGGCGAAAATTGCAGGGAGTCCGTAGGGACAGCAGACATTCTGTCCGTCGGCAAAACAGGCTGCCGAAAGACTCGTGGCGCGACTAGCGTGGCGTCGGCTGGAAGCCGACTCAGAAAAGGAAATGAGTGGCGCAGGCGCTGGCCCAAAAGGCCAGCTATACCCGAACGCCACGCTACGGATCTTGTAAGGCAGGCATCGTCGCCACGCGCGTATGGATCTACAGCCCGCATGCCGATCGCGCTATTCATACCGCAGCGCCACCATGGGGTCGACCATTGCCGCTCGCCGCGCCGGTATGTAGTTCGCCAGCAACGCAACGCACGCCAGCAAGAGCGAGAACATCGCAAGGGTCATGGGATCGTAGGGACTCACGCCGAACAGCAAGCCGGACATGAGCCGGGTAAGCGCGAGCGCGGCCAGGAATCCCACTCCCACTCCCAACAGCGCCAGCATCATGCCCTGCCGCACTACCAGCTTCAGCACATCACCGCGTTGCGCGCCCAGTGCCATGCGCACGCCGATCTCGCGCACCCGCTGGCTGACGAAGTAGGCCATCACGCCGTAGATTCCGATGGCCGCCAGCAGCAGGGCGGTCGCCGCGAAAAATGCCAGCACCTGCATGGCAAAGCGCCGTGGCGCAAGCGAGTCGGTAATGACGCTGCGCAGCGAGCGCACGCCAAACACGGGCAAGTCGGGATTCACGGCCTGAATCTCGCGCCGGATCGCCTCCTCCAACTGCTCCGGCGCGGCCGTGGTGCGAATGTAAACCGTCATGGCGTTCAGCCCCACCTGCGTCGCGGGAAGGAAGATGTGCGGGACAAAGGGCGTGTCCAGCCCGTCACTGCGGCTCCGCCCCACGACGCCGACGATGCGGCGCCACGGCTGGTTGGGAGCAAAGAAGAAGCGCACCTGTTTGCCAACGGGATTTTCGTTGGGCCAGAAACGTTCGGCCGTGGTTTGATCGATGACGACCACGGGCTCGCCCTTCTCGTTGTCGCTGTCGGTGAAGACGCGGCCCTGCAGCACAGGCATTCCCAGAAGCTGAAAGAGGCCGGCGGTCGCGACTCCGCGCTCCGACGTCGGCGCCTCTCCGGATCCGGCGGGGCGGCCCTGAATCTCGAAGCCGGTGGGATTGACCGCTCCGGCGAAGGGCGTGCTGCCTCCGCCAATGCCAACTTCCTTCACGCCCGGCAGCGCGCTCAGCCGGCGGAGTACATCGTTGAGGAAGACATTTCGTTTTTCCTGGGTGGGATAGGGAGTGTTCTTCGGATCATTGGGCACGGGCAGCCAGACGCGCGCCGTCACCAGATTGTCGGAATTAAAGCCGGGCTGCACCTCCAGCACCTTCCAGAAGCTGCGCAGCAAGAGTCCAGCGCCAATCATCAGCACCAGTGAGAGCGCGAATTCGCTGACCACCAGCGCGCTGAGGAAGCGATGCTGGTGTGAGCCGATGCCGACGCCTCGCGTGCCCTGGTTGAGGCTGTCCATCAGACGGCGTTCCGTGACTTGCACCGCCGGCGCCAGTCCGAAGAGCAAACCGGTGAACAGCGAAACCAGAAAGGCAAATAGCAGCGCGCGGCCGTTCAAGGCGATCTCCGACACTCGCGGAAGGTTCGCCGGCAGCAGCGTGAGCAGCAGGTGCTTCAGCCAGAAAGCCAGCGGGAATGGCCAGCAGGCCGCCGCACAGCGAAAGCACCACGCTCTCGGTCAGCGTCTGCCGCACCAGTCGCCAGGTGCTGGCGCCAAGAGCCTGGCGAAGCGCGATCTCGCGATGCCGGGCCGACGATCTTGCCAGCATCAGGCTGGCGATGTTGACGCAGGCAATCAGCAGAACCGCCCCCACCGAGGCCAGCAGCAGAAAGAGCATGAGGCTGGACTTCCCGACCAACTCCTGTTGCAGGGGAATAAGCCTGCGCCGCCACTGCGCCGTGGCCGGATAGTCGTTGGGATATTGCTGGCGCAGATGCGCGGCATAGGCATCGAGTTTGGCCTGGGCTTGAGCGACGCTCAAGCCGGGACCGAGACGTGCGATCGCGCCCGGGATAAACCTCTGCGTGCGCACCGGAGGCTTGGGAAAAGGATCGGCGGCAAATCCGGCAGCGACCCAGACCTCCACGTCCTGGCGGATCGTGCGTCCGGGATGACGAAACTCCGGCGGCATGACGCCGATGATCGTGTACAGGTCGGTGTCGAGGCGAACACTTTGCCCCAACACATTCGGATCGCCGCCGAACATCTTGTGCCACAGGCTGTCGCTGATGACCGCGCCGTCGGAGAACCCTGCGCGGGAATCGGCTGCGGTAAAGACGCGGCCCAGCGCGGGCTTGGCCCCCAGCAGGATGAAGTAGTTGGTGCTGACCGCGTTGGCCTCCACGCGCTCCGGCTTCTCGCGGCCGGTAATGTTGGCGTTGATTGGCCAGACGGCGGAGATTTGATCGAAGACTCCGGAGGAGCGCTGGAAATCGTCCAGCTCCGGCTGCGACATGCCAACGTCGGCCTGGTTCACGCCCGGCATGTCGTCTTTCACGGCGACCAGCTGTCCGGGTTGCTGATACGGCAGCGGCCGCAGCAGAACCGCATCGACGACGGAAAACAGCGCCGTATTAGCGCCCACACCCAAAGCCAGCGTCAGCACCACGACGGCGGTGAATCCCGGGCTCTTGCCCAACAATCGCAGACCGTAGCGAACATCCTGCAGCAAACTCTCCATCGCTCACCCCATCTTCCCGGCCACATGAGTCCGCGGGAAGGCGCGCCAATGCTTTACTGCATTGGACGATGCAGCAAGAGCAGCAATCGAAGCGCCAGGACGGATTGTGTCAAACGACTTGCTGGAGAGGATAGAACGATCATTTCCGAGCGCGACCAGCAAAATACTAGCGGACAGCCTGTCCGCATAAACAGATGCGTGTTCGAGAACGAACATGCCACTCCGGCAGTGTTTCGTATCAGGGCACGGCTTCAGTCCACATCTGTCATCCCGACCGAGGACTTCACTCTATTGCTGTCATCCCGACCGAGGACTTCAGTCCGACCGAGGGATCTGCGGTTAGCCGCGGAGCGGCGACAGGTTTCTCACGCAGCCTGTTCAGCCCTACCACTCGCGATCACTAATGAAGGTTTGTATCAGGGCACGGCTTCAGCCGTGCCGATAAGTCGCTCGTTCTTGATCCGAGCCGGCTTCAGCCGGCGGCACAATGCGGAATGTTAGACGGTGGCAGGTTCGGATTCCGAGACAGGATTGAGCACGCGCGCCCGCTCTTCTCCGCGCAAGACGCGCAGCGCGCCTTCGACCAGCGCCTGCAACTCGTCCTCACCGGGATATCGCACGACGGGAGCGATCCATTTCACATAATCGGTCAACGCCGCAACCAGGCGATCGGAGTGCGCCATGCCTCCGGTCAGAAGCAGAGCGTCAACCCGCCCGCGCAGCACTGCGGCCATCGCACCGATTTCCTTGGCGATCTGGTAGACCATCGCGTCGAACACCAGCTCGGCTTTGCTATCGCCGGCTGGCGATGCGACGCTCCACCTCGAGCAAATCTTTGGTGCCTAGATACGAATACAACCCGGCTTCGCGGAACAATGCCGCTTCGACCTGGTCGCGCGTGTAGCGACCGCTGAAGCAAAGATCGACCAGCTGCATCACGGGCACACCGCCGGCGCGCTCGGTGGAGAACGCGCCTTCCTCGCGCGAGTTGGTCACATCGATCATGCGGCCGTCAGCATGGGCCGAGACCGAGATTCCGCTGCCCAGGTGCGCCACGATCAGCCGCAGCGATTCGTAAGCCTTGACGCACTCCCGCGCATAACGCTTCGCGACCGCTTTGGAGTTCAGCGCATGCGATAAACATTGTCGCTCCAGCAGCGCCGATCCTGACAGCCGCACGTGCTCCGGCCATTCGTCCACGCTGACTGGATCGACGATGTACGCCGGCACGCCCGCCTCGCGCGCCAGATAGACCGCAAGAAACGCGCCGAGATTCGCAGCGTGTGCGCCCCGCTTGGCCAGGCGCAACTCCTCCAGCATGTCGTCGTTCACCAGATAGGTGCCGCTGGCGACCGGCGGCAGCAGACCGCCGCGTCCCACAACCGCATGCAGCTCGCGAACGTCGTGTCCAGCTTCTTCGCAGCGCAGCTTCAATCTGCTCGGCGCGAAATTGCTGCTGCTCCAGAATCGAGCGCCCGCGGAACGGATCGAGCTCGGCATCGGAGTGCCGGATGTTCTTGACCAGCGCCGGCGACTCGTTCGCATAGAGCGCGAACTTGGTCGAGGTCGAGCCCGGATTGATCGCGAGGATTCGCAGCTCATCTGGCGGCAAAGAGCACCCCCAGCGCGATGGAATTGATCTTGTCCTCGGCGCTTTCCACGCGCGACGGAATCAGGATGGGAACCTTCGCGCCGACCACAACGTGCGCGCACGCCGAGCCGCCGAGATACTTCACCGCCTTGCCCAGCAGATTTCCCGACTCGATGTTGGGCACGACCATGCAGTCGGCATGACCGGCGACGACATTCTTGATTCCCTTCGCCTGGGCGGCCCACTCGAGCAACGCGCAATCCAGCGCCAGTGGGCCGTAGATGTCGACCTCGCCGAACTCGCCCGCCGCGCCCATGTCGGCCAGCCGCTTGGCATCGACGCTCGACGGTACTGAATCGCTGACCGCTTCAGTCGCACTCATGATCGCGAGTTTCGGCCGCGCAATCCCCAGGCATCGCATGACCTCGATCGCGTTCTCGACAATCTGCTTCTTCTGCTCCAGATTGGGCGCGACGTTCAGGCCGCCGTCGGTTATGCCGACCAGCCGCCGTTCGCCTGCGAGCCGGTCTTCGTAGAGCAGCACGTCGCTGAGCAGCCGTCCCGTGCGCACGCCTGCGTGTTTGTCCAGCACCGCGTGCAGCAGTTGGTCGGTACGCAGGTGTCCCTTGAGCAGGAGATCGACCTGTCTATCGCCTGCCATGTGCGCCGCGACGATTGCGGCGTCAGCAGCGCTGATGAATTCGGCCTTGGCGATCAGGTTCGACAATCCCAGCGCTTCGGCTTGCGCGCGAATCTTGTGCTCGTCGCCGATCAGCACCGGCAGCGCGATGCCGAGTTGCAAGGCGCCGTCGGCAGCCGTCAAGGCAACCTCGTCATCCGCGCCGACCACTGCGACCTTCTTCGGCCCGAGCGGGCGGGCGGCATGTCGCAGGTCGGCAAAGTTCGAAACCTGTTGCGCGATACACGGAGCGATAGTGGGCGGCATGATACCTATGGTCGCTCGGACAGGCGGGGCGTTGCAGTGAGGTCGGTCACAGGTAGTGCTGCCTTCAGGCCAGCGTCGACGGCATCCTTATGATGTTTGAGTCGGCTTGAAGCCGACGGCAGGGCTTCTGCCGTCCCGTAGGGGACTTGGAAAATTAGTTTGATCGCTACCCACGGCTGAAGCCGTGGGCTATCATCTTCCGTCCCGCTTTGCGGGACTCATTTTGCACGGCGACAACCACTCTTGCCGCATTGACGATCTCGCGACCGCACCAGCGCAGCAGGCGCGAAAGATGATAGCCTCGCCCTTCAAAGCCGTGTCGACTTCAGGAGGCAGACCTTGAACTCACGCCGGGAATTTCTGACGCGCGCGCCGCTGGCACTGGCAGGCGTCGCCGTTGCCTCATACGCTCAAACCCAGCAGCCCTCCAACGCGCAAGCGCAAAATCAGCAGCAGCAACCGCCGGGCGCGCCGCCGGCATTCGGCACGCTCGCCGGCAGTCGGGCCGGAGGTCTCGCCCGAAACCTTCGCGCAGGCCGAAAAGCTGGTGCAGGTGCAATACACGCCGGCAGGAGCTGGCCCAGTGCTCCGGCAACTGGCGCATGGCGATGGCTCCGCTCTACGAGATGCGCGTCGGCCCGCACAAGGCCAAGCTGGAGGACTCGCTCGCGCCTGCCACATTGTGGGACCCGCTGATTCCCGGCGCCAAGCCCGGCCCGGCGCAGAATCGCTTCATCATCGGCAAGGCCGATCCCGGCCCGCTGCCGTCGAACGACGAAGACATCGCCTTCGCCTCGGTGGTGCAGCTCTCCGGCTGGATTCAGCAGCGCAAGATCACCTCCGAGCGGCTGACCAACATTTATCTGAAGCGCCTGCGCGAATACGATCCCAAGCTGCGTTGCGTGATCACGCTGACCGCCGATCTCGCGCTGCAGCAGGCCAAGCAGGCCGACGCCGAGATTGCCGCCGGAAAATATCGCGGCCCGCTGCACGGCATTCCGTACGGCGTGAAGGATCTGCTCGACACCGCGAACATTGCGACGACCTGGGGCGCCGAGCCCTATCGCAATCGCGTGCCGCAGAAGAACGCGGTCGTGGTCGAGCGCCTGCAGAATGCCGGTGGCGTGCTGGTCGCCAAGCTCAGCCTGGGCGCGCTGGCGCTCAATGACATCTGGTTCGGCGGCCAGACGATGAATCCCTGGCTGCTGGAAGAAGGGTCGTCGGGATCGAGCGCCGGACCGGGTGCGTCAGTTTCTGCAGGACTGGTTCCCTTCGCCATTGGCAGCGAGACCGGCGGCAGCATCGTCAGCCCGTCGATGCGCTGCGGCATTACCGGCCTGCGTCCGACCTTCGGCCGCGTGGCGCGCACCGGCGCGATGACGCTGTGCTGGTCGCTCGACAAACTCGGTCCCATGGCGCGCTACGTCGAAGACACGTCCTCGTGCTGAACGTCATCACCGGCCCCGATGCCGGCGATCTGTACAGCGTGCCCAGCAAGCTCAACTTCGACGCCAATGCCAGCGCGAAGGGTCTGCGCGTCGGCTACTTCCCGTCATGGATGAAAGATCCGCCGGCGACCCAGGTCGATCGCGCCGCGTTCGAAACCGTGAAGAAGGTCGGCATGGTTCCGGTCGAGATGACACTTCCCGAGTGGCCCTATGATTCGATGGACATCGTTCTGTTCGCCGAAGCGGCCGCGTCATTCGAGGAGCTGACGCTCTCGGGCGGGCTCAACCAGCTCAAGATGCAAGTCCCCGACGCCTGGCCCAACACCTTTCGCCAGTCGCGATTCCTCTCGGCCGTCGACTACGTGCAGGCCGACCGCTTGCGCCGCAAAGTTGCGATGGAGATGGCGCGCATCTTCTCCGAAGTCGACCTGCTGCTGGTGCCTTCGCTGCGCGACGAGATGCTGACGCTGACCAACTTCACCGGACATCCGTCGCTGACATTGCGCGCGGGATTCGTGGAGGTGTCGGAGGCGCGCAGCGACTGGGCGCCCGATCCGGCGCATCCGCTGCCCAAGTTTTCGCCGCCGCGTCGCGTGCCTCACGGCGTGACGCTCATCGGGAGGTTGTTCGAGGAAGGAACTCTGTGCCAGGCGGGGATGGCGCTGGAGAAAGCGTTCGCAGTCGCCAGCCAGCGACCGCCGGGATTCTAAGACCCACGGTTTCTTACTTCAAATCGGCCCGATCCGATAGCAGCATCCCATTGCGAGCGTAGCTATGGCGCGGCACCTCAATAAAAGCCAGCGTCAGCTTCTCCGCCTTGACGCCGAGCTCTTCCACCAGCGCGTCGGTGATGCGCTTGACCGCGCGCCGCTTCTGTTCCATCGTCCGTCCAGCTAACAACGTGATCTGCACATGCGCCATAGCAACTCCTATAAGTGCGTGTTCACCACGGAAGCACGGAAGTCACGGAATAAACCCAATTCAACAAGTCATTCGACTTCGGCGACCAGGGGCGAAAGCAAATCCGTTTCGGCAGGCGAAATCTTTCGAAACCTTGATTTCTTCCGTGCCTTCCGTGCTTCCGTGGTGAGATTCTGCGACAGCCAGTTTACTTTGCCAGTTCGTAGCCGGCGAAGAAATAACTGATCTCGAAGCGCGCCGTGTCTTCGGCATCGGAGCCGTGGACGGCGTTGTGCTCGATATTGGCCGCCCACTTCTTGCGGATGGTGCCGGCGTCGGCCTTGGCCGGATCGGTGGCGCCCATCAGCTTACGGTAATCGGCGATGGCATCTTCTTTCTCCAGCGCCATCACGATGACCGGGCCGCTGGACATGAAGTTGGTGAGCGATTCAAAGAACGGCCGATTCACGTGCACGGCGTAAAAGCCTTCGGCCTGCGACTTGTTGATGTGCAGCATCTTCATGCCGATGATGCGGAATTTGTTTTCCAGAAGGGTGTGGATGATGTCGCCGGCCGCGCCGCGTTCGACCGCGTCCGGCTTGATGATGGAAAGAGTGCGTTGCAGGGTTTTCATGCGTTAGGAAGTTCCCTCTCAGTTATTTGTGAATTGTCATCCGACCGAGGGCTTTAGCCCGAGCGGAGAGATCTGTGGTTCGTCAATTCGGCAAAACAGTCTGGCGTTCTGCGGTAGAGTTGGCCTTCAAGGCCGACGTCCACGCCCGATTCCCGATCCGAGTCGGCTTTCAGCCGACGGCACATCTGCCGTCCCTACGGGACTCGGGTCGCATTAAATCGCCTACCCAGCGCTGAAGCGCTGGGCTATGATCTTCCGTCCCGCTTTGCGGGACTCGCCTTGCGCGCCGCGAACATTCTTGCCGGATCCGCCTGTCTCAGCTGACGATCGCACGAGCGCGCCCCTTAAAAGCGAAGAGCTAACAGCTAAGAGCCCTCTGGCGAAAAGCGAAAAGCGAGTAGCGAAAAGCGAGCCGACAGCTGACGAGCTGATAGCCGACAGCCGCCTCACTTCATCATCGCCGCTTGCGCCTTCACCAGCGTCTCGCCAATATCGGCCGGCGACTGCGCCACGTGAATGCCCGCCGCTTCCATCGCCTTGATCTTCTCCGCCGCGGTGCCTTTGCCGCCGGAGATGATCGCGCCGGCGTGTCCCATGCGGCGTCCCGGAGGCGCGGTGCGTCCGGCGATGAAGCCCACCACCGGCTTGCGCACGTTCTGCTTGATGTACTCGGCCGCGGTCTCTTCCGCGCTGCCGCCGATCTCGCCGATCATGATGATCGCTTCCGTCTCCGGATCTTCATTGAACAGCCGGATCGCGTCGACGAAATTCGTCCCGATGATGGGATCGCCGCCGATGCCGATCGCGGTCGATTGCCCGATGCCGCGCGTGGTCAGCTGATGCACGGCTTCGTAGGTCAGCGTGCCCGAGCGCGAGACGATGCCGACGTGGCCTTCCTTGTGAATGTGCGCCGGCATGATGCCGATCTTGCATTTGCCCGGCGAGATGATGCCCGGGCAGTTCGGCCCGATCAGCCGCGAGTTGCGGCCCTTCAGGAACTCCCACGCGTTGACCATGTCCATCGCCGGAATGCCTTCGGTGATGCAGACGATCAGCGCGACGCCCGCGTCGGCAGCTTCCATGATGGCGTCGGCCGCGCCCGGCGGCGGAACGAAGATCACGGTTGCATTGGCGCCGGTCTTCTCCACAGCTTCGCGAACCGTGTTGAAGATGGGCCAGCCCTCGTGCGTGGTGCCGCCCTTGCCGGGAGTCACGCCTCCGACAACGTTGGTTCCGTACGCGGCGGCGTTCTTCGAGTGGAACGTGCCTTCGCGTCCCGTCAATCCCTGCACCAGCAGGCGCGTCGATTTATCGACCAGAATGCTCATGCGACCCCCTTGGCGGCGGCAACAACTTTTTCGGCCGCGTCCTTCATGGTCTCTGCCACGATGAATTTCAGTCCGCTGTCTTTCAGGATTTTGCGGCCCTGCTCGACGTTGGTTCCTTCCAGGCGCAGCACAATCGGCAGCTGGATGTTGGTGGTGCGCGCCGCGCTGACGATGCCGTTGGCCAGCGTGTCCACGCGCAGGATGCCGCCAAAGATATTGATCAGCACCGCCTTCACGTTCTTGTCGCTCAGCAGAATTTCGAAAGCGTGCGTCACCTGCTCTTCGTTGGCGCCGCCGCCCACGTCGAGGAAGTTCGCGGGCATGCCGCCGGCGTACTGAATGATGTCCATGGTCGCCATCGCCAGGCCGGCGCCGTTCACCATGCAGCCAACGCTGCCGTCCAGCTTGATGTAGTTCAGGCTGTACTTGCTGGCCTCGACCTCCAGCGCGTCTTCCTCGCTCACGTCGCGCAGCTCCAGAATGTCGGGATGGCGGGAGAGCGCGTTGTCGTCGAAGTTCATCTTGGCGTCGAGGGCAAAGAGCCGGCCGTCAGTCGTGGTGATGAAGGGATTGATCTCGACCAGCGACGCGTCGGTGTCTTCGGCGGCACGCGCCAGCGCCATCATGAACTTCACCGCGCCGCGAGATGTACTTCGGCTCGAGGCCGAGGCGGAACGCGATCTCGCGCGCCTGGAACGGCCGCAGCCCGAAGCCGGGCAGAATGTGCTCTTTGATAATCGCGCTGGGATCTTTCGCGGCGACTTCTTCGATCTCCATGCCGCCCGCCGCCGACGCCATGAAGACGTTGCGGCCATTCACGCGGTCGAGCAACATGCCGAGGTAAAGCTCGCGCGCGATGGGCAGCGTCTCTTCGATCAGCAGCCGCTGCACCGTCTTGCCTTCCGGGCCGGTCTGATGCGTGACCAGCTTCATGCCGAGCATCTTGGTCGCCAGCTCGCCGGCTTCCTGCGGTGACTTGGCCAGCTTGACGCCGCCGCCCTTGCCGCGGCCGCCGGCATGAATCTGGGCTTTGACGACCACGCCGGTCGCGCCGTCTTCAAACAGCTGGCGCGCCGCGTCCAGCGCCTCTTCGCGCGACTCGACCATCTGCCCGCGCGGCACGGCCACGCCGTACTTCCGCAGAATGGCCTTTCCCTGATATTCGTGAATTTTCATGTTGGTATGACGACAGCGGGATTTCTTCCCACCCTAACTAGAGCGGGCGCCGCGGTTACCGGTCAATTTGGCCGGAGTTGTCTACTCCTTACGAGGATGGCGTAACAGTAGGAAACCAGTGATTGTATAAGAGCAGGCTACAGGTGCGCTAGCGCGCGATGGTCCGGTAGTGTCCTAAATCTGCGTTGATGGGTTACATATTCCAAAGGCGTATGGGAATGAGAATGCCGAGAACCAAGAATGTAGCTCCAATGGCAAACGCAATATAGCGCGTGTACCACGGCACCTTTCGATTGGCTGCGCCGATGAAGGACAGGACGGAAGCGAACAAGAAAAAAGCTCCGAAACCCAAGCTGTCGGTATGCGTCCACATGTTGCAGTGAATCTTATTGGAAAAGTTCCGCGAGAGCCCAGACGTGATCGGTGATTCCTGCTTCCATCGCAGTGGTCACTCGAAGCGATTTGTGTATCCGGCAGAAGGCGTAATAAGCGAAGTGAGGGGTGCCCAGGTCTGGCGCTTTCCAGACCTGGGTGTGTTGGCCTTCGACACAACCGCCTACCCTGTCCTATTCTTCCCATGGTCGCGTGAACTCCACTACATACTTCACCTTCGAACCGCACGACGCCGCGCTCGTCCTCCGTCTCATCTCCGACGACGGCACCAACCGCCTCACGCGCGCCCGCGTCCAGGCACTGACCGTCGCCATCGAAGATCTCGCCGCGCAACCGCCCGCGCGCCTCATCCTCACCGGCAACGCGCACTTCTTTTCCGCCGGAGCCGATCTCCACGAGATCGCCGCGCTTACCGGCCCTGAAGCCTTTCGCTTCGCCCACATGGGACAGCGCCTGATGCGCGCCGTCGCCAACTTTCCCGCGCCGACCATCGCCGCCATTCACGGCTACTGCATGGGAGGCGGACTCGATCTCGCGCTCGCCTGCGACCGCCGCATCGCCGGCCCGCATGCGTTGTTCGGACATCGCGGCGCTGCCCTCGGCCTCATCACCGGTTGGGGAGGCACGCAACGCCTGCCGCGCTTGATCGGTAAGGCTCGCGCGCTGCAAATGTTCCTCGCCGCGGAAAAAGTTCCCGCCGTCCGCGCGCTGGAGATCGGCCTGGTCAACGCCCTCGCCGATGATCCCGTATACGCGGCGCTTATCTGATACACAGTGCAGCTCTGGGTGCCCCAGGTCTGGCTCTTTTCCAGACCTGGGAGACGACGACACTCAACAAATTTCCCAACAAACCCTGGAATAAATCTCCCCTTTCTCCGTTCTCCTCATGTGCGGGTGCTCCTGGTCTCGAGCTGTTCGGGGCTTGGGGCACCCTCCGAGAGGAGCAATATGAACGACGGCATCGACCGCCGCGGTTTTCTAAAATGCATGGCCTGGGCCGGCAGCGGCCTGGTCTGGACCTTCGCCGGAGGCATTCCTGTCTCGCGCGCCTTCGGCCAGCCGCATCACGCTGACAAGCAGTCCGACTTCACCTTTGTCCAGATCAGCGACAGCCACATCGGCTTCAACAAGCCCGCCAACACCGACGTCACCGCGACGCTGCAACTCGCGCTCGACAAGATCAACGCCGGCCCGACGGTCCCGGATTTCATCATTCACACCGGCGACCTCTCGCACACCTCGAAGCCCGCCGAGTTCGACACCCTCGACCAGCTCCTGACGACCACGAAGCGCCAGGTCTTCTACGTTCCCGGCGAGCACGACACTTCGGTCGACGACGGCAAGCTCTACCTCGCGCGCTACGGCAAAGGCACCGCCGGCAACGGCTGGTACAGCTTCGATCACAAAGGCGTGCACTTCATCGGCCTGGTCAACGTCGTGCAGCTCGAAGGCATGGGCAAGCTGGGCGCGGCGCAACTCGACTGGCTCAAGCAGGACCTCGCCGGCCTCAAGTCCAGCACGCCCATCGTCGTATTCGCCCACATCCCGCTCTGGGCGGTCTATCCCGCGTGGGGCTGGTCCACCTCCGACAGCGAGCAGGCGCTCGCCATGATGAAGCGCTTCGGCTCGCTCACCGTGCTCAACGGCCACATTCACCAGATCATGCAGAAGGTCGAAGGCAACGTGACCTTTCACACCGCGATGTCGACCGCCTTCCCGCAACCTGCGCCCGGCGCCGCGCCCAATCCCGGTCCAATGAAGGTTCCCGCCGACAAGCTGCGCGATGTCCTCGGCATCACCGACGTCAACTTCGTCGCGCGCGATCACCATCTCGCGACGATTGACGCCTCGCTCTCCGGCGCAACCGTCGAAGCCCACGAGGCGCCGGCGTCATGAAATCTATTTCTCTTCCCGTCTCCCAGGGTGTCCCACACATTCGCGGTTTTCGAATGTGTGGGCGCTTGGCCCAGCTCTCGTTCTTTTCGAGATCCGGGAGACCACGCCGTCTCTTCACTCCCGCATGCTTCGCCAAATCTGGGTGCCCCAGGTCTCGCGGGGTTCGAGACCTGGGAGGCTACGCCGTCCGAATAGCAACCGGCCTGAGTATCGCGCTCGCGCTAGTCATCGTGCTCTCGACGATTCATCCCTGGGGCGATCTTCGCGCCGCCGCGCCGTCAACCGCTCTTCTTGATGGCAGCGCAGCTCCGCCGAACGTCCGCGACGTGCTCGAAGCAAAAATGCGCCGACTGCCATTCCGAGAACACGCACTGGCCGGCGTACAGCCGCGTCGCGCCGGCGTCGTGGCTCATCGAGCGCGATGTCCACGACGGCCGCAGCCATCTCAATCTTTCGCAATGGCAGCATTACAGCGCGGAAGATCAGGCGACGTTGCTGAATCGCATCGCCGCAGAAGTTCGCAGCGGCCAGATGCCGGTCAAGCGCTATCTCGTGCTGCATCCGCAGGCGCGGTTGTCGACTGACGAGCAGCAGCTCATCTACGACTGGGCCAAAGCCGAGCGCAAACAGATTCGCAAGCAGCTCGCCGCGAAGTAGTGGGGACCCAAGTCTCCCAGGTCTGGAAAAGAGCCAGACCTGGGGCACCCGCCCTCTTAGTTTGTTTGTCATCACGAGGAGGGCTTTAGCCCGACGAGGGATCTGCTTCTCATGGACTCGGTAAGCTAATGAACACGCCTCACCAAATCCGCCTCGCCCGCTCGCTCCTCACCTTCGCCACCGCACTCGTCGTCCTGTGGATCACGCTCTCGCCCTTGTCCACGCGCGCCGCTGCCGATGCCCCCGGCGATCCTGTGCGCGGCAAACAGCTTTTCGAGAAGCGCTGCACCGGCTGCCACTCGCTCGACGCCGACAAGGAGGGTCCGCACCTGCGAAACGTCTATGGCCGCAAGGCCGGTACCGCGCCCGGTTTCGCCTACTCCGACGCGCTGAAGGCCGCGAACTTCACCTGGAACGACGCCCTGCTGGAGAAGTGGCTGACCGACACCGAATCCGTCGTTCCTGACAACAACATGGATTTTCACGTGCCCAATCCCGACGAACGTGCAGACATCGTCCGCTTTCTCAAGGTATCCTCGGGCAATTAGCTCTTGTCGTGACTTTTGCGTCGGGAAGGCAGGGATGGATCCCGAGTTCTTCGAACTGCTGGCGATGCCGCTGTTCGACCAACTTTATAACTTCGCCCACTGGTTAACTGGCGATCGCAGCGACGCCGAAGACCTGGTGCAGGAGACCTACGCCAAGGCGCTGAAGAACTTCCAGTTGTTCCAGGAAGGCACCAACCTGCGCGCGTGGATGTACAAGATTCTGCGCAACACGTTTCTCTCCTCGCGCACAGGTTTGGACGCGCAGAAGACCGACGCGCTCGACGACGACACCGAGATCGCCGCCGCCACGCCCACGCCGGAGTTGCTGCTGTTGCAGCTGGAGAATTCGCAGGCCGTGAGCGACGCGCTCGCCACGCTGCCCTTCGGCTATCGCGAGATGATTCTGCTGGTCGATGTTGAGGAGCTGTCGTACAAAGACGCGGCGCAGGTGCTGAACGTGCCCATCGGAACCGTGATGTCGCGACTCTCGCGCGCGCGCAACCTGCTGCGTCAGGCGCTGACGGCCAAGCCGCCGGAAAGGGCTAGCAATGCCGTGTAACTCCAATCCCGCGACGCTGGGCGCCTATCTCGACAACGAGCTGCCGCCCGAGCAGATGGCCGCTCTGCGCCAGCACGTTCCCACCTGCGCGGAATGCGCCGCCGAAGTCGTCGAGCTGGCTATGATGCAGCGCAGCTTGCGCCCGGCGCGCGAACGCTTCACGCCCACTCCCGAATTCCGTCGCAAGATCCAGCAACAGATCGCCGCGCGGCCGCGCCGGTCGTTCGTCATGGTCCTTCGCGCTGGTTCCGGCACTGGTCGTGCTCGTCATCATGCTGCTCGCCGGCGTGGGATGGGTCGCGTACTCGCATCGCGCCGACGCCTTCGCCGAGGCCGCCGACCTGCACATCAACGCACTCTCCAGCGCCAATCCGGTCGATGTCGTGTCCACCGACCGCCACACCGTCAAGCCGTGGTATCAGGGACGCATTCCGTTCTCCTTCAACCTGCCCGAATTCCAGAACACCGGCTACACGCTCATCGGCGGCCGCCTCGTCTACTACCATCAGCAGCCGGGCGCGCAACTGCTCGTCGGCCTGCGTCAGCACAAAATCTCTGTGCTCATCTTTCAGGAGACGCCCGAGCTGGCGCGCGCCTTCGCCGGCCCCACCAGCGTCGAGCATCGCAACTCGTTCAGCATCGACACCTGGAGCTCGCAGGATCTCCGCTTCGTCATCATCGGCGACGCCGATCCCGCCGCCATCACGAAATTGGCCGAGCTGCTGAAACAAGCTAACTCATAACCTGGAAACCTTGGGTGCCCCATTCTGGCCATCGTTTGGCCAGGGTGGGGCAAATCGAAGTTGATCGGCCGATGCCCCGCCCTAGCCAAAAGACGGCTAGAACGGGGCACCCAAATGAAGTGATGTTCGACTATCTGTCGAAGAGCGACCACGACAACCGTCAACTGACAACCGGCCTGCAACTTCTTAATTTAGAATGTGTTTTCCCTTACGGGATTCCCTGTCTGCAAGGGCCTTACTATCCGCAGGGGCGGGCGGACGTCAATCATTACGGACAGCAAACATTCTGTGACTTTGTGCAATCATCGCCGGCGGCTGCTGATCGCCGCCAACCTGTTACTGGCTCTCGCCCTCGCCGGGTGCAGCGGCAACGCTTCCGGCAACGGCAACAATCACGATCGCGCCAACACCGCCGAGCTGTTCTCCATCCCGGCGGATCAGATGGCGCACGTCCAGATTGTTACCATCCAGCCGACCGCGCTGACGCGCACCCTCCGCCTCACCGGCGCGGTCGCTTACGACGCGTTCCATACCACGCCGGTCATCACGCAAGTCAGCGGGCCGGTCAGCCGCATCGCCGTCGTTCCCGGCCAGACCGTGGAGCGCGGCCAACCCATGCTGTACGTCGCCAGCCCCGACTATTCGCAGCTCCGCACCAACTATCTGAAGGCCAAGAGCGCTTACGATCTGGCGCAAAAAATTTCTGCGCGCTCGCAGGAGCTCTACCAGCACGGCGCCATCGCGCAGGCCGATTTGGAGAATGCGCAAGCCGCCGAAGTGCAGGCGCAGGGCGACTTGATCGCGGCCGAAGCTGCGCTGAAGGTCCTCGGCATCACCGATCCCAACGCGCTCCTCAAAGCTCCGCCGTCGTTTGAAGCGACGGTCAACTCGCCCATCAGCGGCCTGGTGGTCGAGCAGGACGTCGCCGTCGGCCAGCTCCTGCAGCCGGGCGCGACCCAGTGCTTCGTCATCTCCGACATTGGAACGGTGTGGGTCCTGGTCAACATCTATCAGAAGGATTTGCCCTACGTCGCCGTCGGCGATCCCGTCACCATTCAGACTGACTCGTATCCCGACGTCTTTCACGGCCGCATTCAGTATGTCGCGGCGTCGCTCGATCCCAACACGCGAACCTTGCAGGCGCGCATCGAGACCGCCAATCCCGAGCACAAGCTCAAGAAGGACATGTACGTCATCGCCAGCGTCAATGCCGGCACGATCAAGAACGCCATCGCCGTGCCTGACGCCGCGGTGCTGCGCGACACCGAGAATCAGCCGTTCGTCTATGTCGATACAGGGAACAATCAGTTTGGCCGGCGCTCGGTCACGCTGGGCGAAAGTTCGAAAGGAGAAACCCAAATCACCGCCGGATTGAAGCCCGGCGAGCGCGTCATCGGCGACGGCAGCCTGTTCCTGCAATTCGCCAACTCGCTGCAACGCTGACTTGACCTGGAATACGGCCACTACGAATGCAAAGCCGCCCCTCTTACGAAATTGTCATCACGAGGAGGGCTTCAGCCCGACGAGGGATCTGCTGTTCGTGCGAGTGACGGCGATGCCACGAGAGACGAACAACGGATCCCTCGCTTCGCTCGTGATGACAATTTCGCAATGCGCAACGACGTTTCACACTGAATGATCCATCGAATCGTACAAGCGGCGCTTCGTCAGCGCTTTCTGGTGTTGATGCTCTCGGCTGCCATGGCCGTCGCCGGAGTCATCTCCTTCCGGCGCATGCCGGTTGACGCCTATCCCGATCTCTCCCCGCCGCAAGTTGAACTCATCACTCAATGGCCCGGCCACGCCGCCGAAGAAGTCGAGCGCCTGGTCACGCTGCCGCTCGAGCTCGAACTCAACGGCGTGCCGCGCGTCACCTACATGCGCTCCATCTCGCTCTACGGCCTCTCCGACATCATCCTCACCTTCGACGAGGGCACCGACGACTACTTCGCGCGCCAGGTTGTCTTCGAGCGCATGTCGCAAGCGAGTCTTCCCACCGGCATCACGCCGTCAATGGCGCCGCTCTTCAGTCCCAGCGGCCTCGTCTATCGCTACGTTATCGAGAGCCCCGACCGCAGCCCGCAGGAGCTGAAGACCTTCGAGGACTGGGTCATCGAGCGCGCCTATCGCTCGGTGCACGGCGTCGCCGACGACTCCGGCTTCGGCGGCACGGTCATGCAGTATCAGGTGCTGCTCGATCCCGCGCGCCTTTACGGCTATCACCTCACCGTTCCGCAGATCATTAACTCGCTCACCGCCAACAACTCCAACGCCGGCGGCGGATTCTACTCGCAGGGCGGCCAGTTCTATTACGTGCGCGGCCTCGGCCTGGTGCGCAACACCGAAGACATCGGTGACATTGTTGTCGGCGCCAATAATGGCGTGCCCATTCGCGTGAAGGACATCGGCACGGTCGAGATCGGCTACGCGCCGCGCCTCGGCGAGTTCGGCTATGAGAAGAACAATGACGCGGTCGAAGGCGTCATCCTCATGCTGCGCGGCGAGCAGACGCAGAACGTGCTCAAGGCGGTCGAGGCCAAGACCGACGAACTCAATCGCACCATCCTGCCGCCCGACGTCAAGATCCATCCCTATTACGATCGTAGCGAGCTGGTGAAGCTCACTACCGACACCGTCGAGGCCAATCTTCTGCGCGGCATGGTGCTGGTGCTGATCGTCCTGATCTTCTTCCTGGTCAGCTTCCGCGCGGCGATCATCGTCGCGCTCACCATTCCGCTGTCGCTGCTCTTCGCGTTCATCGTGCTGCACGCCCACGACGGCGCGGCCAATCTGCTCTCCATCGGCGCTATCGACTTCGGCATCATCATCGACGGCACCGTGGTCATGGTGGAGAACATCTACCGCGAGCTTGCGCTGCGCCACGGCCAGACCTACAGCCTCACCGACGTCATCCTCAGCGCGTCGAAAGACGTCGACCGCCCCATCTTCTACTCCGTCGCCGTCATCCTCGCCGGATATCTTCCCGATCTACGCGCTCAGCGGCCCGTCCGGCAAGCTGTTTCACCCGATGGCCGAGACCATGTCGTTCGCGCTGGTCGGCGCGCTCATCCTCACGCTCACCCTGGTTCCCGTGCTCTGCTCCTACTGGTTCAAGAAGGGAGTGCGCGAGCCCTCCAATCGCCTTTACGAATGGATGAAGCGTGTCTACGCGACGCAGCTCGATTGGTCGCTGGCCCGCCCCAAGCTCACCATGCTGATCGCCGTGCTGATCTTCGGCGCAACGCTTCTGCTTGTGCCCTACATCGGCGGCGAATTCATGCCGCACCTCGACGAAGGCGCGCTCTGGGTGCGCGCCACCATGCCGTACACCATCTCCTTCGAAGAGGCCAGCAAGATTGCGCCGCAGATTCGCGACATTCTGAAGTCCTATCCGCAGGTCACGGTCGTCGCCTCCGAGCTGGGCCGTCCCGACGATGGCACCGATCCCACCGGCTTCTTCAACTGCGAGTTCTATGTCGGTTTGAAGCCCTACAAAGACAGCGCGTGGAGCGGCAGCACCCGCACCAAGCCCGAGCTCATCAAGTCGATCAACGACAAGCTCTCGGCATTTCCCGGCATCATCTTCAACTACACGCAGCCCGCCGAAGACGCCGTTGACGAAGCTCTCACCGGCCTGAAGAGCTCGCTCGCGGTCAAGGTTTACGGTGAAGACCTCAACGTCCTCCAGGACAAAGCCATCCAGATCAAGAACACGCTGGCGAAAGTTCCCGGCTTCACCGAACTCACCGTCGTGCGGGAGCTCGGCCAGCCCAGCCTGCTGATCGATGTCGATCGCGACAAGATCGCGCGCTACGGCATCAACGTTGCCGACGTCGAAGCCGTCGTCTCCGCCGCAGTCGGTGGCCAGGCCGCGACCCAGGTCATCCAGGGCGAGAAGCTCTTCGACCTCGTTGTCCGCATGCAACCGCAATTCCGCAGCAGCGCGCATGAGATCGGCGAGCTGCTGGTCGGTACGCCCGACGGCAAACAAATTCCGCTCAGCGAGCTCGCTTCCATCAAGCAGGGCAACGGCGCGTCGTTTATTTATCGCGAAAACAACTCGCGCTACATCGGCGTGCAGTACAGCATCGAAGGCCGCGATCTGGAGCGCGCGGTGCGCGACGGTCAGGGCGCGGTCAACAAGGCCGTCTCGCTGCCGCAAGGTTATTGGCTGAGCTGGGGCGGCGAGTACAGCCAGTTTCTCGAAGCCAAATCGCAGCTCACGCTCATCGGCCCCATCGCGCTGGTCATCATCTTCCTGATCCTCTTCGCGCTGTATGGCAACTTCAAATTCCCGGTGACGATCGCGTTGGGCGTGATCCTCACCGAGCCGGTCGGCGCGCTGCTCGCCCTGAAACTTACCGGCACGCCATTCAGCGTTTCATCGGTGCTGGGGCTGCTCGCGCTGCTGGGAGTCTCGGTTGAGACCGCGGTGATCCTTGTCTCTTACATCAACAAGCTGCGACAGGAAGGCATGGACATCCCCACCGCAACCCGCGAAGCTTCGCTGTTGCGCTTGCGTCCCATCATGATGACCGCGCTGGTCGCCTGCCTCGGCCTGCTGCCCGCCGCCATCGCTACCGGCATCGGCTCCGACACGCAGAAGCCCTTCGCCATCGTCATCGTCGCCGGCCTTATCTCGCGCCTGTTCATCGGCTTCTTCGTGAATCCGGTGCTGTACGTAATGGTCGCCCGCGAAGGCGACGTCCTCCAGGTCTGACGCCGGTGACCCAGAGCCTGCCCGAGCCTGCCGAAGGGTTCGCGTCCTTCGTTTGGACGCTAACCTGGGCTGGCCCTTACCCCCGAGCAAGTGTATAGTTCCTGAAATCCAATTTCTGGAGGTAAGACATGGGCTTTATAGCGTGGATCGTGGTCGGTCTAATCGCCGGCTGGCTGGCGGGTCAGGTCATGAAGGGTGGGGGCTACGGCATCCTGGTGGACATCATCCTCGGCATTTTGGGCGGCATCCTCGGAGGCTGGATCTTCGGCATGCTCGGCATCTGGCACGGCGGCGGAATGATCGGCTCCATCATCGTGGCTTTCGTCGGCGCGGTCATCCTGGTGGCCATTACCCGGATGATCAAGCGCGCTTGAGGATACCTTTCGTCCCTGCGGCGCGGACATTCGTATCGAAAAAGCAGCGTGCATCTTCCAGTTCAACTGGCGCTAGCTCAAAATATGTTTGACGCCTATTCAAAACGTGGTTAGTATTCTCAGCACTACGGCTAAGCGGTTCGAACCTTCGCTCCCACCTATACGAGCCGCCTTGTTCTTAGCCGGTCGGCTGTCTACTGAACAATAGGATTCCAAACCTAAGCATAGCTTTTGCCAAGGCACCGTTCTCCGTGGGGAGCGTCACATGGTTAGCCTCAATGTGCGTGTCCAAAACCGGTCCTATTCTTTGGGACCGCTGGAATGGCAGGTCATGGGAGTCCTCTGGCGCTTGGACGTAGGCAGCGTGCAGGACGTCGTTACCAGGCTGCCTCAGCCTCGAAGCTATACGACGATCATGACGACGATGGGTCGCCTATTCCAGAAAGGCCTGCTCAGCCGTACCCTGGTTGATCGAAAATTTCTGTACACCGCTTCATTGACCCGCCAGGAGTTGGAGAAAATCTACGTTGGCAAGCTGGTGTCGGATCTGCTTATGATCCAGACCAACTCACGAGCTCCTGAGCCGATCATGCGCCACATTCTGGAAAGGCTGTCCACGCACGATGCGGAGCTCTTCACCGCCATCCTGGCGACGATAGAAACCAAACCTCGACGAAAGCGCACTTACGCTGCCCTCCCTCAGCGTGCGCCTGCATGAAACTGCATTCACACTGACCAACTCCCTCCGCCTGTGCTAGCTTCGTGGGCGGAGGTGCTGTTATGCGGCGTCTCGTCGTTCTTCTTGCACTCTTCTCTCTGCTTTCCTTGACGGCTGCGAATGCGCAGCAGGCATCGTCGGCTCCGCAGCTTAAGCCCAGCGAAGGCGACTTCACCCTGCACAACTTCCAGTTTGCCTCTGGCGAAACCCTGCCCGACCTCCGCATGCACTACTACACCTTCGGCAAACTGGTGAAAGATGCGAATGGCCGAGCCACCAATGCCGTTCTCATTCTGCACAGCACCAGCGGATCAGGCCGCCAGTTTCTCGCCCCCAAGTTCACCGACGTCCTCTTCGGTCCCGGCGAACCTCTCGACATCAACCGCTACTTCGTCGTCATTCCGGACAACATCGGGCACGGGAAATCCAGCAAACCCAGCGACGGCATGCGCGCGCATTTTCCGCAATACGTTTATGCCGACATGGTGAAGGCGCAGCACGAGTTGCTGGTCGAGGGACTCGCGGTCAACCATCTGCGCCTGATTCTCGGCGCGTCCATGGGCTGCATGCATTCCTTTGTCTGGGGAGAAACCTATCCTGATTTCGTGGACGCTCTCATGTCGCTGGCCTGTCTGCCGGTCGAAATCACCGGCCGCAACCGCATGTGGCGCGAGATGATTATTGAAGCCATCGAGAAAGATCCCGAGTGGAAGAATGGCGACTACACGGCCCAGCCTCAGCAGTCTCTGCGAACCGCAGGTGACTTGTTCGTGATCGCAACCGGCTCACCCGTGATTTTGCAGAAGGCCGGACCGACGCACGAACAGGCGGATCAATATCTCGACGATTACGTGAAGCGATTTGCCGCGGCTCACGACGCCAATGATTTTCTCTACGCGGTGCGAGCCTCCCGCGACTACAATCCCGCGCCCAATCTCGACAAGATCACCGCCTACGTGATGTTCGTCAACACCGCCGATGACTTCATCAATCCACCCGAGCTTGGCATTGCAGAGCTGGAGATCAAGAAGGTAAAGAACGGTCGTTTCGTTCTGCTGCCCGCCTCGGCTCAAACCTCCGGGCACGGCACTCACACCGATGCAGCCGTATGGCAGTCATATCTGAAGCAGCTGCTTGACGAGAGTCAGCACTGAAAGTGTCTGGGAAGATTGCGTTGGCTGGGGAATTTTCAGATCGAGCGAGCCAGGCCTGCGCCTTCTGCTCGCGTGATGTGTCGGCTCCCACTGCTGGCGCGGTAGCTGACAGCTCGACCTCGCCATAATCATGGCAATAAGGCCCACAAAAAATACCGACAATGAGACTGCCTCTGGATCTCGTTTCACCAGCTCGGCAGCGAATGTGCACGCGCGAAGGAAATATGTGCGAGCTAAAACGAGAGCGTTCTGCTCCTGAACAATGACGATCAGTACAGCGAGGGCGAACATCACCACTGCCGTCGCACCTACGAAACACAGCACGTCCGCCATCGCACGTTTCACGGCAGCAACTCTATCCTTGTTCGGTAGAACGAATCTATAGCGTCTATCGGCAAACAACCCGCACATCTACTGGCCACTCCAATAGTTTTTGATGCACATTTCGGTGCTATCGTGTTGGCGAAGTCCCTTCCACCTACTGGCAAGCGGCTCCGCATTGTGACTGGGGCTAATAGCGGATTCCCTGGGACGGCCCGGCACAACATCGCCGCAAATCGGGATTAACATAGACGTAAACCCGCATTGCCCAAAAAGGCATCTGAATTCAGAACCCGCTTCGTAACAAAGGGAGTATCAAGGTGTTTTTGCGCCGAGACACGTGCCAGCCGTTCCTACGTCTTAGATTCAATTCCAGGACGATGTGTGGGCTGGTCTGCGCCGTTTTGCTGACGCTGGTGACTCACGCGCAGCAACCAGCCCCGGGCGAAACAAGTGGCGGCTCAATCTCGCCCAGCGGTGCCAGTTCACCACCGCAGCCCGATCCGCAATCCACTGGCCGCATCTCGGGAACAGTTCTGGATAGTCACGGCGCGCTTGCGGTCGGCGCTCAAGTGCAGCTGACCTTCTCAGGCCAACCGGCACGGCAGGCTGTCTCGGGCGACAACGGCGAATACTCGTTTGCCGATCTTCCAGCCGGACCCTTCCAGCTGACCATCACGGCTCCCGGTTTCGAGCCGAAAACCTTCTCCGCAGTCCTCAATCCCGGACAGGCTTTCCTTGTGCCGGAGATCGCGCTCAAAATCACCTCCGCCACAACCGACGTTCGCGTCGGCGGCAGCACCGTCGAGATCGCCGAGGCGCAGATCAAGCAGCAGGAAAAACAGCGTGTGCTCGGCATCGCTCCCAACTTCTACGTCAGCTATATTCCCGACGCCGCGCCGCTGAACACGCGGCAGAAGTTTGACCTGGCCTGGAAGTCAACCATCGATCCCATGACTTTCCTGGGCGTAGGCATTCTTGCCGGATTTGAGCAGGCCGCCAACGACTTCAGCGGATACGGGCAGGGCGCGCAGGGATACGCCAAGCGCTTCGGCGCCGGTTACGCCGACACCTTCATCGGAACTTTCATGGACAGCGCCATCTTCCCGGCGCTGTTTAAGCAGGACCCGCGCTACTTCTATCAGGGCACAGGGGCAACCAAGTCGCGTCTGGTTCACGCGCTCAGCAACGCGGTGATTCGCAAGAGCGACAACGGCCAGTGGCAGCCGAACTACTCTGGCATCCTCGGAAGCTTCGTTGCCTCCGGTATCTCTTACATCTACTATCCGCCAAGCGATCGCGGCGGTGAATTGCTGGTGGAGAACTCGCTGACCAGCATTGGAGGCGGCGCCGTTGCCGGCGTCTTCCAGGAGTTTGTCTTCCGCAAAATAACTACCCACGCCAACGCCAACAGCGCCTCGGGGCCGTAAAGGGTAGAGCTGGGCTTGGGCGATAATTACCCCATGCCGTTAAAGCCGTCCTTCGAATTCCAGCCGACACTGCGTGGCAAACTCGTCGAGCTTCGGCCACTACGTGCAGACGACTATCGCGACCTTTACGCGGTCGCTTCCGATCCGCTGATCTGGGAGCAGCATCCCGCCAGCGATCGCTACAAGGACGAGGTCTTTCAGGAATTCTTCCGCAAGGCGCTGGAATCCGGCGGAGCCTTCGTCGCCATCGATCGCCGTGATGGCAAAGTCATCGGCTCGTCGCGCTTCCACAGCTACGACCCCGCAAACAGTGAAATCGAAATCGGCTGGACCTTCCTCGCGCGCTCGCATTGGGGAGGCGCTTACAACGGCGAGATGAAGGAGCTGATGCTGCGGCACGCGTTTCGCTTTGTCGATCGCGTCGTCTTTCTCGTCGGCCCGCAGAATCTGCGCTCGCGAAAAGCTGTGGAGAAGATCGGCGGTGTTTACGTGGGATCGCGCCTCAACGCCGAAGGCCGCGACAGCGCTCTCTACCAGGTCACCGCATCCGACTGGCTCAAGCGTAAGTTTGGGTAGTATGGCACCAAGTTGTGCCTTCTTGACTCAACCGCACCGCGAGCCCAATCTACCCGCATTCGCATAGAATTCGAAGGAGCAGAAGCGATGAAGACGAATCGGAAACTAACGCTGGCAATGCTTGCCGGCGTCCTGATCGGGATCGGCGGAGCTATGGTCATACAGGCGCAGCAAACCAAAACGGCGCCCGGTTATTTCATCGCGGAGGTTCAGGTGAGCGACTTGGCCAAGATGAAGCAATACGGATCCCAGGTTCCGGCAACCCTGGCGCCCTTCCATCATGAATATCTGGTGATCAGCGACAAGATCCAGGCTCTCGAGGGCGAAGCGCCGAAGGGTGGCGTCGTCATCATCGCCTTCGACAGTGTGGAGCAAGCGCGCGCCTGGTACGACTCACCCGCCTACGCTGCCATCCGGCCTATCCGGCAAAGCGCGGCCAAGACTCGCGCCTTCATCGTCGAAGGCGTAGCCAAGTGATCCTGCGCGTTGCTTCCTGATCGGTATCTCCCTCCTCCGCGATAGAATGTTCAGTCGCATTGGGAGAGATTCCTTCATGGCTACAACCACCACCCGCACGAATCCGCTCACATTCCTTACCGATCAACTCAACGACCTCAAGCAGAAAGGCACGTACTTCAAGCTGCGCGTCCTCGACGACGAGCAGGCACCGGTCTGCACTTTTGACGGCAAGAAGGTCATCAATCTCGCTTCCAACAATTATCTTGGGCTGACCACCCATCCCAAGCTGCGCGAAGCCGCGCTGGAAGCGACCAGGAAATACGGCGTCGGATCGGGCGCGGTGCGTACCATCGCCGGCACCATGAAGATCCACATGGAGCTGGAAGAAAAGATCGCGCGCTTCAAAAACGTCGAAGCCTGCGTCGTCTTTCAGTCGGGCTTTACCGCCAACGCCGGGACGGTTTCGGCGATCCTCGGCAAAGAAGACTTCATCATCTCCGACGAGCTCAACCACGCCTCGATCATCGACGGCGCACGCCTTTCGCGCGCGAAGATCAAAGTCTTCCGCCACAAAGACGCGGCGCACGCCGAAGAGCAGTTGGAATCGATAAAGAACGAGCCCGGCCATAAGCTGGTCATCACCGACGGCGTCTTCTCCATGGACGGCGACATCGGCGCACTGCCGCAGCTGACCGCGCTGGCCGAAAAATACGGCGCCATCATGATGGTCGACGACGCGCACTCCTCCGGCGTGCTGGGCCGCAACGGCCGCGGCACCATCGATCACTTCAATCTGCACGGTCGCGTCGATATCCAGGTGGGAACGCTGTCGAAGGCCATCGGCGCGCTCGGCGGCTATGTCTGCGGCACGCGCGATCTGATCGAGTTCCTCTACCATCGCGGCCGACCGTTCCTATTCTCGACGTCGCATCCGCCGTCCGTCGCGGCTACCTGCATCGCCGCCTTCGACGTTCTGGAGCAGGAGCCGGAGCGCATGGAGAATTTGTGGAAGAACACGCGCTACTGGAAGCAGGAGCTGGGCGCGCTCGGCTTCAACATCGGCGGTGTGAACACGCCGGCCAGCGAGACGCCGATTACGCCGATCATCATCGGCGACGGCAAGCTCACCATGGATTTCTCTCGCGAGCTGTTCAAGGAAGGCGTGATGGGCACCGGCATCGCGTTTCCGACCGTGCCCGAAGGCAAGGCGCGCATCCGCACCATCATGACCGCGACGCATACGAAGGATGAACTCGACCAGGCGCTGGAGACGCTGAAGCGCGTCGGCAAGCGGATGGGGATACTGGGATAAAGAAACTCCAGCTGATCCTTTTGAAGGGGCACGCCTTCAGGCGTGTCATGAGGCAGAGGACGCTCGGCTTTAGCCGCTGAGGGATCTCGACTTCATCCAATTATGCGAACGGTTCAGGAGAACGAATGACCTCCGGGGCTAAAGCCCAGTTCTCTGTCGTGCCCTACGGCGCAGCTGAAGCTGCGCCCCTTCAAAGCGAAAGTCGGTCCACGCTCGCTTTCTGCTGGGGCTGGTGGACGTTGGTCCCGATCACGCTTACTGCGGCAGTGCTTGCCGCACCATATTGCTCGACTCACGGCTCCGTAGTGTTTGGATTTGCTCTGCAGCGTGCCTTCGCTCTCGTCTGCCATCAACGCCCGGAGCGCTCCTTCTGGCTGTTTGGTGCGCCGGTCGCCGTCTGCGCGCAGATGCCTTGGAATCTATATCGGAGCAGCGATTGGACTGTTGCTGCGCACCTCGCGGCAGATCGCCCTGCGAGTCTTGATTGCAGCAGCGGCGATCAATATCATCGACGCGGCGGCTGAATTCGCCGGCCTGCACGGCAATTGGATGCTCGTTCGGTTCGTGCTGGGCATGATGCTGGGAGCGGCAGGCGCGCTGCTGATCTCGTCATCGATGCCGGAGAATCTGGCGCCGGCTGAAAGCCGGCTCGACCGTTGGACACTCTGCCCGGACGCCGGCCTGAACGCCGCCTCTACCGCTACCCCTCGTGCACGACCTTCCCACCGACAATCGTCATCACCGCTCGCCCGGTAAAGCTCCAACCGTCGAACGGCGTGTTCCTCGATTTCGAGAGCGACTGCGATGCGTCGAAGGTCCACTTCTTCTTCGGATCGAAGATGGTCACGTCGGCGTGTGCGCCCTTGGCGAGCGTGCCACGCCCGGTCAGGCCGAAGATTTTCGCGGGATTCGTTGCGAGTAGCTCCACAATTCGCCACAGCGGCAATTTGAAGTGATGATGCAGCACGGTGAGTACGATCGGCAGCGCGGTTTCCAGGCCGGTGATACCGAAAGCCGCGCGCTCGAACTCGACCTGCTTCTCGTGAAAGGCATGGGGCGCGTGATCGGTGGCAATCGCGTCAATCGTGCCGTCAATGATCCCGGCAATCAGCGCCTCGCGATCTGCTGCCGACCGTAGCGGCGGATTCATCTTGTAGTGCGTGTCGAACTCGCCGACGTTCTCGTCGATCAGCGTGAAGTGATGCGGCGTGACTTCCGCGGTCACGCGCAGCTTCGCTTTCTTGGCGCGACGCACCGCCTCCAGCGCCTCGTGCGTCGAGAGATGCGCGACGTGCACGTGTCCTTTGGTTTCGCGCGACAGCTTAATGTCGCGTTCCACAATGCTCGACTCCGCCGAATTCGGCATGCCATGCACGCCCAGCCGGAACGAGGTTGCGCCATAATTCATCGAGCAGCCCACGGTCACGTTGGTATCTTCCGCGTGCTGCACTACGGTCATCTTGAGCCGCGCCGCCGTGCGCAGCGCGTCGCGCATGACCTTGTCGTCGAGAATCGGCTTTCCATCGTCGGTCACCGCAACCGCACCGGCTTTCTTCAACGCGGCGAAGTTGGTCAACTTCTCTCCTGCGCTGCCGACGGTCGCCGCGGCAATCGGAAAAACATTCACCAGCGCGCCGCGCTGCGGCGATTGCATCCAGCGCGTAATCTCCGCCGAGTCATTTACCGGAACGGTGTTGGGCATCGCGCAGACGGAGGTAAACCCGCCGGCCGCTGCCGCTGCTGTGCCTGTGACGATCGTCTCCTTATGCGGCTGGCCCGGCTCGCGCAGATGAACATGCAGATCAATGAAGCCAGGCGCGACGATTGCACCTCGCACATTCAATGTCCGGCTCGCCTGGCCGCGAAGCTTGCCCGGAGGAGCGACCGCCGCGACCCGGCCATCGCGCAGTAATACATCCATTTCGTGATCGATGCCGTTTGCCGGATCGATTACACGCCCGCGTTGTATGAGCAATGAGTCCATATCGGTTGCACTTCTTCGAAGCCGGGCGGAGCACCGCTTCAGCGGTGCAGTTGACGACTGAGTAGCAAGCCGGCTTTAGCGGCTGAGGAAAGAAGCATTACCTCAGGCGCTAAAGCGCGGATTAGTGCTACCGCTCTATATGTACGCCTGAAGGCGTACTCCACCCGCGTACTCCACTCGCTGGCTCTCGGAAGCTTATCTCAATCTAAACGGCAATCCGTCTATCCGTGTGCCTGCGCAGCTCCCAGCGCCATGGCCAGAATTGCCATCCGCGTCTTCACTCCATTGCGCACCTGCTCATGAATCACCGACTGCGGCCCATCAGCCACCTCGCTCGCCAATTCGATTCCGCGAATGACCGGCCCAGGATGCATCAGAATCGCGTCCGGCTTGGCCAGCATCATGCGCTGCGGCGTCACCTGGTAGTGCGCGATGTAATCCTCCACGCTGTGATGCCGTCCCTGCAACCGCTCTTTCTGGACACGCAGCGCCATCACCACATCAGCACCTTGCAGCGCGGCGTTCAAATCGTGGTTGACCGTCACTCCCGGCGCCAGCGTCGCCGCAACCTCAGGCACAAAGTCGCGTGGGCCGCAGAAGATCACATCGGCTCCAAAGCGCGACAGCAACTCCGCATTCGAGCGCGCCACGCGGCTGTGATACACATCGCCGACGATCACCACGCGCAGCCCCCGCAGCTCTTTCTTGTGATTGAGAATCGTGAGCGCGTCCAGCAGCCCCTGCGAGGGATGCTGATGCATGCCGTCACCGGCGTTTACCACCGGCACGTCCATGTATCTCGCCAGCAAGTGCGCCGAGCCGCTGTTGGGATGCCGCATCACGATCACGTCGGCGCCGATGGCCTGGATGGTCCAGCCGGTATCGATCAGCGATTCGCCCTTTTCGATGCTGGACGACGTGGTCGTGACCAGCGTGGTCATGGCGCCAAGAGCCTTGGCGGCGAAATCGAACGAGGCGCGGGTCCGCGTCGACGCTTCGTAGAACAGCAGCACCACGCGCTTGCCATGCAGCACTTGCGAAGGACGATTCGGATCCATCTGCCGGGCCAGCGCCAGGATGGCTTCAATCTGCCCGGTCGTAAGCTGGTGGATACTTAGCAGCGAACCCAGTGTGGGCTTCATTGTCCTTCCGGCACCTGCTCCATCAGCAGCACCTTGTCGGCGTCGTCGCTTTCCCGCAGTCGGACTTCGATGATTTCGATAGGGGTGGTCTGGATTTTGCGGCCGACAAAGCTGGCTTCAATCGGCAGCTCGCGATGTCCGCGATCGATGAGCACGCAGAGCTGAATACGCCGTGGCCGCCCATGATCGAACAGTGCGTCCAGTGCCGCGCGGGCCGTGCGCCCGGTGTAGAGAACGTCATCCACCAGGACAATGTCTTTGTCCTGGATGTTGAACTCCATCTTGCTCTTCTTCACTTCAGGGCGAATGCCGATGGTGGAGAGATCGTCGCGATAGAGGGTGATGTCCAGCGTGCCCACGGGCACTTCGGTCTTCTCGATGCGGCCCAGAATCTTCGCCAGCCGCTGCGCCAGAGGCACGCCGCGACGCATGATGCCAACCAGGCCGAGGTTGGCGACGCCATTATTCTTCTCCACAATTTCATGCGCCAACCGCACCAGCGTGCGCTCGATTTCGGAGCCGGAGAGGATTTGCGCTTTCTCGCGGAGTTCGTGAGACGGAGTGGAGGCCTTCATCATTCCGCTCGAATCATACGCAATGGGCAAGCTGTGGAGCAAATGCGGAAAGAAGCTGCGAGCCACGAGCTTCGAGCTAAGACAAGTCATCGCGGTCCCCGACCGTTTGTCGGTAACCACTGTCCGATTTCTCGCCCGAGTTTGAAGCGACGCATTGGCTCGAAGCTTGGGGCTCGTAGCTGGAGGCTCGCGGCTCGAAGCTAATTGCTAATCGCTAATTGCTTCTTCACCGAAACTCCCGCCGGCTGCCACGAAACATCGACGCGCCTAACGCGCCGCCGGCTGCGCCAAACACAACGAAGAAGATGCCCATCATCAGCAGAACCAGAACAATGAGGGTGGCTGCGCCTTGCGGTGAACTCATCCACGCGAACATCTGCTCCATCATCGCCTGCACTTTGGGATCAGGATTGCTCGCCATCTGCTTCTGCATCTGATCTTCCATGGCTTTGCGAAAGTCGCCGGTGGAGCGCAGGGTTACGAAGGAAATGGTCGACACAATCGCATTGACCACAAACCCAAAGGCTCCGGCGAGCGCTCCCACCCTCATCCCCATACCGGGTGTGATCAGCGTGCCCGGCACGCGCTTCTGATACAGCGACACGGAAAGCGCTCCGGCGCCGAGGATCCAAAGACAGCAGCCGATCGAGATGAGAGGAACTGCCGAGAGAATTGCCGCGCCGACTCCGCAAATCAGCGCTCCTCTCCACGCCAGATCCCACTGTATTGCCGTGGGCGGCAGCGGATAGGACATGCCGCCCGGCGTCCAGGACGGCGGCTGAGGAGGCATAGATTGCGAAGGAAAAACATTTCCCGGAGCTTCGGCCCCGGCGGGGTTTCTGCTAGCGGGCTGTCGGGCGCCGCAACCCGGATTTGCGGAGCGCCGCAATGTGGACAGAAGGCCACGCCTTCCTGGATGTCAGCCTGACATCGATGACAGGGATATTCCACGTGCCGAACGTTACAGGAAGGAACAAGCAATTAGCAACTGGCGGGAAGCTACGAGCCGCGAGCTACTAGCCACCAGCTTCGAGCTCCTGGCCTCGGGCAGCGAGCATGAAAGCAAGCCGGCACTTCCGATGCTTAACTCATGACTAACAACAATTGGGCGTGCACGTGGGGTTGGAGACCAGAGATTCGTTTTAGCTCGTAGCTCGGGGCTCGAAGCTTCTTACAGCGTATCCTTCCCCTTGGTCTGCACCAGCACCGTGCCAAAGCGCGTGCCTGAGCCATTCGGCTCAATCGAGACCAGGTGCTCATCATCACTTGTGCCGGCCTTGATCTCCCAGCCGTTGCCGCTGGTATCCGAGCAGGTCAGCTTCCCATCGTCGTTCTTGTTCTTCGAGAAATGGACGTCGGAGCCGCCGCTGTGCCCACTGCAGATCAGCACGCTTCCGAAGTGCTTCATCTTGTCTTCGTAGAATGCCTTTACCTTTTCCGGCGAATCGCTGGTCTCATACTCGGCGGCAATCACCTTCAGCCCAAATCCCATGGCCCCCAGATTGACGTTTGCGGAATGATTGTCCCCATCTTTATCCGGCGGACGCAGGTGTGCGCCGGGATAGACCGGGATACCGTTGTCCGCCGACTTCTCGCTGCTATCCACCTTCAGATTGGCAAAGGGCGTCTTGATGTCGACCTTCTCGTTCTTCTTGTCTTTGTCATCGACGCTGATGCTGCACGCGCCCAGCAGCAGCACGATGCTCGTAATCACGGCTGCGGATAATGCCTTTGTCGACACGAAATTCATTGTGGACCTCCCGTCGAGTTCATTGCCTGCGCAGGGGCCGGTCGGGCTCCCAGGCCAGTGCCGCGGCTCGCGATGTTCGGAATCGTCACCGGTAGACGCCCGGGCATCGGTATCTCGCCAAACATCGCCTTCACCGCACTCATCTCCGAAACCTCAGCATCCGAGAAGGTGCAGAGGTAGGTCTGCACCTGCGGCAGTTGTGCAGCAATATACGGATTTCCCATAGCGACGACCACCGTCTTGTCCGGCGCCTTTTCCACAACCCTCTGCAACAGCGATCCCTGGCCGTTCTGCAAGACGGAGGTATTGCTCGGCGCCCCGGCTTGCGGCGCAAGATAGGCGGCCGCAATCACGACCTGTGCCTGCTCAACCGCATCCATTGCCTGCTGCGCCAGCAACGTCGCGTTATGAGGATCGATGTACATCACCTTCACACTCGCCGATCCTGGCGCGAAACTCCTTCTCCAGCACCAATCCCGCATCCGATCGCACATCGGGGGTGAAAATCAAAACCAGGGTCGAAGCGAGGTTCTCCGCTGTCGATGGATACGAATTCTGGGGCGGGTTGGTTCCCTGGATCGTGGCCTTCAACGGCAGCACACGATGATTATCCCGCACCAGCGCGACTGCCTCGTCGGCGATCTCCTGGGCTTTCGCCTGGCTCGCGGGCGAGGCCACGATGCGGTTCACGGCATCGATATCGACCTGCGTCGACTTGTTCAGGCCCACGGAGGCTTTGGCGCGCAGGATCTTCAGCACCGACTCGTCGATTCGCGATTCGGGAATCTCTCCGCTCCGCACCGCTTGCAGCAGACCGTTGTAGGCGCCGTCGAGATCGGGCGGCAGGATCAATACGTCATCGCCGGCCTTCACCGCCTCGACTGCTGCGCGTCCTGCGGCAGCCGGGCCGCCTTCGGGAAACAGCTTCGTCAACGCGCGCATATTGAGGGCATCGGTGACCACCATTCCCTTGAAGCCTAGCTGCTGCTTCAGCACGCCGGTGACGATCGCCGGCGAAATCGTGGCAACGTGGTTGGGATCGGAGTCGAGCGCCGGCACTACGACATGTGCCACCATCACCGCGTCCACTCCCGCCGCAATGGCTGCCTGGAACGGCGGGAACTCGACACTCTCCAGATGCGCCTTATCTCCCTTGATCGAACGGAACGGCTAGGTGCGAATCGACATCCGTATCGCCGTGTCCGGGAAAATGCTTGGCCGTAGTCAGCATCCCGAACTCGTGCGCGCCCTCGATGTAGGCCGTCACCATCCTGCTCACATGGATGGGATCCTCGCCAAAAGAGCGCGTATTGATCACCGGGATTTTCCGGATTGGAGTTGACATCGGCGTCAGGAAACCAGTTCCATTGCACGCCGATGGCACGAGCCTCGCGCGCCGTGATGCGTCCGGCCTCACGGGCAAACTCCGGATCGCCGGTAGCGCCGAAGGCCATAGCATGAGGAAAATTCGTAACCTCTTCCAGGCGGAAGGCGAGCCCGCGCTCAAAATCCGCCGCGAAGATCAAAGGAAATTCCGAATCGTGCTGCAGCTGATTGGTCAGCATCGCGGTCTCGAGCGGCGGCGTCTTGGAGAGCAGGCCGTCCTCGAACGACACCGTAATGCCGAATCCCCCAATGTGGTACTTGCGCATCGCGTCGCGCAGGACGGTGTACTCGGGACTGGCAATGTTCATGAAGTCGGCCCGCGCCCAGATCATGAACATCTGCCCGATCTTCTGCTCCAGCGACATTTTCTTCAGCGACTCGCGCGCCCACTTCTCGCCTTTCTTGTCGAGATGAACAGGGCCGGGCTGCTGAAAGCGTTCTTTCGCGGAAGCTGGCATGGCGAACGCCAAACACAGGATGACGAGGGAAAGGCGACTCATTCGAAATGACGATAACAGAATGCATCGAGTAGTGAATCAGCCGAAGTTGCCGACGTTCTAATCTCGTGCCGCGGGAAGGCAGCGCTTCAGCGTTGGGGAGACGGCATGCGATGTGTCTTCAGGGACGGCAGGTCTTCTGTGCGGGCGAGAAATGAAATGGCTTATCAGCGCGGCTGAAGTGCACGCGTGAGAACCGTGCAGTCCCCGGGGGACTCTGCATCATTTCTCACCCTACCCAGGACTCCGCCTACGGCTCCGTCCTGGGCTATCATGACGCCGCGCCTACGGCGCTCGATTTTCGGCGGTCGTAGTCCACGCCGAAATTGGATGGTGGTTCTCACGCAGACACTGAAGTCGTGCCCTGTTACGAAGCGCGCGTGGGACGAGTTTTTCAGCGGCCTGCAGTCCTGCTCAATTTCATGAACCCCCGCCTCCGCTCCGGATCCTGACTTTTGTTCAGCCGGCGACTCGTGTGCGCGAAACCAGGTCGGCAGCTTGTCTTACGATTGCGGGATCGTCGCCGAATCCTTCCAGCCAGGCAACGTCGGGCTCGCGGCGAAACCAGGTCATCTGCCGTTTAGCGTAGTTGCGATGACCCTGCTGGGTGACCGCGATTGCTTGCTCCCGCGTCAGTTCGCCACGTAGAAACTGAACAGCCTGCTTGTACCCATGCGAATCGAGAGCCGTCACAGACTTCTGCTGACCGTATTGCTTGATCAGCGATTCTGTCTCCTCCACCAGCCCGCTTTCAAACATCTGCTGCGCGCGCGCGTTGATCCGCTCGTACAGCTGCTGCCGCTCCGGATTCAACCCGAGCCGCAAGATGCGAAAGCCGGTCAACGAATCTCGTCCGCGCTGTTGCCACAACTCGCTCATGGGCTCGCGCGACGCCAGGCACACTTCGATAGCGCGAATCAGTTTGGGCGCATCGTTGGCGTGAATTCTGGCAGCTGCCGTAAGATCCAGCCTGCTCAGTATCCGGTGCAGGTAAGGTGATCCACGTTCTGCGGCGCGCTCCCGCAGCCGCTCTCGCAATTCTTCCGAGCGCTGCGGCCCGGGAAACAGGCCCTCCAGCAGCGCACGCAGATACAGCCCAGTCCCGCCCACGACGATTGGCAACTTCCCGCGCTGGGCAATCTCGTTAATGGCAGCTCGCGCGCGGCGTGAATATTCTCCCGCCGTAAACGCTTCGTCTGGTTCGGCGACATCCAGCAGGTGATGAGGAATACTGGCGCGATCTTCCCGCGTCGGCTTTGCCGTTCCAATTTCGAAGTGACGATAGACAGCGACCGAGTCGCAACTGACGATCTCGCCCGCAAGCTGCTTGGCGAGTTCGATTGCCAGCGCCGACTTACCGGATGCCGTCGGTCCCAGAATGACCAGGAGTAGAGGTTCAGGCTGCGAGGATTGGGTCATCGCAAAGGGGGCTTATCGCGCGCCCCAGGGAATGTGCCTGCCGAAGCGGAGGAACGCCAGCACAAGGATGAACAGAGCAATCGCCAGCAGCCCGATCACTTTGCGCTGATCGCGAGCACGCTGCCGCGCTTGCAACTCCACTTCGCGATCCTGGGGACGTAGAGAGTTCGCGCGCTGCGGCTGATCGTCCACATCACAATTCTACGCCGTGGTCACAGGCACACTTGCGCTTATGTGTTCGAGCACCAGCTTACTCAGAGCATAGCCCCAGGCTCGCAGCGCGCGGCTCGAAGCTAATCGCTAATCGCTAATCGCTGCTTTACTCCAGATCGCCTTTGCCCGGGTTGTAGAAGAAGTGGAAGCGCAAGGCCAGATAGGGGCCGTGAAATTCGTTGGGCAAAGGCGCGAAGGGAACCGACGCGGTGATACCGCCCCATGCCGCGCGATCCAGAGCGACATCGCCGGAAGGACCACGCAGATTCATGCCGGCAACCTTGCCGTTCGGCAGGATGGCAAACTCGATCGACACTTTGCCCTTCTTCAGCAGCGGCGGCCGCGCCTCTTCCGGGATCAGGTTGTACCAGTTTCGCCGCACCGCATCGAGAACGCGCGAGAGATACGGCCCGAAGTCGACGCCCTGAGTGTCGCTGAGAACTTCGACCGGGCCCATTTTAAGGGCCGAGCCTCCCGGACCTGCGCCGTAGAAACCGCCCGTACCAGCGCTGCCCCCGGTCCGCCCCGCTGCAACCTCGCGAGCCGCCTCTGCAACCGCGCCGCCGGGCGAAGACATCATCGCTCTAAAATTTGGCGTGCCTTGCTGCTGAGTTGGCAGGCGGGGATTGTCCTGCGGAATCGCATTCTGCAGCTGCGCCATCTGCTGTCCCTGGTTCGGCTGCTGCTGTGGCGGCGCTTGCTGGGCCGGCTGCGGCGCTGCCTGAGCCTGTTGCTGCGCTGGAGCCGACGGCAGCTTCGGCGGACCCGCGCGCTTCAACTCCTCCAGCGTCTTCTTGTCCAGCGTGGGATGCCGGCTCTCCGCGATGCGATTCTTGTCGGACAGAACGTCGGTCTTGGGCGCGACCTTCGGCGCCTTCTGCATGTCCGGCGGCAGATCGAGATACGTCATCTGCTGATTGCGCATCAGGTCCTCAGGCGAAATCAACACCACGCCTTTGATGCCGGGGAAGATCTTCGGCGTGAAAAACAGGAACAGCACCACCGCCAGGTGGACCGCGACCGAGATCCAGAACGCCTCCCGCATGCGCGAGCGCTCCAGATCGTCTTCCAGCTGAATGAGCAGATGTGGCGCCAGCTCGGCGTCAAAGAAGGCATGGGCATCCGACAGCGCAACCTGGCGGTCTTCCCGCGCGGGATGAGACTGTTGTCGATCTGGCGGTGTGAGGATTGAAGACATCCGTATGGATCAAGTACGCCTGGAGTTCGAGTACATTAGACGCCCCTCGACCCACAGAAGACAAAACTTCGTTGGGCTCGGCGCAACCCTAGTAAACCCGGGAGTCCGTGCTTAGTTCCTGCTTCTATTTTCGCACACGCTACTCCCTAAAGCCATTCCACCTCGCGCGCAGCAGAGTTCCACAAAAGTAGCGGTAAACTGTTCGATGTGAAGGCTGTCATCGTTGGGACTGCGGGCCATATCGATCACGGCAAGAGTGCGCTGGTGCGGGCGCTTACCGGCATCGATCCCGACCGGCTGGCCGAGGAGAAGCGGCGCGGCATCACCATCGATCTCGGCTTCGCCAACCTCGATCTGGTCGGACCCGGCGGCGAGTCCATTCGCATCGGTTTCGTCGATGTGCCCGGCCACGAGCGCTTTGTTCGCAACATGCTGGCCGGCGTCGGCGGTATCGATGTTGTCTTGCTGGTGATCGCGGCCGACGAGTCCATCAAGCCCCAGACGCGCGAGCACTTCGATATCTGCCGCATGCTCGGCCTGCAGCGCGGCATAACTGTGATCACCAAATCCGACATGGTCGATGCGGAGACGTTGGACGTGGTGCGGATGGAAGCTGGCCGATTTCCTCAAGGGCTCGTTCCTCGATCCGGCTCACTCGCCCATCGTCGCGGTGAGCTCCAAAACCGGCGCGGGCCTCGACCAGCTGAGAGAAGAGCTGGCGCGTCTGGCTGCCGAAGCTCCCGCGAAAGATTCGACTGCGGTCTTTCGCCTGCCCATCGATCGCGTCTTCACCATGAAAGGCTTCGGCACGGTCGTCACCGGCACACTGATCTCGGGAACCGTGCACAAGGATCAGGAGGTGCAGGTTCATCCCGGCGGGAAGCTGGTGCGCGTGCGCGGCGTGCAGGTGCACGGCGCCGCATCCGATGCAGGCCATCGCCGGCCAACGTACCGCGCTGAACCTCGCCGGTATCGACACCACGGAACTGGCGCGCGGCATGATGCTGACGCCGCCGCAACTTTTCCAGCCAACCCAACACATCAGCGTCTCGCTCGATCTGCTGCGCTCCGCCAAGCCGTTGCGCGACCGCGCCCGCGTGCACTTCCACTCCTTCACCGCGGAGACCATCGCGACCGTCAGCCTGCTTGGCGCCAAGCAATTGCCGCCTGGCGAGTCCGCACTGGCGCGACTCACGCTGGATGAACCGCTCCTGATGCTGCCCGGCGACCGATTCATCGTTCGGCAATTCTCGCCGGTCATCACCATCGGCGGCGGGAGAGTCCTCGATGCGGCAGAACAGCCGCGTCGCACCAGGGCCGACGAACGGTTGGCATTCCTGCAGGCTATCGCTCAAGCAAATCCTGAAGAAGCGCTGCTGGCGCGGGTTTCACGCCGTCGCGAAGACGGCCTGTCGATCTCCGATGCCGTAGCCGAAACCGGATTGCTGCCCGCGAAGATCGATCAGCTCGCGGACGAGCTGGGCAGGGCCGGCCGAGTCGTGCGCTTTGACGATCGTTTGCTGTCGAAGGCGATTGTCGATTCGCTGCGCGATCGTATGTCGGCGAGCGTCGAGCAGTTTCACAAAGCGAATCCGCTGGTGCAGGGGATCAGCAAGGAGCAGTTGCGCGAAACCCTCGGCTTGCGACCGGAAGTTTTTCGCGGGGTGCTGGAGGCGCTGGTTCGCGACAAGAAACTCGAGGTCGCCGGCGAGATTGTGCACGCCGCCGGTAAAGGCGTAGCTCTGCGTGACGAGGAAGCTGTGTCCAAGGCGCAAATCGAGCAGGCTTTCGCGCGCGCTGGGCTGAAGGTGCCGCTGCTGAAGGAGGTGTTGGCGTCGTTGCCGGTCGACAAAGTTCGCGCCCAGAAGATTGTCACTCTGCTGCTGCGCGATCGTGTGCTGGTTAAGCTTGGCGATGACTTGGTCTTTCATCGTGACGCCCTCGACGCGCTCCGCCGGCAGATCGCCGCGCAAAAAACAAAGACGCCGAAGCTCAACGTCGGAGACTTCAAAGACCTCTTCGGCATCACGCGCAAACACGCTATTCCACTGCTGGAATATCTCGACCGCGAGCGGGTCACCCGCCGCGTCGGCGACGAGCGCGTGATCTTGTAAGGTGACCCATCCCGGCGTGAACACGAAAAACGCGAGCAAGCTAACACAGTGCTGAAGAGTGCAGCAGGGAAATTGGAGCTTCCCCCTGTGATATCTAAATCCTTATAAAATTCCGTGCCTTCCGTGCTTCCGTGGTGAATATCCGCGAGTACTAAATCTTTTCAGCTGGGAATTCCAAGTCCGCACCCAGCGGATCGGTCAGTCGATTGGTCAAATTCACCAGCCCGACCAGCACATCCAGATCCACAATCTGCTCGTTGGAGAAATGTTGCTTCAGCGCGTCGATGTCGGCGTCATTGATGTTCTTCAGCTCGCGCGTGAGTTTATCCGCGAAATTCAGCGCCGCCTGCTCCTTGGGACTGAAGCGGCTGTAATCGCCGGCCTTCAGCGCCTGCCAATCCTCGGCTGTCAGCCCGACTCGCTTCGACGAAGCGATGTGGTGCTGCATTCAATAGTCGCAACCGTTCATGGCGGAGATCCGGATATAGACGGTCTCGTACACGCGGCGGTCCAGCGACTTTCCCACGCTCCCGTAAAACGCCAGGAATTTTCCCAGCATCTCCGGACGGTGCGCCAGCAGCTTCTGCACGCTGCCGACGTTGCCCTTGAGCACCTTCTCGTAGATCTCACGCACCTCGGGCGGAGCCCCATCCATTTCGACGTAAGGAAGTCTTGCCATCGGTGTCTCCTTTATCGGCTCGTATAATAACTCAATACTTCGCGACATCTCTCATGTCCAAGCCCATTCGCATCATCGGCGCCGGTCTTGCCGGCTCGGAAGCTGCCTGGCAATGCGCTCGCCGCGGTCTCCCAGTGCAACTTTTCGAGATGCGACCTGTGCATTCCACGCCGGCACATCAGACAGCCAACTTCGCCGAGCTTGTCTGCTCCAACTCCCTGAAGTCCGACTCGGAAAATACCGCCCCCTGGCTCTTGAAAGAAGAGATGCGGCGCGCGGGTTCCTTGCTGATGGAAATCGCGCGCCAGACGGCCGTTCCCGCCGGACACGCTCTCGCCGTCGATCGTGAAAAGTTTGCCGGAGCGGTCACGGCCGCAATCGAAAGCGAGCCGCTAATCGAGATCCGCCGCGAAGAGGCCACGACCATCGATGAAGACAACGCGATCACAATCGTCGCGACCGGTCCTCTCACCAGCGACGCGCTGGCCAGCGAGATCCTGCGCCTGAGCGGCAGCCAACAGCTCTACTTCTACGACTCCATCAGTCCCATCGTCGAAGCCGATTCCATCGACATGTCGCGCGTCTACATGGCGGCGCGCTACGACAAGGGCACCGCGGATTACATCAACTGCCCGATGACGAAAGAAGAATACGACCGGTTTCTCGATGCGCTGCTGGAGGCGCAATCGGTCGACGCCAAAGATTGGGAGAAGCTCAATTACTTCGAGAGCTGTTTGCCGATTGAGGAGATCGCGCGTCGCGGACGCGACACGTTGCGTTTCGGTCCCATGAAGCCGGTCGGCCTGCGCAATCCGCACACCGGCAGCATGCCCTACGCTGTGGTACAGCTGCGTCAGGAGAATCTGCGGGCCGACTCCTACAATGTGGTAGGTTTCCAGAATCATCTCAAGTTCGGCGAGCAGGCGCGAATTCTGCGGATGATTCCTGGGTTGGAAAATGCGAAATTCCTGCGCTACGGCCAAATTCATCGCAACACCTACATCAACGGGCCCACACTGCTGAGCGAAACACTGCAGATGAAGCAGCACCCCAATGTATTGTTCGCGGGCCAGATTTCCGGAGTCGAAGGTTATGTCGAATCCATCGCTACCGGGATGCTCGCGGGAATTCATACCGCGGCGCTGTCGACCGACGTTGCACCGATTCTGCCGCCGCGCGCTACCGCGTTCGGCGCGCTGATCAACTACATCTGCCACGCCGATGCAAAGAACTTTCAGCCGGCAAATATCACTTTCGATTTGCTTCAGCCACTGGACGAAGAGACTCGCCGCCGCATCCGCGACAAGAAGCAACGTCATGCTCTGGTATGTAAATGCGCCCTGGAGGGATTAGATCAGTGGCTGACGACGCTTCGGGAGGTGCAAGGTGTCAGAGCGTCGTCGGTCTAACCTTGCGACATCCTTCCGAGAGCATCGCTGTCACGATCTTTAAGCCTTGAGGACGATGAAGTTGTGTTGGTCGTTGCGCGCGATAGGCGCAAGAAAACCTGCCGCATCGAACAGAGCAGTTTTGTTGCCTGGCACAATGTAGATCACATAGATCTGCCGGGGACACTCGCGTAGCGACTTCTCAATGTTGCGTAACACCTGCCGCAAAACCCGCTCCGTACAAGGATCGTAGAAAAATAAGACCGATGGCTCTAGTGGGAGCCGAAAATCCACCATGTCCATGCAGACGAGATCGATGGATCGGCACTGCTGACGCGTGTTCTTGTAGGTCTGCAAATTGCGCTGCGCGACTTCGAGAAGCTCCGGCGAAAACTCCAGCCCAATAATTTTCTTGAAGGGGAACTCCGAAGCCAGCAGAAGCGCTCGTCCCTTGCCCGAGCCGAAATCGATGAAAGTAAAATCTTCGAATCTGATCTTAAGTGCTGCGAGGCTCGCGTGGAATCGCACCGGCTCGATTCCCGTGTAGTTCGTCCCGTCGATCCAGTTGGGACTGTCGATCTTCAGGTCGCTGAGATGAGTCCAGTCGTCGAAGTCGCCGTCGGTATCGACGTTGTGGGTTCGGTCGAAGTCGCTGCGCTGTTGCGTCCGCGTCACGCTTTGCGCCGCTGCATGTTCGCGAAGAAGCTGCGCAGGCGCGGAAAACGCCCGCTGCAAGCTGGCCAATATTCCATGGTCACGAATCGACCGGCGGATTCGCGGAACGATGGTTTTCAGAGTTCGTGGCATGGAAATATTTCGCCACTCGATCGGGATTTTGCTACTTTCCCCGCCGCTCACCGCGGGCGCGATTCTTGATCCAGATCGGGCTGCCCACGAATCCGAACGCGGCGCGAATCTGGTTCTCCAAGAATCGCTCGTAAGAGAAGTGCAGCTTCACGAGGCGATCGGTGAACAGGATGAAGGTCGGCGGCGCGACCGCGGCCTGCGTCATGTAAAAAATCTTCACGCGCTTGGCGACCGGTACTGAGGCGCGTTCGAAATCGACGTGGCTCAAGAAGCGATTCATTGCACCCGTGCCGATGCGCTTGCGCCGTTCGCGCGCAACCAGCTCCAGCGTCGAGAAAAGTCTTTCGATCCCTTTGCCGGTCGTTGCCGAGACAAACACCACCGGCGCATAGGACAGAAACTTCAGATGCCGCCGCACCTGTTCTTCATAAATGCTACGCTCCGCCGGCGGCTTGCCATCGCTTCTGTTGTCCGTGACCAGGTCCCATTTGTTGATAACGACGATCACCGAGCGCCCGCTCTCGTGCGCATAGCCCGCAATCGTCGCATCGCTCGAGGTCACGCCTTCGGTCGCGTCGACGATCATCAGCGCCACATCCGCCGCTTCCAGATGCTTGCGCGCCATCACCACCGAAAGCTTCTCGGCCATCAGTTCCGTCTTGCCCTTGCGGCGGATGCCGGCGGTGTCGATGAATCGATACGCATGGCCGTTGCGCTCGAGCGACTCATCGACCGCGTCACGCGTGGTTCCTGCGACTGGCGAAACGATTGCGCGCGAGGTCCCGGTCAGAGCATTCAGCAGTGTCGACTTGCCGACATTCGGCCGTCCGATAATCGCGACCTTGGTCTCCCTAGCCTCGAGCTCCGAGTCTCGAGCTTCGAGCTCCGAGTTTGGAGCCGCGACTTCGGAATCCGGGTCTTTGCGCTCTGCGCTTCGCCTTTTGCTCGCGGCTCGCGGCTCGTGGCTCGCGGCTCCGTCGTGGCTCGTGGCTCGCGGCTCGTGGCTCGTGGCTGCCTCGTATTCCGGCATCACGCTCAACGCATGTTCCAACAGCTCGGCGAGTCCGTTGCCGTTCTCCGCCGAGATCGGAAACAGCTGCTTGATTCCCAGCCGCCGAAACTCTTCCGCATACGGCTCCAGCTTCGGGGTGTCGACCTTGTTCACCGCCAGCAGCAGCGGCTTGCCCGTCTTCAGGAGCAGCCGCGCCAGATCGATGTCCGGCGACGCCAGCTCCGTGCGCCCATCGACGACCAGCACAATCGCATCGGCCTCATCCAACGCGACCCGCGCCTGACGAAAGATCTCCGATGGGATCAGCGCCTGATCATCGGGGACGATGCCGCCGGTATCCACCACGCGCAGCGTCTGCCCCGCCCATTCCGCCTGGCCATAAATGCGGTCGCGCGTGATGCCGGGCTCGTCACCGACGATGGCACGCCGCGATCTCACCAGCCGATTGAACAGCGTCGACTTGCCAACGTTGGGCCGGCCCACAATGGCGAGCGTGGGCAGGTGCGCCGCTCCCGCTCCGGCGGAGCTACTGGACTCGAGTTTCACACGCCGGCTCATCAGCTTCCTTCAGAGGCTGTAGACCAAACAGCTATTATAGGGACACGGTCCGCATCTCCGTGTCCTCCACCTCACAATCCGCCGCGTTGGCCGCGCGACTTCCGTCTCTCTTCCAGTTCTTCGGGCCCGGAGGATTGCTGGCGCGCACGCATCCGGCGTACGAGTTTCGCCGCGGCCAGCTGCAAATGGCGGAAGCGGTCGAGCAGGCGCTGCAGGAGCGCCGTCATCTTATCGTCGAAGCCGGCACCGGCACGGGAAAGACGCTGGCGTATCTGCTGCCGGTGATTCGCTCGGGCAAGCGCGTCATCATTTCGACCGGCACGAAAACGCTGCAGGAGCAGCTCTTCTTCAAGGACATTCCGTTCCTGAAGGAGCATCTGGGCGAGCTGCGCGTCTGCTACATGAAAGGTCGCGGCAATTATCTCTGCCGCAAGAAGCTTTACGACCTCACATCGCAGCCCGTGCTGAACGGTCTGGAGGAGATCAGCCACTTCCACATCATCAGCGAGTGGGAGAAGACGACCGAGACCGGCGACCGCGCCGAGCTTGCCGACCTGCCGGAGGCGAGCCATCTATGGCCCAAGCTCGACGCCCGCACCGATCGCTGCATCGGCTCCGAGTGCCAGCAGTTCGATCGCTGCTTCATTACCGAGATGCGCCGCCGCGCTGCTGAAAGCGACATCATCATCGTCAATCATCATCTGTTCTGCGCTGACCTGGCGATCAAATCCGCATCCGATCGCGCGCCTGACGCCGGCGTGCTGCCCGACGCGGCAATCGTCGTTTTCGATGAAGCGCACGAACTGGAGGACGTGGCTGCCGACTACTTCGGCGTGACCGTCTCCAATCTCAAAGTCGACGATCTACTGCGCGATGTCGAGAACACGCTGCGCAAGGCGGACATTCCGGTTGCCGATGTGTTGCAAGCGTCGGCGACCGTTCGCCAGCACTCGCAACTGTTCTTCGCGCTACTACCGCCGGGGGAGGGCCGCTTCGCCTTCGAGAATCGTGCGGAATTTCTGGAGGAAAACGGCGAAGAGTATCTCGGCTTGCAGAATGCGTTGCTGCATCTCTATACCGAACTGCAAGCCATTCCCAAAAAGCCCGACGAAGTCCACGCGCTGGCGCGGCGTGTCGACGAGTTGAAGGTACAACTTGGCTTCATTCTGGAAGAACAGCAGCGGAACACGGTCTTCTGGATCGAGCGGCGCGGCGATTTCCACTCGTCAAGAACGGGCGAAGCCAAGGGACGGCGCGGCGGGCAGCACAATGTGTTCCTGCAGGCCACGCCGATTACTGTTTCAGACATCCTGCGCAATGTGCTCTTCGAGCATCTTGAGTCGGCGGTACTGACATCGGCAACGCTGGCCGTAGCCGGCGGATTCGAATACATCCGCAACCGGCTGGGCATCCAGCACGCGCGCGAACTGGTAGTGCCTTCGCACTTCGACTACGAGAGCCAGGCGCTGCTCTATGTCCCGCCCGACCTGCCCGATCCGCGCGATCCGCGCTTCGTCGAGCAGGCCTCGCAGCGCGTGCGCCGCCTGCTGGAGATCACGCAAGGGCGCGCGTTCTGCCTGTTCACCAGCTATGCGCTGATGCATCAACTTTACGAGAGCTTGCTCGGTGAGCTCAGCTTCCCAATGCTGCTGCAAGGCAGCGCGCCCAAGAACGCTCTGCTGGAAGAGTTTCGGCTCACGCCGAATGCCGTGTTGTTCGCGACGTCGTCATTCTGGCAGGGGGTTGATGTGCAGGGCGATCAGCTGAGCTGCGTGATCATCGACAAGCTGCCGTTCGCGGTGCCCAACGATCCCGTGGTTGCAGCGCGGGTCAAAGCAATTGATGAAGACGGCGGCAACGCGTTTTATGAGTATCAGGTTCCCAGCGCGGTGATTTCGCTGAAGCAGGGTTTTGGCCGATTGATCCGTTCCCTGCACGATCGCGGGCTGCTCTGCCTCCTCGACAACCGCATCCTGAAGAAACAGTATGGAAACGTCTTCCTCAACAGCCTGCCGAAGTACAGCCGGACAACGGATATGAAAGCGGTGGAGCGGTTCTTCGGGACCGCAAACGGCCTGTAACGGAGTTACTACCTCATCTCAACTGGTCAACCAGAAGCGACTTCGCCGCTTCCAGTGCCGAGATTGCCGCTTCGCGGCTCACGCTGGGAAAGTCGTCCAGAAATTCCGACAACGTCTGGCCGCCCTCCAGATAATCCAGCAAGGCCTGGAAGGGGACGCGGGTTCCACGGAACACCGGCGTGCCACCGAGGATATCGGGATCCTTCACGATGACTTCGAAAGCCTGCGACATTTCCTCTCCTTCATTCGAGGGCTTCGAAAGCTGGCCAAGCTCGATCTTATTCCGGTTTGTGAAGCTCGCCCAATTGAGACAATTCTAGCGCGAATTCACGAGCTACCACCTGCCGCTCGGCGTTAGCAGCAGCGACGCTTCTCCCTCTTCATCCAGCCATGCGAAGTTTTCCGTCGATTCCCCAGCGCAGAAGGGATCGACCTTGGCGGCGATCTCCGACCATTCTTCCGCCGTTAGTACACATTCGAATTTCGACGGCAACCGCTCCACAACGCCTAAGTCCCGCGTTCCCAGGCGGAGATCGAGATGGCATCCTGCGATCGATTCCACCCACCACTCCTCATGCAGAGGAATGTCCTGGCGCGAGCCGTCGGCAAGTGAGCGAAAGGCCTCGCGCAGGCGCTTGGCGCCCGTGGCATCGAATTCGTAAAGGCGGATCAGCGGACAATCGGGCGAACCTTCGGCAAGATATTCGAGCTTCATGCGAGGCCACTCTAGCACGAACCGACCGAGGTAGAGAATTGAAACCGCGATTGCGCCGCGCTATACAGACTGCTGAAAGACCTGTTGCGTGACTCGCGTGTCGTCGGCTGAAAGCCGACTCAGGGTAAAAGGAAACTCCTTATCGGCACAGCTAAAGCTGTGCCCTGTTACATGTCTTCTGAAGCCGAGTTTTAGAGCCTGTAAAGTTTCATGTGCCGCCGGCTGAAGCCGGCTCTCGTTTCTTGGGGCGCGCCACCCAGCACTCCGCGCCAAAACCGGGCGCTGCGTGCTGGGCTATCTTGCCGCCGTCCCGCGGGGCGGGACTCGGTTCTGCGTGCTGCAATTAGCGATGGCGTCGAAACCGGGTTTTTCAGCAGCCTGTGAAGCCGCAATGATTTTGCTGAGCTAACGGACGCCCCAAAAAGCCGTCCCCTTCAAACCCAGACTTAATCAGAGTCTCCCTAACAGCTAACAACTACAAAATGAAAAGGCCGGCGCGAAGCCGGCCCGGAATATGTGAAAACACGCGAACTACTTCTTGGGTGCGATGGAGTCTTTTGCGGCCTTGGCTACGCGGAACTTCACCACGACCTTGGCAGGAATCTTGATTGCTTCGCCGGTCTGCGGATTGCGTCCCATGCGCGCTTTGCGGTTGGACTTTACCAAACGGCCCAGACCCGGAACGATGAATACCCCGCTCTTCTTCGTCTCTTTGATCGCTACTTCCGCCAGCGCGTCTAGAAACGCAGCTGCCTGCTTATTGCTTAGCTCGTTTTTCTCAGCCATGTGGCGGACGAGCTGGGTCTTGGTCATGCCAGTTGCCATTCGTAATCCTCCTTGAAGGTTATTGAGCCGTAAGAATGCTCGACTTCTGCGTATCGTATACCAAGCTTTCGCGCGTGCAAAGCATTTTTCGCCTGATTTCATGCGGTTTTTCCACAGGTGGCGCTCGAAAAGGCAACGTCCATGCGGTTTCCGGCGTTCCCCCTGACCGGAATGTCATAATGAATGAGGCTTCAACCTTCCGAAGCCGGTCACCGAGGTGCCGGTTGAGCTGTCCTGTTTGCCATACCCGCAAGGAAAAGCGCTTCTGCCTGGCCCTGCACGATCGGATCTGCGCCCAATGCTGCGGCGAGCAGCGCGAGGTCACGCTCGATTGCCCCTCGGAGTGTCCTTACCTGCAGCAGGCGCGCCAGCATGAGAAGCCGCATGAGTTCGCTGGGCCGCTGCCTGAGGAGCTTTTCCCTGCCGTCGAAATCGGCCAGGACTTTCTGGCGATGCATGAGCAGCTGATGGCGGGGATTGCGCAAACCCTGGCCCGAATCACGCACTCCGATCGCAACCTGCACGACCGCGACCTGATCGGCGCTCTGACCAACATGGCCAAGAGCTATCAGACGTTGCTGGCCTCCGGCCTGGTCTACCAGGAAGCGACGCCCAATCCTGCGCAACAGCACATCATCAATGTGCTCAACGAGCTGCTGCGGGAATTTCGCCAGGTGGAATCGCAAAACCAGGGCTACACCTCGCTGAAGGATCGCGATGTTTTGAAGGTGCTGGTGTTTACCTTGCGATGGATTTCTCTGCACACCTCAGGGCGTCCGCTGGCGCGCGGGTTCATCGACTTCATGCACGACCGCTTTCCGGCGACCGGGCCGACTGACACTGCCGCCGAGACCGGTAGCCGCATTATCATGCCTTAGGGAGACTCTGATTAAGTCCGCTTTTTGAAGGGGACGGTCTTCAGACCGTCCGAAAAAGCAGGAAAATCAAGGCGGCTTTAGCCGCTGAGGAACTTCTTTCTGACTTAATCAGACGCTCCTTAGCAGCATCGGTAATCGTTTGTGCGACGACCACGATCATCATGACTAACTATCTTTTCGTTTACGGAACGCTGATTTCCGGTGACGCACCGGAAGAGATCAAGCGCGCCGTCCGCAAACTGCGCCTGCTGGGCGATGGCTGGACACAGGGCCGTCTGTATGACTTTGGCGATTATCCCGGCGCGATCTTCAGCGGCGGTCCGTCCAAGGTCATCGGACTGGTCTACGAAATGGCGGGTGGAATGAATCTGCTCCGCAAACTCGACAGATACGAAGAGTTCGACGAGCGTCATCCCGACCGCAGCCTTTTCGTGCGCAAGAAACACATGATCTGGCTCGAGGACCGTCGCCATGTGCTGGCCTGGGTCTACGAATACAATCGCGATCCGTCGAAAGGCCAGCTCATCCCTCACGGCGAGTACTGAGGGCGGAAGCAGTAAGCCTTCGGTGCCGTAACCCTAAACATCGCTACGTCCCACAGCACTGGACTTTCCCGATACGCTGCGTAGAATGCTCCTTCTGGCTGCTGGCAGGGTTGGGGTAGAGCAGGCCTTCAGGCCTGCGTTCAGCGGTTACAGGTAGAATTTACTTCCGCCGTCAGGATCGTTCCATCCTGACGGCGGAAGTGAGTGATGCGGTAGGATGACGCGAGCCTGAAGGCTCGCTCTACCCAGCAGCGGCAACTACAACGAGCCGATTTGGTTTTCCGATGGCTCAATCCAAGGAGGGCCTATGATTGTCGGTGTTCCCCGCGAGAGTTATCCAGGGGAGCGGCGTGTGGCGCTGGTGCCCGGCGGGATTGCCAATCTCGCCAAGCTGGGGCTGGAGGTCGTGATCGAGGCGGGCGCGGCAGCCGAGGCCGGTTATCTCGACGCGCAATACGTCGATAAAGGCGCCAAGGTCCTGCCCACCCGGGCCGATGTCTTCGCTACCGCCGACATCATCCTGCAGGTACTGTCGCATGGCGCGAACGATCGCACCGGCCGGGCCGACTTACCGCTGCTTCGCCGAGGCCAGATCCTGATCGGCTTCCTGCGGCCGCTGGGTGATGTTCGTACCCTCGAGGAAATTGCAGCCACCGGCGCAACCTCGTTCTCGGTCGAGTTGATGCCGCGCATCACTCGCGCCCAGAGCATGGACGCGCTCTCCTCCATGGCCAACCTCGCCGGCTACAAAGCGGTCGTAGTCGGGGCTGACAAGCTGCCTCGAATCTTTCCCATGATGACCACGGCAGCGGGAACTATCACGCCTTCGCGCGTGCTGATCATCGGCGCAGGCGTCGCCGGCCTGCAGGCGATCGCGACGGCACGACGCCTCGGCGCAGTGGTCTCAGCATACGATCTGCGTCCCGTCGTCAAAGAGCAGGTGCAAAGTCTTGGCGCAAGATTCGTCGAATTGCCCATCGAAGTGGCCGATGCGCAGGATGCGGGCGGCTACGCCAAGGCGCAGGACGAGGCTTTTTACAAGCGCCAGCGCGAGCTGCTGGGCAAGGTCGTCGCGGAGAGTGATGTGGTGATCACCACCGCCGTCGTTCCCGGCAAGAAGTCTCCTGTACTGGTGACGAAAGAGATGGTCGCTGCAATGGCGCCCGGCTCCGTGATTGTCGACCTTGCCGCCGAGCGCGGTGGCAACTGTGAGTTGACGCGACCGGACGAGACCATCGTGGAGCACGGCGTCACGATTGTCGGCATCATCAATCTCGCCAGCACGGTGCCCTATCATGCCAGCCAGGTGTATGCCAGAAACCTCGCCAATTTTCTCGGCCAGCTGGTGAAGGATGGCAAGCTCCAGCTCAATATGGAGGACGAGATCACGCGCAGCACGCTGGTCACCCAGGACGGCGAGATCGTCAACCAGCGCGTGCGCGAGTTCTACAATCTGCCCGCACTGGCGACGAAATAATTGCTATTGTTCGGCGGACCGAGCCGCCGAGAAATGGAGAGGAAGCAAAATGCCACCGGATTTTATCTCTAATCTCTACGTCTTCATCCTCGCGGGATTTGTGGGGTTTGGGGTGATCAGACAGGTTTCCCCCCTGCTCCACACGCCCCTGATGTCGCTGACTAACGCGCTCGATGCCATCGTGGTGGTTGCCGCCATCATCATCGCCGGGCGGCAAGAGACGCCACTCACTACGGTGCTGGGTGCGATCGCGGTGGCAGCGTCGTTCAGCAACATGGTCGGCGGATTCCTGATCACCGCCCGCATGGTGCGCATGTTCAAATCTCGCGGGTCGAAACAATCATGACCCAGCTCGCGTTGCAGCAGTATCTCGATCTCGCCTACATTGTCGCGGTCGTTCTCTTCATCCTCTCTCTCAAGTTCCTGAGTTCGCCGAAGAGCGCGGGCTGGGGCGTTCTGGCGGGAGAAATCGGCGCAGCCTTGGCCGTCGTGGTTACGCTGTACAACCCCGAGGTGACCCACTACAAGTGGGTTCTCATCCCGCTGATCATCGGCGCGGGAATCGGCGTCCCCCTGGGTCTGGTGCAGATGACGGCGGTGCCGCAACGAACCGCACTGAGCCACGCGTTTGGCGCGCTTTCAGCCGCCATGATCGGCATCGCCGAGTTCTACGTGGGCAGGGCTCCGGTCACGCGCTTTCAGATGGGCGAGATCTCCCTGGAAGTCATTATCGGCTCGTTGACTTTTACGGGTAGCCTGATCGCCGCGGGCAAGTTGCAGGAATTCCTGCCGCAGCGGCCAATCGTCTATCGCGGGCAGAATATCGTCAGCCTCTCCGTTCTGGCGGGAGCGCTGGGGCTGGCAGTGGCGCTGGTGGTGAGCCCCGGAAACGCCATCCTGTTTCCGATCATGGTGATTGTGGCGTTGATTTTCGGAGTGTTGCTGGTCACTCCCATCGGCGGCGCTGACATGCCAACCGTCATCTCGCTGCTGAACTCCTACGCCGGCCTTTCCGCCGCGCTGCTGGGATTTGTTCTGAACAGTAAGGTGCTGGTGGTGGCTGGCGCGCTCGACGGATCTTCCGGTTTCATTCTCTCGGTGATCATGTGCAAGGCCATGAATCGCTCCTTCACCAACGTGATGTTTGGAGCGTTCGGCCAGGTGCAGACCTCCGCGGCGGCAGTGAAAGAAGATCGAGTCGTGCGCAGCGCGACGCCGGAAGACGCCGCTGCGATTCTTTCCGCCGCCAGCACAGTAGCGATCGTTCCCGGCTACGGCATGGCGGTGGCGCAAGCGCAGCACAAAGTCCGCGAGTTGTACGACGCGCTGACCAAACGTGGGGTCGATGTAAAGTTCGGCATCCATCCTGTCGCCGGCCGCATGCCCGGCCACATGAATGTGCTGCTGGCCGAAGCCGACATTCCTTACGACAAGCTGATCGAGATGGACGACATGAACGGCGAGCTGCCGCAGACGGATGTGGCACTGATCATCGGCGCCAACGACGTCACCAATCCGGCAGCGCGTACCGATCCCGGCAGCCCGATCTACGGCATGCCGATTCTGGACGTCGACAAGGCGCGTACGGTGATGGTCATCAAGCGCAGCATGAATCCGGGCTTCGCCGGCATCGACAACCCGCTGTACTACCTCGATAACACGCTGATGCTGTTTGGCGACGCCAAGCAGTTTGTGAACTCGATTGTGCGCGAGCTGTCGGGGGCGGGCGGACACTGATAGCGTGGGATATTCCTATATTCATCCTCCGCATGTATTCATGCTTGACATGTATAAAGACGTGCCGTAATCTTGGTTTGAGCGTGTGATCAAGTCATTTGCGGATGAACAGACGCGAAGCTTTTGGGAGAGCGACAAACCGGGAAGGTGGCCTCCGGCTAACCTCCGCAACGCGATCAGACGCAAGCTGGCAATGCTGGATGGTGCTGGGAAATTGGAAGACCTGCGAGTTCCGCCCGGCAACAGATTACATGCCCTCGTCGGCAATCGGACCGGACAGCACGCGATTCGTATCAACGATCAGTTCCGCATCTGCTTCGTGTGGCGTGACAGCAATGTTTATGATGTCGAGATTACCGACTATCACTAGTGGATTGAGGATCTACTTATGGCCCTAGAACGCCGCAAGCCCGCCGGCTGGGCGGTTCACCCGGGAGAAATACTGGTTGAAGAATTCCTCAAGCCGATGAAGATCTCGGGCTATCGGCTGGCCAAGGCTGTGGGTGTCAACTGCCAGACGGTGAACGATATCGTCCTGCGCAAGCGCGGTGTCAGCGCCGACATGGCCTTGCGCCTGGGTAGATTCCTGGGCACCACGTCCGAGTTTTGGATGAATCTGCAATCGGCATACGAACTCGCGAAGGCGAGAAATGAAATGGGGGAGCAGGTCAAGAAGATTCGCCCGCATCACCAAGCCGCTTAGTCGAAGGTTAGCGGCTGCCTGCCTGGCAGCCGGAAATGCCAACAGGGAATGCCGCCGGAATCGGCCTCAGGAGGCCGCAGGGACAATTTGCCGTCTCTCAGGTCGAGTCTCCGCCCAGCGTCGAAATTAGACCCTGTGCTCATGGAGCACAACCCGCTCTAGCGCAGTGAGGTGGTGTGCTTTCACCCGCCGGGTAAGCTCTCGGCATTTGCACAGACGTTTCCTGATTTCCACCGGACATCAACAACTCCGCCCAATTCTTAGCGGCGGAGAGGTTGCAAGCCGCTCCGCAACAATCGTAGTCTGCTTGCAGGATGACTGTGGTGATGGCTCAAGCTGAAGTTTGTGCGATCTGCGGCGGTACCGGATGGAAGACCATCGAGCGCGGCAAAGAGCGCGAAGCCGTTCGCTGCGATTGCCGCGTGAAAGGCCGCGCCGACCGCCTGCTGTCGGCTGCGCGCATCCCACCGCGCTACGAGCACTGCGATCTGGCCAACTTCCAATACGATCCCGACGACAAGAATCAGAAGAGCATCCGCGACGCGCGCTGGCTTGCCGGCCGCTTTGTTGAGGAATATCCGGCGAACAAGACTGGGCTGCTGTTCGTCGGCTCGGTTGGCGTGGGCAAGACGCATCTCGCCATCGGCATCATCAAGGACCTGATTCACGAGAAAGGCATTCACTGCCACTTCTGCGATTATCGCGAGCTGCTGAAGTCGATTCAGAACTCCTATAACTCGTCGGTACAGGCGACTGAGATGGAAATTCTGCGCCCCATCTTCGACGCCGAGGTGCTGGTGCTGGACGAGCTGGGCGCGGTGCGCACCACCGAGTGGGTCTTCGATACCGTCAACTACATCCTCAACAGCCGCTATAACGAGAACAAGACCACCATCATCACCACCAATTTCCCCGACAAGCCCGAGCAGGACGCAGCCGAAGTCGACAACCTGAGCAGCCGCTCCGCTGCCGATCGCGCTGCGCGGCGCGAAACTCTCGGCGATCGCATCGGGGAGCGCATGCGCTCGCGCCTGCACGAGATGTGCAAGAAGGTCGAGATGGACGGCCCCGACTATCGCCAGCACACCAAGCAAGCCCACTTCCAGCGCATCAGCGCGCCGACACGGCTCTCGCTAAGGAACAGCAAGAGAACTGGGGACTAGGGGATTGGGGGCAGGGTTGGGGGAATAGCGATTCTCCATCCCGCGACCTGCCATCAAAACAGTGTCATCCCGACCGAGCCGCTTTAGCGGCGAGTGGAGGGACCTGCTGTTTGCCCGAGCAGCAGCATGCCGTGGCGGGTTGTTGCCGGTCCTTCGCGAGCATTTTTTCCATCCGAACGGAAAGCAGGTCCCTCCGCTCCGGCTGAAGCCGTCGGTCGGGATGACACATCTTTTTCATCATCCGCAGCCATCACCGGGCGAGCGGGTCTGCACCCGCTAACCCCTAGCCCCAAAATTCCGAGCCCCTACTCCGTGTCTTCCGTGCTTCCGTGGTGAACTAGAATCTCCTTGTGCCATCGCAGCAGTTCGATTTCATCGCCGACCGCGACTCCGAGCTCTTCGCCGCTGCTCCGGCGAGCTCGGCGGTGTTTGTGCTGCGCGGCGACGAAGGCACCGAGCCCTACATCGGCAAGACCTCGAACCTGCGCCGCCGATTGCAACGTCTGCTTGGTGCTGTCGAAGGCCAATCGCGCAAGCTGAATCTGCGCGACCGTGTCCGCCGTGTCGAATGGAATGCGACCGGCTCCGACTTCGAAGCTTCGTTCCTGCTCTACAAAATCCTGCGCCGGGAATTTCCGCAGACCTACGACAAGCGACTGCGGCTTCGGTTTGCGCCGCTGGTCAAGCTGATCCTCGACAATCCTTATCCGCGCGCGATCGTTACCACTCGCATCAGCAGCATGAAGAGCAACGCGCAGTATTACGGCCCGTTTTTCACGCGCGTTGCGGCGGAGAAGTTCGCCAACGATTCGCTCGACCTCTTCAAGATGCGGCGCTGCGTCGACGATCTCCATCCCGATCCCGCATTTCCCGGCTGCATTTATTCCGAGATGAAGATGTGCCTGGCGCCGTGCTTCAAAGGCTGCACCGACGAAGAGTACGCCGCCGAGGTCGAGCGCGTGCAGCAGTTCTTCCAGAGCGGCGGCCGCTCGCTGATCCGCGAGATCGAACAGCAGCGCGATGACGCCTCTGCCAATCTCGACTTCGAAGGCGCAGCCGCGATGCACGCTCGCCTGGACAAGGTGAAGGCCGCCGTCGCGCAACTGCCGGAGATCGTTCGCCGCCTCGACGAACTGAACGGCGTGATGATCCAGCCTTCGGCCGAACGCGAATCGGTAGTGCTGTTCAAAGTCTCCGCAGGTCAGATCTGCGAACCCGTCGCGCTCAATGTCGGCAAGCAGACGGAAGCGTCTCTCACCTCGAAGCCGCAATCGATGGAGTCGCGCATCAGCGACGCGCTGGCCATGGTTGAAGCTCCCAAAATCCGCGGCGCGCTGGAATGGATGGAACATCTCGCACTGCTCAAGCGCTGGTATTACCGCACCGCCAAGGTCGGCGAGTTATTTCTGACCGACAGCGCAGGCGAGTTGCCGATGCGGCGCGTGGTGCGCGGAGTCTCACGCGTCTTCCGCGGCGAGAAAGCCAGCGGCGATCTCAGCGAGACCGCCGGCGACTACTGGAAATTTCGCGCGCGCGAAGCCGGAATCACAGAAAACTGACGCGCGCGGAATTAGAATTTCTACATGAGCGCCAAACCCGATGTCTGGAACTCGGAACTCTACCAATCCAGTCATTCCTTCGTGTGGCAGTACGGACGCGACCTGCTAGTCTTGCTGAACGCCCAGCCAGGCGAGCGCATCCTCGATGTCGGCTGCGGGACGGGACAGCTCACCTCCGAGATCACGCAGTTCGGCGCGGAGGTGGTCGGCATCGATTCCTCGCCCGACATGATTGCCACCGCGCGCAAGAATTTCCCGCAACTGCGGTTTGAAGTCGCGGATGTGACTGCGCTCACCTTCGCGAATGAGTTTGACGTCGTCGTTTCGAACGCCGCCCTGCACTGGGTGCGGGACCAGCCATCGGCAATTGCCTCCATCGCGCGCGCGTTGAAGCCGCGCGGGCGGCTGGTCTTCGAAATGGGCGGTCGCGGCAATCTTCAGCATCTGCTGGATGCCGTCTACAAGGCGCTGCGCACGCTAGGGGTCGCTAATCCGGAACAGTTGTTGCCCTGGTCGTTTCCATCCGTCGGAGAGTACGCGCCATTGCTGGAAGCGAATGGACTGGAAGTCGATTTCGCGGTGCTCTTCGACCGCTCCACCATCCTGGAAGGCGGAGACCGCGGGCTCAGGCTGTGGCTGGAGATGTTTGGGCGATTCGCGCTCGAGGCCATCGCGCCCGGAGCAGCGCAAGGAGTTCTTCCGCTTGACGGAGCAGTTTGCCGCACCGGCGCTGTTTCATAATGGAGTGTGGACCATCGATTACAGGCGGCTGCGGCTGGTCGCCGTCAAGCTATAAGTCCCAGCCAAGAATCCAGTCCGATGACGGCCGCGAAGCTGCGCGTCGCGAAACCTCTTGCTCGCGAATTCTTCAATCGCGATCCCGTAACCGTTGCGCGAGAGCTACTGGGCAAGCTGCTGATCCGGCGTGAAGGGCGGACGTTGCTGGCTGGCCGCATCGTGGAGAACGAGGCTTATCTCGGACAGGAAGATCCCGCAGCCCACGCCTACAACGGACGAACCGCGCGCAATTCCGTGCTCTTCGGCCCACCCGGCCACGCCTACGTGTACTTCATCTACGGCAATCACTATTGCCTGAATGTCTCGTGCATGCCGGAAGGTTGTGGCGAAGGCGTGCTTTTTCGCGCCATGGAGCCGGTATTCGGATTGGCGTAGATGGCGCTGGCAAGAGACTTGGATCTGGTGGCGTCGCCACGGCCGTCGCAATTGCGAATGATCTCCAGCGGGCCGGGGCGGATGTCGGAGGCGCTGGGAATCACGCGCGTGCGCGACAATGACAAGGACCTCACGTCGCCGCGATCAGGTTTGTGGCTGGCGGACGATGGCTTCATTCCAGAGCGAATCATTGCGACGCCGCGCATCGGGATCACCAAAGCCGCAGACCGGCCATTGCGATTCACGATTGCGGGGAATCCGTATGTGTCGGGAAAGCGGTCCTAGCTCGAGTGCTGCGTGACGGTCTTCAACTCCGCCACGTCATCCCCGAGGCCGATGCGATCCAGCAAATCCAGATAGCGCGGATCGTCGCGGATCTTGTCGTAGATTGGCCCTACCTTCAAGTAGTACAGCAGCACGTCTCGCGCTGCGGCCGCCTTTTCCAGCCACTCGAAGGCGTGGTCGATGTCGCCGATGCCGAGATACAGCATGACCCACGAGATGGGCGCGACATAAATTTGAGCCGCGGCCGTGTTCAGTTCCTCCAGCAGCGTCAGCGCTTTCTCTTTGTCGCCGAGCCCGCCGTAGCACGATCCCAGCGGCCCCAGGATCAGAGGATTGTAGTCCGCAAGCTTGTGCGCCTTCTCCAGTTCCGCGATGGCTTCGGCGTACTCATGCTTCTGCTCATAATTGATCGCCATCACCACGTGCGCTTCGATATCGTTGGGATCGAGGTCCAGCGCGCGGCGAGCCTGTTCGAGCGAACGATCGTAGTCACGGCGATAGTGATGGACGCCGGCGAGATAGACATTCGCCGGCACCGACAGCGGATCGCTGGCCAGCGCGAGCCGAATCTGCTCTTCGGCCTCGTCGAATCTGCCGCTCTGCACCAGCAGCAGGCTGTAGTGAATGTGCGGCAGCGGCTGTCCGGGCTTCAATTCGATGGCGCGCAGGAATTCGCGCTCGGCTTCCTTCCAATCCCACTCGTACCACATGCGGATGACGCCCATGGAGGCATGAGCTTCCGCCAGGCTGTCATCCGACTCGAGAGCTCTGAGCGCGGCTGCTTTGGCCTTGGGCCACGCTTCGGTTGGACGCGCCAGTCCCCACGATGCTACGGAGATGTGATAGTCGGCGATGCCCGCGTGCGCCGGAGCGTACTTCGGATCAAGAGCCAGCGAACGCTCGAAGTACTCCAACGCCTTCTGGAATCCTTCACCGCTGCGCTTGTTCCACTGAAAACGCCCGCGCAGATACAGGTCGTAGGCTTCGAAGTTCTCGGTGTAACGCTTGACCAGGCCGGAGCCGGCCTTCGATCCGAGCTCCACTTTGAGCAGATCGGCGATGGATTCGGCCATCTCCTCCTGCACTTCGAAGATGTCCTTCATCTTGCAGTCAAAGCGCTGCGACCACAGGCAATAGCCATCGCTCACATTGACCAGCTGGGTGCTGACGCGCACTCGGTCCTGCTGCTTGCGCACGCTGCCTTCGACGACCGCGGAAACCTTGAGCAGCTCGCCGATGGTGCGCACGTTTTGCGATTTGCCCTTGAACTCAAAGGCCGAAGTGCGCGAGACGACCTGCAATCCCGGCAGCCGCGACAACGCGTGAATCAGCTCTTCGGTAAGACCGTCGCTGAAGTATTCGCTGTCGGGCTCGGCATTGAGATTGATGAAGGGCAGTACGGCGACCGACGCGTGCGGCCGCGGAGCTACAGCAACGACCGGCACCGAACCGCTGCGCACCGGGATGGATCGCAAGACTTCAATCAGCTCGTTGGCATCCTTCGGACGCTCGTCCGGGTTCTTCCGCAAGGTCTGGCTGATCAACTGCTCCAGTGCCATTGGCACATCAGGACGCCGCTTCAGCAACGACGGTGGCTCCAGATCCATGATCGCGCGCATGATCGTCGCTTCGGTTCCTGACTCAAAGGGACGATCGCCGGCCAGCATCTCGTACAGCGTGACACCCCACGACCAGATATCGGTGCGGCGATCGAGTTGGCCACCGCGCAGCTGCTCGGGAGACATGTAGGGAATGGTGCCGACAACGCCGCCGGTTTTGGTGAGGCCGATGTCCTGTGGAAGCTTCGCCAGTCCAAAGTCGACGATCTTCACGCCGCCATCGGACAAGAGCATGATGTTGGCCGGCTTGATGTCGCGATGCACGATGCCCATGCTGTGCGCCTTGGCCAGGCCTTGCGCCACAGCCTCGGCAATGCGGACGGCTTCTTTCAGCGGCAGCGGGCCATGTTCCAGGCGCGTGCGCAGGTTCTCGCCTGGACAGTACGCCATGGCGATGAACAGATCGCCTTCCGGCGTCTCGCCGAACTCGTGGATCATGCAAATGTTGGTATGGTCGAGCAGAGATGCAGTGCGCGCCTCGCGCACGAAGCGGGCCCGCTGCTCCTCGTTGGCAGCGATATCGCGCGAGATGAACTTGATGGCGACGGGCCGGTCGAGCTTCTGGTCCTGGGCTTTGTACACCATTCCCATCGCGCCCCGGCCCAGGCGCTCCACGACCTTATAGTGAGATATTGTCCTGCCAATCATCCGTATGGCCCAGGAGAACGGCGCAACAAGAGCTTACTTGTTGCGCTTCATTGTACAGCCTCGCTGGCGACGCAGGTTAGCAGATGAATGGTTTGAAACGCGCTCACCCCCATCAACGCGTGATGGTCGTCGGTGAGCGGTAGTGCATCGAGCGTATGGTCCAGATCGTCGCGGTGTTGAGGATCGAGTTTGCCGTGCAGCAGAAGATTGCTGAAGGCGCGGCGTGGTACTCCGATCCGGTCGGCGGTACTCTCGAAGAACGCAACGTCCGGCGGCGAGCCTTCCAGCACGGCGATGAAGCCCAGCATCGCGACCGGATGGACGTGGCGAATCCAGTAGTACTGCGCTCCGGCGAGCGCAGCCGCGGATGGCGGCGGGATGCGCTTCAAGATGTCTTCGCGGCGAAAGCCTAAGGTCGCAAGATCGTCGAGCACCCACTCGTCGTGACCGGTCTCTTCCGGAATGTGTTTGCGAAAGTACTCGATCATGCCGGGAGCAACCGGATCGGTGTCGAGCATCTTCTCGCAGCGCTCGGCGGCAGCCTTCATCAGCGGAACGCTGCAGCGAATCACCGCGTGATTGCGGAAGAGGAACTCGGGATAAATCTCGCGCAGCCGGGGATGGGTCCACAAGGTTTCGGCGGCGGCATCCAGCCCGGCGCGCGCCATCTGGATTTTGCCGCGCAGACGACGGCTGTGGCTCAGAGAAATCGTGCGACGCTCCGGGAGAGCGCCGCGATCACCTGAGCCGACTGCACCCGCCTGATCTGCGAGAATCGTCATTCTAGAAAACGATCCCGATGGACTTGGTTGCCGCACCGGCAGATCCAATGTTGTTCGCTATGAACTCGGCTGTGAGTTTTCCCTGGACGCTGACCAGGGCGCTCACCTCGGCCGCAGTAAGGCTGTCGATGATCGCCTGGTCAGTCGCATTGAACGTGGCGCTCTGCGAAATCAAGCCGGCGGTCTTAAGCGTGTCGATATTGGCCATACAAGCCTCCAGTTGAATTTTGTGAGCTCTACAACTTTCCCGAGGAAGAAGCCACGGTGACGCAATCCGCAGCTCAGTTTGGCAAGTACAATTCCGGGGCCCTGAGTCAACAGCCCGTAACCAAAGCCATCCGGCGGACCCCTCGCTGCGGGCCTCTCGCATCCCGGATAAATAAGTGCCCCACGGTATCACAACCAGAATTGTTGTCAAGCTGGATGTGCGAAGCGAGTTTGAGCCGCATTAAGCGCGTATGCTAGCATTTCAAGTTTGTTACAGCTTCACCACGCGCAGTCCGGCATGGTGCCCCGCCTTTTTGCCTCATCGGCAACCTCGGGGTCTTACGAACACATGACAAGTGTGCCTCCGGGGAATTTGCCCTTGAGACAGTGCGGCTTCAATAGAACAGGCAACGTAAGGATTCGCAGTTCGTAGTAACAGTTTCATAGGGCCGGCTGATGCGGCGCTGCAACGCCGCTCGACCACCGCAAGGAGTTCTACGTGAAGAATTACGAAGGCGCAAACATTCGCAACGTCGCCCTGGTTGGGCATTCACACTCAGGCAAGACCTCGCTGGCCTCGGCCATGCTGTACACCGCCGGCGCAACCCAGCGACTGGGCCGCGTGGATGAAGGCACCACCACCACCGATCACGAGGAAGAAGAAATCTCGCGGGGCATGTCGCTGTCGGCCGCGACCGGCATCGTCGAGTGGGGCAAGACCAAGATCAACCTTGTCGACACCCCCGGCTTCAACATGTTTATTCACGAAGCCGAGATGGCGCTGCCGGCGGTGGAAGCTGCGCTGGTGGTCGTGGATGCGGTCAGCGGGGTTGAGGTGGTGACCGAGCGCATCTGGAACCATTGCGAGAAGCTGGCGCTGCCGCGCGTCATTGTCTGCACCCGCATGGATCGCGAGCGCGCCGACTACGGTCGCGTCATGGAGTCGCTGACCAACGCCTTCGGACGCATGGTGGTGCCGGTGCAATTGCCGATCGGGGCGGAGAAGAACTTCTCCGGCGTTATCGATCTGGTGAGGATGAAGGCCTACACCTATGAACCGGGCGGCAACGGCAAGGCCAAGGTCGGCGACATCCCGGCCAATATGGCTGAACAAGCCCAGGCTGCGCATGAGCGCCTGATCGAGCAGGTTGCCGAAGGCGATGACGCGCTGATGGAAGAGTTCTTCGACAAGGGCACCATCGGCGAGGAGCACATCGTCAGCGGCCTGCACAATGCCATTCGCGAAGACAAGATTTTCCCCGTGCTCTTCGCGTCCGGGCTGGGAAACATGGGCACGGATGAGGTGCTGGATTTCATCGTGGACTACATGCCCACGGCTGCCGAGCGCGCCGCGGTGAGCGCCGCTCCCACGGCCAACAATGGCGAGCCGGCCAAGCGCAAGGTCAGCGATTCCGAGCCACTTTCGCTCTTCGTCTTCAAGACCATCAGCGATCCCTTCTCCGGACGGATTTCGTTCTTCAAGGTGTTCTCCGGCGTGCTGAAGAATGATGCGACGCTGCAGAACTTCACCCGCAGCAGCAGCGAAAAGTTCGCCCATATTTCCGTGATGCAGGGCAAGACCGCCGTTCCCGTGAATGAGCTGCACGCGGGAGACATCGGCGCGGTCGCGAAACTGAAAGACACGTTGACCGGCGACACGCTGGGCGACAAACCTTCGCCCATTCAGTATCCGCAGGTTACTTTCGCCGAGCCTGCCATCACGTTTGCCATCGAGCCGAAGACCCGTGCTGATGAAGACAAGCTGAGCAACGGCATCCACAAGCTGATGGAAGAAGATGCCATGCTGCGCTTCTTCCGCGACGCGCAGACCAAGGAATTTCTGATCGCGGGAACCGGCCAGCAGCATATCGAAGTCATCGTCTCCAAGCTGAAGAACCGCTACCACACTGAGGTTGTGCTCAAGGCACCGAAGGTTCCGTATCGCGAGACCATTCGCGGCCGCGCTGACGTGCAAGGCCGGCACAAGAAGCAGAGCGGCGGTCACGGGCAATTCGGCGATTGCAAGATCAAGATGGAACCCCTGGCGCGCGGCGGCAACTTCGAGTTCGTCAACGAAATCTTCGGCGGCTCGATTCCCCGGAACTTTATTCCGGCGGTCGAGAAAGGCATTGTCGAGGCAGCTGCGCGCGGCTTTCTTGCCGGCTTTCCTGTCGTCGACTTCAAGGTGATCCTCTACGACGGCTCCTATCACGATGTTGACTCGAACGAATTGTCCTTCAAGACCGCCGGGCGCATCGCCTTCCGCAAAGCCATGGAGTTGGCCAAGCCAACGCTGCTGGAGCCGATCATGAATGTCGAGATCACCATTCCCGACGAATTCGCGGGCTCGATCATGGGCGATCTCAACAGCCGCCGCGGGCGCATTCAGGGCATGGACAACAAGGCCGGCAAAACCGTAGTGAAGGCCGAAGTGCCGATGGCCGAGATGCTGACGTACGGAACGGATCTCACCTCGATGACGCAGGGGCGCGGCAGCTTCGCCATGGAAATGCACCACTACGATTTCGTCCCCGCCTTGCAGCAGGAAAAGGTCATCGCTGCAGCGAAGGCCGAGCGCGGAGAAGTGACGGAAGAGGAAGAGTAAAAGCTGCGAGCCGCGAGCTGCGAGCCGCGAGCCGGGTAGTGCGGCGCTTTAGCGCCGCGTTAGACGCAACCCTTTTCCCAATAGAGCCGGCTTCAGCCGGCGGCACGTCCTGCCGTCGGCTTAAAGAGGTTGCTGAAAAAGTCGAGAAGCAGATCCCTCGTCGGCCTGAAGGCCTCCTCGGGATGACAAAAATAAAGGTAGCCTGAACGCGGGCCTGAAGGCCCGCACTACCTGAACCTAGCGCAGTCAGGGGTTTTTCGGCAGCCTGCAAAGGCGACTTGCGCCTCACTCAGCGTCGCCGGCGACCAAAGTCTATCTGCTTACGACTGTTTCGGCTCCAACTGCAGCGCGCCGGTTAACTCGCTGATTTTCTCGATGCGGTGTTCGACGCACCACTTCTCCAGCGAATCCACCAGCGTCTCGCAGGCGCAGGGATCCCAGAAGTTCACGGTCCCCACTTCAATCGCACTGGCGCCGGCCAGCAGGAATTCGATCACATCTTCCGGGGTGCTGATTCCCCCTAGACCAATGATCGGAATCTTCACCGTCTTTGCCGCCTCCCACACCATGCGCAGCGCGATGGGTTTGATCGCCGGGCCCGACAAGCCTGCGGTGACGTTGGCGATTCGCGGCTTGCGGGTTTCGGCGTCAATCGCCATGGCAACGAAGGTGTTGACCAGCGAGATCGCATCGGCGCCGGCTGCTTCGGCGGCGCGAGCCATGTCGGGGATACTGGTGACGTTCGGCGAGAGCTTCACGATGACCGGCCGCGTCGCGATCTTCTTCACCGCGCTGACCACCTCCGACAGCATTTTGGGATCGCTGCCAAAGGCGATGCCGCCGCACTTGGTGTTGGGGCAGGAGACATTCAGCTCGTAGCCGGCGATGCCTTCACCGTCGTTGAGAATGCGAACGACTTCTTCATACTCGTCCTGCGAATGTCCGAAGACATTGCACAGAAAGGTTATGTTGCTGATCTTGCGCAGCAGCGGAAGCTTCTCTTCCAGGAACGCACGCGCGCCGATGTTTTGCAGGCCGATGGCATTCAGCATTCCCGCCGCAGTTTCAAACAGGCGAGGCGGAGGATTGCCGGCCATGGGCTCGCGCGAGAGACCTTTGGTGACGAAGCCGCCCAGACGGCTGAGCGTGACAACATCTTCGAACTCTACGCCGTAGCCAAAGCTGCCGCTGGCAGCGAGGATGGGGTTTTTGAATTCGATGCCGGCAACCTTGACGCTCATGTCGAGCGCGGGCTTGGTGGTTGGGGAACTCATTGCGCCCGCCTCTCGCGCGGAATCACGACCGGCTGGCGCACGCTCGCAGTCCGCTCCAGTTTGTCCCACGAAAAACCGCGGCCCTCGATGGCGCGCTTGAGCGTCTTGATCAGCACCAGCGAGAACAATTGCCGATAGGCGAAGCGCTGCAGCCAGACGTGACCGAGCAGCAGGAAGTCGCGCTTGCCGCCGGACTGCTGGCGCTCCAGCGTGAAGGCGATGGTCGACGCGATAAAGTCGATCACCATGAAGAGCGCGAAGTACACCACCAGCTTGTGGAAGTCGGCGGGATTGGCGGATTCGGGATGACGATACTTGTCGACGAAATAGGTAATCGCGCCGACGGCGAACATGATGTCGATGAAGGGCGAAACCAGCGGCAGCAGGATCTGGAAGATCAGCATGTTGGGAATTGCGACCCAGCCCAGCGCGCCTTTCTGCTTGACCGCCGCGCGATGTTTCCACACTGCCTGCATGATGCCGAAGGACCAGCGGAATCGCTGCCGCATCAGGCTATTCGCGGTGGTGGGAGCTTCGGTGTAAGCCAGCGCGCGGTCTTCGTAGTTCACCCAATAGCCGGCTTGCAGCAGCGCCATGGTGAGATCGGCATCTTCGGCGACGGTGTCGCGCTGATAGCCTCCGGCCTCGCGCACCGCTGACGTGCGCCACGCTCCGATGGCCCCCGGCACAACGCTGACGGCATTCAGTGTGTTCAGCGCGCGCCGCTCAAAGTTCTGGCTGGTGATGTATTCCAGCGCCTGCCAGCGCGTCCATAGGCCGACGCGATTGCCGACCTTGGCGTTGCCGGCCATGGCTCCGACCTTGGGATTGCTGAAGTGCGGTACCAGCAATGAGATCGCGTCGGGTGCGATGAGGGTATCGGCATCGATACCGATGTAGATTTCTTGTGTCACCTGCTCCAGCCCGTAATCCAGAGCGTCGGCCTTGCCGGAGTTCGGCTTGGTCAGCACGGTTACGCGTCCGGCGGCAATCTCCTTCTGGAAGGCGGTACGCGTGACCTCGAGAGTGTTGTCATTCGAGCCATCGTCGATGACGATGACGCGCAGCTTAGGATAATCGGATTCGAGCACCGAACGCACCGTGCGCTCGATAACCTTTTCTTCGTTGTAGGCGGGAATGAGAACCGCGACGTCGGGCCGGTAGTTCGGATCCGGACTGTCGCGATGCCGGCAGCGGTCATAGATGGCGAGGATGCCGATCAGAACCAGACGGCCGGTCATCAACACGTCGCCGACGAAGAAGACGAAGATGATGAAATACTGCACCGCTCCGAAGAGCGAGAAGTTGAGGCTGTCGATCCAGGCTGACCAGCGCTCGTTGGTGGAGATTGGCGGCATCACGTCGGCGCGCGTCTTGCCCATCAGCTCTGAGACCGGAACAACCTGGTAGCCGCGCTGCTTCAATTGATCAAGGATGATGGCCAGCGCTTTTACCGTCTGGCTGCGATCGCCTCCGCCATCGTGGAAGAGGATGACGTTGCCGCAGCGCACCTGATTGTTGGGCGCGCACGGCGGCAGGTTCTTCATCACCTCGGCCGCAATCCCCTCCGCGGTAGGACGAGGATTGTCGCGCCAATCGTTGGGATCGATCTTCTCCCCGACGGTGATGTAGCCCATATCCTGCGACCACTCCAGCGGGCGCACCTGGTCGGCGGTATCGGGCGCTTCGTCGATGGCATACGGTGGACGCATCAGCACTGGCTTTACGCCGAGCTTGCTCTCGAAAAGCCGCTCGGTGAGGTTCAGCTCGACTTCGAAGTAGCGCCGGGAAATGTTGCTGACGTCGGGATGGGTGAAAGTGTGGTTGCCGATCTCGTGGCCTTCGTTGTAAATGCGTTTGGCGATGCCGGGAAACTTCTCGACTTCAGCGCCGATCAGGAAGAAGGTGGCCTTCGCGCCTTTCGCTTTCAGCACGTCGAGAATCTTCGGCGTCCAGGTGGGATCGGGACCATCGTCAAAGGTCAGCGCGACTTTCTTCTCCTGCGTGCCGCCGTACATGTCGACCACGTAGGGCAGCGGCAGCGTCTTGAAGATCTCGTCGCTGACGAGGTGAGTATCAGGGTCGACGGTGATGGTGCGCTCGCCCGGCGTGGGCTTCGACTGAATGCGAATGATCTCGCCCGATCCTTCATCGTCGACGTCCTGGCCGGGGGGAACGATGTTCAGCTTGTCGGTGGCTCCGGCTTCAAACGGTTTGTCCCACACCGCCCACAGCGAGCGATCCTCCGAGCCCAGCCGCCAGAGCGCGAAGGTATCGATGCCCAGCGCGTGCGCCGCGCGCATCTGATTCAACGCAGTCACCGCATCGACGAACCAGACATCGTGGCGGATGTCGCCATCGAGATAGGCGAAGTGCGGGTTCATCGCGTCGTCGTCAAAGTTGATGTCGGTGTCGGAATCCGAGGCCTCGAGCCAGGCGTCCTGAACGCTGACGGTGTGATTGTTCTCCGGCGGCGTTCCCGCCTTCTGTCCCGGCTTCATCGCCCAGTCGTACCCGTAGTTGGCGACGGCGCAGATGATCTTCTCTTTCGGAATCACCTTCAGCGCGTCCTGCAGATTCTTGACGAACCAGTCCTGGCCGGCGACCGCACCGGAATCGCCGCCGGGATAGTGCTGGTCGTAGTTCATCAGGATGACGCCGTCCGAGACCTTGGCGACGCTGGCGTAGTCGAAGTCCTTGTCGTTGACCGGTACGGCGACGTACAGCTTCAATCCCTTGTCTTGAAGATCGTCGTAGAGTTCGCTGACAAGCTTTAGATAGTCGGCGCGCGAGGATTCCGGGAAGGCCTCGATATCGAGCGTGAGGCCCTTGTACTGATCGGTCGCGAGGAACGCCAGTAATTCGTTGCGGAAGCGCTGGCGCGCGGCGGGATCGCCCATGAACTTCGCGGTGAGATCGGGATCCCACTTGTTGTCGACGGGATCGAAATTGTTGACCAGGGGAAAGACTTCGGTCGCCGCTTTCTCACCCTTGAGGAGCGACATGACTTTTTCGTCGACCTGCTGGGGTTTGCCCGTGGGATCGACGACGTCGAAGAGCGTGTTGAACTCGGTAACGCCCTGCAGGCGGCCATCGGCGGTCAGCACGTGCATCCACTCAGGGAACAGCAAGTCGATCTGCGGGTAATTATCTTTGAGCGAGGCGAAGCTGGCGGCGTCCCATTGCACATAAAATGCGCCGCGGATGCCTTCGTCGGAATTCAAGACAACTTCCGATGCCGGCTGTTTGGTCTTGCGGTGCGTGTTGACGCGGCGAGGCGGCTTGCGCTTCTGGTCGGGCTTGAGCGCGTGATACGGCCGCTTGACCATGGGCAGCGCGACGGCGGGCACCGACGATCCGCGGATGACGGAAAGAACGAACAGCACCAGCAGGAGCGTGACCAGGATGACGCTGCAGTCGATGATCAGCCGCAAACGGCGCCAGCGTTTACGGTTGGGATCGAAAAAGATCTGTTTGGAATGCGGCATCGTGCGAGTTGTATCGTAAATGGGCGGCGGAGAGCGGAGCAACCGGGCCTAAATTACTCTGTCGTCAAGTATCTATGATGCAGACGAGCGAAAACGGGCTTGGTTTCGGACAAAGACAAAACTTTACTCGCGATTCAGCCGCCAGATGCCGAAGTTGAGATAGGCCGCGTACGTTACCCACAGCAGATACGGAAGCAGAATCGCCGCCGCGATCGGCTGCAGCCAATAGAAGACGAAGATGTTGAAGGCGATGGCGAGCCACAGGATCACGATTTCAAGGAAGGCGACGCCCGGCATTCTGGAGCCGAAGAAGATTCCCGACCAGGCGACATTCAGCGCGAGTTGCGCGAAGAAAATCAGCAGAGCGGGCAGAGCGCCGCGGCCGTATTCCCGCCAGACCAGCCAGGCGGAGATTGCCATCAGGACGTAGAGCGTGGTCCAGACGGGCCCGAAGACCCAGCTGGGCGGCGTGCCCGGCGGCTTGCGCAGGCGTGGATACCAATCGCGAACGCTGTTGGCGGTGAAGAATGAGCCGAGCCCGCCCGCACCGAGGCAGACGGCGAAAAACAGGATCAGCACCAGCCAGGGTTTGGCATCCACGGGATGATTGTAGCTTCTGGCTGTGGGCTGTGAGCTATGGGCCGTGAGCTATCAGAAACGACGACCTTCGACTGCGTTGGGTCGCTGGCGCGACCTCACTCCGCTCAGGGTGACACAATTATTGTTGAGGTTTGTCGCCAAGAACCGACAGCTGACAGCCCACGGTCTCCAGGATAGCCCACGGCTCATAGCTCACGTCCCATAGCTCATAGCTGACAGCTATTCAATTCGCAATACGATCTTGCCGTAGTTGGCGCGACCGAGCAGCAGACGATGCGCTTCGCTGGCCTGCTCCATCGGCAGCGTGTGGCCGATCTCGGGATGCAGCTTGCCCTGCTCGATCCAGGGCTCCATCGCGCGCAGCGAGCGGTTGATCAGGTCGCGATCCTTCGCCAGCACGCTGAGCCACAGCCCGTGCGCGCTGAGGCTCTTCGCCATCATGACGCCGGAGTCGAATTGATGCCGCTGGCCGGTGGCGGTGCCGTAAATGATGACGCGCCCAAACGGGCGGCAACAGCGCAGGCTCTTGGCGGTGTGCTCCCCGCCGAGCATCTCAAAGACCGCGTCGACACCTTCGCCGTTGGTCAGCTCTTTGACGCGCTGCTCGTAATCGACCTCGCGATAGTTGATCCCGTGATCCAGCCCGAGCTTCTTCACCTTCTCCAGCTTTTCGTCGGACGAAGAGGTGCCGTAGGTTTCGATGCCGAGCAGCTTGCCGATTTCGATCGCGGCGGTGCCGACGCCTCCAGCCGCAGCGTGAATGAGCACACGGCGCTGATGGCCGTCGCTCCAGCGATTAGGTTCGAGCGCGTCTTCGGTGAGGCCGGCCTTCCAATAGGCGAGATACGCCGTCAGGAAGTTGACTGGAAATGCGGCGGACTGGACCGAAGTCCAGCCTTTGGGCTGCGGCCAAAGCTGATCCGGCTTCATCGCGATCTTCTGCGCCGCCGCGCCCCACTGCATGTAGCCCATAACGCGCTCGCCGGTGGATTCGACGACGCCGGCAAACTCGCGGCCGGAGATAAACGGCGGAGGCGGCATACCACCGTAGCTGCCGCGCGTGGTCATGGTATCGGCGAAGTTGATGCCGACAGCCTCAACGCGAACAATGACTTCGCCCGGCGCGGGCTGCGGCTCGGGAACTTCGCGGACCTCGAGGACCTCGGGACCGCCGGCGCGAGTTACAAGGACGGCTTTCATGGGTGTGTTCCTGATTTTATGCCTGCCACCAACATCCTTCCCTGGGAGCGAAAAGCAGGTCCTTCGACTGCGCGTCCGCCCGTTCCGCAAAGGATGCGGAACGAAAAGCCCTGCGGACGCTCCGCTCAGGATGACAGAGTAAAAGCATTACGTCGGCGGCGTCGACTGAGTTTCGTCATCGACCATGGGCTCATTGCCCTTGCGCTCGATTTCGTCGTGAATATCTTTCATCACGTCTTCGCGCAGGCCGCTATCATGCATGCGCGATGCCATTTCCTGCAAAGCAACGTTCAGCAGGTGGTAGTGGTGCAGCTCACGATATTTCGGATCGCTGGTCACTTCCTTCCACAATCCGTGGAGCAGGTCGACATCCTCCTGACGCATGCGCGGCGTGTGCGGACCCAACATGTAAACGTGTTTGGCACCCTGGGGATCGTAGACCACCAGCCGCAGGCGCGGCCGCGGCTCCGGCAGCCGCTCCCAGGCGTCGCCGGTCAGCTTGCCCTGCTCGTCGGCGGTTAGTTTGTTCGACTGGCCACAGATGATTACCGACGAGTGCAGCCGCTGCGCGGTGGAGACGATACTTTCGAAAACGTCATTCGTCGGGACCACCACCAGGGATACGTGTTTGCCCTCTTTCTCGGCGACCGCAACCACGGAGGAGAACAGCTCCTGCTCGTATTTGCGGAAGACCTCGGAGGTATCCACCTCTTCGCTGCCGCTGAAGGAATGCTCGCGGTGATAGACGCGCGAGGTCATGACCACGACGTCGGTTTTGGATGTGTCGGTCTTGGCCAGTACGTTGCGTAGGTAGTAGAGATTGCGGGGATCGCGCACCGCGACCAGGATGTTGCCCGGGCGGACGTCCATCGCCTCGGCATTGAGTTCGCGATCGTCGGCGATGTTGAACTGCTCCAGCCCCGACTGTCCGCTGGCGTGCTCATGCGCCGTCTTGCGCTCGGAGATCGTCAGGATGACGAAGAACGCCAGGCTGAACGAAACCCCAGCAATCGTAGCCATCTCCTTGGTAAACAGGTTGACAATGGCGGTAGAGAAGAGAAGGACAGCGATCAGACCCACACCCAGCGGGATCTCCACTCCGTTGATCCGAATATTGCCGGGTACTTTCCAGGGGCGATTCTGCGGGCTGGTGTAGCGCAGAACCAGCACCGCCAGCGACATGAAGGAGAAACTCCAGATCACGCCGAAAGCGTACAGCGAAGCCAGCAGATAGACGTTGCCGCGACTGGCGACGATGGTGAAGATCTGCAGGCCGACGATCATGTTGATGACGCGATAGCTGGTGCCGAAGCGGCGGTGCGGACGCTTGAACCAGGTCGTCAGTACGCCGTCCTCGACCATGCGGCTGAGCACGCCGTTGGCGCCGACGATGGCGGTGTTGACCGCGCCGGCGAGGATCAGCGCCCCCACCAGCACCACGAATCCCTGGAAGATCAGGCGCAAGGTATAGGGGCCGACCACGCTCATAGCCAGGCCGCTGATCAGGTTGGCGAAGTACTCGTGGCGCACGCTATCGGGAATGATCATCACCGCGAAGAACGAAACCAGCGAGGTGAAGAACAGGCTGTAGAGGAAGATCACCAGCCCGGTTTTTTCCAGGTTCTTCAGCTTGGGATGTTCGATTTCGCGATTGATCTGGGCCAGCGACTCTTCGCCACTCATGGCCAGCACCGAGTGCCCGAATCCCACCAGCAGCATCACCAGCGGAATTCGCGCCGCCCATGTGCCCAGCAGCCAGCCCAGCGACTCCTTGTCGTGATGCATGGTGGCGGGCGAGGGCAGGGGCGGTAATGGCGAGGGATGCTTGAACAGCGTGATCAGGCACCAGGCGATGAGCATCACGACCATGACCGTCGTGATCTTCATTATCTGCAAGGCGCGCTCGCTGGATTCATGAATGCCCTGCGTGTTCTGCCACCAGAAATAGAGTGAGACCAGGATGGCAAAGAACGCCGCGAAGGCATTGTCAGGAACGGTAATGTTGTAGCCAATATGGTGGAAGGTATCCGTCAGAAAGCCGGCGACGTACTGGCCGGCGGCGACGGCGCTGATCGGACCGGTCAGAATGTAGTCGAACAGCAGCGCCGAAACCGAGAGCTTGGCCAGCGTTCCGCCCATCGCTTGTTTGACCACGCGATAGACGCCGCCGCGCACGAACATGGCGCTGGATTCGATGTAGATGGCGCGGACGGCGTAGCTGAACAGCATCACCGCCAGCACAAACCAGGGAGCGCTCTTGCCGATGACCTTCTCGGCATCGCCGCCCACGTAGTATGCCGACGAGGCGAGGTCGGCGAGGACGATGGCCGCGGCCCGCCAGAACGAGATAAACGTCAGCATGACTGACGTAGCGACGAAGACTTTAATTGCGGGTCGCTGCAGGTTCTCGATCTTTGAGGCCATAAAATTTCCCGGATGTCCGGGAGGGGTCTTCGGCGCGGGCGTTCGCCGGAGGGAATACTTAGTGTATCGCGATTACCGGTGCCATCGGCGCGCGCTCATGCGGACGGCAGCCGGACCCGCTTGACTGTACAGGGTTGGAAGAGAATTGTCAGCGACCAATGTTGCGGAATGGTAAGTTTGCGGAACGCGGGGTGGTCCACCATTTGAAGTTAGCATCCCACGAATCCGGATGAGGAGGGACGATGGATAAGGCGAGGCCGTGAAAGTGTAAAGTATGTGCCCGGTCTGATCTGTAAAGTATGTGCCCGGTCCGTACCAGTAATTAGCCCAGCGCGGAAGCGCTGGGTAGAGCGCGTTTTTAGAACCTCCGAGCCCCTTCAGGGGCGAAAGTTGATCTGCCCGCAGTGCGGCTTAAGATGTTGGTTGGCAGAGAGTACTGGATCTGTCGCCCCTGAAGGGGCTCGGGCCACATACAGCTGGCGCTGACCCAGCGCTCCCGCGCTGGGCTAATCACTTTGTCCGATGCAACTTCGAAGACCATCTGCAGACACGCATTCCGCACCGTCCCTGAGAAGACCAATTGCACACACGGCCGCCCTACTGTTTCCTGAATCGTAGGAATCGCGTACGTGGGATTGCCAGGGAACCTATCGCGCCCGCGACTAATCCTGCTGCGGTGCCGAAGATTGTTCCTGCCGGGTGAGATAGGTCCGGCTGATGCGATCGTGCCAGCAGAGCGCGTCCACGTCGACCAACGCCCAGAGCAGTCCCATCATCAGCGACGCGGCCGAAAAATACAGTCCGATGACGCGGCTGCGGCGATGACGCCAGTTGGGATTTCCGCCTTTGAATGTTCTCAAGCGCAAGTGCAGAGCCCGCATTCCGACCGTCCCGCCGCCGTACATCGTGAGCACGTACTGGTAGAACGCCCAGAGCAGAACGGGAATCGCGCCGGCGATCAGCAGCAGCGGCTTGGTCAAGGTCAGCTTCGGCAGCATTTTGTAGCAGACTGCGCCGAAGATTGCGGCCGAGACGACGATCAGCGCGCAATCGATCACGCCGGCAAGAACCCGCTGCGAAGTGCTCGCCGGCTCAAGCGGCAACTCGATGTGGTCGGCGGACGTCTCAGGTTGCGCGGCATTGGACGGCAGATGCAATCCGTCCAGCAGCGGAGCGCAGGGAAACGCTTCGAGCTCCTCGGGCACATCCAGAATGCGCGGCTGCTCGGGAACAACCGGGTCGGCCAGCCGGTAGCGCGTTTCCGGAGCGATCGTGGCTTGCCGCGGAAATGCGATGACCTTGCGCTGAGCCGGCGGACGCGAGACGAGTTGCGGCGCGGGTCGCGGTTCGGGCTCCGGCTCCGCATCGGCGGTCTGATCCGGAGCTTCCGTTGTCTCGATCAAGGCTTCCGTTTTGATGCTTACCGTCAAGGCCTGCGGGGCTGGCTCCGGCATTTCGATTGGCGGAGCTTCGACGACCGCAGTGGCAACACTGGCATCGCCGGCTGTCGAATCTGCGGGCGCGGCTGGGCAAGATTCCAGCGGCGGCTCGGCAACGAAATCTTGCGTCGAGGCGGGCGGGAAGGGGAAGCGCATGCTGTACGCTCCCTCGACGCGACGGCCACGTTTATTGCGATAGCCTGCGACGCGCGCGGAGATTTCGTTTCTCCAGCGGCTCTCTGATGGTTGCGGCGATTCGGCTTCGGAAGGGGAGCGTAACGATTGCTGGTCAGTCATGTCGTGGCGCGACTATGCTTAACTCCTCTCGCACATCAGGGAACGCGGGTTGGTCAAGAGATGAAACACGAACGAGGTCCAAGGTCGCCACGACAGAGATACCCCAGCTTGCATTCGAGCCATTCGATTGCGAAACCAACGGGCACCAATCGGGTTTAGGAGAACGTCAGAGCTGCGCAGCATCAGCGATTCGCGGTTCACATTTGGCCTGTCATCCTGCAACGTGCTAAGTTGCAAGGTTCCACTTCACTCACACGCAAGGGCGAAGAGACGCACGCCTATCGATGATGCCTCGCACTGGATTGATTATCACGGCGCTGTTGTGGTGTCATCTGTTTCTGCGGCCCGCTATATTAACCAGCCAGTTGCCTCCGTCGCAACCGCAACAGAATGCAGCCCAAACCGGCAGTCCGTCGACGACGCCTAATTCTGGTGTCGCTGACACAAACGGACAGAACTCCGGCTGCCGGCGCACAACAATCCGCGCCGAAGCAGAAAGTCACGGTTCGAACCGATACCGGTCAGGAAGACACCAAGACGGAGGAGGTCATCCAGCAGGAATTGCAGGAGATCGCTCCGCCGGAGGGACCGGAGCGGCCGGCGGTCAACGCCAGTCCTGGACGCAACGAGGTGCTGATTCGCGCCGACCAGCAGGAAAAGAATCAGGACATCTATTCCGCGCGCGGCCATGTCGAGATCCGTTTCAGCGGTAACATCTTGCATGCCGACCAGGTGAGGTACGACTCCAGCACGGGGCAAGTTAACGCGACCGGACATGTGGTGTTTGATGGCGGTCGGAATAACGAGCACATCGTCGGCAATCGCGCCACTTATGATGTCAGCCGTGACAGCGGCATGTTCTACGACGCCACCGGCTCGATTGGCGCCCGGGTCAAGAACAAAACCATGTTTCTCACCTCGTCGACCCCATTCTTCTTTAGCGGCCAAAGAATAGAACGGCTGGGGCCAGACCACTATCGCGTCTACAACGGCTTCGTGACTTCCTGTCAATTGCCGAAACCCAAGTGGCAGTTCAATTCCGAGGTGTCCGACGTGGAAGTTGGCGACGAAGCCAAGATGCATCATGCCACGCTCAAGCTCGGCGGTATTCCGGTCTTCTACTTTCCGTTCGTCGAACAACCGGCGGACAATTTTGGAAGAAAGAGCGGATTCTTGCCCCCCGACATCGGCTACTCCAACAGCAAGGGATTCATTTTTCAAGACGACTATTACTGGGTACTTGGCCGCAATGCGGACGCAACCATTGGAGCCGGGGTGTACGCCGCGCGTGGGTGGGAGCAGGATGGCGAACTCCGCTGGCTGGGATTCAAATCAGCTTTTGAGATGCAGTACTTCGGAGTCGTCGACAACCAGGGCAATCCGCAGACCCAGCAGTTCCAGGGCGGCGAGGAGATCAAGGCCACCGCCTTTAAGCAATTGCCCGATGGGTTCCTCGCCGTACTCAACATAGATCTGCTCTCCTCGTACCAATTTCGCCTGGGATTCGCGCTGGGATTCACCGAAGCCATCAACTCGGAGGTGCGCTCCAACGGCTTTGTGACCAAGAACTGGGATGGATACGGGTTGGGCTTCCTGGCCTCGCGTTACGAAAACTATGAAAGCAGCAATTGGGGCGATGACATCAGCATCGTGCATGCGCCCAGCCTGGACTTTAATACCGTGGAGCGAACCTTCAGCCGGAGCAACTTTGTCTATTCCTACGACGCCGCCATCGAGGGGCTGAATCGCAGCGAGATCGGATTCGAGACGGCGCCGATTGTGCCGCGACTTGACGCCGCGCCCTACATCGCCTGGCCCAAGCTGTTCGCCGGCTGGACCGTTCGTCCGCAAGTTGGTGCCGAGGAAACCTGGTATGGCGAGCAACTGGCGGCCGGCACCAGCTCAACCCCCTATGGCGTTGCCATCCACGACGCCATCAACCGCAACGTGGCCAACGCTTCCTTCGAGCTACGCCCGCCGACGCTGTCGCGCATCTTCAACGCCAAGCCGTTCGGCCGCGTGCTGAAGCATACGATCGATACCTATGCGATCTACCGTTATCAGGGGGGCATCGACAACTTCAGCCAGATCATCCGCTTCGACTATCGCGACATCCTGGCCGACACCAACCAAATCGAGTACGGGGTGATCAATCGCCTCTACACGAAGAAGACCACCATCAGCTCTCACTGCTATCAGCGCCAGGCGTACGCCGCCAGTTCGGAGAAGCTCACTCCGGAGCAAAAAGCAGCCGAGGAAAAGGCGTGCAAGGACGAGTCCCCGCCGTCCGGCAACGTCGTAGAGTGGAAGCTGGCTCAGGTGTATTACGCCAATCGGAATTTTGGAGGAGCGCTGGTACCCGGGCAGCGCAATGTCTTCGACAACACCGTCGACTTCACCGGCATTGCCTTTCTGATCGATCCGCGAATTTTCTCACCCATCATCTCGCGGCTGCGCGTGGCCTCGGGCAACACCGACTTCCAGTGGGGCGTGGACTACGATCCGGTGCTGCATCAGGTCAACGCCAGCACCATGTTTGCCGGCTACCGCTGGGGAAACTGGTATTTCAACGGCGGCCAGACTTACTTGAATGCGCCCGGCGAAGTGGCCATCGTCAACGGCGTAGCCATGCAACAGATTTACAACCAGTGGCGCATTGGCACGATTTACGGTGGCATGTCGAAAACCGGCTTCAGCGCTGGAGTCAGCGTAGCGATGTCCGCCGAGCCACCGCCTCTGTTTCAGGGAGCCACCATTCAAGTCAATTACAACTGGGATTGTTGTGGCGTTGCTTTTCAGTATCAGCGTTATGCTTTTGGATCGGTCCGCAACGAGAACGCCTACCACTTCTCGTTCAGCCTGACCAACGTCGGGACCTTCGGCAGCATCAAGCGCCTGCAGCGGCTGTACTAACGAGGTGGGTGGACCATGCGTTCATAGGTTGCCGAAAACTCGATTGTGGAGTGTTTTGAAGGGGCGCAGCTTCAGCTGCGCCGTTGCAAGTCTTTTGTTTTTGTCATCACGAGGAGGCCTTCAGGCCGACGAGGGATCTGCTTCTCGACTTTTTCAGCGGCCCAGCTGAGATGCGCTGAAGGTCTCGCCTTCAGCCGCTGAGGTGAGGGGTAGATTTACCTCAGGCGCTAAAGCGCTCTATCGAACTGGCACCGCAATATGCACGCCTGAAGGCGTGCTCCACCCGGGGAAGCGAACGAGTTCCAGAATCCGACAACCCTCACTTCTCGCTCCAAGCCGCTTACAATGGATCGTCATGTCCGCCTTGCCCAATCTGCCCCCGGCTGGGGAAGATCTCCAAACGAAGTCGCTGATCCTTGCGAGCTCATTTGCGAACGCTCGGCCGCCTGCTGGTGGCGTATTCGGGTGGGATCGACTCTGCGTTTCTAGCCTGGGCCGCGCATCAGGAACTCGGAAGCGACATGCTGGCGGTGCTGGCCGACTCTCCCAGCCTGGCGCGCTATCAGATGCAGGATGCGGTCGGCTTTCGCGGAAGAGCACGGCATTCCATTGCAGGTCATCGAGACCGGCGAACTGGAGCGCGACGACTATCGGCGCAACGATGGCGCACGCTGCTTTCACTGCAAGGATGAGCTGTTCACGAAGATGGAAGAGTATCGGCGGGAGCGCGGCTTCGATGCCATCGCCTATGGCGTCAACGTCGACGACCAGGGCGACTATCGTCCCGGACAAAATGCCGCGCGCGAACACGGCGTGGTCGCGCCGCTCCTGACAGCGGGATTGACGAAGCAGGAGATCCGACAGCTTGCCCACGAAGCTGGATTGCGGCTGTGGGATAAGCCGGCGTCGGCATGTCTGTCTTCGCGAATCGAATACGGGCGGCCGGTGACGCGAGAAGCGCTTGCGGCGGTTGAGCAGGGAGAAGATGCTCTGCGACGGCTGGGATTCCGGCAGTTTCGCGTGCGTCATCATGGAGAAATTGCGCGAATTGAGATCGCCCGCGAAGAGTTGCCGCGCGCGATGACGATGGAGATGGCAGCCGAGTTGGCCGCGATCTTCAAGGGATTGGGTTTCACGTACGTGACCTTGGATCTGGAAGGGTTTCGGTCGGGCTCGATGAATGCGCTGTTGCCGATCGCGCCCATGCGATCGTGAAGACATATGTCGCCGGCTGAACAGGCCGCTGTGGAAGGCGGGTTAACCGACCGCATATGGAGTCTGGCCGAATTGATGGGATGATCGCAGTGACTGAACGACAAATAGACCGCATTCGAGAGTCAGAGGAAGCTGTGCGTGAGCTTGTACAGGTCGCCGCGCAAATCCGTCGAGAAGCCGACAACCTACCGATAGCGAACGCCCAGTTACGCACCGAACTTTTGGAAGCTGCCGAGAAGTATGAGCAAAAGGCGCAGAGTCTTCAGGACGCCTTACGCGAATGGAGAGAAGACATCAACTGAATTACAGCAACGCAACTTTAGGACACGACCTGGTTCTTCGCTCCCCGCAAGGAAATCCTTGCTCCATGAGATAATTGCAGTTTGACGCTCCCTTCCGAAAGGCGGTTTTTCACTTTGTTCTTCAGACGATTAGCCATCGCGTCGCTATTGTTGTGCCTGGGGTGCCGGGCGCAGCAGGGCGCACCTGCCAGCGCCAGCTCGACGACCGTCAGCCCCGAAGTCAGCGAGCGCATTCAGCGACAGATTCGCTCCTTTTTCAATATTCCGCCTGACGTATCGGTCACGGTAGGGAAGCCGTCGGCCAGCGAATTTCCGAACTACGAGCAGGTGACCGTCACCATGAGCCGCGGGGGCAAGACGCAGTCGAACGAGTTCCTGTTGTCCAAAGATGGCAAGACGCTGGTTCGCTTCACCAAGCTCGACCTGAGCAAGGATCCCTACGCCGAGACGATGAAGGAGATCACGCTCACCGACCGGCCGGTGCGGGGCAATCCCGACGCCAAGGTAACGGTGGTCAACTTCGACGATTTCGAGTGCCCGTTCTGTGCCCGCATGCACAGCACGCTGATGGCCGAGATCCTTCCCGAGTACAAGGACAAAATCAAGATCGTCTACAAGGATTATCCGCTGTCGCAGATTCATCCCTGGGCGGAGCATGCCGCCAACGACGCCAACTGCCTGGCCGCACAGAGCCCGGCGGCCTATTGGGAGCTGGCCGACTATCTGCATGGGAATCAGCGGGCCATCCGCACCTCACCGCAGGATCCGCAAGCCGCCTACAGCCAGCTTGATCAGCAGACGCTGGAGTTCGGCAAGAAGAATGGCGTGGATGTGACGAAGCTGCAGGCGTGCATTAAGACGCCGCCGGCGGGCGTCGTGAAGGCGTCGGTGGCCGAGGGCGACAAGCTGGGAGTCAGCGCTACGCCGACGGTCTTCGTCAATGGCGAGCGTCTGGAAGGCGCTATGGATGCCGACGCGGTGCGAGCGGCCTTGAACCGTCAGCTGCTGGCGGCGGGCGTTCAGCCTCCGCCTCCACCTGCGGCCGCACCCGCTCCTGCTGCCGCGGCTCAGCCGGCGCCGGCACAGCCGGGACATCCGCCGGCGAGCAAGTAGGCTCTGCTGATCGCGAACGATTTTGACCCAGTCGCACCGCTGGCCCAACGGCTCGGTTGACCAGGTTCTGCCTCTCAGGAGGGGCGTGGTTTGGAACTGAAAGATACGAGGGTAGCTCGTCTCGCCCTGTTGCTCACCCCGCTGGTCCTACTTGGGCTGTTGCCCAATATCGGCTGCAACAACAAAGAAGCCGGCGCCGACGTCATGGCGACGGTCAATGGCCGCAAGATCACCCGCACCGAAGTCCAGAAGTTCTACGACAGCCAGGTGGCCGACGCTCCGCAGAAGCCGAGCGAGGAGCAGGCCGACACTTTGCGCCTCAACATCCTGCGCGAGCTCATCGACAACGAAATCCTGATGCAGCGCGCCGAAAAGCTTGGCCTGCTGGCGACCGACGAAGAAGTCAACGCCAAGCTGGCGGAGATCAAGGCGCCGTACACGCAGGAGGAGTTCGACAAGCGGCTGAAAGAGCGGCAGCTCACGCTCGACGATTTCAAGCGCGACCTGCGCCGTTCGCTGACCATCGACAAGGTGCTCAACAAGGAAGTCACGTCGAAGATCAACATCACCGACGACGACATCACCGCCTATTACAACCAGCACAAGGCCGAGTTCAACCTGATCGAACCGCAATATCATCTGTCGCAAATCCTGGTCACCACGCAGCCCAATCCGCAGGTCAAGAACATGAAGGCGCAGAACGAGGCGGATGCGCGCAAGAAGATCCAGATGATTCAGAACCGGCTGGACAGCGGCGAGGATTTTGCCACCGTCGCGATGACGTATTCGGAGCAGCCGGACACGGCGCAGAACGGCGGCGACCTGGGTTTCATACCGGAGTCGTCGCTGAAGGCCGATAAAACTGCGTTCGATTCCATCAACAAGTTGAAGCCAGGACAGTACACGGCGGTTCTCACTGTCGCCGATCCCAATACCCATCAGCTCTACGGCTTCCGCATCGTGAAGCTGATCAGCAGAGAAGTTGCGGGACAGCGTGAGCTGAAGGATCCTCGGGTGCAGCAGGCGATCCGCTCGCAGTTGCGCGATCGTCGCGAGCAGTTGCTGAAGGCCGCGTATTACGAAACAATTCGCGACAAGGCGTCGGTGGATAACTACTTCGCCGAACAGATCATGAAGCAGGCGGGGACGACGAAGTAGAATCGCCTCCGCGCCGGCAAAGGCCGATTCGCCGGGCTGGGTGGAGCACGCCTTTCAGGCGTGTATTAACGGCAACTAAGATGGACCCGCCTTTAGGCGCTGAGGCACCCCATTACCTCAGCGGCTAGGCCGATTAACCTCGGTTCGCTCCAAATGCACCGCTGAAGCAAGGCGCCATCCTCAGACGTCGCGCAAACAGAACTATTGCTTCGCCGGCGCTGCGTTCTCTGCCGCCGCGGTCGTAAACGTCAAATCCTTCATCGAACCCACATTTCCCGCGCGATCAACTGATTTCGTCCGGAAATGATAGGTCGTTCCCGGCTGCAATCCCGTCAGCTTCACCACGTGGTTATAGACCATCGCTTTGTCGAGCGGTGAGGTCTCGCCGTACTTGTCGGTCTTGCCGTAGATCAGCTGCGTAGTCGCCGGCTTATAGGTGTTCCAGAAGATCGTCGCGGTGGTGCTGCCGATCGTTCCTGCTTTGCAGTTCGGAAAATAATTCGGATCGCAATTCACCTTCTCGCTGATGGGAGGAATGTTGTCGGCGTAGGGTCCGGTGTAGGGATTGTTCGCCTCAATCACGCTGGAGGTCGTCTGCCCCTCGCGATAGCGCACGAAATCGAAGCTGAACTCAAACTCCTGGCTGAACTGCTTGCCGCTCCAGGTGTAGCCGTCGGGATCGTCAAACGCGTGGGCGAAGAGCAGGTCGCCGTGATCGCGCTCGGTAGTGTCGCCGGTCATCATCCAGTACCAGGCGTACGAATTCGACACCAGATTGTTGAGCGTGGTGTATTCCGTGCTGTCGTTGTAGGGCAGCCGGAAGGGCGCGTAGCGGAACATGTTCTGCTTGGGCAGCCAGCTGTTGTGCCACAGCCCGTCAAGCGCTTCTTTGATGACCGGCAGCACGCGATAGTCAGGATGCCCTTCGGCGAGATTCAGCTCGTACCAGTGAATCAGCGCGTCCATTGCGAGGCCGACCATGAACGGATGGACACCCTCGGTCTGGCCGCGCGCAGCCATGTTCAGGTTGCCCATCAGCTTGTCGATGTTGCGCTGGAGCAGCGGCCAGCGCGGCGCGCCCAGCATCTCGTTCGTCATCCAGGCATTGCTGCGGTAAGCGTTCTCGCGAATGCCGCCGATGTCAACGCTGCCGCAGGAAACGCGCTGAGGTCCCTGCGTGGCGACGGCAATCACGCCGCGCTTCATCACGTCGTCCTTGGTGCGCCAGTAGTTCATGGCCATGCCGAAGGTGAAGATGGAATAGCCCGCCATGTTGCCTTTGTTGGCGACCAGGTAATTTGCGTAAGGGTCGAGGATGCTCAAGGCGCAGTGCTGCCACGCCGCGTGTTGCGGATGACCGGCCGCAGCGGTGTAGGTATCGATGCTCTGATAGACGCGTCCGCCGTCATAGAACCAGGCATCGCCGGTCCAGCCCCAGCCGTCGACAAAATTGCCGGCGGCGTTCTGCTCGTCGCGATAGATACACCATCTCTTGCCCAGCTCAGACATCTGCTGCTCCCAGGTCTTGAGGCCGGGGATCGCCTTCTGCGTCAGTTGAGGCTTCGGCGGCGCGGTCGGCGCGGGCTGCACCGTGAACTCGTACTTCGCGGTTTGCTTTACGCCGTTGGTCTCCAGCGTGAAGGCAACCTGGTAGGGGCCGGGGACGGTGTCGGGCGAAGTCCGCAGGCGAATGTTGAAGTCGTTAACATTGGTATTGCCGTTGCGGCAGAAGCCCAGGTTCCGCTCGCGATCGAGATCCTGTTCTTCACTGTCCTGGGCCGAGTCGCTTCCCCAGTTGCAGGCGAAGTGCACGCTGATGGTTTCGGGATTGCCTTTGCCGCTGCCGAGATACTTCACTACTCCATCGCTGCTGTTGTTGTAGCCGTTCTCGCTTTGGATGTAGAGATTGCCGACCGGGCCGGCCATCAGAATCGGTTGCACACGAAAGTACATGTCATAACCGGGGAAGGCTTCGTTGGGGCCGAAGGTGTAAATCTTGAAGCTGGGCGGGCCGATCTGCGCAGGCGGCAGCGTTTTCATCGGGATCGACGGATTCTTGCCGTCCTGCGTCTGCGGGCCAGGCGCGGTCGACATCTCACCTTTAGCGTCAACCGACACGACGTAGATGTAATAGCTGAAGTTGGGAACCAGGTGGTCGACGGTGACGCGATGCTTGGTGACCAGCTTGGAATCGGCGGAGTCGGGCGCCAGGCGATCGGGCTCGTAATCCTGATTGTTGTAGGAGATCGCCACCTGCGAGGTGCTGGGATGCACGGTGTCCCACACGACGTCGACGGTCGTCTGGGTAATGTTTTCGAAGTGGATGTTGCTGATCTCGCGATTCCGGCCCGTGCTGGCCGAGAGATAAGAGCCGCAAAGCAGGAGCAACGATCCAAACATAACGCCGAAGCGGGAGCTAGAGACAATCATGCGCAATAGGATGCCCTCAAATGTCCGACTAAACATATTAGAAGCGATTGGCCGTCGAATGCACCTGGGGATCGTGCCGCGGTAGAGATGCTGGGTCATACCATGGAGGGCCGAGGTGGGAAGATGTTGCTTGTCGAAGCTACGTCGTCTCGTTGGATTGCATCCCGGCCGCGCATATTCTATTCTTGCGCTAACGAGGGTGTTTACGTATGACAGTGACGATTCAACTGTCGGATGAACAGGCGGCAGCGCTGCGGGCGCAAGCTGCCGAGGAAGGACTGAGCGTAGAAGCCTGGCTGCAACGGCTGGCTGAGCAGCACGCTCAGTTTCGCGTATTACCTGCCAGTCAACCGTCACGGCGCCCGGTGTGGGAGGTCATTAGCGAGCGCATGAAGAGTCTGCCTCAAGACGTGCTCGACCGCCTACCCAGCGACGCGGCTAGTGAGCATGATCATTATCTCCACGGTTCCCCCAAGCGAAACCAGTGAACCTCGTCTTTGCCGATACCTTTTACTGGATCGCGCTCTCCAGCCCGGGAGATGCGTATCATCAGCGGGCGCTTGAGTTTTCTAATACGCTTAGTTCTAGCGTCATCGTAACTACAGATGAGGTACTAACAGAGTTTCTGGACTTCTGCGCGTTCGATTCCCAGCTCAGGATGGAAGCGGTCCTTGCGGTCCAGTACCTATTGACCGAGCCGCAAGTTCGAGTGATCGCTCAGTCGCGGACTTCGTTTCTGGCCGGCTTGGAGCTTTACCGCAGTCGACCAGACAAAGGGTACAGCCTGACGGACTGCATCTCCATGCAGACCATGCGGCGCGAATCGATCTTAGTTGCGCTGACCAACGATCGTCACTTTCAGCAGGAAGGCTTTCGGGCGGCTTTTCGCGAATCCTAGCCGTGCGCCCGGCCAGCTATAATGAACCTTCGCATGAAATATTGGTTGATCCTGGCGTTAGCGGCGGCATTGCCCTGGGGACTGGTCGCCCAAAACACGTCACAGCAGCAGCTGCCGGACGCTCCCTCGGCTGTCAGATATCCTCCTCCGGCGCCTGACCCGCCGCCCGCCACGCAACCCGATCCCGCGCCGCAGACACAAGTACCGGCCAGCCCGCAGCCCGCACAGCAGGGTAGTTCGCAGCAAGGCAGCGGCTCGTCACCAACGAAATCTGATGCTGCTCCGAACACCAGTGCGAAACCGCCGGCAGGCTCAGGCGACCCCGACGACACGCTGACCGTGATCCGCAAGCGCGTCGACGAGGTCAACGTGGTCTTCACCGTCACCGACAAGCGCGATCATTTCGTGAAGGATCTGACGCAGAATGATTTCCGCGTCATCGACGACAACAAGCCGGGCAACATCGAGGCGTTCAGCCACGAAACCAACCTGCCGCTGCGCGTCGGCCTGCTGATCGACGCCAGCAACTCGGTCCGCGACCGCTTCAAGTTTGAGCAGGAAGCGGCGATCGAATTCCTGAACCAGATTATTCGCCCGCGCTACGACAAGGCGTTTGTCATCGGCTTCGACACCACGCCGGAGGTCACGCAGGATTTCACCGATGATTCCCAGGCGTTATCGCACGGCGTGCGGATGCTGCGCGCCGGCGGCGGCACGGCCATGTACGACGCCATCTACTTCGCCTGCCGCGACAAGCTGATGGGCGTCGACAAGGGCCAGATCGCCTCGCGCCGCGCCATCATTCTGCTGAGCGACGGCGAGGACAATCAGAGCCGCGTCTCGCGCGGGGAAGCGCTGGAAATGGCGCTGCGCGCGGAAGTCATCATCTACGCCATCTCGACCAACACCAGCGGCATCAAGCTGCGCGGCGACAAAGTGCTGGAGTACTTTGCCGATCAGACCGGCGGCAAGGCGTTCTTCCCCTTCAAGATTGAAGACGTCGCCAACGCCTTCACCGAGATTTCCGACGAGCTGCGCAGCCAGTACGCCATCTCGTACAAGCCCGCCGACTTCCTTCCCGATGGCAAATATCGCAAGATCGAGATCCTCGCCGAGAACAAGAAGTACCACGTGCGCGCGCGCAAGGGATATTACGCGCCCCGGCAGTAATCCCAGGTTAGCCCAAACGAACGGCGAACCTGGGGCACCGGGCAGCTTCATTGCCTGCGGCAGTTCGACCGCTCAATATGTCTTCAATCGTATACAGACGCTCTTTGACTCTCTGGCGGTCCACTCCGATTCAATCTCCACCACGCCGCACCGTTGTTTATCTGATGGGAATTTCGATCTCGACATAACTGCCGGGTATCGCAGCATCCACGATAGAGGTTATCTTGCGGAGGTGACGCTGCACGATGCGCCATTGAGAATTACCTAGAACCACGATGGCAATAGTGAGGTCCTTCAAGTTCTGCTGCCTCACCATGTTCTTGTCCGTGGTAATCAGGACCTCGAAGCCGGCTTCCTCGGCGGCTTTAAGCAACTCGCCGTTGGCCAGCCTGTCCCAACCCGCGTCCTTCGCTTTGGTGACGGTGTGACCTACCAGAAACGGAATCAGCGGCGCGGGCGTGCCGTGGTCAAAAAGAATGCGCATCGACCGGCATCACCGAACGACCTTCAGGAGCGGGCAGATTCGGCGGATCGAGACTGCGGGCGGCAAACTCCAGAACCGCGACCATCTGTTCCCGCGTGACGTCGAACCATTCCATGATTTCGTCGATCGTGGCCCCGGATTCAAGGTTCTCGAAAACGGTAGAAACCGGCATGCGGGTGTTCTTAAACACCCATGCGCCGCTGAGTCTCCCCGGAACGCTTTCAACGGCAGGACATTGAGACCAATCGAGAGCTGCCATGTTCTTTACCCTTCCGTCTCTTTCTACCACGGTTCGACGGCGGCGTCACGTGCTTGATCACGGCGAGCGCCCCAGCCGTTTGCCCTTGGCGTGGCGCCCCAGCTTTAGTTAGTCCGGGTTTCGCGAGATGTCACCCCCGGTATGCCCGACCATCCCTCAGGGCCTGCGCTTCCTCCACGTTCCACTCGGGAATTGCTCCGGGGCGACTTGCGACGAGAGCAGCTACGGCATTTGCGAAACTTCCGCAGGGCCGCGCCTCCCAACCCTGCTCCAGTCCATGAAGAAACGCTGCCGCGAAGGCGTCTCCCGCGCCCACGGTGTCGGCGACCTCGACTCTGCAGCCGGGCACGGCAGTGTACACACAATCTTTGTAGACCCCGCAACCGCGCTCCCCGAAGGTCACGCAGATGGTCTTGCAGTTGTATTGATCGCTCCAGCGCTGGCAGAAATGCTCGACCGAGCCGGCATCGCCATCGACGCTCAACGACGCGTCGAGGCACTCGGCTTCGCTGTCGCTCAGCTTGATGACGTGGGCGTGTGCCGCCAGTTGCTCGACAGTTGCCAGATTCCAGCTGCCGTCGCGCAGGTTCACATCGTAGAAACCCTTCGCCGACGGAACCTTAGCCAGCAATTGCAAGGTCGCGTCCAACGCGCGCTTGGAGGTGTGGAAGAGCGTGCCGAAATAAATCCAGTCGGGCTGCAAGTCGGCCACGGCGAGCATCTGCGGACGGGTGAGCCGAGCGAAATCGTATGCCGCCGGACGAATGATGCGAAACATCGGCTTGCCGTCGGGACCGAGCTCGACCTCGGCCGTACCGGTCGGCTTGCCGCGCAACACCTGCACGAAATCGGAGGAAATACCGCAGTGGCGCAGGCCTTCGAGGGCGCGATGTCCGCGCTCGTCATCGCCAACGCCGCTGACCAGAAACAGTTCGTGCCCCAGCTTGCGGGCGTGGGCGGCAAAGTTGAGCGGCGCGCCGCCCAGATACTCGGCCGGGCCGATCACGTCCCACAGAATTTCACCAATGCTGACAATGCGCAGAGCAAAACCCCCAGCAACATCCTACCGAATAACGGTCGTGAATCGTGAATCGTGGATCGTGAATCGCAAGTCGCTCGATACCCGAGAAGCGCGAACCATTTTGGGCGGACGATGCAATACGGTACAGACAAATCGCAAGAGCCGGAACAAGAATGTTGCAATCGGCCCGATTTAAGCTATGATAGCCAGCGCCCTTCGTTATGAGATTGTCCTTTCAACGCGAGCGAAATAGTGTGGCCATCGCGCCCAGTCGCGCTGAGTTCCCGCCGCTGTCGGGCGCCGACATCGCCGGTGTGGTCGTGGGACAGAAGGTGGGCGGAGACTTTTTCCACTTCCTGCGCGCCAATCGCTGCCGCGTGGTCTTCGGGCTGCTAGATGTCGCCGGCCGGTACGAAGAAAACCAAAAGATCGTGGAGGCGGCTCGGCAGACCTTTCAGGAGATCGGCAAGGAGCGTTTTAGCTACGAAGAGGTCAACGAAGCCGACGCGATGATGGAGTTCTGCCTGGAGCTGAACCTCAGCATTCGCCGCGCGGCCGACGGTGTCCGTTCCTGCGCCGCGTTTCTCGGCTGCTACAACGAAGAGCTGGGCACCATCTGCTACGCCAACGCCGGACACACGCCAGGGCTGCTGCGCGATCCTTCGGGCATCACCGAGCTGCCGGCCACGGGCCTGCCGCTGGGATTGTTCTCGGCTTCGACCTACGAAGCGCCCACGGCCGCGCTGCAGCATGGAGCTTCTCTGCTGCTGGTTTCGCGCGGGGTGGTTGAGGCAGCGCTCAAGAAGGAAGAGTTCGGCCTGGAGCGGGTGAAACAGCATTTCGGCGGCGCGCCGCAGGACGACGCCAATCAGATCGCCACTCTCATTCTAGGTGCGGTGCAGGAGTTCATGCACATGCCGCCGGACCACAACGACGTCACCGCGCTGGCGCTGGTACGGGCACAGCGTAATGGGGCGGCGGCCGGAGCCTGACGTACCCCTCCTACTGCGTGATACCATTCTAATTTAGGGTTTTGCGGCGACCTCTCGCCACGAAAGGAGAGTTCTCTAGCATGCCGTACCGCCGATATGTCCGGGGAATGCTCCGTGGCGCTATTGGTTTGATCTGGCTGGGTTTAGCGATCCTGCCGGGCGAACTTTTTCTGCCCGCTACAGCCCACGCCCAGCAGCCACCCTCTGTTCAGGGAACGCTGCCGGATAGTACGGCTTCCCAGCAGCAGACCACGCCGCCCGCAACCGGGCAGGCTCCTCCATCTACAGCACGGCAGGGGACTGCGACGCCATCTGTGGCGGGGCAGCAGCCGGTTGCACAAACCGGAGGAAGTGTCAGCGGAACCGTCGTTGACCAAACCGGCGCGCTGGCCATCGGCGCAAAAGTACAACTTACCCACGACGACAAAACCCCCGCGCAGGAAATCGTCTCCGGGGACTACGGCGAGTATTCGTTCAGCGGCGTTCCCGCCGGGCCTTTTCATATCACCGCTAGCAGCCAGCGGCTTTACTACCGGAACGTTTCTCCGGACAACTGAGTCCGGGACAGGCCTTTGTGGTTCCCAAGGTCACCATATCTCTCGCCAAAGCCGTGACCGACGTAAAAGTGGGCGGCGACTCGGAAGAAGTGGCGGAAGAGGAGATCCACGAGCAGTTGCAGCAGCGCGTCCTTGGCTTCATTCCTAACTTCTGGGTCAGTTACGTTCCCGATGCTGCCCCTCTTCATGCGAAACAGAAGTTCGAGCTCGCCTGGAAATCGTCGATCGATCCAATCACGATCGTGGGGGTGAGCTTCCTGGCGGGGCTTGAGCAGGCAGCCGACGATTATCCAGGATACGGCCAGGGCGCGGAGGGATACGCAAAGCGTGTCGGCGCGGCCTACGCTGACGTCTTTATCGGGACGTTCATGGACAGCGCCGTGATGACGTCTCTGCTGAAGCAGGACCCGCGTTACTTCTATCAGGGCACCGGCAGCACGAAGTCACGACTGCTACACGCTTTGGGCAATTCCATCATCTGCAAAGGCGACAACAAGCAATGGCAGCCGAACTACTCGGCGATCATCGGAGCCTTCGCCACGGGCGGTATCTCCTATCTGTACTACCCGGCCAGCGATCGCGGGGTGGGATTGCTGGTGCAGACGGCCGCCGTAAGGATCAGCCTGGGCAGTGTCGCCGGCGTCTTCCAGGAATTTGTGCTGCAGAAGTACACCTCGCGCGCACGCCAGAAAGATCCCCCTAGCCAGCCATAAATCTCGGCTTCACCGGCCGCTGAAAAAATCGATTGAGGAATGTTTTGAAGGGGCGCAGCTTCAGCTGCGCCGTTGCAAGTCTCTTGTTTTTGTCATCACGAGGAGGCCTTCAGGCCGACGAGGGATCTGCTTCCCGACTTTTTCAGCAGCCGGTTCAGCCGGAGAATCGACTTAGCCGGAAAGGCGACAGATCGACTCCCGGCTGCTGCCCTAGCGCTGAGAGCGCCAAAGCTTCTCCCAGAGCCGCCGAGTGCTTGAATCCGTGCCCCGAACACGCCGACGCGAATACCACATTGTGGGAGTCGGGGAAATCGTCGATGACGAACTTCGCATCAGGTGTGACGGTGTAGAGGCAGGTCGCGCTGCGCAGGCATTCGCCCGAGACATCGGGAAATCGTGGCGCAATGTATTCCTGATAGAGCGCGGCGATCTCCGCTTTGCTGACATCGCGCGGAACCGCATCAGGATCGACCGTCGCCTCGTATTGTTCGGTAGCGATCTTGACACCGCCGTTGGTCTCGATCTGCGGGAAGCCGTACATCATGTCGCGCGGCTGGTTGCCGGTGATCCAGATGAAGACCGGAAACTGCTGCGGCGTGTAGCGTTCCTGATTTCTTTCCAGTTGAAACCAGCACAGCATCTGTCGATAGACCTTGAAGAAACGCGCGTAGTCATCGCCAAGCACCTTCGGTAGCCAAGCGCCCGCCGTCACGATGACTTTCTTTGCGGTGTAGGTCGCCTTGCTCGTCCGGACATGGACAGAGCCGTTTTGATCCGGATTGATTTCGAGCACCGTCTCGTCCGTCAGAATCTGCGCTCCTGCGTTGCGCGCCAGAGTTAGCTGCGCTTCGATGCAGACTTCCGGATGAAGAAATCCGGCGCCGGGTTCGAAGTAGCCAACCTCATCACCACGGAAACAAAACTGCGGATAGCGACGCGCGATCTCGTCGGCGCTTAACACTTCGTGCGCGATGCCAAATTCCCATGCCGCGTCGATCGTGTCCTGGACGAACGACGTCGAACCATGATGACAGCCGGGCGTGTTCGCCGATGCCAGCACCAGACAGCCGTTGCGGACCATCAGGCTGCGGCCTGTCGCGACTTCAATCTCCTCCCAAATTTGATTGGAGCGCAGCACCAGCGGCACGAACACTTTGCCTTCGCCGATAGCCTGCCGCGTGATGCGAGTATCGCCGTGCGAGGAGCCTTGATCGTGCGGCGGCGCGAAGCGGTCGATGCCGATGCAGCTCGCACCCAGCTTGGAAGCCTGATACAGCGCAGCGCTTCCCACAGCGCCCAGGCCGATGACGAGAAGATCAGCACTTAGCATTTGGCACTTAGCATTTGGCAGTAGCATTTGGAACTGATAGCTGTTGGCTGAAGCAGAGCTGATAGCTATTTGCTAAATGCCAAGTGCTAACTGCTAAGTGCCGTTTTTTACTGTTGTATCGCCTGGATTGCCTTGGGATGGACTTGCTGGTTCTGGATCTGCGTCGCCTCCCAGCCTCCGCCCAACGCTTTCACCAGGTAGACCTCGGTCACCATCTGCTGGCCCATCAGCTGCGTCGCCAGTCGCTGATTGGTGAGCAGTGTACTCTGCGCAGTAATCACATCGAGGTAGGAAGTCACTCCCCCAACGTAGCGGTTGTTGGCGATTTGCAACGCTTTTTGCGAGTCGGCCACAGCGGCGTTCTGATTGGTGCTGGCTTGCGATAGCTCGGTTAATCCAGTCAGCCCGTCTTCCACTTGCTGGAAGGCTTCCAGCACAGACTCGCGATAATTCGCGACCGACTCGTCATAGCTCTGGCGGGTGTAAGCCAGATTGGCGCGATTGCGGCCGCCATTGAAGACCGGCTCCAGCAAATCGCCGCCGAGCGCCCAGATTGCATTGGGCGCCGAGATCAGGTTGGTGATGTCGGTGCTCTGAAATCCGGCGCTGCCGGAAATGGTGAATTGCGGATAGAAGGCGGACTTGGCAACTCCGATCTCCGCGTTCTGATAAGCCATTTGCCGCTCGGCTGCGGCGATGTCCGGACGCCGCTCCAGCAGATCGGAAGGCACGCCCAGCGGCACGGGCACGGGAGCTTCCGTCAGAGAACGCACCGGCACGCTGAAGGTCGCAGCCGGATTTCCGGTGAGCACGGCGATGGCGTGTTCGTACTGCTCGCGCTGCTGCTTGACCAGATAAAGCTGCGCCACGGTGGAGTCGAGCACTGTCTGCTGTTGCGCCACGTCCAGGCCGGAGGCGACGCCGCCGTCATGGCGGCTCACCACCAGTTGCAGTCCCTTTTGCTGGATGTCGACCGAGTCCTGCACGACCTTGATTTCCGCATCCAGCTCGCGCAGGCTGAAGTAGTCGGCTGCCAGCTCCGCGGTCAGCACCAGCTGCACGTTGTACATCTCGGCCGCGGTCGCCTGCAGCGTGGCATTCGATGCCTGCAGGCTGCGCCGTATCTTGCCGAAGAGGTCGGGCTCGTAGTTCACGAAGAACGGGATGGAATACGTGCTTTGCGTAAGCGGCCTGCCAATGGTCACGACCTCCGGCCGGTATCCCGCATAGCGCTGCCGCGAGTAGCTGGGATCGACATTGCCCTGGGGAAAGAATCCCGCCGAGGTCACGCGCGCCAGCGAGCGAGCTTCCTCCAGACGATCCTTCGCGGCGAGCAAAGACTGATTGGCCGCCAGCAGTTGCTGTTCGTAGCCGTTGAGTTCAGCGTCGCTGAAGACTTCCCACCACGGACCTTTGGGGAGCGAATCTTTGGGCGCGGCCTCGCGCCACGGCGCAGGCGTTTTGTAGGCTTCGGGAGCGGGCGCCGGCGGACGATTGTAATTCGGGCCTACCGCACAGCCGGCAAGAAAGACCAGGGCCGCGATGCTCGCGAAAAAGAGAAAGCAGATCCCTCGCCGACTCAAGTCGGCTCGTGATGACAAAACAAGAGGACCTTGGACGCGGGCTTGAAGGCCCGCACTACCAGACTTCACGACGACTGGCCTCCCTGCTTCTGCGGCGCGACATTCACCTGCTGGCCGTCTTCGATGGAATCGGCGGGATTGACGATCACGCGATCGTTCACATCGATGCCGCCGACAACTTCCAGCGTCGTGCCGTAATCCTTGCCGATGGAGATGTGGCGCAGCTGCACTTTGCCCTCGCCGCTGACCACGGCAACCTGCGGACCTTCCTTGCGGAAGAGCATCGCGTTCACCGGAATGGTTACTTTGTTCACGTCAATTTTGGGATTGAAGTGCACTTCGCCAAACGAGCCGGGAAGCAGCTTGCCGTCTTTGTTCGGCACATCCACTTCGGTGAGCAAGGTGCGGCTCGCAACATCGATGGCATCCGCAGTACGGACGACCGTCCCCGTGAATTTCTGGCCGGGAAATTCCTGCAACGTGACGACAGAGTTCATCCCGACCTTGATTGCCGGGGCATAGGCCTGCGGAACCGAAACGTAGACGCGCAAGGGATCGGCTTTGGCGATGCTGAACATCGCCTGCGGACCGGAGCCTCCACCGTTGCCGGCGTTGATCAGCGCTCCGGGATCGACGGTGCGGCGCGTGATCACACCTTCAAACGGCGCGTACACATGCTTGAAACCTTCCAGCTCTTCCAGTCGCTTCACATTGGCATCGGCCGCGGCAAGATTGGCGAGGGCCTGCTGATAGCCGCTGCTCTGCGTGTCGGCTTCTTCCTGCGAAACTGAATCGGTCTTGCGCAACGCTTCATAGCGCGTGGCATTGATTTTGGCCAAGTCTCTCGCCGCCAGAACCTGCTCGCGAGTGGCTTTGGCTTGCCGCAGCTCCTGGTCGACTTCCGGCGTGTCAATGTCCGCCAGCAAGTCGCCCGGCTTCACGCGGCTGCCGATGTCCTTGTACCAGCGCAGCAGATAGCCATTCGTCCGCGCATAGATGGGAGACTCGACATACGCCTGCAGCGTGCCGGGCAGAACCAGGTCTTCGTCCGGCTTCTCAGCGATGGGATGGACGATGGAGACGGTTGGGATTGCATTCTGCTGCGTCTCGTCCGCCAGCACGTGGCTGTCGTGAATGCGGGTGAGCATCGCCGCCCCACCGGCAATCAGCAGTCCCAGCACCACCACGCCGATGAACAACAGCGCCCGGCGCGGCGTGGCAGGCGGCAACTTGGGCGGTGGGGTAATCTGCGCCGCAGCGTGGCCGCCATCGTCCTCGTAATGATTTCCGTCGTCACCAGGATGGCCGACGTCGCGGTCATCTGGTGCAAGACGCTGCCGATCTTCCGCCGGCTTGGAATGTGTGTCCATCGTAGGGGTATTAGTCTCCAACTATTCTATGACTCCTGTTGTGCGCGCCGTTCGCGACGGCCGTGAATGATGGCGAAGACGGACGGCACAAAGAACAACGTCGCCACCGTTGCAAACATCAAGCCGCCGATCACCGCGCGTCCCAGAGGAGCGTTCTGCTCGCCGCCTTCGCCCAGGCCCAGCGACATGGGCAACATGCCGATGATCATGGCCAGCGCCGTCATCAGCACCGGACGGATACGGGTGTAACCAGCTTCCAGCGCCGATTGCACTGCCGGGACTCCGCTTCGCATGCGATCGCGGGCAAAAGAAATCATCAGAATCGAGTTCGCCGTCGCCACGCCCATGCACATGACCGCGCCGGTCAGCGACGGCACGTTCAGCGTGGTGTGGGTGAGCAGCAAGATCCAGCAGATGCCCGCCAGCGCGCCCGGCAATGCGGTGATGATGATGAACGGATCGAGCCACGACTGGAAGTTCACCACGATCAGGAAGTAGACCAGGGCGATCGCCGCCAGCAGTCCGACGCCTAATCCGATAAACGAACTCGCCATCGTGACCACCTGGCCGCGAACCACCAACTGCGTGCTGCGCGGCAGCTGTTTGCGGAAAGGCTCCAGCACCTTGTTCACATCGCGGCTCACGCCGCCCAGATCGCGATCCTGGGTGCTGGCGTAAACGTCAATCACCGGCTGCACGTTGTAATGCGAAACCACCGCCGGCCGCACCACCGGCGACAATTGCACCAGGTTGCTCAGCACCTGCGGCGTCGGCACGCTGGGATTGTTGACCGGCGTGTTCATCAACTGCTGCAGCGAGGTCATGCGATATTGCGGCGACTGCACGGCAACCTGATAGCTGACTCCGTTGTTGGGATTCAGCCAGAAATTGGGCGCGGTCTGGAAGCTGCCGCTCAGCGAGACCAGCACGCTCTGCGCGACATCGCGCGCGTTCATGCCAACCTGGGTCACGCGATTGCGCTCGATATTCAGGTGCAGCGTCGGCAAGATCGAGCAACTGTTGCACGTGCACATCAGCCGTGCCCGGGATGCGCCGCAGCCGATTCGAGATCTGCTGCGCGATGAAGTAATTGGTATTCACGTCGGGGCCGATGAGTTGGATGTCGATGGGCGCCGGTAAGCCGAAATTTAAGATTTGGCTGACGATGTCGGCGGGCTGGAAGAAGAACTCCACGCCCGGAAATTCCCGCGGCAAGCCGGCGCGCAGCTTGCGAATGTAGTCCGCCGTGGGGTGGTGGTGCTCCTGATTCAAACCCACCAGAATTTCCGCGTCGCTGGTGCCGATCACACCGGAATTGCTGTACGAGAGATTGATGCCGGAGTTCGGCAGTCCGATGTTGTCGAGAACCGTGACCAGCTCGTCTTTGGGGATCTGTTGCCGCAGATACTCTTCAACTTCATCGCAAAGACGGGCCGTCTCTTCAACCCGCAATCCGGCGCGACCGCGAACGTGAAGCCGCATCTGTCCGGCGTCGACGCTGGGAAAGAAATCCTCGCCCAGGAAAAACACCAGCCCCATGGAAAGCACGCAGAAAGCGAGGAAGCAAACCGCGAACAGCTTACTGTGCTCGAGCGTAGTTTCCAGCAGCTGATAATAGCCGCCGCGGAATTTGTCGAAGCCGCGCTCGAAGCGCCGCTGATAGCGTCCGAAGAACGTCTTGGCGCCCTCTTCGCGGTGCTCGTGACCGCGCATGATGTACATCACCAGCGTGGGAATCAGGGTTCGCGAGAGGAAATACGACGCCAGCATCGCGAACACCACGGCCTCAGCGAGCGGCACAAACAGGAAGCGCGCCACGCCGGTGAGGAAGAACATCGGCACGAAGACGATGCAGATCGACAGCGTCGAAACAAATGCCGGCACCGCGATCTGCGATGCGCCGTCGAGAATCGCCTGCTTCATCTCCTTGCCCTGGGCAAGGTTGCGCTCGATGTTCTCGATCTCCACCGTGGCATCGTCGACCAATATGCCGACGGCGAGCGCCAGACCTCCCAGCGTCATGATGTTGATGGTTTCGCCCAGCGCGCTCAGCAGCAGCACGGAGACGAAGATGGAGAGCGGAATCGAAATCGAGATGACGATCGTCGGGCGCCAGTCGCCGAGGAAGATCAGGATCATGACGGCGGTCAGCGCCGCGGCAATCAGCGCCTCGCGCAACACGCCGTTGATGGAGGCGCGCACAAACAGCGACTGATCGAAGAGCGCCCGCACCGTGACTCCCTGCGGCAACGACAGCAGCGCAACCGGCACCATGTTCTTGATCGCATTCACAATGGTGATGGTCGAGCCCCGGCCGATCTTGTACATCGACATCAGCACGCCGTGCACGCCATCCTGGCGCACGATGTTGGTCTGCGGCGAGAAGCCGTCGCGCACGTGCGCGATGTCGCGCATGTAGATGGTCGAGCCGTTGATGGTCTTGATCGGGATGTCATTCAGCTCGGCGATGGTGCGCGGGGCGCTGTTCATCTCGACCTGATATTCCAGCAAGCCGATCTTGGTGGTACCCGACGGCGTGATGACGTTCTGGGTATTGATGGCGTTGACGATGTCGCTGGGGGAAAGGCCGTTGGCCTGCAGCCGCGGAATGTCGAGATCGACCTGCACCTGGCGAATCTTGCCGCCGTAAGGATAGGGTGTGGCCGCGCCCTGCACCGTGGCCAGCTGGTTGCGCAGGAAGTTCTGGCCCAGGTCGAACAGCATCTGGTCAGGCAGGGTTTTGCTGCTGAGGCCAAGCTGGACGATGGGCGTAGTCGACGCGGTGTACTGAATGACCAGCGGCGGTGTTGTGCCCTGCGGCAGCGAGCGCACCGTGGTCTGCACAATCGCCGTCACCTGCGCCAGCGCGGTCTGAATATTGGCTTCCGGCTGGAAGAAGATCTTGATGACGCCGACCCCGTTCAGCGATTGCGACTCGATGTGCTCAATGTTGTTGACCGTCACCGTCATGCCGCGCTCGGAGTTGGTGATGATGCGGTCGGCCATGTCCTGCGGGGCGAAGCCGGTGTAGTTCCACACCACGCTGACGACGGGAATATTGATGTCGGGAAAGATGTCGACGGGAGTTCGGACGACGGCCAGGGGCATCAGCAGGATGATGACCAGGGCCATAACCACAAACGTATAAGGACGCCGAAGCGCTAAAGCAACAATCCACATCGAGCTTGTGTCACTCCATCAAGACTTAGAGCATCCAGTGCACAGGGTAGAGCACGCCTTCAGGCGTGCATAAACCGGATCCGGCAAGCCATCGTCAGGCAGTCTTCGACCGCACCGCTGAAGCGGCGCTCCACCCTTGTGGTCCCAGAAGTTCCAGCCCACGTCGCGAAGCAATTCCTAAAGTTCCGATATCTTCCAGGTACGACTATGATACGATACGTAGCGTATTAGATTCAACAAACCGAGGGCCGAACCGCTAAAAGGGCATGACAATTTCTCGACAAAAGCTGGCCAAGCTGCACAACGGCAAACGGCCGCCGGGACGGCCACGCAGCGAGAACGCGCGCCAGGCTATTCTTCGCAGCACCGTGAAGCTACTGCGCAAGGGCGGTTTCGAACAGCTTTCCATCGAGGCCATCGCGGCCGACGCGGGCGTGGGCAAAGCGACGGTCTATCGCTGGTGGCCGAGCAAGGGCGCCCTGGTGGTTGACGCCTTCGCTTTAAGCACGGAAGACGAGCTGCACTTCCCGGACAGCGGATCGGTCTATCGCGATATGACCTTCCAGATGAACCGCTTTCTTGGAGTGTTGCGCTCGCCGCGCGGTTGCATTGTGCGTGCCATCCTGGGCGCAGGACAATCGGATCGCGAGTTGCTCGAGGAGTTCCGCAAGCGCCTGCTGCGCCCGCGCCGGCAGGAAGCTTACGAGACCCTGCGGCGTGGCATCGAGCGCGGCGAGCTGCCGGAGAGTCTCGATCTCGATCTGGTGCTGGATACGCTGTACGGCGCGATTTACATGCGCTTCCTGATTCGCCATGACGAGCTCAGCGAGGACTACATTGAAGAAGTTTGCCGGATGGTGCTGGAAGGAGCGGCGCGCCAGGCCTCATCCGCGCGTCACCATGGCGTGAAGAAGAATGGCGCGGCAACCGTCAGCCCGCCGCAACCAGTGCATTGTGTCGTTACAGACTCGCCACCGACCCGCATCGACCGCAGGTTTGTTCCGTTAATAAACGGAGCTTGCTCCGACGCGAGAAACACCACGCGAGCGGCAACTTCTGCACTCTCGCCCGGACGCTTAACCTCAATGTGCGGCCGGTTCTCCGTCAGAAATTGAGCGATCGCCTCGTCCAGGCTCGATGCCCTTTTCGTCGGCCATCTTTTGCAGCATCGACGACAACAGCGGCGTCATGATGAAGGCCGGCGATACCGTGTGCACCAGAATCCCCTCGGTCGCCTGAGTCTTGGAAAGACTCTTCGTCAGGTTATTCATGGCTGCCTTCGACGCGTTGTAGTGCGGCATGAAGCCATCGGGCTGCGTGCCCGATTCACTGGAGATGTTGATGATGCGTCCCCACTTTGCTTGAGCATGTGAGGCAGAGCGGCGCGCGTGGCTCGCACCGCTGACATTACATTGAGGTTAAGAACTTCGAGCCAATCGTCGTCGGTAGATCTGGAAGGCGGCAAACGCGCCGACCCCGCCGGGATTGTTCACCAGCACATGGATGGTACCGAAGCGCTTCACCACTTGGTCAACCATGCGAATGTTGTCGTCAGCCTTGGACGCGTCGGCGGTAATGGCGACGACCTCGGCTTTGGTTGCCGGCTGATTTCGCGCGCGGCTTTCTGTAATTCGTCGGCGCGACGGCCCGTGATAGCGACTTTGCTCCTTCGGCGGCGAAGGCTTCGGCGATGGCTCGGCCAATTCCCTGGCTGGCTGCGGTGACGAGAACGACTTTGTTGCGAAGTCCCAATTCCATCCTGTGAACTACGCCTATCGACCACAGGGAGGATTCAGTTACAGTGGCAGCCCGGGGGATGGCGATATCAGCCAAAACCGGCTACCGGTGAGCAAACGTCGGGTCCTCCAGCCGGACGCTAGGGTAGGTTCGCCGCGAACTTCGGAGATTGCGGCTCGAAACACACCCAGGTCTGGAACCTCGCCAGACCTGGGGCACCCACTTGAAACTCGAAACTGCTACTGGATCTTGATCAGCTCCACGTCAAAGACCAGCGTGCCGAAGGGCGGTTGTTTGCCGCCGTAGGCGAGGTTTTCGGGGATCCAGAAGCGCACCTTCTCGCCTTCGACCATCAGCTGCATGCCTTCGGTCCAGCCGGGGATGACCTTGTCGAGCGGGAAGGTTGAGGGCGCGCCGCGCGCGACGGAGCTGTCGAACATTTTGCCGTCGGTGGTCCAGCCGGTGTAGTTCACGGTGACCTTGTCGGAGTGCGTAGGATGGCGCGTGCCGGTGCCAGGCTGCAGCACCTGATAGGCAAGGCCGCTGTGGGTGCGCTGCGCGTCGGCGGGCGGCGTCTTGACGTTGGCAGGCGCGCGCGTGGGCAGCTCGACCAGCGTGACATCGAAGACCAGCATGCCCTGCGGCTTGCCCTGCGCACCCTTGTAGGCGAGCGATTGCGGGATCCACATGCGGAGGGTCTCGCCGACGGTCATCAACTCGACGCCTTCAGCGAAGCCGGGAATGAGCCGCTTGGCCTGGATGGTGATGGGGCGGCCGCGCGCGACCGAACTGTCGAACATCTTGCCGTCGGTGGTCCAGCCGCTGTAGTCGATGGTGACAGCTTCGTCTTTGCCGGGATGGATGGTTCCGGTGCCGGGCTTGATGACCTTGGTGGCGAGCCCGGATTTGGCGGTGGTGGCGTCAGCCGGCGGAGCCGCGACGTCGGAGGGAACGGGAATCTGCGAAGCCGGTGTCTGCGCCGCAACGAGAGCGGACAGCATGACTGCGAGCGTCAGTAGCAGGAAAATCCGAGTATGTATGCGCATGCGTCCATTTTACGGGAGGGATGTTGCTCGGGGATGGAGTCACCCAGGTTAGCGTCCAACCGAAGGACGCGAACCTGGGGCACAGGCAATTAAAGAGCGTCGGTGCAGGCTCTCCAGGTCTGGAAAACCGCCAGACCTGGGGCACCCGCTGGCGGGCAGCTGTTAACATGTTATGATTCGGAACTTACCAGTTCCATCGACGCGGCGGTCAGGGGCCGCAAGGGGCGATCGTTAGAGCGTGCCAAGCGAAAAACAGGTTCGGTGGTCGCAACTGCGGGTAGGCATCACGGTCCTGGTTGCGCTGATTACGCTGGCGGTCCTCATCCTGCTCATGACCGGGACGACCGGTCTGTTCACCAAGAAAATCATACTGCGTGCGTATGTCGACGACGCCGGTGGTTTGCGCACGGGTGCGCCTGTGCGGCTGGAAGGCGTCGATATCGGCAACGTGGTCGGCATTCGCGTGGTGCCCGATGCGCAAAGGCGCGCGGCGCCGGTCGAGATCGTGATGAAAACCTCGACCAAGTTCGAAGACAGCATGACCACGGGCTGTCAGGCTTCGCTGGCGACGGCCGGCGTGCTGGGCGAGGTGTACATCAACATCGATTGCCGCTCGGTGCGCGGAGGCGCTCCCCTGCAGAACAACGCCGAGCTGCAGACCCAACAGGTGCCGCAGCTGGAAGACGTCGTGCGCGCCAGCCAGGGCACGCTGCAGAACGTGAATGTGCTGGTCAAGCAGCTGAGCGGCATCCTGGACTACATCCAGAGTGGCAAGGGATCGATCGGCAAGATCATCTACGACTCGTCGCTCTACGACCGCGCCAATGCCACACTTGCTCAGCTGCAGAGGGTGGCCGACGAGATCAACTCGCCGAAGGGCTCGCTGGGCAAGATACTCAACAGTGATGAGCTCTACGTCAAAGTCAACCTTGCGATCGACAACTTGAACAAGGTCATCGACGAAGCCAACAGCGGGCAGGGGACGGTGGGCAAGTTCCTGAAGGATCCGTCGCTGTATGACAACGCCAACAAGATGGTAGCCAACAGCAATCAGCTGGTCGCCGACATCAACGCCGGCAAAGGCACGCTGGGCAAGCTGGCCAAAGACCAGGCGATGGCGAACAAGATCGACGATACCGTCACCCGTCTCGACAACATCACCACCGGTCTGGACAAGGGCGAGGGAACGGCGGGCAAGCTGCTGAAGGATCCCAAGCTGTACGACAATACCAACGGCCTGCTGGTGGAGACGCGCGACCTGATCAAAGCCGTGCGCCAGAATCCCAAGAAGTACCTCACGATTTATCTGAAGATCTTCTGATTAGAACCGGTCTTAGTTCTTAGCGCGATTGGGTAGTGCGGCGCTTTAGCGCCGCGTCGCGGTCGCCAGCAAGAGGAGAGTCGGCTT
>CAVONC010000019.1:0-43631 GCA_963697175.1 uncultured Acidobacteriaceae bacterium | reverse complement strand
TCGCCACCGGCCCCGCGAAGGTATTTCATGTGACCATGCGCATCAACAAACGACAGCGGGGAGAGAACCGAAAATTCGCTAAGCGCTGCGCCGAATGGGCGGAACAGTTTGAGACGAACGCCCCTAAGTTCGCAGCATTCCTTCGAGAGTTTGCCGCAGACCGCGCTAGGGCTGGCGCTCCCCCAAAAAGCAAACGGGGGCGCGGTAAGAAGTAAGACTCAACGCCCGCGCGTCCCAACGCCCAACTATTGCTGAAACCTGCTGTATTTCTCAATTGCGGCCCTCGACTTTCATCCAAGGTGCCTTGTAGAAGTTACGAAAAACGCACTATGCTGTTGTAATCCGTTGCGCGCCTGATACCGCGTCCGGCAAGGAGTGCTCGTATGTCCCGGTCTTCGTCGTTCCAGGCTATCTCCTTCTTTGCTTCCCTTGTGTTGCTTTTATCCTGCTGCCGCCTTCGCGCAGAATTATGTAGCTCCCAGCATGCCGGTGGTCGGCTCTCCGAACACGGTAACCGCCAACGCGCCCGTGCCGCGGCCTGCCACCACGCCCTGCACGGTTACGTTGTTCTCGAATTTCGATTTTGACGATTTCAATCCGCGACCGTTCAGCTACACGCCGCCCTCGGGATGTCCTGGGCCTTGGGCTGCCGTGGTATTTGAAGCCGACTGGTCGGTCGATGCCGGCGTGCAATACGATCGCACCACCAACATCTGGCTGGGCGGCAACGTGATTTTCTTCGGCACCACCGCCGAGCCGTCAGGGAACTTTGTTCGCCAGTGGCACACGGAGAGCAATCTCACCGAGATCAGCCCGCTCTTCACCATTCCGCAGCAGGGCACCGCGATTCTCTTTAACCTGGTTAACGATCAGTACACCAGCCACTATCACGGCAGCGCCTATCTGCAGTTCTATCCGCTGGCGCAAGGTCAGAATCCGCCACCTGCGGCGAACGTAGTTCTGCCGCTGTCGGCCGGGCCCACCGGAGGAACGGTCACGCTGAACACGCCCACCGATCAGCTGACGGGAACCTTCACTTTGCCGACCAACGTCGAGCGCGCTTATCTTGACGTCTGGGCGCAGAGCCAGTCGGGCGACGAGTTCTGGTATGTCTGCGCGCCCAACAATCTTGCCGGCGAGCTCTTCACCTGCGGCAGTCACCGGCTTCCGCGAGGCGGAGGTCAGTATCGATGGCACCGCAGCAGGCGTCGCGCCGGTCTATCCCTGGATCTTTACCGGCGGCATCGATCCATTCCTGTGGCAGCCGATTCCCGGCGTCCACACGCTCAACTTCGAGCCCTATCGCGTCGACCTCACTCCGTTTGCTTCGATCTTGAGCAATGGCGCGCAGCACACGGTTGCGGTCAGCGTCTACAACGCCGATCAGTATTTTTCCGCGACGGCAAACCTGCTTGTGTATCAGGACCTGGGTTCGACGCAGCTGACCGGCGAGGTAACGACCAATACCATCACTCCGCCCGATCCGGTGATCAATCAGAACATCATCAACAATGGCACGTGGGCGGCCGGGCCGCTGGCTATCAATTCATCGCGTGGCTTCACCGTGGAAGGCTACGTCAACACCTCGCATGGCACCGTGGACACCAAGGTCGTGCAGAGCATCGACTTCAATAACGGCCAGAGCTATTACGTCTTGCAGAACGGCTCAGTCGACGACCAGTTTGTCGGGCTGATCAGCACCATCTCTTCCGCAACGACGACCACCGCGGGCAGCAACGTCACCACCAACGACGTCCAGTACTCCTGGCCTCTCGGCCTGCGTTACGCCTATACCGCCAATCCCGACGGATCGTTTGTGCAGTCCACGCAAATCAACCAGGGATTCAGCAAGAGATGTGCTGGTAGAGCTGAACGGAACTCCCACCTACTCCGCGAGCTACCTGGACAAAGTCTCGCCAACTGACACGCTGAGCGTAGATTCCAGTCCGGTAACTACACTCTCAGCAACCAGACGAATTCCGAGACCTACCAATACTCCAATTCCAACGGCGCCTGCTGGAACGAAACGCTGAAAGCGTCGGCCGGCCTGATTACGTCGGTGCAAGGCGGAAGCTGCACCCGAGGACAGAAGACAAAATAGGTAGTGCGGGCCTTCAGGCCCGCGTCAAGCTCGGTACTAAGAATCAAGAGTCGGCTTCAGCCGACGGCACGCTGTTTCGCCGGCTGAAGCCGATTTCAACAAGGCGTCGCGAATTGTCGTTGATTGTCATTTTGAGCCGCCGAAGTCGAAGGATCCCTATTCAGGCATGGTTGTGGTAGTGGGGCAGGGGTCCTTCGACTGCGCTCGGCTGCGCCTCGCTCCGCTCAGGATGACACATTAGTTCTGTTCTATTTCTCCCAATGCTGTGACGTGAACTGCTTGGGATCGAAGACCGCCGGATCAAGCTTGGGATTGACCTGGATGTCCGAATACTCCTCGTTGAACACCTCTTTGCCGTCGACATACATCTCGACTCCAGCCGCAACCCAGCCGGGCGACGTCTTCCGATAATCCACAAATCGCGTATCCGCGGTCTTGGTCGCATCGTGCCGGTCCGGCTCGATGATTCGCACAAACAGCAGCCGCTTTTTCTCGATCCAGAACTGCTTCGACTTCAAGTCGCCCTTGTCGGCGCCGACCACGTAGACCGGCTCGCCCTGCCAGGTGTCTTCGTGCAGCTTGCTGAGGTCGAAGCCCTGCCCCTTCGCCTGCTCGATGGTTGTCTCCGCCGGCTGGCAGTACACATCGAAACCCAAAACCAGGAGCATATGGACGAACGGACGCGTCCCCGCGATCGTGCCATTCTTAAACGATGTCACTGTGCTGTCGGCAAAGATGATGCCGTTGTTATCGCTGAGCGGCCCGATGTCGATGCGAAGCTTTCCCGGACACCCCAGCGCCTCATGCCAGATCTCGCTCGAAGTCGTGCCATCGGGCTTGTGAGTGATGCTCTTCTGCGTGAAGGTGAGCGTCTTGTACCAGTCGTTCTGATAGCGGTCATGCATGGCGCGAATCAGCGCCTCGCCGTTTGTAATCTGTTGAGCGCTCGCCTGCGCGACAAGGGCCAAGAGAATTGCGGTTACCACCAGCCAGCCAAACTGCTTTGTTGCAGGTTTCATAGTTCCATCCATTGATGTGGGCTCTCACGGTATAGAAAACAGCTTCCAGCCGTCGGCCTCCAGATTGAATACGAAATCGATCAGGTTCTGGTTCGGACATCCGTCGTTCTTGATTCTTGCGACTACGACGGCCTGCTGCACGCCGTTGCGCGTGATCTCCGATGCGGCGGTGTGCACATTTTTAGAGTGCGTCAGCAGCTCACGATACGAGCAGGTGCGCGCGCTGTTATCGAGGTTGATGGGCGCCTGAATGCACGAGGAATCGAAGAGCTTGCAGTACAGCCCGCGATGCGCGAGGAATTCCTTCTCGACCTGATCCTGAGTGGTGTGCTGCGCATCCGGCCCAACATTGACGCCGCCTTTTGCGACATAGGACAAGACCTTTTGCGCGTCACCGGCGCGAATCGCGTCGAAGAAATCGCGCTGCAAAGCTGTCGGCGTTACGGACGCTGGGCCCGACTTTGCGGAAGGCGCCTGAGCCATAGCGCGCCCGCCGCTGATCGCAGCAACGGCGACCACCAGCCAACAACATAGCGAACGACGGACGAGCCTCATCCCCGCCCGCCCGCCTTGGCTGATTTCTTCTTGCTGGCAAGACCTTTTCGCTTGGTCTTAACAACAAGACTTCGTGCCTTTTTCTTAGCGGCAGGCTTCTCTTTCTTCCTCAGCGCAACCCCGGTTTTGCGCTGCGCCGTTCTTACGCCGCCTTGCAACTCCTGTTGCCGCTTCTTCGGCAATCGTTCGAAGACCAGCCGGTAGGACTCGGCGAGCAGCTCACGCAATTCGGAATCCGGCAGGGTGTTGAGCTGCTCCAGAGCGATCCACTGCGCTCGCGCCATATACGGCGCGGGACGAACCCCCGGCCGCTCACACAGCTCGTCAAAGCTCTCGGCGCTGGCTTTGAACGACATCCGCACTGGCCCGGGCTCCAGCCGCATCACCAGGAACATTTTGCCGTCGATTTTGAAGACCAGGTCGTAGCCCCATTGCACGTTCTCGGTGACATGGGGGAACTGGAGGCAGTAGCGGCGAATCGCGTCAATGTCCATCGAGGGTTTCCTGCGGCGCGGAGTTCTCCGGCCACTCGCGCGTCATCACGACCTTGGTATACGCCAGGCGGAAGCCGCGGCGCTCCATGTTGCGCTGCGAACCGCTGCCGGGATTCGTGCTCACCACAGCATACTCGCAACCCGCCTGAGCCGCCTCGTGCAGCCGCCGTGCGATGAGCGCGGTCTGCACGCCGCGGCAACGATACTCCGGCAAAGTTGCGGCGCCGAATAAAGATGCGATTCGCGCCTCCGGAATGATGCGGCCGCCGCATCCGCCCGCAACCTTATCTTCGATGCGCGCCAGGAAGGCCAGCGCTCCCGGCAGTGCGGCGAATCCGCCAAATACCTCCTCAGCCGCGTCGACATCCTGCGAGAAGCCTCTGGCGATCGCCCGCATCCACGGCCGAACGGTTTCCGGCGTGACGCGCTCAATCACGAGGCCGTCGGGCGGCTCGCACGACTCGCTGGCCGAGATCCTGCGAATGAGCACGGAGTTGAACTCGGCAATACGATAGCCGCGTTCGCCGAGCAAGTTGCGCAGCGATTCGTCCGCCAGCGGCGAGACCACAACGGTAGAAGGCACGCCTCGGCTGCGGAAGAAATGCTCCACGCGATCCATGTCCTCGGCAGTTGCCGCGCCATAGAGGCCCATGCCGACGATCTGGTTTGCCGGATACTTTACGCCACCGAAAAAGGCAATGCCGCCGGCGATGTTCTCGGCTGCATTGGGATCGTCGGGCGCATAACGACGGATGGCCTCGACACAATCAGGCAGAATCATCTCCGCCATCTCCAGGCGGCGAGCGAACTCCAGGTCAACAAAATCAGGAAGCTGCATAGTTGTAGCGGTCACTGCAGACATTTCGAGTCTCCTATGAGGATGAACAGAGAAAGGCTTGGCGCAGCGCCGGGGCTAAAGCCCACGTCGGGCCGCGGTGTCGGCGCGGTTGAAGCCGTGCCCTTTCACCACGCCGCGAAGAGCGGCGCGCCGGAAGCAGCGGGAGATTAAGTTAGCGGACGGCGATGGTCACAGGCAGCTCGGCTACGAGTTTAGCGCATTATAGGTTCTGGTGTAGGGTGGAGCACCGCTTCAGCGGTGCAGCTGAGGCTTGGATAAGAAATCGGCTTTCAGCCGGCGGCACAATCCGGCGTGTCCGACTTTTTCAGCAGCCTCTTTAGTCGCTGAGGTTAGGGTTCTGACCTCAGGCGTTAAGGCGCTGCCGATTTGTTGGCGCCTGCAAATGCACGCTTGAATAGCGTGCTCCACCCGCAAGCCTCACTCTGCCGAAGACCTGTGCTAACGTTTTGGCATGATGCCCGCTGAACCCAAGCTGTCGCTCGAAGGCCAGGTCGCTCTCATCACCGGAGGCTCGCACGGAATCGGCGCAGCCGCGGTGCAATTGTTTGTGCGCGCCGGCGCTCGCGTGGTCTTCAACTATCTGCGCGCCAAAGACGAAGCCGAACGGATAGCGCAGGCGTGCGGCCGCGATCTCTGTCATTCGGTGCAGGCTGATCTGAACGGCACTGCCGCGGCTGAATCGCTGGTGCGCTCGGCGGTCGAACACTTTGGCGCGCTCGACGCTCTCGTGGTCAATCACGGCATCTGGCCGCCGGAAGATGTTGGCATTGACGCAATGAGCGACAAGCAATGGCACAACACGGTTGCCATCAATCTGGACAGCGCCTTTGCTCTGACGAAACACGCGGTCGCGCAGATGAAGCGGCAGGGACGCGGCGGCAGCGTCGTGTTGATCAGCTCAACCGCGGGGCAGCGCGGCGAAGCCGGGCATTGCGATTACGCCGCGACGAAAGGCGCGCTCATCAGCATGACTAAAGGATTGTCGACCGAACTGGCGCCGTTCGGAATTCGCGTCAACTGCGTCGCTCCCGGATGGGTGCATACGCCGATGACCACGGGCACGCTGGCTGATCCGCAGCGCCAGCAGCAGATTTATTCCACCATTCCGCTGCGGCGCGTCGGCACACCCGACGAGATTGCCGCTCCCATCCTGTTTCTGTGCACGCAACACGCGGCGTTCATCACCGGCGAGGTGCTCAACGTAAACGGCGGCGCCGTGCTGGTCGGCTAAGTCGAAGCTTCCGTAGATCGGATCAGAACAGGCGTCGTCGCACCAAACTGGCCAAGCCGAGGATTCCTGATCCGAGCAACATGATGCTGCTGGGCTCGGGAACCGAAGTGGTGGTCGAGGTCGTGGTGCTGGTGCTGCCACAACCACCGCCGCCAGTCTCGCAGCTACCTAGTATGGTGAACGCCTCCGAGGGAATCGAGCCAACCGAGCTCTCCGAAGCCATGGACGGCCCCGAGTTCTCGTCCCAGTAGACCGGATCCCCGCTGGGTACGCTGGCAGTCTGCAGGTTAAGCCAGTAGCTGCCGGTATTGAGCGTCGGGCCGTTGAACGTGGTGTTCTCCTGGCAGACATTGTAGCCGTACTGGTTGGCGGTGCAGGCGCCCTGCGTGAAGTTGACTGTCTGATCAAAGTAGCTGTTGCCGCTGTTCTCACCCGAGGTGATCGACAGTTCAGCCGAGGTCAGAGTGTCGCCCGAGAACAGCCACATTCCGAAGCTGGCGCCAGTGATCGTGCTGTTGTTGCTAGTCTGAGTGAATGTGTCGCTGACAACAAAGCCAAAGTTGATGGTCCACGCGTCGGTGTTGCCATTGATGGGGCCGTTGCTGTAGAGCGTCTGCGCAGCAGCGTGAATGCCTCCCAACCCAATAAGCGCCAGCAAGAGCAGTGAAGCGATCCAGGATTTCATGGTCTGCCATCCTCTCTGGAGCGGCATTTGACTGCGGATTCGAGCCGAAGTCAATCGCTTTCTGATTCATTCTCAGTTTTCCGCCACGTTTCAACAAAAATCGCTAAATCTCCACGCTCACACGACAATTAATTAACTCAATCTGGCGAACAGCGAACAGCGAACAGCGAAAAGCAAAGAGCGAATGGCGAACCGCGACCGAACCGGCTAGCGCACCAGATCGCATTTTGCGATATGCTCTCTGCATTTGATTGTGGGGAGGAAATCGTGAAGTCCATTGCCGCTACAAGCTTGATGCTGTTGGCTATCGCGCCGTTCTCGATGGGGCAGGGCATGCAATCATCCGCTGCTACCGCCAATCCCATCGTCAGCACGGTGCGCCAGATGGAAGGCCGTTTCGCCAAGAATCTTACCGGCGCTGCTGACGCGATGCCCGCGGCGAAGTATAACTACCGGCCGACGCCGGAGCAGATTACCTTCGCTCATCTGATCATGCACACCGCGCAATCGAATAACTTACTCTGCGGCGCGGTGGCCGGTGAAAAGGCGCCCGAAGTAAAACTCGGCGAAGACGATTCCAAGGAGACGCTGAGCAAGGCGCTGAAGGATTCATTCAGCTTTTGCGAGCAGGTGCTGGCCAAAGCCGACGACAGCACTTTGGGCCAGGCGGTCACCATACACGACCAGCCCGGAACGCGGGGATCCGCGCTGCTGCGTCTGGTGGCCGGCTGGTCCGATCATTATTCGGCGGCCGCCATGTATCTACGGCTGAACAACCTGCTGCCGCCCAGCGCGCAGAAACCGTAGTCCGCCGCTTATTCCGCCTTGACCACGATTAGCTCGAAGCTGCCGGGAACGAGCGGCGGGCGCTGTCCGGGCGGGACCGGCTTGTCCTCACGCTGCGCCGTAACGAGATAGGCGGTGTTGGTTTTCACGTCCAGAGCCATGGTTCGTGCGCCCTTCACCGTCGCGAGGTTCTGCTTGACGGTGTACTTGTCGGGCGTGTCTTCATGAATGATGGTTAGAACGCCTTCACCGCAGGACATGAAGATCTCTTTGGTATTGGGATTGAAGCGGGCGGCGTCGACGCCTTCGCCGATCGGCACGGTGGTGATCACCTTGCCCGAGTCGGAATCGATGACCGCCATGATTTTCTTGTCACAGCCGGCGAACAGGCGATGATGCTCGATGTCGAATGCCATCGCGCTCGGCCCCTCACACGGCGCGGTGGGCCAGTTGTTCAGCACCGACTGCTTATTGACATCAATCTCTGCGATCTGACTCTTCTCTTCCATCGTGAGATAGAGCTTGCCCTTGAGATCGCTGACGGCAAACTCCGGCCGGCTGCCGAACGCAATGCTGCCCAAGCCCTTGCTGGTGGCGGCGTCAATCACGGTCGAATCCTGGGCGCGCGCGTTAAAACTGAAGACGTGCTTGGAGAACGGGTCGAAGAGAATCGCATCCGGCCGCTCGCCGACCTTCACGCTATCGAGTTTGGCCAGCGTCTTCAGATCGAATACGGTGACCGTGCTGTTGCCGCCATTGGTGATGAAACCGCGATTGAACTCCGGCGCCAGCGCGACGCCGTGAACCGCCGCCAGGTCGGGAATGTCGCCGGCGACTTTCAGCGTTTTGGTGTCAACGATCATAACGTGGCTCCCGCGCGTGATGAACAGCCGCTGGCCTTCGTCGTCATAGGTCAAATAGTCCCAGAAGCCTTCACCGCCCAGCTTGATGCGGTTGGTGACTTTGAATTCCTTTTGCGCGAATGCTGGGACGCCCGCCAAAACAGCGGTCGCGAGGAGAATGGCAAAAATTCGTTTCATGATCTGTCCTTATTCGGTTGAAGTCGGTGAAGCACCAGGGAAAGATTTTATTAAATAAGCTGGACGCTGCCCAAATCAAGTCGGCCTTGATCTCTCAGCGGCAGCGATCAGAATACACGGAAAGGAACCTTAATACCCCGGGGCGGACCTATCAGATGACTGCCTGAGGGCAGCGTTTCCGGCCAGCAAAAGAGACCCGGAAGAAGTAGAATATTGAGAAGACGAACCCAAGATAGCAGGTGAGGCCGGCACTGGTGCAGGTCGCCTGATCAGGTATTTCATGAAGAGACCCTCCTCTTTCGTTCTATTAGCCGTATTGTTCGCTGGCACTCCGCTATTGATCGCCCAGACGCAGGCGGCCAGCACGTCATCCGAAGACACCGTTGTCGAAGAGATCATCGCGCGCGTCAACAACAACATCATCACCCGGGCGGACCTGCGCAAAGCCCGCGAACAGTTGTTCACCGAGGCACAGCAGCAGCCGGATAAAACGACCGCCGAACAGACGGCGCGGGAACATGAGAAAGATCTGCTGCGTGATCTGATCGATCAACAGCTGCTGTTGCAGAAGGCGCAGGACCTGGGCATCAGCGCTGACACTGAGTTGGTGAAGCGGCTGGACGAGTTGCGCAAGCAGATGAATGCCAACTCGATGGAAGATCTGGAGAAGGCGGCGCAGGCGCAGGGGATCTCGTTCGAAGATTTCAAACAGAACATGAAGAACAACATCCTGACCCAGCGCGTGATTGGTCAGGAGGTCGGCGGACACATTACCGTTTCCAATCAGGAGATCCAGCAATATTACGATCAGCACAAGGCCGAGATGGAGCGGCCGGAACAGGTGCGGCTCAGCGAGATTTTGATCTCCACGCAAAACTCCGACGCGGTGAAGACCGCCAAGGGCGACGCACTGCCGGCGACACCCAGCGCTGACGCTGTGGCGCAGGCGCAAGCCAAAGCCAATCAGGTTTACGAGATGCTGCAGAAGGGCGGCAACTTTGATGACCTGGCCAAGAAGTACTCCAACGGTCCGACCGCTTCGCTGGGCGGCGACCTGGAATACTTCAAGCGCGGCACCTTGTCCAAGGACTTGGAGTCGCAGGTCTTCGCACTACAAGCTGGGCAGTACACGCAGCCCGTCCGCACCAACCAGGGATTCGTAATTCTGAAGGTGACCGAACATCAGACCGCCGGCGTACCGCCGCTCAAGGGTGTTGAAACCCAGATTCAAGAGCAGATTTACGTGACCAAGATGCAGCCCGCGCTGCGCGAATATCTTACTAAGCTGCGTGAAGAAGCTTATATCGATATCAAGGCGGGATATCTCGATACCGGCGCCAGCCCCAACGAAACCAAGCCGATCTATACCACCGCAGCCAACGCGGACAGCAGCGCCAACAAGGAAAAGAAGAAGAAGAAACTGGGCTGTTCTAACCGCAAATATCTGACGGCTTGAATCGAACTCTGCGATCTTTCAGCGGAGACTCGCTACTGACTGCCCGCGCTGGTATTGACGGTGACGATCTTCATCCCGCCACTTTCCTGCTCGCGATACCAGACCTCGCCGTCGCCGATCATGGTTCCCTGATAATTGCCGAACAGACACTTGGCTGACTGCTGCGCGATCGCCTGCCGAACGTGGGCGTCGAAGATGCTGTCGTAGCGGCTGAGGAACTGCGCTTCCGTCCTGACCCGCGTTTTGCTGGAGCCGTGAATCACCAGCAGAGGATACGAGATCATTCCGGCGACGTTTGTTTTGGCTCCTTGGTTGACGGCGGCCTGCAGTTCGGCAAGAAACGTTCGCGATTTTTGCGCAACCTCTGCGCCCTGGTCGTCGACTGTGCTTCCCTGACAATCCCGCTTGGCTGGCGCTGTCTGAGCACAAAGCAGCGTGGCATTGAGGAGCAGCATGCCGACAAGGCCAACGATTCGCAACTGGCGGCAAAGGTCTTTCATCACGGCAGTCCTACACCCTGCTGAGAATTCATTCACACCGCCTTCAGCAACATGCAGGTCACATCATCGTGCTGCGGAGCGTTGCCCACAAAGCGGTCAAGATCGATCATGACGCTGTTCAGCATCTCCTGCGGCGTCAGCGCCACGCCGGAGTGCAGCATAGCAAGCAATCGCCCCTCGCCGTACTCCTGCTGCGCATTGTTCTCCGCTTCAATCACTCCGTCGGTGAAAATCACCAGCCAATCGCCGGTTTGCAGCGTCACCGTGCCCGATTCATAAGCTGCCTCGTCCATGATCCCGAGCGGCACGCCACCGACTTCCAAACGCTCGATCACACCCGACAGCCGCCGCAGGATCGGACTGTTGTGTCCGGCATTCACGTAGGTCAACAGCCGCGTCGCAGGATCATACTCCGCAATGAAGGTCGTGGTGAAGCGGCGTCCGTTCTGGCTGTTGGTGCAGGCATAACGGTTCATGCGGCTGACCAGTTCCGTCAGTACGCCGGGAGTCGCCGACAGCGTTTTCAGGCTCGCCTGGAAGGTCGCCATCAGCATGGCTGCAGGCACGCTCTTGCCGGCAACATCGGCAATCGCAATCAGGAAATCCTCAGCTTGTCCGCCGGCGGCCGGACGCGCGAAAACGTCATAGTAGTCGCCGGCAACGGTATTTGCCGGTCTCGTCGTAAACGCGATCTGCAGACCTTGTATTGCCGGAGGGACCGCCGGCAGCAGCCACGCCTGAATATCTTTGGCGATTTGCAGGTCGCGCTTCATGACCACGCGGTCGCCGACCTCCAGGATGAGCAAGGCAAACATCAGCAGCCCGCCGTAGAAGTGGAAGTCGAGCGCAAACGCCCTGATTTCGCCGGAACTGGTTCGCCACGTCCACTCGCCGCCGGGAAGCACGATCAGCACCAGCGCCACCAGCAGCAGCACCCGCCGCGCCGGCGTCAGCTTTTCCAGAATCGCCCAGAAGTACTGGCTGACCACGTTAAGGAAATGTCGTCCCCGTGGCACGCCTGCTACCCGTGTCTGGTCCACTTCCTTCGAGTACAGCTGATAGCTGGAACGTGCGTCGACGCGAAACTGCGACCACATATCGCTGAGCTCCCGACCTTCGGTCACGCGCTGCCAGAAGCGATCAAGGCGCTGCATGAAGCTCTCGACGTTCGTTTCGAACTCGCCTTTTTGCCGGGAACCGCCTGCGGGTTGGGAATGGTTCACCACAAGAGTTGAGAAGGATTATAGAAGGCGGGAGCGTTGAAAGGGATCTGGAACACCGGAGAGTAGAACCGTCACACCGATTCGCCGCGCGTTCTCCCAAAGCAGGCTTGAGCCGGCAGCGCTCTCGTTCGCAATGGAAATCTTGCGACGAGCCTTACTGCACGCGCTCGCCCTGGACTTGCTCATCCAGAAACGCAACTGACTGCACGCCGGAAACTTCAAAGCGCTTGCGACAGCGGGGATTCTTGCACGCCACCAGATCATCCCGCCGGACCATATAGGAGCGAGCCTTGGCGAACTTGGCGCGGTCGCGCTCATCAGCGCGCGGCGGCAGCTGACGGCGCTTGGTGCGGACGAACCAGCCCAGATCGTATTCCGCTGACTGATGACAATGAGGACAGCTCAAGGTCGACTTTCTCGTCTCTTGCCGCTCGTCATAGAAATCGCGCTCTTCCATTGACGCCTCCGTCCGGCATGGCCAATGCCCCAGATTGTTCATTAGAACACAATTGCGGCTAGGGAGATGAGGTCCAGGCGTGGACTCAGCTCTTCAGCTTCACGTCCACCAGCTGCATCTCCGGAGCCACCTGATTCCAGTCGGCGGAGATGTGCTCCAGCGTCATGCGGACCACCTTGCTCTGACCGGGGCCGATGGGCGAGCGGCTGAGGTCAACCAGATCGGGATACCCTCCCATCTGATTTTCCACCAGCACATGCAACGGGATCGTCCCCGTCTGAACCACCTGGTCAAGTGTGTTCTTGAAGACCAGCTTCATGCTGGCGCCGGTCAGCGACTGATCGCCCGTGTTGGTCAGGGTGACGTCCAGATAGGTAACCGTCCCGCCTACATAATTTTCCTCCGCACTGAGCTTGGGATTGGAGATCTGCAGCTTGGCGATATAGGGATTGACCGCTGTGTGTTTTCCGCTCTTGGTGCGGGTGAGAACGACCATGATGCCGATCACCAGCAGCACCGCAACCAGACCAATGACGAAGGGAGTCCAGTTGCGCGCCTGCGTCTGTTTCTCCGGCGGTGCAAACAGGTCGGCCATAGCTGAGACGATTTTACTCCGCTGGCGAGTTTGGGATCGCTATTCCAGCGGCTGCTGGCTTGTCAAGGAAGTGGCCCGGCATGGCCCATCCTGGAACGATTCACACATTTTTTACGCGCAGGAAACGGCCCTACCGACGCTATAATAGAGGTATGGCGCGTGGTTGGGAGAGTAAGTCTGTAGCAGCTCAAATGGAAGAAGCCGACACTGAACCTTCAAATTCCGGACCGTCATCGGCGGCGGGCCGGCAAGCAACCCTCAAGAAGAATGACCTGCAGCTTTCGCGCAAGCGAATCCTGCAGCAGCTGGAAACCAGCAGCAATGAACGTTATTCGGAATTGCTGCGGCGCACCCTGGCTGATTTGGATGCCCAGATCGCTGCCCTGAATTAAGCTGGCGATCACCCACCCTTTGTTGTTCGCAGAGGAGTCCTTTACCCTGCCGCATACAGCTCATCTGTCATCCGGAGCGGAGTTTCGTGCCGCCTTTGCTTCATTGAGGTGTCATCCTGAGCGCAGGCGCCCGCTTTTGGCGCCGGAGTCGAAGGACCCCTACTTAGCCAACCACCCGTCCTTTCCCTGCTGCACTTATCCGAAGTTCGCCCTGCCTCATCACAGCTGCCTGTGATTGCAATCACGGAATGAAGGGTTATACCCAACGCACAATGCAATCAGAGGTGCAGTATGCCAGTGCTTATCATTGCAGTGGTTTTCTTCGCAATATTTCTGGTGATGGGCGTGATGGCCATTACCGCAGTGGTTGCCGAGCACCGTGGACATCTGTTCAGCGGTAAATGGAGCGACGAACCGAAACCCAGCAAGCAGTGATTCTGAGCCACGAGCCTCGAAGCTACCAGCCGCGGGCTGGTCAGCTAAGAGCTCCCGCGAAGAGCTATCGCGGCATACTTCCTAACCAAATAGCTTGCTGTCTTCAGTTCACCTGTAGAAACGCCGTCATCATATTAGCTCGTGGCTCGAAGCTCGCAGCTCGGCGGCTATCTCACACCGCTTGCAGTGCTCGCGCCAGGCAATCCTCACAAAAGCCGCTGTCTTTGATATCGATCCACTCCACCGCATGCGACGGCGCCATGGCACATTGATAGTCATGGCAATGCGTAAGGCGCAGCGTGTGTCCCAACTCGTGAACCGACTCGATGAGCAACCGATTGGCCAGCACATCCCTGTCCGGCGGAAGGCCGTAGAACTCCTGCTGCAAACGATGATAGGAGACCACCGCCGCAGTTCCGCCTAACTGGGCCTCCCCAAAGACAAAAGTGAGAATCGGGATGTAGAGGTCGAGCGGCGTAATCCCCAGCAACCGCCAGGTGTTGCCGTCGATGTAGCGCTGCATGCTGGCGAGAATTTCGGAAGAGTGATATTGCTGACGCTCGGCGTGCAGTGCGAAGGAAGGATCCAGCGCCGGCGAAAGTATCTCCGCCCGCATACGAAACTTGTCGTACAGCGACTGCCCAAGCCACTCCAGCAGCTGGGGATCCACAGGGCCGATCGGAAGTAGTTGGAGTCTTTTCATGGGAAGCGATAAGCCGCGAGCTTCGAGCCGCGAGCCCCTAGCTCCCGGCTAGCTTTGATGTCTTTCGCGCGCTGGCGACCGTTCTAAGTAACCCCGAAAGCATTCGCTGTACTTCGATAATCTCTTCTTGCAGCTTGGCATAGTGGTCAGCAGCAAGCATGTTCAAATCTCGCGCCAGTAACAGAAAGTATTCCAATTCGACCGCTGACCCAGCGGCAATGTTCAAGAAATATTGGAACTCCCCATCCCCTCCACGCCCATATCCCTCTGCAATGTTTGCAGGTATAGAAGCTGCGGCCCGACGCATCTGGCTGGTGATGCCGTACATTTCCTGGCGTGGAAAACCGGTGGTCTCCAGGTAGATATCCAGCGTGAGCTTGTGAGCCTTAGCCCACACTGTCAGCTTTCTAAAGTCCTTCATGGTTGTTCCTCGAGTAGCTCGTGGCTCGAAGCTCGTGGCTCGAAGCTAGTTGCTAGCCGCTAGTTGCTAGCCGCTAGCTGCTCTTTTTCCTTCCTATTCCATCCATACTTCTTCAGCTTGTGATGCAGGGTCACACGATCGATTCCCAGCACCTCGGCGGTGCGCGTCTGGTTGCCGCTGCACTCATCCAGCACGCGCAGGATATGCGCGCGCTCCACATCTTCCAGGCTGCGAACATCGCCAATACCAAGCCCGGCGCCGTTCTTCGCCTTCAGAGTGAAGTCCTGCTCGCGCAGTTCGGGCTCCTGCGCAACCACCATGCCGCGCTCGACAGCGTTTTCCAGTTCGCGTACATTGCCCGGCCAGTTGTATTGCTGTAATCCGTTCATCGCAGCCGGCGAGACGCGCGTGATCTTCTTGCTCATCTCATTGGAGAACTTGCGGACGAAGTGATCCACCAGCAGAGGAATGTCTTCGCGGCGTTCGCGCAGCGGCGGAATCTCGATGTGGAAGACGTTCAGGCGATAGTAAAGATCAGGCCGAAATTTGCCCTCTTCGATCAGCTGCTCCAGGTCTTTATTGGTCGCGGCGACGATGCGGAAGTCGACCTTGATGGTCTGATTGCCGCCCACGCGCACGATCTCGCGCTCCTGCAAAACGCGCAGCAGATCGGTCTGCGTCTTCAGGCTGATGTCGCCGATCTCGTCGAGAAATACCGTCCCGCCTTCGGCAATCTCGAACTTGCCCTTCTTGCGATATTGCGCACCGGTAAAGGCGCCTTTCTCGTGTCCGAAGAGCTCGCTCTCCAGCAGCGTCTCCGTCAGTGCGCCGCAATGAATGACGACCAGCGGATGGTAGCGTCGCGGGCTACCAGAGTGGACCGCCCGCGCGACCAGCTCCTTGCCGGTCCCGCTCTCGCCGGTGACCAGCACCGTGGCATCGGTGGGAGCGACGGTCTCAATGGCGTCGAAGACGTGCTTCATCGCCGCGCTCTGGCCGATGATTTCGGACGGCCTGGCAATCTCGGCCACCGTCTCCTTCAGGCGCGCGTTCTCCTGCTGGGTGCGCCGATGCGAGATCGCCTTCCCGATCAGGTGCGCTATTTCGTCGGGATCGAGCGGCTTGTTGACGTAATCGTAGGCGCCGTTCTTCAGCGCCGCCACAGCGGTTTCTACCGAGGCGTAGCCGGTCATAATGATCACCAGCATGTCAGGATAGATCTCGTGCAGCCGTCGCTGCAGTTCGATGCCATCGGTGCCGCGCATCTTGATGTCCACCAGCGCAACATCGAAGGTCTGCTCAGCCACGCGCGTCAGCGCTTCGTTCGCGTTCTCGGCAGTCGCGACCTCGTAGCCTTCTTCGGCGAACCATTTGGCCAGCGAATCCCGCACGCTGAGTTCGTCGTCAACAATTAACAATTTGCCTTGCGTCATTTCTTACCTCACCTCAGCCGGCGTGCGGTCAGCGTCCTCGCGAATCGCAGGCCTCTGGCTGTCGATTGGCAGCACGATCTTGAATGTCGTTCCTTCGCCCACTACCGATTTCACGTCGATTTGTCCGCCATGCCGCTCGACAATGTTCTGGCTTATCGCCAACCCCAGGCCCGAGCCGCCCGACTCCTTGTTCGTATAGAACGGCTCGAAGATGTGGGCGAAATGTTCTTCCGGAATTCCGATTCCGTCGTCGCGAATCACCAGCTCGATGGCGGAGCCGGCAACCACCCGGGTGCTGATCCACAGATTGCCTCCCTGCGGCATCGCATCAATCGCGTTGATGACCATGGCCAGCACGACCTGCTCAATCTGCGCCGGATCGCAGTGCGCCGTCGGCATTTCCTGCTCGAGATTGAGGTTCATCTGGATCCCGCTCATCTCCAGCTTGTGCTGCACCAGGCGCACACAGCGGTCGATAACCTGGTTCAAATCGCACCACGCCAGATTCATTGGCGAGACGCGCGAGAAGCTCAGCAGGTTCTTCACCAGCTCGCCGCAGCGCTTGCTTTCGCTGGCAACCAGGTCGAGCGAGCCTTTCATCTCCTCCTGCTTCGGCGAGGTCATGGTGTTCTTCTCGATCCAGCGCTTCACCAGCTTGGCGTAGGTGAGGATTCCCGACAGCGGGTTGTTGATCTCGTGCGCCACAACCGCAGCCATTTTGCCGATGGTCGCCATCTTCTCCACGTGCAGCATGCGCTGATGAGCCTGCTTCAGCTCGCGCGTCTTCTCATCGACGCGTTCTTCCAGCGTGCGAGCCCAGGCGGTGATCTCTGCCTGCGCTGTCTGCAAGCGGTTGCTCATGTCGTTGAATGACTGCGCCAGCTCGCCAACTTCGTCCTGTGCGTGGACCGGAATCTGATAGCCGAGGTTGCCGGCGGCAATGCGGTCGGTTCCAGCCTTGAGCTCGCGCAGCGGGTTGCGCACCACGATCCACACGAACAGACCGCTCAGGAATACCACTGCGATCAAAGCCGCAACCGTAGCAGCGGTCATTTCGCGCTTTTCATGCGCCAGGCTCTGATCGACCTTAGCCAGAGAGATGTTCGTGTCCAGCACACCCAGAACTTGTATGCCCGCGGGATGAGCGTGGCAGGCGGCGTTGGAGCACGCCGGCTCGTTCTCGATAGGCGTGATCACGCCGAGAACGCGCTCCCCGTCGGCGCGATAAATGCGGAAGCGGTCGGAGCGATTCAGGCGGCTCAGCGGCATCGATTTTTCATGGCAGCCGTAGCAGGCTTCGGCGCTCTTGTCGACGCTAGCGCCCACCTCGGTTGGCGCCGTGGAATAACTGATCACGCCTTGCGGATTCATGATGCGAATACGAACCATGCCCGGCTGATCGGCCATGTTCATCATCAGTTCGTAGAGACCGATGCGATCGTTTTGCAGCATGTAGCGCGAGGCACTGCGCCGCAATACTTCGCTTTGCCGTTCGGCAGCGAGCAAAGCGGCGTCTTCCAAATGCTTACGCTGATCGCGAATGCTGAAGTATCCGAAAAGCGAGAAGATGATGATCAGGACGATGAAGATCGACACCATCAGTTTGGCGCTGATGCTGCGCCCCAGCCGCTGAATCCAGCGAGAGGGCCTCGAAACGGGACTCCCCTTCTTCTCCGCAGTGGACATCCCGCTCGATTTGTCAGTCACCCGCATGGACAGGCACCGCAAGCTCGCTCCCAGCCAATTCTGGTTCAGGAGCGGCTCCTCGTACGGACTGGCGCAGTGCTGGTAGGTGTGCCTTCTCCTCGGGCGCATGTTCCTGAGGGAAGATAGGCAAATATTTTGCTGCGAAGCCGAAGATGGCGAAGCCCAGCGCGACGAACATCGCGGTGATCACGACTTCGGTCCACTTCGGCGAGTAACGGCCACCAACGGATGTCTCCACACCGGTGATCGCGACATTCAGACGATTGGTGACGAATCCCAGCAGGCAAAACACCGCCGCCAGGTACAGGCCTTGGGCGCTCTCGCGAATCTTCGGCACCAGCAGCATTCCGAGCGGAATCAGCACGGAGAGAAAGATCTCCAGCAGGAAGAAGCGCTGCTCATAACTCGGCTTGAAGACCAGGCCGAGAATGCCGCGATGGTAGAAGTCTTCGAACTTCAGGATTCCGTAGAGCGCCAGCACAACCACCAGCACGCGTCCCAGGTCGCGCAGGATCGGCAGCTCCAGTTCACGGCCAAAGTACTTTGAGCTCATCGACGATTCGAAGATCGTCATCGCCAGGCCGACCGAGATTGCCGACAGGAAGAAGAAGACCGGCAGCAGCGGGCTGTACCAGAACGGATGCAGCTTGTTGGGCATGATGAGATACAGCGTGCCCAGTGACGACTGGTGCAGCGTCGACAGCAGAACGCCCAGTATGACGAACACCACCATCACGCTGCGCACAATTTTCAGCGCCCGATGAAGCTTGAAGTGCTCCAGCACGATGGGTGAGAACTCCAGCGCCAGCACCGTGGTGTAGAGCATCACGCAGTAGGCAACTTCGAACATCACCGAGTGCGGATTGCGCATGATCAGCGGATGCCAGATGTTCCATGGCAGGCCGAGGTCGTACATCAGCGCTACGCTAACCAGCAGGTAGCCGAGAAACGCAGTCAGAATCGTCGGCCGGATGATGGAGTGGAAGCGCTTGATGTTGAAGATCTCGACGGCAGCGGTAAGCGTGAAGCCGCCGGCCGCCAGCATCACGCCGCACATCACGTCGAAACCGATCCACAAGCCCCAGGGGAATTGATCGGACAAGTTCGTCGACGCGCCCAATCCGCGAAAGAAGCGGACGAAGGTACAGTAGATGCCGGCCACCATGATCACGATGAACACGGCCTTCCAGAAGGTGAATCGCATGCGGGGAACTGTCATTCTGCACCGCCTTTATCCTGGTTGGTTTTCTCCTGCGCTTCCGCCTTGGCTACGTCCTCGCGGCGATGCGTGATCCAGTAAATGCCGCCCAGCATGGTGCCGAACAGCGGGATGAAGTCGGGAATGCGCGACAACACCTGGTAGGTATAAAGAGGAAGAGCGCGCTCGGTGAGATCGGTTTTAAAGCCAAAGTTGCTGAAGGGAACCGACGACAACAGCATCACTGACGTTCCACCCACTTCGCTCTCGCCGAAAATATGGTGCAGGTAAGTGCCGGGATTGTCATGGACGCGCTTCTTGGCTTCTTCCAGCAGGGCTTCGCGATCGCCAAAGATAGTCGCGCCGACCGGACATATTTCTGCGCAGGCCGTCTGTTTGCCGGCCGCCACGCGCTTGCTGCACATGACGCACTTGCGGACGCCGGGAATCGCCTTCTCCCACTCATATTTGGGAACGCCGAAGGGGCAAGCTGCCATGCAATAGCGGCAGCCCATGCACTTGCTCTTGTCGTAGGTCACCGGGCCCAGCGCGGTTTTCTGCAATGCTCCCACCGGACAGACCGAAGCGCATGCCGGATCTTCGCAGTGCATGCACAGCTTGCGCATGAACTTATCGTCCTTGGTAACGATGGTGGTGAGCTTGTGGGCCGAGGTTACTTCCTGGGCCGCAATCTTGTCGTCGTAGGCCAGGCCGTTTTCGGTGGCGCATGCCTGCTCGCACTGCTTGCAGCCGATGCACTTGGTTGCATCGTAGAGGATTCCTTTGCTCATGAGCTTTCTCCTGGGTCGGCCGGCGCTGGGGGATAGCGCCGATCAGGCCAGATCGTCCAGGCGGGGCCAGCCGAAACTCGGCAGGTAAATCGGCGCCGGGTCCGATAAGAACCGCTTTGTAGCTAGCGGGATCGGGTGCCTTTCGACAGCGCCGTCGGGCGATTCAACGGTCGGAAACCCCACTCCAGACCGGCCAGCTTCAGACGGCCTGCAGCGGATCAAACCAGCGTGAGGACTACTTCAGGGTCTTCACGTAAACAGCCAGCTTGGCAGCGTCGGCCGCGCTAACGCCGCGGTTGGCGAAAGCGTGCGTGGCTTTCTTCTGCGGGCCGCCATTCTCAATGTAATCAACTAGTTGGGCTTCGGTAGCATTCTGAACGGTTGGAGAAGAGAACGCCACGGCTCCCATCTTCACGCCAGCCGCTGTGCCCTTACCGTCCGCCCCGTGGCAGCCGGCGCATTTCGCCTTGTAAACATCCTCTTGCGCCCAGGAAAGATTGGGTAAAGCCAGAAATAGCGCAAATGCAATTACCAGAACAGCAAGAATGACTTTCTTCATGATTTCTCCCATTACATTTATGAAAGCTGGATCAATGCCCATGTTCCCGTTGCTCTGGGCTAAGGCCGGACCTGCTGCACGTACGACCGCCATGAGTACGCTTCCAGTGTCAGACATTGACGTAGGGGAATCTGTGACAAGAATCACTTTGGGACGTGATGGATTTCGCAACAGGGGTGGTTGCGCTGCCGAGCGGCAGTGAGGCGATTTGCCTCTCTCCGGCCAGAATTCTTGAACGAACGATCAGGATTGCAACAGTTCGCGTACGAATCTTAGTGGATTGATGCGAGTTGCATCACGCTCGGCAGTGGAGAGCGACGGGCATCATGGCATCTTCACTAAAGGACAAAGTCTTGGAGGGAGTGTTGAAGTGGATGTCGGCGACCCGTAATTCGTGTTTAGTCGCCGCTGGTCGTGGGAGCCAGTGCCGGGGCGCGTGCCGGCTTGTTGCGGGTGCGGGCGGGATCGAAGAAGTTGAGGAAGCCGCGGATCACCCAATATCCTGCTGCGACGCCAAGTGCAAGCGAGCTGACAACGGTCAGCAGAAACAGGATCGTCACAAGAAATGTCATCATACCTTGCTAATTACGTCCGATGCTCCGGGTCCGCGCCCGGATGTGTCATCGGCCACTCCTTACCTATTACTACTTTAGCGCGCATTGACGTCAATCGCTGTTGACAACTAAGATACCTGAGTAGAGCTACGCACCGACTCGCCTGAAACTTCCAGAGCAGTGCAGAACAGGTAGAGCGACCCTTCCGGGTCGTGTCCGCCGGTTTCATCTCATTGGGAAGGGTGTAGCGCTCGTTTAGAAATGAGTGCTGCGCGCTTTGCCCAGGATGGCGCCGCCGACGCTGGCCTGAAAGCCAGCTCTTCCTGAAATCGCGTGCGGAGCGCAGTCCGGGTTCGAGACCAAAATAATCAATGGGCATCAGCAATATCAGCGTCCGCGGGGCACGGCAGCACAACCTCAAGAATATTCACGTCGAGATTCCGCGCAATACCCTGACCGTGATCACTGGACTCAGCGGCTCGGGCAAGTCGTCACTCGCCTTCGACACCATCTATGCCGAAGGCCAGCGGCGCTATGTCGAGACGCTTTCGGCGTACGCGCGCCAGTTCCTCGACCAGATGGAGCGGCCCGACGTTGACAGCATCGACGGACTCAGCCCGTCGATCGCCATCGAACAAAAGACTACCAGCCGCAGCCCGCGTTCCACTGTGGGCACTATCACAGAGATCTATGACTATTTGCGCTTGCTTTATTCGTCGATCGGTGTCCCGCATTGTCCGCAATGTGGCAGGCAGATCTCGCGTCAGTCCGCCGACCAGATTGTGCAGCGGGTGATGGAGCTGAGGCCCGAAGAGCGCGTCATGATCCTGGCCCCGATCGTTCGCGGCCGCAAAGGCGAGTTCAAGAAGGAGCTGGACAAGCTGGCGCAGCAGGGCTTCACGCGTGCGCGCATCGATGGCGAACTGCGCAATATTGCCGATGAAGAGATCAAGCTCGACAAGCGCAAGAACCACACCATCGAACTGGTGGTCGATCGGCTTCTGGTGAAGCCGGGCATTGAGGGCCGGCTGGCCGCTTCGGTTGAGCGCGCGATGAAGGAGGCGAACGGTCTGGTGCAGGTCACTGTCGTCGATGGCGAAGAGCGTCTCTACTCGTCGAAGCTGGCTTGTCCGGAATGCGGCATCAACGTTCCTGTGCTGGAGCCGCGCTCGTTCTCCTTCAACAGCGTCTACGGCGCGTGTCCGGAGTGCAACGGTCTGGGCAGCAAGTACGATTTCGATCCGGCGAAGGTCATCAACGACTGGTCGAAGCCGCTGCTGGAGGGCGCGCTGGGACCGGGCTCGGCGTCGCAGAATCTGATTCGCATTTTGCAGCTTGCCGCGCAGGCGTATGGATTCGATCTGAAGACGCCGTTTGAGCAGCTGCCGCGTAAGACGCAGAATCTGGTTCTCTACGGCCCGGAGCAGAGTGAAAAAAAGCGCGGCGGATTTCTCGGCGTCTTTGCCTACCTGCGGCAGTCGATGGAAGACAGCTCGTCCGAGGGATATCGCCAGTGGCTGCTCGATCACATGTCGGCCACGACATGCCCCGCCTGCCACGGCAAGCGGCTGCGTGCAGAGAGCCTTGCAGTGAAGGTGAACAGCATGTCCATCGCCGAGTTCACCGCTCTGCCGGTATCGCGGGCGGTCGAAGCGGCGGGACAGATCAAGCTGAGCGAGCGGGAAGAAAAAATCGCTGGGCGAATCCTGAAAGAAGTTGCCGAGAGGCTGGGATTCCTGAATGCCGTCGGGCTGGGTTACATCTCGCTCAGCCGGTCGGCAGCGACACTGAGTGGCGGCGAAGGACAGCGCATCCGCCTGGCAACGCAGATCGGATCCAAACTACGCGGCGTGCTGTACGTGTTGGACGAGCCATCGATCGGACTGCATCACCGCGACAACGATCGCCTTCTACAAGCGCTGGAGTCACTGCGCAATCTGGGCAACACAGTGCTGGTCGTTGAGCATGATGAAGACACGATCCGCCGGGCGGATTACGTGATCGACCTCGGTCCGGGCGCTGGCCGTCATGGCGGCGAAGTGGTCGCCAGTGGCACGCCCGAGCAGATCGAAGCTGCGCCGCGCTCGCTTACCGGGCAGTACATCTCGGGCCAGAAACGAATCACCGATCGTCACCAGCGCCGGGCGACCAACGGCAAGGCGATCACGATTCTCGGCGCGCGCGAGAACAATCTTAAGAACCTCGATGTCAGCTTCCCGCTAGGCGTGATGACGGTGGTGACAGGCGTATCGGGCTCGGGCAAGTCGACGCTGGTGAATGACATTCTGTACCGCGCGCTGGCCAACGCGCTGTATCGTTCGCGCGAGGAAGTTGGCGAGCACAAGTCGATCAGCGGCATTGAGTTCATCGACAAGGTCATCGGCATCGACCAGTCGCCCATCGGCCGCACCCCGCGCTCGAATCCCGCGACCTATACCGGCGTCTTCACCCAAATTCGCGATCTTTACGCCATGCTCCCGGAGTCGCGCGAACGCGGTTATAAGGCGGGGCGATTCTCATTCAACGTGGCCGGTGGCCGTTGTGAAGCCTGCCAGGGCGAAGGTCAGCGCCGAATCGAGATGAACTTCCTGCCCGATGTCTACGTGCTGTGCGAAGTCTGCGGGGGCAAGCGCTACAATCATGAGACGCTGGCGGTAAAGTACAAGGGACATTCGATTGCCGATCTGTTGGAGACGCCGGTCGCCGACGCCCTGCCGATCCTGGAGAACATTCCGCAGATCAAGCAGAAGCTACAGACGCTGGTGGATGTGGGACTCGGCTACATTCATCTGGGACAGTCAGCGGTTACGCTCTCGGGCGGCGAGGCGCAGCGGATCAAACTGGCGCGCGAGCTCAGCAAACGGCAGACCGGCAAGACGCTCTATCTGCTGGACGAGCCGACCACCGGGCTGCACTTCGACGACGTCAGCAAGCTGCTGGAGGTGCTGCACCGGCTGACCGATTTGGGGAACAGTATCATCATCATCGAGCACAACATGGATGTGATTCGCAATGCTGACTGGATTATCGACCTGGGGCCGGAGGGCGGTGAGGAGGGTGGTCGGATTGTGGCGCAAGGCACGCCGGAGCAGGTCGCTCGCGTGAAGAAATCCTATACCGGACAAACATTAGCCAAACTGCTTCCAGCAGCGTCCAATAATAAGCGCAATGGAGAGAGGTTGGCCGCCCCGGTCTAAGCGGTTCGCAAAACATGTCATCACCACCCAACACGTTTCCTGATCCCATCGAGAGCGCGCCACCGGCTCTGAGCAATGAAGCTTTTGCCGGACCGGTCGAGGTCATCACCCCTCCGGTGCCGAAGCCGTTTCCCAGCTGGTCAGCATGGGACGTAGTCGCAATCATGGTGTTTACCCTGGTTGCGATCCTGGTCTTCACGCTGGCGGCACTGTTTATCGCGCGCACTTTTCCGCAGTATCGCAACGCGTCCTTCACCGACCTGGCCACCAGCGCCGCAGTTGTTATCGGGGCGCAGACAGCAGCCTATCCAGTGGTGTTGTTGTTCATCTTTTTCCTGGTGCGCACTCGCTCGAAGCAGCCGTTTGGCAAAGCCATTCAGTGGAATTGGCCGGGAATGCTTGCCCCGGCGTTTGTGATTGGCGGGGTCGTTCTGGCGCTGGTCATTGAGAGCCTGGCACGATTCTTGCCGATACCGAAGTCGCTGCCGATGGATACCTACTTCCGCGACGCCAGCAGCGCCTACATGATGGCCGCGTTCGGCATGACCTTGGCGCCAGTTCTGGAAGAGCTGTTCTTCCGCGGCCTGTTGTATCCACTGCTGCGCCGCTCGTTTGGGCTAATCGCTGGCGTGATTTTGACGGCAGCAGCTTTTGCCGCCATTCATGGCGCGCAGCTGGGTTACGCCTGGGCGCCGGTGCTCAGCATCTTTGTAGTTGGGCTCGCGTTTACCCTCGTTCGGGTGCGAACCAATTCCGTTGCCGCGTCCTTCCTTATGCATTGCGGCTACAACTTTGCGCTGTTCGCAGCGCTATGGGTGGCGAGCGATCATTACCGTCATCTGGAGAAGGTCACCGGCTGATCCATCCGAACTTGCGCAAAGGTGCGCGAACTGGGAACGCCGGTCGGGAGCGGATCGCCTTACCCGAACCAGTGATATTGTGAAACTATGGCGGCAAACGCACGCGAACAACTCCTGGCCATGTTGGCGGACAAGTCCTTCCGCCTGGGCGAATTCAAGCTTTCCAGCGGCGGTACCAGCGATTACTACATTGATTGCCGGCTGACCACGCTTGACGGCAGAGGCGCTCTGCTCACCGGACAAACCGTGCTGCAGGAGATTCACAAGCAGGGTTGGCAGGTCGACGCCATCGGAGGTCTCACGCTGGGCGCCGATCCCATCGTTGTCGCAACCTCCGTAATCAGCGCGCAATATGGCAAGACGCTGCACGGATTTCTGGTGCGCAAAGCTGAGAAGGGTCACGGAACCGCCCAGCGCATCGAGGGTTTTCGCGAGAAACCGGCACGAGTGGTGATCGTCGACGATGTCTGCACCACCGGCGCGTCGACCGTGCAGGCGATCGAGGCGGCGCGCGAGTATGGCTTCGCCATTGTCGGTGTGATGTGCCTGGTGGATCGCCAGCAGGATAATGGCCGCGAAAATGTCGAGAAGGCTGCCTCGCCCGCGCCGTTTGTTGCGCTGTTCACCACTGCCGATATTCGCGCGGAACATATAAGGCTCGGTAAGCACGAAAAATCAGGAGCGCCTCCGATTTTTGCCGTAAGTGCGAAGTGTGATTTCTGCGATCGGCCGGCGGTGACGAATGTCCCGGGCAATCGCTGCGAAGCGCATCGGCCGTAAATCCAGTGGCAGCGGCTAAAGCCGCAATGATTTTGCTGAGCTTACGGACGGCCTGAAGGCCGTCCCCTTCAAACCCGAAACTTTATCAGAGTCTCCCTAGCTTGTAAGCTAGTTGCTAGTTGCTTCTTTCAACCATGATCAAAACTGTGGAATGGACGGACGCGGGCGTACGCTTCATCGACCAGACGAAGCTCCCGACGGAAGAAACCTACGTCACCTGCAAGAGCTACGAAGAAGTTGCCGACGCGATCCGAACCATGATCGTGCGCGGCGCGCCTGCTATTGGCGTGACCGCGGCCATGGGCGTCGCGCTCGGCGTGCGCGATTCGCAAGCGCAGGATCTGACTGCTCTCAAGCGGGACCTCGATCACATCTGCGATGTCCTGGCTGCGACGCGGCCGACGGCGGTGAATCTCTTCTGGGGGATTCGCCGCATGAAAGCCAAGTTCGACGAGGTAAGTGCCAAGCCAATCGTGGAAATACAGAGGACGCTGGTTACCGAAGCGTGCCAGATGCTGGAAGAAGATATCGCCGCCAACCAATCCATGGGCAAGCACGGAGCTGTGTTGCTTCCGTCCAGCGGCGGTATCCTGACGCACTGCAACGCCGGCGCGCTTGCGACCTGCGGCTACGGTACGGCGCTTGGCGTCATTCGCGCTGCCGTCGATGCGGGCAAGAAGCTACAGGTTTTTGCCGACGAGACTCGTCCTTTCCTTCAAGGATCACGTCTGACAGCGTGGGAGTTGATGAAGGACGGCATTCCCACCACCGTTATCGCCGACAACATGGCAGGCGCGATGATGCGGCAGGGCAAGATTGACGCCGTGCTTGTGGGAGCGGACCGCATTGCCGCGAACGGCGATGTCGCCAACAAGATCGGAACTTACGGTGTGGCAATCCTGGCCAAGGAGCATGGCATACCGTTCTATGTCGCTGCTCCCTTCTCGACGGTTGATCTCAACACGCCGGATGGCAGCCAGATTCCTATCGAGCAGCGTTCCTCAAAAGAAGTAACCCACATGGCGGGAAAGCAGATCACTCCTGACGGTGTGCGCGTGGAGAATCCGGCGTTCGACGTTACGCCGCATCAGTACGTGACGGCGATCATCACCGAGCGTGGGGTCGTGCGCGCGCCGTACTCTGAGTCTTTGCGCGCAATGGCTCCAGTGGAGACCAGCGCTTAGGCGCGACTTCGCCTGATTATTGTGGCGGCTGCTGGTTGGCGGGATTCAGCTGCTGCTGATACTGCTGCTGTTGTTGCTGCAGCTGCTGCATCTCTTGCATGAGCTGCTGAGGAGTCTTGGGACCATTCTGCTGCTCGCCGTTTTCCGATTCCGCGCCTGGGTTAACCTGCGCCCCTCCTGGCATGATGGGACGGCGGAATCCATTGGGCGGCGGCAGGGGCTGGGGGTTCTGATACTCGTTGTCTGAAGTGTCGGCAACCGTGCTTCCTTCGTCGCCGGAATCCTCGTCCTGTGCAGGCTGCGGATTCTTATTCTGCGCCGTGTTCACTGCGGTGCCAGTCTGCCGCGGGGTCAAAATAACTTTCTGTATTCCGCCGGGATCTCCAGTTACGCCCAGGATGACGTAGTCGAACTTCGACCCATTCAACAGTGTGTTCAGCACATCGCGCGGAAGTCCGGGCCCGAGCTGCGCCACTACCCTTTCATTGCCGGCGCTGGACGGAATGTCGATGGAGGCGCCGGTCCGCGCCTGGACGGCGCGCAGCACCTGTGCCAGCGTGGAATTCGGAGCATCAATCGTCAGCTGGCCATTCTGGAGATTGACCCGCGGCGCGGTGGGCGGTGACTGCTCAAGCGTGGGTGGAGGCGGAGGAGGCGTTGGCGCAGCTTCCGCAACAGGCGCGGCTTTCGAGCGACGCCCGTGGGGTTTCGCTGCCGGTGATGCGGGTGCAGTCGCAGGCTTGCTCGGCGCTGTTGACTGCGGTTGAGCAGTCGTTCCCAGCGCGGGTGCGGCTTGCGTTGAAGGTTGCTTTGGGGAAGCAGAATTCGCCTGCGGCGCCAGTTGATTTGGTGCTGTTGCCTGACTGCTTGCAAGCGAAGGCATCAAAAGAGCTGCCCCTGCCAGCACAGCGCACGCAAAAGTTTTCCCAAGGCGTACCATAAGAGTTGGACGGCGAACCGGCTCGATCGTTTCGCCGCTGTTCCTATTCTAAACCGCGACCACTTTGCCTGCTGCCTCAATCAGCAGCTTTCGTCAAATCAGATACAGCCGAGTGGCTCTCATACGGCAAATCGGCATCTTAGCGATTGAGGCTCGCCGCGGGCTGTGGCGGGCGATCCGGATGGCGCCATGATTCGCATTTCGCACGCACTTTGTCAGTTCTATCGCTTCCACATCATTCGACTTGGCTTGCTCCTGATCATCATTTTGGCCGTATCATGCGCGCTGCCGGCGCAGACCTGTTCGACCGGCTCGGACCTGGATACCGCGACAAAAACCGCCATCGACAACGCCGCCACGCGGTACCTGCAGATGTCGAAAAACGGCGATGTCGCGGGGCTGAAGGCCAACGCCATTCCGCAACTTGCCGGCGACTTTGGATCGATCGAGCAAGCCGTGGTTACGAACAAGCCTTATCTGGCGGGGGGGCAGGCGACGATTGCCGGCACTTACCTGCTCGACGCCTCCCAAGCCAAAGCTCCGCTACCGCGCGCCGAGTTCTATTGCGGAATTTACAACTCGCAGGATCGGCAGGCATTTTTCATCCCCAATCTGCCGCCAGGGCGCTACGCGATCGTGATCCAGAAGGTCAACGGCAAAGAACCGATCACGCTCACACTGGTGCTGCAAAATCCTGGCGGTGGGTGGAAGCTGGCCGGATATTATCCGCGGCTGGATTCCGTCGGTGGTCACGACGGCGAATGGTACTTGGCGAAAGCGCGCGAGTACAAGGCGAAGGGATACTCGCATGACGCCTGGTTCTACTATCTGACAGCGTGGGACCTCACGGCTCCGGTGAACTTCATGAGCACGCCGCAGCTCGATAAGATCGCCGACGAGATGCAGACGGCGCGGCCCAGCGATCTGCCCAGCGACAGCTCGCCGCTAAGCATTTCGGCCAACGGCAAGGTATTCAAGATTACGGAAATGGCGGCCGTGCCAGTCGACAATAATCTCGACTTGCGAATTCGCTACCAGAACCCCGACGCCGGAAATTCCGGGGTAGCCTTCCAGGACAACATGGCCCTGATCAAGGCGGTGGTGGCGAAGTATCCTGAATTCCGCGATGCCTTTAATTCGATCATCGTGCGTGCAGTCGACAGCAGTGGGCATGAATATGGATCATTGCTGCCGGTGAAGGACATTAAGTAGCCTCCACAAGTAGCCTCCACAGTAAAGAAAAACTTCGTCGAGGCTCGCTTCCTGAAGCATAATGAACCATGACTGGAATTCAGTATGTCACTGACGATAAAGGTCGCAGGATCGCGGTTCAAATTGATCTGAAGAAGCATCGCGAACTGTGGGAAGACATCGAAGATGTGTTGATCTCTCGCTCACGGCGACACGAGCGACGAGTTCCGCTGGAAAAAGTAAAAGCCGATCTCATCAGCAGTGGCAAGCTCAGACGTGGGTAGTTACCGCGTTACCTTATCCGCCACCGCTGAAAGAGAGCTAGGCCGACTCCCTGCTCAGGTGGTTGCTCGCATCATCCCGCGTCTCGAAAAACTGGCTCTAACCCCTCGCGCTGCTGGCTGCAAGAAACTCGCAGGCGGCGACAAAGAATGGCGAATTCGTGTGGGAGATTACCGTGTTGTGTATGAGATTGATGATGAAGCGAGATCTGTCGACGTGACTCGGATTAGACACCGTCGCGAGGTTTATCGTTGACTATTCGGCCCCGCCTCAGCCTTTCGTACTTGTTCGGCAGCGCTGGCTACGCGTTCAAACTTGCACTCGATTGGAGCTTTGTCAAAGCGTAGGCCTTCAAACACCGGTGCTCGCATTTTGATGCCGCCGCTCTGTCCTTCGTGGGTCCATTCGGTAAATTTAATTTCCGCGACCAGCTCTGGCTTGACGTAATGTACACGGCGGTCGCTTTCTACTTTTCCGAAGAAAGGATTGCGATTGGTTTCGAGGGCCTGCAGACGCTTCCACATCTGCGCGTGGGTTTGCTGGTTGAAGCCGCTGCCGGCCTGGCCTACGGGAATCAAGCGTCCCTGGTCATCGTAAAGACCCAGCACAATCGATCCGAAGTTCTCCCGTGAGCCGCGTGGCTCGGTATATCCCCCGATCACACATTCCTGTCGCTTGACGATCTTGACCTTCAGCCAATCGCTACTGCGCTTTTGCAGATAGCAGCTGTTGCGGCGCTTGGCGATGATTCCCTCCAGTCCACGCTGAGCGGCGGCGTTGAACAGCGCAGTGCCCGTGCCCTGCCAATGATCCGAGTAATGCAGCAGATCACTGGGCGTAACGATCGATGCCAGCAGCTGCTTGCGCTGTTCGAGATCGGCCTGCATCAGGTCGTAGCCGTCAAGGTAGAGCACATCGAAAACGTAGTACGCGATAGGAATGTCGTCGCGCGTGCGGCGAATGCGGCGGCCACCTTCGCCGACGCCGGTCCGCTGTTGCATAAGGCCAAACGATGGGCGGCCCAGGTCATCTAAGGCAACGATCTCGCCATCGAGAATTGCTGTGCGCGCTTTGATGTGACTGGGAATTTCCTGTAGCTCGGGATAGGCTTTGGTCAAGTCGTTCTGATTGCGCGAGACCAGGCGAAGAGATTTGGCGTCGAGGAATGCAACTGCGCGATACCCATCCCATTTGATCTCATAGAGCCAATCGTCGCCGTCGAATGGCTTGTCGACGGAGATGGCGAGCATAGGATGAATGGCATGCGGCATCGGCGCCTTGCGGCCAAGGCGCGCAACACCCAGGGCTACGCCGTCTTCTTCAGCGACTTTTTTTTTACAACGGCAGCTCTGGAGGAGGTTTTGCCGGTGCCCGATTTCACCAACTGATCGGGTGCGGGAGCGGCGGCCTTGGCAGGCTTGGCGCTCCGCTTCGCTGCGGTAGCCTTTGCCGCAGTTGAGGATGACTTCACGGCAGCCGACTTCTTGGCAGTCTTCGCCTTCTTGGCATCGGCTTTGGCGATGGAGTCGGCAAGCCAGTCGTTCTTACTGGAGCCCCCGTGGGTCGTAGCCTTGCGGCTGCTCAGCCATTCGGCTGATCCCTCGTCGCCGGCAATTTGTTTCAGTGAGCGCTTGGTCAGGACGGAGTAGTCGTACTTGTCGATGTCGTACCCTGGCTGATCGTAGGCGTCGTGATGTTTGATCAGCAGCCACTCGGTGCCTTTGCTTCCTGGCCGCCGCGCCTTCATGTGAATCAGCGCAAAGCTGCCCTTCAACTTCTTGCCGTTCAGGCGAAACTTCAGGTCGCCCTTTGCCAGCATCGGATGCGCATCGCCTTCCGGCTCCCAGGTGCCAACATCCCACACCATTACCGTCCCAGCGCCATAATTGCCCTCAGGGATCGTGCCTTCGAAATCGAAATAGGAGACAGGATGATCCTCAACCTGCATGGCGAGGCGCTTATCGGCGGGATCGAGCGACGGCCCTTTGGGGACGGCCCAGGACTTCAGCACACCATCCATCTCGAGGCGGAAGTCATAATGCAGGCGCGTGGCCCGGTGCTTCTGCACTACGAAGCGCTGCTGGCTGCGCTTGCCGAGCTTGGGCGGCGGCTCGGGTGTCTGCGTGAAGTCGCGTTTACGCTTGTATTCCTCGAGGGCCATGCGCAGTTAGATGAACACAGAAGTCGTCCGGGCTGCAAGTTCGCGATGGGTAGTGTCTGAAGTCAGATGGGGACGCTGCCGCAGGATGTTTTCCGGGTAGTGCCGGCTTTCAGGACAGCGTCCAGGCCGGTTCCTTCCTTTTCTGAGTCGGCTTCAGCCGCCGACAGGCGAGTCGCGCTACGAGTTTTTCGGCAGCCTCTCTAGTCGGCTCAACCCCGCCGTACGCGCCGTCCTGCTTTGCTACAATGCAAATACCGCGACTTGGGCGCTTAACTCAGCGGTAGAGTGCCATCTTCACACGGTGGAAGTCACAGGTTCGAATCCTGTAGCGCCCACCAACCTAATCGATTACTTGCGGATGACTTTGGTCTTCCGCGCTGCTCCATTTGCTCCGCTATGTGCCTCAAATGATGGGAAGATCCTCATCTACCCAGACTCGCCCCGCGTGAAGGCCGATTACGCCCTCGTGACATCGGAGCAACCCTGGATCTCCGGCACCAATTCGTCACCTTCTTCGTGAAGAATTGTCTGCACGAGCCGCTGGTGTGTCTGCCGCTTCGCTTCGATCCGCGCCTGCGTGTAGATCTCGATCATAAAGCGGATGCTGGCATGCCGCATGAGTTCTTGGACGACCTTTACATTTCTCGCCATTCGCGATTAGTAGGGTTGAGCATGTATGGCGGAACGTATGCCACCCAATCGCCTTGCGTATCCCGGCGCGCAAGGCTGCGGGCCGGATGATCTTTTTCATTACGATGTCCGGCCAGAACGGCTGTTTACCTCCGACGCGAGGGCTCGCGAAGATCCAGTCGTTTGGGTTCTGATATTTGCAGCTCTCTTTCCATAGCCAGAGATCAGCCGCGACCCGCGCATCTAAGGGCACCGGTTTGCGGGATGCCTCGGTCTTGCAAGTACCGATGTTGCCTAGGTAAATAGATCGCTGAACATCGATGGTGAGGTTCGAAAAATCTACATCCATCCACTTGAGAGCGAACAAATCAATGCGTCGTTTCATCCCGAGCTTTCAGCTAGGGCGCATTGTTGCTGGCTAGTTTGCCGCAGCATTCCGGCTTTTGAGGCAACTCAGTGCGGTCCCATCCGCCCCCCAAAGCCTGAATCAGGTAAACCGCATTGGCCATACGCCGACCTAAGATGTTTACGGCGGTGACCTCGTCGGACAGCGCTGTGTTCTGGGCAACAATGACTTCGAGATAGCTGGTCACTCCGCCCTGGTAGCGAATGTTCGAGAGATCCAGCGAGCGTTGCGCAGACTGCACGGCCTGATCCTGAATGCCCGCTTCCTGTTGAAGGATCCGTAAGGCGGCGAGATTGTCCTCCACCTGCTGAAACGCCGTGAGAACCGTTTGACGATACGAGGCTACAGCATAGTCATGTCCTTGTATCGCCTCATCCGTGGCGGCACGCCGACGGCCCGCGTCGAAGATGGTCTGGGCCACAGACGCTCCAACCGACCATAGAGCACTCGGTCCCTGGAAGAGTGTGGTGATCGCGCCGCTTTCCAATCCGCCCTCGGCCACAATATTGATCAGTGGATAGTAGGCAGCTTTTGCAAGACCGATTTGTGCGTTGGCGGAAGCGACCAGTCGCTCAGCGGCAGCAATGTCGGGGCGCCGTTCGAGCAGCTCCGAAGGCACGCCAACCGGAATGGGCGGCGGAGGTGTAGTGAGCGGCAATGGGGGAAGCGTGAACTCAGCCGGAGGTTTTCCGAGCAGGACCGCGGCGGCGTGTTCATATTGCGCACGGGCGACACCGACATCAACCGCCTCAGCCCGTGTGGTCTCCAGGATCGTCTTCGCCTGTTCGACTTCTACTTCTGAGGCCAGTCCTCCCTGGTAGAGGTCGGTATTCAATTCCAGTGCCTGCTCATACTGAGTAACGTTGTCCTGCAATAGCTTTTCTTCTGCATCCAGTGTGCGGGCCGCGAAATAGTCCACCGCCAGATCGGCGTGCATGCTAAGGCTAACAACCGCAAGATCGGCTGAACTGGCTTGTGCCTGCGCTCGATAGGACTCTACATTTCGGGTCACGCGACCGAAGGCGTTTGTCTCGTAGGACAACTGAACTGGTATGGTGAAATCGTTGTAGGTGACGCCGTTGAAAATCGAGCTTGCCGGCGGACGATTGTTTGAGTAACGATTCCGGCTGGCCGAAGCTCCCGCGGTAATTGTGGGATAGTAGTCGGCACGATAGTAGCGCAGCACAGCCCGGGCCTGCTGATATTGAGCAACGGCAGCCTTGATATTTTGGTTTGATACGTTGATCTGCTGCTCCAGGGTATTGAGTTGGGGATCGCCGAAGAGCTCCCACCAGTTGCCGCCCAGGTTTTGATCGCTGGGCTGCGCGGTCTTCCAGTCGCCCATCTCCTTGTACGCGGAAGGTGCGGGCGCTGTTGGAACCTTGTACTTTGGTCCCACGGCGCAGCCGGCAAATGAAAGTACTCCCGCCAGCAGAGGCGGTAAAGTCCAACGCAAATGGCGCTGATGCCTAACGGAGAGTGCAGTGGCAGAGTTGCGCAGACGTTACGCGCTGCTCACGCCACGCGAGCGCGACGTGATGTCATTGGTGGTTGCGGGCTTTCTGAACAAGCAAATAGCCTACGAACTCGGAAACAGCGAAGTCACCGTGAAGATCCATCGTGGAAATGTAATGCGGAAGATGCAGGCTGAATCTCTGGCGGAATTGGTCAAAATGGCCACGAAACTCGAGCTGCCGCCGGCCAAAGACTGATTCAATGGCCCCTCATTTGCAACCAGATGGTTGGCGCAACTTTTGACTTTGGCGAGGGCACTCTGGGATGAGAGTTGCGCGTCCCGGAGGTATTAGGGCCCTCATACCAAAGCATGATTGTGCAAGGGTGGGTGGAAAGGTAGGTTGTGAGCATGGCTACTCAGAGCGAGGTGAAACCGGTGCAGCATCACGGCAACACCAGAATCATCGCAATTGTAGATGATGACGAATCGGTTAGGTTCGCGCTGGAGGGCATGATGAAGTCGGTGGGTCTGCCGGCACAGACCTTTGCGTCAGCGGAAGAATTTCTGAAGTCCGGGCTACAACACCAAACTGCATGCCTGATTACGGATATCCGCATGCCGGGAATGTCAGGGTTGGACTTGCAGAATAAGCTGAATGCGGAGCGCTGCAGAATTCCGACTATTTTCATTACCGCGCATGGCGACGCGAAAATGCGTTTGCAGGCATTGCGCGCCGGCGCCGTAGAGTTTCTGGCCAAACCGTTTGACGATGAAGTTTTGCTGGAAAACGTTCGAGCGGCACTCGAAAGTTGAGGGGCAAGCCTTCGAGGCAGTTGTTTTTCAGGAGATCCCCTGTGGCAGTTTCTGAAGCAGTCCGTTCGACCTGTTCGGGATCTGGTGAGCGCAGATTCGAGCAGATCATAGGCAATAGCCCGGCGCTGGACGCGGTGCTCGCGCAGGTTGCGCGGGTTGCTTCTACCGATTCGACCGTGTTGGTCCAAGGCGAGACGGGTACTGGCAAGGAGCTCGTCGCACGGGCCATTCATAACATCAGTTCGCGGTGCGGACTCCCCTTCATCAAAGTTAACTGTGCAGCTATTCCTTTCGATCTGCTGGAGAGCGAACTCTTTGGCCACGAAATAGGCGCCTTTACAGGAGCCATTGCACAAAAAATAGGCCGTTTCGAAATGGCTGACCGTGGCACCCTCTTTCTCGACGAGATCGGGGACATTCCACCGGGGTTGCAGCCTAAACTGCTCAGGGTATTACAGGAACAGGAGTTCGAGCGTCTGGGCAGCGGACGTACGCATAAGGTCGATGTTCGATTGGTTGCTGCTACGCATCGGGACCTGGGAGCGATGGTCAGGCGGAATGAATTTCGCAGCGATCTCTACTATCGACTGAATGTTTTTCCGGTCCTACTGCCCCCGCTGCGCGAGCGCCGCGAAGATATAGCTGCCCTGGTAACTCACTTTGTTGAAGTATGCTGCCGTCGCATGCGGAAGGATATTCTGCACGTTCCTCCCGAAACACTGGCGGCCTTCACCTCGTATTCCTGGCCCGGCAATATCCGTGAGTTGCAGAATCTGGTCGAGCGCGCCGTGATCCTGTCCAACGACGGTGTTCTTCCCAACCCGCTCCCCATGGAAATCTCGGTCTCTCATGCTCCCCCTCCCACTACTCTGCAGGGCTCGGAACGCACTCTTATTCTGCATACGTTGGAATCAGTAGCCTGGGTGATCGGTGGGCCTAAAGGCGCTGCCGCCCAATTAGGAGTGAAGCGGACGACATTGCTCTGGAAGATGAAGAAGCTTGGAATTTCGCGCCCCGCGCCGCACACCGCGAGCATATGAGACAAGGGCGAGTATGGATCGTGGGTTTCATCCTGGCGACTGCCGCTGCGGTCGTGCTCCTGGTCTGTACTCGACCGATTTCAGTGCAAGCGCAGCATGCGGATAAGAACCACCCCGCCTTAACCTATGATCCGTATCCTCCGGGAATACTGCCATCCGACTTAAGCTCTGAGATAGCTCGCGTTTTGCGGGAGACCGATGTCATCGAAGGTCGAGCGCTGGCACGATGGCACGCTCTGCCGGCCCCGATTCTGGAGGGTCAGCCCCCTGTGCTTCAGAATACCGGGACTGAAGCAACCGAAACGCTGGGCGAACTCATGCTTTTCGACAAGAATATTTCGCCCAACAGGAATGAGGCATGCGCATCCTGCCACATGCCGTACGCCGGCTTTAGCGGACCCATTCCTTCGGTCAACCTGACCATGATCGGATATCCTGGAACCGCTCACATGCGTGCCGGCAAGCGGACAGCTCAGCGGCATCCGTATTCGCCGTTCTTTCCGGTACTCCAATACAACCAGGTACAGGGCCTCTTCTTTGGTGGAAACTTCTGGGATTCGCGTGCGACCGGATACAAGCTAAGGATTCCGGACGCTGAACAGGCCCAGAGTCCTCCCGTTGATACCCAGGAAATGGGCTTTCCTGACACTGCTTGCATCGCATTTCGTCTCTCATCCGCGGTATATAGACCCCTGTTCGAAGAGGTATGGGGCAAAGGCTCGTTCGATATAAAATTCCCGCGCGACACCGAGAAAATTTGCGACACTCCGGGAGGCGCTTCCGTGTTCAAAGGAAGCGCCACTCCCATTCCCCTGACCGCGGAAGACCGCACCCGCGCAAACACCGTCTATGATCGTTGGGCGCAGTCCATTGACTCGTTCGAACAGTCGGTGCAGGTCAGTGCTTTCTCCTCGAAGTTCGATGCCTACCTCGCAGGCAAATACAAACTCACATCGGACGAGATGGCGGGGCTCAAGCTGTTTGACGGCAAGGGCAATTGCAATTCATGCCACCTCGACGGAAGAGGAACCGCGCTGAAGCCAAATCAGACGGACACGAGTTCAACTGCGATGGTGAACCCTCTGTTCACCTGCTTCGGCTCAGCCAATGAGGGCCTGCCGCTGAACCCCAGAGACGCGTTTTACTACCAGACGAAGCCAGATTCCTACGGATTCATTGCCAACCCTTACGGCTTCGGCTATAGAGACTTGGGACTCGGGACCTTCCTCAGAGGCGGATTCGGTTCCGGCCCCAACCCGAACAAGAACTGGAAGCAGTATGCGCCGACCGTCGACGGGCAAATGCAAGTTCCCATATTGCGGGACGTGGCGTTGACACCGCCGCAATGCCCCACGACAGAAGCTCCCAGTCCTTACTTTCAGAAAGAGTTCTTTCACAATGGGTACCTGAAAAGCTTGAAGCAGGTGGTGCATTTCTACAACACGCGCGACAAGTATGCCTACCCCGTCACTTCCGGACATTGTCCGGTGGGAACAACCGAAAAAGTGGACTGCTGGCCCATGCCCGAGGTGCCGAACAACATCGATATGACCAGCGGGAATCTGGGCTTGACGGATGAGGAGGAGAATCAGATCGTCGCGTTCCTGCAAACATTGTCGGACGGATTCACGAGGCCTTACCTCAACAGCGATACTTTCACCGGCGCTTGCATGAAGGGTGGTTCAGCTGCGACTCAAGGAAACGAGTTCCTGATCCCCACGCCTCCATTGCCGCCATGCGCAGCCGCTATCTGCGATGTTGCGCCTGTGCCTGGCCCCAAGAAAATCAGCGTCAACCTGCCCGCTCAGGAAAGTCCAGCGAAGTCCGAAATCGCACGCATCTCCCAAGGCCCTGCAATCGAGGTATCGAAACAGCAGTTGACGGTAATCAGGTGGACAGCAACCAATCTGAGCGGCTCCCCCGTGCACTATGGAGTTGTGCACTACGGTACCGATCCCAAAGACCTTCGCCAAACCGCGAACTCCCCAATCAGACTGAACCCAGGTCATTCCACTACCGTTTTTCGCGTGCGCCTCGACGGACTGAATCCTGACACAACCTACTACTACAGGGTCGATTCGATAGAAGCCAACGGGAACGGCGACAGGCTGAGGTGCAGTATCAAGCAATTCACGACGCGTTGACAGCGAAGGCCGCAGTTGAATCCCAAGCAAACAGAAGTGGGACTGGTCAACATTCGTGTTTTCGGCGAAACGGCCTCGGGAGCGTCGGGAAGCAGCTATCAATGTCCTGCCAGTTATCCATCAAAGTTTCACTCGTCTCGGACACGCAACCAACTCGTCCAAGCTCGCCACAAAAGTTTCAGGTGGGAGACTGGTTCGACTTTCTCCGAGGACCAAGATGCGGCTGGCCTTCTGGCCGTGAGCGATCACGCCTCCCACACATCGCCTCGCCGGTCCGATCGGGTGATGAGTATACGGGCCGCGCTGGGCCGCGCAAGTAACAATTGCAGACGAAACCAGTCGACCAACCGGCTCCCTGGATCGGGGCATTAAGCTGCGGATCGCCGGTGATGCACTTCCTCTGGATGTTTGGTGTACTTATTCCGAAAGCGCGTCGAGGCATCGCGGGCGATAGGCTTGCCATGGCCAAACCCGGCAGCATCGAATGAAAGACTGGCAAGTTTGCGCTGGCTCGCACGACCTTCCGCCAAGTTCTCGAAGCCAATGGGATCACCCAGGCCCATGATGTTCGTGCACACGTCAGCGGCGAACAGCATTCGTCCAGGACGCCACAGCAGCGCGACCTGTCCGGCGCAATGCCCGGGGACATGAATTACTTCGAAGCCACCTGCGATGGGCAGTGTTTCCCCTGGGACCAAAGGCTGGTCGATGGCAACCGGGTCCAGTCGCTCGTCGGGATGGAAGAACAGGTTGCACAAAACTCGCCCCAACAGACCAGGCGCGGGCGTCATCGGCCGAAAAGGACCTCCACTCTCGGCGATCGGGATGTCGAGTGGGTGCATGTAGGTCCTCGCACCGGTTCGCCGCACGATAGCGGCGGCGCTGCCGATATGATCAGGGTGAGCGTGAGTGAAAACGAAGTGCTTGAGCTGGTCTGGCGAACGGCCAAGCCGGCGGATCGCCTCGAAGACCGCTGACTCCTTGCCCGGGTAACCGGCGTCAATCAGCGCCAACCCATCGTCGCCCTCGATCAAGAAGGCGTTTGCAAACCCCATCGGGACGATGTGCACGCCTTTAATCACCTGCTTCACAGCCAGTAACTCCTCCGTCCGGGCACATCAAATGTATGGCGGTCATCATATTTGATGTCCAGTCCTATAGAAGGAGGCATTATGAAGCTCACAGGGAAGAAGGCTCTTATCACTGGCGGCAACAGCGGCATCGGCTTGGCCACAGCGCGTCTTTTTATCGCGGAGGGCGCGCAGCTTGCCATTACCGGCCGCGACCAGAAAACGCTGGAGGCAGCGGTTGCAGAACTCGGACCCAACGCGCGTGGCTACCGCGCTGACGTCACCATTGCGGAAGACCGCAAGCGACTCTTTGCAGCCCTGGCCAAAGATTTCGGGAAGCTCGACATTGTCTTCGCCAATGCCGGCATCTCCGGGCGGACACCTACCGGCTCGACTGACGAGGCCATTTTTGAGAACGTGATCCACACCAACCTGAATGGCGCTTTCTTTACGGTGAATTCAGCGGCCCCTCTGCTGAACGACAACGGCAGCATCATCTTTAATGGGTCGGTGCATAACTATCTCGGTCAACCCGGCGTCGCCGCCTATGCAGCCACCAAGGGCGGCCTGGTCTCGATGGCGCGTTCCATCGCCGCCGACCTTGCCCCGCGCAACATTCGCGTGAACGTCGTCGCACCGGGCGCGATCAAGACTCCTATGTGGAAGCGCGGGCCGCGCGCCTCTATGTCTGCAGACGAGTCCGCCAAGTTAGAGAAGTTCTTGTCGTCTGTCATTCCCATGGGCCGCTGGGGCGAGCCGGAAGACATTGCCAAAGCCGTGCTCTTCCTTGCCTCGGACGATTCCTCGTACGTCAATGCCGTCGAGCTGATGGTGGATGGCGGAGCAACAGGCGCCCCGTTTGGAGCACCCATCCTTCGCGGCTGATGCTTGAAAGCAGCCTCCCAGACATCACCACAACTCCTTCTACTGGGCGGTGAGTGGCTGCATTTCCGAGTGGGCGATCAGGAACTTCTGCCGACAGGCTACACCCGCGGCGCGAAGGTTGGCGAATTCGGGCGTGCCGCGCAGCCCGCCGAAGAACGGGTCCGAGTCCATCACGGGATACGAGCAGTAGTGCCCTTCAATCGCTTTGGAAAGCAGTGCGAGCGCCTTGGAGTTCTGGCCGCAGTAGGCGAGGTTCGCGGCGGCCAGGTAGTTCGCTTCGGGATCCGCCGAAACCGGTGCCTTCGCCGCCATGGCCGCGATGTCGCCCGCCGGCTTGTGCTGGGCGCAAGCGATCAGCATGTCGTAACTGGGCCACTGAAGAATATGCGGCGCGCCGAGTCGTATGGCTTCTTCTGTCTTACCGTCGCGCAGCAGTGCCATTAGCGTGATGGCTTTCGAGAAGTCGGAGTCAGGATCGATGCTCAAATACTTTGCAGCCGCCGGCGTAATCCCCGCGAAGCGCGGGCAGGATAGCGCAGGAACGCAGCCCCGACATTCGGTTGTGCGGATCGAGTTGGAAAGCCAGGTCACACTGGCGGCTGGCCTCGTCGGTAATCCCGGCGTAGCGCAAGGCATAACCCAGGATGTAATGGGCGTCAGCGCTTTCCGGATGGCGGCGAACCAGATCTTGAGCCTGCTGCATCGCTTTTGCCTCGTCGCCGTCCTCGACGTACACACCAATCCAACTGGAGACGGCGGGCAGGAAATCAGGATCCAGGGCGACCGCGCGGGCCACGGCCAAGGTGTAGCGTTCGTCGCCGCCACCCTTGCCATAGCGCGCTTCGACGTAATATCTGCGGCCGAGCGCAAGCCAGGCGGGAGCGAAATTAGGATCGAGCGCGACCGAGCGTTCCAGCATCGCGAGCGTCTGCGGGTTTGTGCCAGAGTCCTGCGGCATGGACAGCGCGCGCAGGTAGAGTTCATAGGCCTCGTTGTTCGTCGGTCGTGTTCCCTTCACCGTGTAGGCCGAGCCGCCGAGTGCGGCTGCGAGAACTCCCTGGGTACGGGAGACGATCTTCTGGCGCAGCTCGATCATGTTGTGGGCGGGAGCGTCGAGTGTATCGGCCCATAGGACGCGCCCGGTCTTGACATCGATGGCTTCCAAGGTCAGGTGCAACTGGTCGCCCTCGGGAAGGAATCGTCCGGTGACGATGCTGGCCGCGTGCATCTCGGCGCCCAATTTGCGTGGATCGAGTCCGGCCCGAGCATGTTGGGTTTCGAAGAACGGTTCTACGGAAAGCCCGGGCGCGTAGCTGAGTGTGCCGGCCACTTCATCGGCAAGCGGCAGGCTTAAGTAATCGAGCTGCTTGTCGTTTCCGGCATTTTGAAACGGAAGCACGGCGACTACCTTCAACGGCGGCACAGGTGGCGTTGCGAGTTTCCGGCGCAGGAGGTACAAGCTGGCGGCCAAAGCCAGGAGCATGACGCATGCCAGTGCGATCCAGGGACGTTGGGTCCGGGCCTCAGCCCGCCGGCGTTCGGCAAACTCTTGCCTCTGCCGCTCGCTTTCCAGACGATCGCGTTCTGTATGGCGTGCCGCGAGGTTCTCCAGGCGCTCGGCCAGCTCCGCCGGGCTACGAAGGCGGCGCGCGGGATCGCCACACACGGCGGCAGCGATGTCCTCTCGCAACAACGGGTCGGCAACTTCTTCCTCCCAGCCGGGCGAGAGCGGCTTGCGGAAGTCGCCCGCCACTATCTGGTACAACATGACGCCGAGGGCGTACACATCGGACTGCGCGGTCGCGGGCTTCCCGGAGAAGACTTCAGGCGCCAGATACAGTAGCGTTCCACTGAACGAGCTCGATTCCAGGGCCGCGGTTTGCGTCAGGCCCATACGCGTGATGCCCAGCGCCTCCAGCCGCGACGGCTCGAGCAGGAGCGCACTGCCGAAATCGGCGATCTTGATCCGCTCTTCGCCGCCTACCAGCCGGGCGACGAGCACGTTAGCCGGTTTCAAGTCCTGGTGCAGGACGCCGACGGCGTGTACGTCGGAAACGGCCCGCGATATTTCTGCGAGTATGTGCAGCCGCCGCTGCAAGGGAATGTTCGGCAGCCCTCCCTGCTCTTCAGCCCACTCTGCAAGGTTCAGCCCGCCGTACTCGCTCTCCAGGAAGTAGGGCTCGGTCTGGAAATTCCACTCCAAAATCTCAACCAGATGGCGGCGATCTTCTAACGACTCGCGCAGGAATCGGAAGACCGTGACTTCCCGCTTCAGGGTCCTGAGGCGGGGGAGCGTGGCGACAAACTTGAAGACACGAAGCTCATGGGTCTTGGGGTGCTCGGCAAGCCATACCTGGCTGCCGGATGAGGTGTCGAGCGGGCGCAGCAGCAACCACTGTTCGCGACCAGGGACAGGACTCCCCGCCGCCAGCTTTGCTTTCAACGGCGAGGGTGAGGGACGGCTCGCCTCGGCATGCGCGACCGCCGCCAGGCGATATCCCACCCGCGGCACCGTGACGACGATACTGGAAGCGTCGTCGCCCAGCGCCTTGCGCAATTTGTAAACTGCGGTGGAAAGGGAGCCCTCAACGACGTTGAGGCCCGGCCACACGGCGTCGAGAAGCTCGCTCTTGCAGACCACCTCGCCCGCGTGCCGGAGCAGGTAAAGCAGCACCTCCAGTGGCTTGAGTTCGAGGTCAACTACCTCGCCGCCTACGCGCAGCTCCAGGCGCGACTCGTCGAAGGTCCGCCCGGCAAAGCTCCACGCACATCCCGAGAGCTCTGGCAATTCCGGGGCTAAGCGATTGGTGGCCATGAACTTCCGATCCTTGAGAGTCTCTTGAGAATTCCGTCAGGACAGGCGGCAGCGGACTGCTGCACATTATGAACCACAGCCAGCGGGGTGACCAGCACATTTTGGCGATGCCGACCCACGGAGGAAGCCGCACCAGCCCTGTCCTCGCGAACGCCGTTTGCGGGGTCGTCCAAGGTGAATCTCGCAGCTAACGGGGACGAGCCATGCCCGCCTACGCAGGGCCGAACCCAGGGAAAATTCATTGGAGAGAAGTCATGCGCACCGTCCTCTGCTCGCCGTCACTGCTTTTCTTTGGAACTTCGCGCTTATACCAAGTCGCCCCTATCCATCCGGATTCAATAGCAGCAGAAAAGTGGGCATCTTCTAAGCTTGGATCATTAAAGCTGCTGTGTGTGGTCCTCCTATTCTGTGCCGCGGCGGCGGTTGGCTCGCCCGCGCAAACTCTTACCACGCTGCACGCCTTCGCGGGATATCCGAATGACGGGAGCGCCCCTAACGCCTTGGTGCAAGCCAGCGACGGGAACTTCTACGGGACAACCTATGCCGGCGGGACCAGCAACAACTGTCAGGGTGGCTGTGGCAC
>CAVONC010000018.1:0-80013 GCA_963697175.1 uncultured Acidobacteriaceae bacterium | reverse complement strand
TCAGCGTGCCTGTTTTTTGCGCTTGAACCGGACAAGGCGATCCTCGGCGATTTGAACTCTGAACTGATCGCGACGTACATAGAGGTGAAGTACCGCCTGCAAGCGGTACTTGCCGAGCTGGCAAAGTTGCGACCGTCTGACAAAAATGAATATCTGAGGTTGCGGGCATCCGACATAACGCTTATGTCGGGATCGGAAAGAGCGGCGCGATTCATTTACCTGAATCGGCATTGCTTCAATGGGATATACAGAACGAATCTCAAGGGTGAGTTTAACGTCCCTTTCAGTGGCGTGCAGTGTGGATCAATACCGAATGAAATGTTGTTGAGCAAGTGCCGTGCGCGCTTGCGCCATGCGCGCTTAGTTAAGGGCGACTTCGAAGGGGTTCTTTCGGAGACACAGCGCGGCGATTTTGTATATATGGACCCTCCCTTTGCCGTGAGGGCAAGGCGCGTATTTCGCGAATACGACGCGAGTGGGTTTGACGACAAAGACATACAGCGGTTGCGGAACTGGATGGTCAGACTTGACCGGAGCGGGATCGATTTTGTCGTCAGCTACGCCGAATCGGATGAAGCGGATGTTTTGAGAAAGGGTTTTTCGAGTGAAACGGTTTCAGTGCGCAGACATATCGCGGGGTTTGCTGGCGATCGCGCGTTGAGCAATGAAGTGCTGATTTCAAATATCTGATGCCTGCTGCCAATCAAAAATCGACAGATGTTCCCGCCATGGTGCCAGCGGGTAGGCTGGAGTATCTTCTTCCGTCTGATATTAAGCCAAGCACCCATAACCCCCGTCGCCTTTTCGATCAGCCAGAACTTGCCGAGCTAAAGACAAACATTGCAGAGCACGGCGTTCTAGTGCCGATAACGGTTTTCCAGGCGAAAGGGCAAAAGATTTTCTCCATATTGGACGGGGAGAGGCGCTACAAATCCGTACTCGAGCTGACGGAAGAAGGCCGCTTAGGCAAGGACGGCAAGCCGATGAGGCTGCCAGCCAATGTTGTGGAGCCGCCTACAAAAGTCGCCGGACTCCTGTACATGTTTTCCATCCACAACATCCGTGAGGCATGGGAGCTCATGCCGACGGCGTTGGGACTGAAGATCGTCATTGAAGAGCTTCAGCCGCCCGATAACAAGGCCCTTTCAAAGCTGACGGGGCTGAGCGAGCCGCAAATCGAGCGCTGCAAGACGCTTCTGGCGTTTCCCGAAAAGTTTCAGAACATGTCGCTCGATCCTGATCCGAAGAAGAGGATACCGTCTAACTTTTGGATCGAGGCGAAGCCGGTGTTGGATTTGGCTTTAGACAAAGTCCCATCGATACATGAGCTAGGATTCGAAAGAGCAACAGATAAGCTTGTTGAAAAATACCGGGCGAAGAAGATTAAGAGTGTGATTCATTTTCGTCGGATTATGGAAAGCTATGATCTGAACGAAGGCGACAAGGCGGTCTTGGATCGAGTGCTACGACGCCTCGAGGAATTTTTCCTCAAACCGGACTTGGAGACGCGCGCTGCATTCGACGAATTTATTTCAGATCGTAAACGTTTTCAAGGCGCGCTTTCGCTGTGCGGGGAGTTTATCGACAAGCTGAGTTCGTTGAAACTTCGTCATATGGCGGATAACAAGGAGCGAGCAGACTTGCGATCTGCGCTGAAGGAAGTGCAGCAGTACTGTAAAGGGCTCGAAGAAGATTTGGGGGGGAGTGATGACCCTGACATTGAGGCGGCCAAAGAGGCCGAAGATGCACAAACATAGGGCATGTTGCAGATCTTTTACAGTCTGAAAGCAGCGCTGCGTTTTCGCGACTATAATCCGCAACCCGTGACCTTCAAGTCTGCCTTCCATTGGTTTGGTCAGTTTGAAAAGCAAGATCGGCGCCTTGCGGATGAAGTGCTGAATAACGTCCTTTATTATTCCGAAAAAGACACGAAAGACACGCTTGTTCGCCTGAACAACAATCTGCTCGGCCGTTTGGCGAACGACGGAATCCCTGCAAAACGGATTGTTTACGTCTCTTTCGATGAGACAGCTAGCAGCAGTCATACGATGTTGGCGCTTCTTCGGGACAACGATGCACTTTTGCAGCGGGGGTGCAATCTCCGCGATGCGCGTGACATCCGGGGACTCGAACAAATCGCCAGTAAGTTGGAAAGCGGTGCCATCGTCTATATAGACGACTTCATCGGCAGCGGACGCCAGTTCGGGGAGGCCCGTGACTTTGCTATGCAGTATGTGTTCGGCACTTTCGCGGAATTTATGTTGGTGCCCAGCATTTGCGAGGAAGGCAAAGCTGCAATCGAAGCGCGCGGCATTGAAGTAGTTGCGCAGGACGTGCATCGAAAGGTTGACAGGGCATTGCAGGAAACCAGCACATTGCTTTCGAAAGAAAATCGGGAGCGTGCTGTCGAAATTTGCAGGAAGATAAATCCGAAGATGGCACTAGGCTACGATGACATGGCGGCGATGGTTGTGTTTTACCGGAATTCGCCTAATCAATTGCCTGCCATGTTACGGGGTAACAAGAACCTCACGCCGTTCCGGGGTCTTTTCCCGCGCACGGTTGACCTGCCGTTTACGAAGTTTGTTCAGCAGCCGAAAAGAAAACAGGTATAACGAGTCATGTGGTGGTGATGAAGGCTGATTGCCCAAGATTCGCCGGGTGCCCCGAGTCTCGCCGGGGTTCGAGACCCGGGAGTGCAAGGTCTCTCACAGGGCTAGTGTGCCTGTGATCACTGGGTCGCGCAACCACTACTTCTACGCTGCTGGTATGCCTTCGGGTATGGAACGCTGGCATGGCGGAGACGATCTGCACTTCATCACCTTCAGCTGCTATCATCGGCAGCCGCCAGGAAGTTGACTCTTAGACCTGAGGCGCCCGCACAAGTTTGGTGTCCGCGGCTGAAGAGGCTGCTGAAAAAGTCGTAGTCGACCTCCTGTGCCGTCGGCTGAAGCCGACTCCGAAGAGAAAATAAACGTCTTATCGGCACGGCTGAAGCCGTGCCCTGATACGAGGCCACGCGCTGGACGCGGACCTAACAGGCTGCTGAAAAGCTCGTAGCGCGACTTGCGTGCCGCCGGCTGAACAGGCTGCTGAAAAAGTCGAGAAGCAGATCCCTCGTCGGCCTGAAGGCCTCCTCGTGATGACAAAAACAAAAAACTTGCAACGGCGCAGCTGAAGCTGCGCCCCTTCAAAACATCACACAATCGACTTTTTCAGCGGCCTGCTGAAGCCGGCTCGGGAATCAAAATAACTGCCAACCCAGGACTGCGCTGCGCTCCGTCCTGGGCTAACTTCAGCGCCGCCCTGACGGGCTCGATCGTTCACCATTCAAGCTGTCGATGCAACGAAAGCAGGTTCGATGGGCGGGTGGCCCGGGTCTGCCGCCCTCTCTTCGCTTTCATCTCGTCTCGACTCATCGGAAATGAGGGTGCCCCGGGTCTCGCGGGGTTCGAGACCCGGGAGGCCACAGCCATCACGGGGCTAGTGTGCCCGCCGGATCACATCGCCACGCAACAACTGGGTACGTTGCCCGACGATGCGTCGTACCCTCCCAGGTCTGGAAAGGAGCCAGACCTGGGGCACCCGGCAGTGTGCCCCGATCACATCGCCACGCAACAACTGGGTACGTTTGCCCGACGATGCGTCGTACCCTCCCAGGTCTGGAAAGGAGCCAGACCTGGGGCACCCGGCCGCGGATCACATCGCCACGCAACAACTGGGTACGTTAGCCCGACGATGCGTCGTACCCTCCCAGGTCTGGAAAGGAGCCAGACCTGGGGCACCCACATTAATGAGCTTCATGCTAGACCAGAGCCATGACAATAGTGCGGGAGACCCGGGCCACCCACCAATTGTCATTGGATTTGCGTAGTTGAGATTTGCACATTGCTGAACCGTCATCGATAGCAATCAAACTGTCGAATAGAGCTGGACGAAGCCTGCTAAACTCAGTTGGGCAAGGTCTTCTTTCGCATAGCTGCAGGAGAATTCTCCTAAATCGAAGGAGCATCTCATGGCTGAAAAGTTAACCTGGGACGATGCCGAGAAGATAGGAGTACTTCTCGCAAGAAAGTATCCTGAACTCGAACCGCTCTCGACCGATCTGGATGAACTGCGGCGGCGGGTGACACAGCTGGCCGAGTTCAAAGCCGATTCAGCAACTTGCGATAACGACAAGCTGGAGGCGATTCGAGCGGCGTGGAACGAGGAGTTCCTTGATCGCACGCAATAGCGCGATCGTTACGTCAGCTTGGGAAGACCAACCTTCCGCAATAAGTCCTGAAAACCCTGGTTGTCCCGCAACTCGTCCATGCTCGGATCCAGATGAAGATAGATGAGCCAGTGGGAGTGTTCCGCGTAGGCTTTCTGCAAGTATTCAATGGCGCGTTCATTTTCTCCCAGGCCGATGTGGATGCCGGCGAAGAAGTAGGCCGCGACATATCTTTGCTTCGCCAGTTCTAGCAGATCATCCAGTATTTGCCGGGCTTCGCTGGTCCTACCAGCCACACCGAGAGTATGGGCCAGCGCGGCGCGCATCATAGGACTGCCTCCTGATAGCTTCACGCCTTTTTCACCCTCGGTAATCGCCAGTTCGTAGCGACCCGTTTTTCTAAGCAGCAGGCCGAGAATCCAGTAGGTGACGGGGTAGTTGGGATCCAAATCGATGGTGCGACGGAGCTGTTCAATGGCTTCGTCATATCGGCCGGCATGATAGAGGGTCCATCCCACTGCGACGCTGATGATCAGCGACAACGGATCCAAGTCCTGGCTTTTCCTTATCATGACCATCGCTTCGTCGTGCCGGTCCATGGTCAGCATGTACTCGGCGTACCAGTGGTTGGCAGTGGCGTAGGTCGGACACAGTTCGAGGCTAAGCTTGAATTCAGTCTCGGCTTTATCCCACTCCCAGTCGTCCAGCCACAACGTCGCCGCCAAAGCCGTGTGAGCTTCGGCGAGATCCGGATCCAGTTGCAGGGCAGCCCTGGCCGCCGCTTTGGCCTTGGGGAATGCCTGCTTCGCCGGCAGGTAGCAGTTCCAGCCCAACAGCACGTAACAATCGGCCAGCCCAGAATAGGCCAGGGCGTATCCCGGATCGTTGTCGACGGCCTGCTGAAAGTGCTCGATCGCCTTGTAGAATCCCTCTTCCGTCCACCGGTTCCAGTGGTGACGACCTTTCAGATAGAGCCGGTACGCGTCAACATTCTGCGTATGGCGTTTTGTCAGTTGTTTCTTTTCAGCCCGCGTCAACCGAATCCGCAGTTTGTCAGATATCTCGGTAGAAATTTCGTCCTGGACCGCAAAGATGTCGCCCGGTTTGCGATCGTAGTGCGCGCCCCAAAGTTGCGAGCCAGTGGCGACATCGACTAATTCGGTTCCAATACGCAACGCGCCACCGCTTTGCATGATTCTCCCCGTGAGCACGGCGCGAACCCCCAGCTCGCGACCCACGGCCTGGGGATCAACATCCCGAGCCTTGAACCTGGAGACGGTACTCTGTGCCATCACTCGCAGTTTTGGTAGCGTCGCCAGAATGTTAATGAGGCTTCCGGTGATACCGTCACTGAGGTACTCGTGTTCAGGATCGCCGCCGGTATTTCCGAAGGGCAAAACTGCCAGAGAGTCGATGACCTTGGGCACGCGCTGATTGCGCATCACGGAAGTTCGTCCCGTGGGCTCCTGGACCATAGGCTTACCAGAGGTAGAAAAGCCATCTGACGTGGGCGTCCGCACGGGCCCGGTTCCGACTTCCGCGACTCGCGCCCCCGATTCCATCTCCCGCTTCAGTTGCTTCAACGCGGCCCGCATGTCCGCCGCATGCTGATACCGCAGATCTCTGTCCTTCTCCAGGGCTCTTCGGATCACCTCTTGCAGTGCCGAAGGGATGGCAGGATTCACTTGCGTGGGAGCGGCAGGATCGCGGTTGAGGATGGCTTCTATGATGACGCCGGAACTGGGTCCCTGGAAGGGGAGCTTGCCCGTAGCCATCTGATAGAGAACGACGCCGAACGAGAACAGGTCGGTGCGGCCATCCAATTTCTCGGCCCGTACTTGCTCGGGAGACATATAGGATGCGGTCCCGAGCGCGATTCCCGGAGTCGTGAGTTGTTCTTCCACCTCATCGTTGGCGGCGATCTTTGCCACCCCGAAATCCAGAATCTTGGCGTGGCCGCTGCTGGTGACAAAGATATTCGTAGGCTTGATGTCGCGATGGACGATACCTTTCGCGTGGGACGCATCCAGGGCATCGGCAATTTCGCTACCCAGATCGAGGATGGTCGCGATGTCCAGAGCCTTACCGCTGATCCGGTGGCGGAGGGTTTCGCCTTCCAGCAACTCCATGGCGATGAAGGTTCGCCCGTCGGCCTCGTCGATGTCGTAAATGGTGCAAATGTTGGGATGATTCAGCGCCGAAGCGGCTTTGGCCTCGCGCTGAAAACGACTGATTGCTTGCGAGCCTTTGGCGATGTTGTCGGGCAGAAACTTGAGCGCGACAAACCGGCCAAGCCGCACATCTTCGGCCTTGTAAACGACGCCCATGGCGCCGGCGCCGAGTTCCGCGACGATGCGATAGTGCGAGATGGTTTGCCCGATCACTGGCGCGAATCTTACGTCCGGCAAACCGTCGAGTCAATGAAGGCGCAGCGGTGGCTGGCTGCTCCTCACACCGCCATCCGTTGTCAGTGCCGGTTGCCAGTGAACCGCAACAGCGGATTCTTTTCCCTGGCCTCAGTGTGCTCAGTGGTGAAAATGACTTCCCGTTTCAGCTAACCGCAGGCCTTACGACTCGCCCAGTTCCGCTCTGGATGAGAAATAAACGGAGAGGCTAGCCGCGAGCCTGAAGGCACGCACTGTCAAAAACTAGTCACCGCCGAAAAGGTAGCCGGCGAGCATCTTCTTCATCTCGGCGACGATGCGATTGCGCTCGTCGTCGGTGGGCTGCTCGAAGGCGTAGGCGATGAGGCGCTCGCCGGCTTCGCTGACCACGCGCAGCTTCAGGTCGAGCTCGGGCGTGTTGGGGATGCCGAGCCGCTCCAGCATGAAATTCTTCAGCAGCAAAGGCAGGCCGGTATGCGGCGACGCCTCGCGCTCATGCGTGGACGCGCTGATGTGGCGGCCGAAGGAGATGGCGCGGAAGTCGGGATGCTCGAGCAGGTAGGCGACGTAGGCGTCGATGACGCGGTCGAGGATGAAAGCGGGATCGAAGGTGGCGAGATTCTCGAACTGGCTCTCGACGATGGGCATGACCGTGAGCTCCAGCAGGGAGCGGAAGTCGCCCACGTGGCGCACGGCGACGGCGTCGATGATGGACTGCTTGTCGGGAAAGAAGCGGTAGAGCGCGCCGACGGAGAGATCGGCCTCGGCGGCGATGCGGGTGGTGGTGACGTCGTCCAGCGGCGTGGTGCGGAGCAGCGAGCTGGCCGCATCGACAATGCGCATCACCGTCTGGAAGCTGCGCGACTGCACCGGCAAGCGCCGCGCAGGAGGCAGAGGCTCGGGCGGGAGTTGCGGCGCGAGCTTGGATTTGTAGGCGGACATGTAGGGTTAGTGTAATTGACGGCGAGAGGGGCGGTTGTCAGTTGTCGGTGGTCGGTTGTCGGCGGGCGGTGCGAAAGGATGTCAGTGTCTCCCACTCATTCGAAATATGCGAATGAGTGGCGAACCCGACCACCTTGCCTGTTAGACTTTGCCTTCATGGCAAAAACAAGAACCCATCCCCTCGTCGAAGTGTTCGGGTTTCCCACCGACAATTTCTCGGACGCCGCCGTCCGTTATCGCTCCAAGAAGCTGTGCCCATTCAATAATAAGGTTCCCAATTGCACGAAGGATAAAGCAGCCGACCCGCTCGGCACCTGCTCAGTAGCGTCCGGCGATGACGGAACGGCGATCACGTGCCCAATCCGATTTCGGCAGCATTGGATCATCGCGGACCACGGCGCTGAGTTTTTCTTTCCGAAGCATGCCATGTGGACCTCCCTTACGGAGGTGAAGCTCAAGGATAAGTACGGCAAAGCGGCCGGCAATATCGACCTCGTGCTCGTTTCCTATGACGGTCATGGCAAGGTCCTCGATTTCGGGAGCGTCGAGGTGCAGGCCGTTTACATCACCGGAAACGTTCGCAAGCCGTTCGCATATTACATGCAGGACCCCAAAGCTCACGCGGATATGAACTGGAAGAATGAGCAATGGTGGCCCGGCCCTGATTATCTCTCTTCCTCCCGTAAACGGCTTGCCCCTCAGTTGATCTTCAAGGGCGGCATCTTCAATGCCTGGAGAAAGAAGACCGCCGTAGCCCTTGATGCCGGCTTCTTCGCGACCCTTCCCAAACTGAAAGAGGTTCCAAAAGAAAAAGCAAACATGGCGTGGTTTGTGTACGACCTCGAATTCTCAAAACAAGAAAACTTTTATACTCTTAAGAGGAAGCAGACCGTATATACCGGGTTTGAATCGTCGCTTAACCAGATCACGAAGTCGGAGCCCGGTGACATCAAGGATTTCGTCGGCGTATTGCAGGAGAAGCTGGACGAGAAACTGAACAGCGCGCCGCCGACTAACCAAACGATTGATCAGTTGCTTTGACCTGTGACATGCAGCAGTACTCACTCTGGGACCCGCCCAAGAAAATCGAATCGAAGGTCGTCAACGTCGCGCAGATTCCGCAGCGCAGCCCGTTCCGTTATCCCGGAGGGAAGACGTGGCTCGTTCCACACGTCAGGGCATGGCTAGCCAGCCTAGGCAAGAGGCCAAGGAACTTCGTCGAGCCGTTTCTCGGAGGAGGCATCGTGAGCCTCACCGTTGCGTTTGAGGATCGAGCCGACCACGTGACAATGATCGAGCTTGATAAAGACGTTGCAGCTCTTTGGAAAACCCTGCTCAGCGATGATAATGATTGGCTCTCACAGCGGATCCTTGATTTCGACATCTCCATTGAGAGTGTCCAGGCGGAGCTCTCTAAAGTCCCGGTTGATACGAAAAACCATGGGTTCCAGACGCTTCTGAAGAATCGTACCTATCACGGGGGCATTCTCGCGCCCGGCAGCAGTGTTTTGAAATATGGCGAGAATGGAAAGGGAATCAAGTCTCGCTGGTACGCGGAAACTCTCCGTAAGCGCATCCAGAACATTAAGCAGTTCCGTCACAAAATGACATTCATCGAAGGCGATGGGATTGAAGCGATAAACAGATACGGAACTCAGAAGACCTCCGCCTTTTTCATAGATCCTCCGTACACCGCAGGCAAGAACGGCAAGCGTGCCGGAACGCGCCTTTACACGCACTTCGAACTCGACCACGAACACCTATTCACCCGTGTCGAACGGATCAAGGGCGATTTTCTGATGACGTACGACAACGCTGATGAGGTGAAGGAATTGGCAAAGCGGCACGGATTCAAGTGCAACACGATCTCGATGATGAACACCCACCATGCCACGATGCAGGAGCTCGCCATAAGTCGCGATGTGTCTTGGATTCCTTAGAAGTGAGCAACAGCGGCCCGCGTGGCACACCATTCGGGGGGGCCGAACGAGGAGACAGCCAAGATAGGTGGCCGGCTGAAGCCGGCTCTCGATTCCTACAACGACCCTACCCAGGGTTTACGTCCTGGGCTAACTGCAGTTTCGCCCTTGCAGGGCTCGAGGATCCAGGGTCGGACCGTCTATTCTCTGGAAAGCTACTTCGATGCGCGGGGTCTCCCGGCGCGAGAGCCGATGCCTTTGGGGTGGGCGCCAATGTGGGTGCTATTTGTTTATCGCCATTGCGGGTCCCGTAGATTTCACAACTCGCTCGCCGCTAGGCTGCTTCTGGTAAAGGATCGTCACATCACTCCCAGGCTCCAATTTGAGCGTCTTTCGGGAGGAATTGGGTGCCAAGGATGACCATTCATTCAAGTTAAAGGTTTCAGTATTTGTACCCGTGCCATTCGCTATGGGGACGCTAAGCGAAAGGGTGCCATGTTGGGTAAATTGCACGGTTCCAAATGCTATTCCACACTGCTTGTTGCACTGCGGCTTCCAGGGAAAGATTGTGCAGTCGCACTGGTCGTCTCCAGCCATTGCCGACAATCCGCCGCACAGCACCAGAATACACAATGCCGCTATCCGCATCTCGTCGCTCCCTTCAGTGTTCGTCGGAGAAAATCCACCATCGAAGATAAATGACCAGCCAGATAAACAAAGACAACAAGCCAAGCTGCAAGAACAGGATTTGATACCCAGAGTCGCTGGTAATGCCCTGTGCTATTTCATTTATGAGTCCGGGATTCGGGCCCCTTCGGTTTGCCGCAAGAAAGGCCACATATCTTCTTTGAATCAGTGTGCCCTCATAGATGGCTATGCCGAGCAAAACCCATGCGGGCAAAAAGAGGAAGTAAGCTAGCCGCATTTTGTGGGACTTTGGGCGATAGTAGGAAGTGCCCACGATAACAACGAGGGAACCGCCTACGGTTAACAGGGCCCATTGAGATAAGCTTTGGGCGAGGGTTTGAGCTGCCTGGAAAAAATCGTTGTCCGGACTCGTTATCAACATCGCAGTCCCATGCGATACCGGGTTTGAGAAAGTTTAAAAGGCTACCCGATTGCGGTCGAACTGGCGGTAGAACGTTACCGTAGATGGGCAGCTCCGGTCAAGGCCGCGGGGCAGCTGGGTGCCCCGGGTCTCGCCGCGTTTCGAGACCCGGGAGTCCAAGGTCTGTCGCAGGGCTAGCGTGCCTGTGATCGCTGCGTCGCGCAACCAGCTACTTCTACGCTGCTGGTATGCCTTGGGTCTGGAACGCTGGCATGGCGGAGACGATCTGCACTTCATCAGCTTCAGCTGCTATCATCGGCAGCCGCCAGGAAGTTGACTCTTAGACCTGAGGCACCCGCACAAGTATGGGGTCGCCGGCTGAAGAGGCCGCTGAAAAAGTCGGACACGCCGGATTGTGCCGCCGGCTGAAGCCGGCTCGGGAACACAAAATAAAGCGCTTGAACGCGGCGCTGAAGCGCCGCACTACCCGACCAAGGCACAATACAGAGTTTTTCAGCGGCCTGTAAAGCCGGCTCTGAAGAGAAATAAACGTCTTATCGGCACGACTAAAGTCGTGCCCTGACACGAGGCGTTCCCTGAAAGCTCGAGGACCGCGGTGCCGCCGGCTGTAGAGGGTGCTGAAAAAGTCGAGAAGCAGATCCCTCGTCGGCCTGAAGGCCTCCTCGTGATGACAAAACAAGAGACTTGCAACGGCGCAGCTGAAGCTGCGCCCCTTCAAAACATCCCACAATCGAGTTTTTCAGCGGCCTGTTAATGCCGCCTGATGAAAACCTCTCAAGAGCAGATCCCTCGCGGGCTGAAGCCCGCTCGGGATGACGAGAAGAGAGTAATGGCGGGAATAGGGGTCCCTCGGCTACGCTTCGCTCCGCTCGGGATGACAACCAAAGAGAAGCATTCTATCGGCACGGCTAAAGAGGCTGCTGAAAAAGTCGAAAAGCAGATCCCTCGTCGGCCTGAAGGCCTCCTCGTGATGACAAAACTAAAGGACTTGCAACGGCGCAGCTAAAGCTGCGCCCCTTCAAAACATTCCACAATCGACTTTTTCAGCGGCCTGTAATGCCGGCTGATGAAAACCTCTGAAGAGCAAATCCCTCGCGGCCTGAAGGCCTCCTCGTGATGACAAAACAAAAGACTTGCAACGGTAATAACCGCGTTGACGCACATGTGCGCGGAATGGCACACTGTGTCTTGCAGCGAAGCTATGCCAATTTTTCTTGTGTCATCTTTCGCCGAGAGGGAGAGAATGACACATGGCTAAGAACCCAGAGCCCTATTGGAAAAGGCATCTTCCCGGAATTATTCAATGCCTTCTTGCCCTTTACTGCTCCGTTATCGCGACACTTGCATACTTCTTCCCAAGGCAAGCTTCTGTCGGTACCAGTGCCCCTACAGGCGGAAGCATGAGCGCAACTTATTCCATGCCGTGGTACTTGTGGATTGGAATTGTCGGACTATCCCTATCGGTGGCCATACCCGCTGTCATTGGATGGATAAGAAAAGAGAGGAGGAATAAAGAGACGGTAATCCCCCCACCACCAAAACTTGTGATCGACTCAGCGACCTATGGAGCGATTGAAGGCGGAGGAATAGATTATCCCGTCGAAGAGTTCCTCAATCAGGTTGCTGGGGCGAATGGTTTAGCCTTCGAGATTCAGAACGCTAACTTCCAAGTAAACGGATGGAACTATGTTCCCATTGACCCGAAGGAGTATAAGAAAAAGCGGCTGAAACTGACGTATTCATACGCTGGCGGGCCGTCTCACACAATTAGACGACGTGAGGGAGGTCGGTTGGTACTGCCGGAAGACTCATATATCGAAGGTTTTCCGTTACTTCGACTCGATGTAATAAATGCGTGGAACAAACTGCAGATATTCTTCAACGATCACAAGAAGAGGATTCTGGACGGATGCGTGAGTGACGAGAATAGGACTGCGAAATTGCTTTATTTTGCAAAAAGTCCGGACACATATTTGACTGTTGATTACGACCAATCTCTTAAATCGGAGATGGTTGATATATACCAACGGCTTACGATCTATGGGGTCAGGGATCTCCAACTAGCGCCGTTTATCCGCACATTAGAACGGCCTCTCTTTAACGCCACTTGCCCAAACGACATTGAAAACATGATAGGTATATTTTGGCAAATCGCTCCCAAGATCACAGAGGAAGACGATGAAAAAAAATAGAGTACCGGGAAGGGCAGGAAGCAAGCGAAAACTTTGAGCGTCTGGCAATGGCTGTTTTTCGGGCTCCCAGAGTAGTAAACCCGAAGAAACAGCCTAAGCAAAAAGCGGCTAAACGCCGCACAACATCCGGCAGGAAACGCGGCTAGAAGGGTTCCTCTTGCCCCGTCCCTGCCGCCGAATGGTGGAGCGAGTCAGCGTCCTTGCCCGTCAGTTGGGCATAGGTCAACCGCTTGCCAGCCACCTGAGACATCAGGTAGGCGAAACGGTCGGAATCGTTTAACTGGTTGTCTTTCGTGGCTCTATTGTTATAGCGAAACGCCTGTTCGTCGATATAGCGATCAAGATGGAATGGCTCGACACATACGTAGGTTCCACGCAGCGTCCTCTTGAGGAGCGCCCAGAAATTATCCATGCCCTGGGTATGCACCGTGCCACGCACGTACTCGCGAGCATGGTTGACAACTTCGTGAATGAACTCCGATTGACCCGGCAGGAATCGGTATGTCGCAGCATCATCGGTATAGAGTTTGCTGCCGGGAGCGATGCTGTTCAAGATCGCAGCCTGCAAGGTATCGCGGCGAACGTTTTGGAACTACCTTAGCGCGGACTTTGCGAGTCTCGCGGTCAAGTATTCCGGCAACAGCGGTTTTGCCAGCGTAAACGTCTCCACGGCGATGCTGGCCGCGAATCTGCTGCAACTTGAGTTTGCGGCTCTTGTGCATCTTGTAGGGATTCGGGCCGACGAAAGTTTCATCACTTTCTACTTCATTGCCCGGTCCCCCGAACTTGAATGTCTTATCGTCTTTCATTGCTTCGCGGATACGGTGCATCATGAACCATGCGGAGCCTTGATGAATTCCGAGAGCCTTCGCCAGTTCGTAGCTACTGATTCCATTCTTGCAATTGCCAAGCATCCAAAGTGCAGTCATCCACTTGTCCATGCCCAGCGGGGAATCCTCAAAGATGGTTCCGACTTTGACGGTGAACTGCTTTTTGCAGACATAGCAAAACCAGATTCGCCGTGTCTTGATGAAGGAATGCTTGGCCTGTCCACAACGCGGGCAGGTCACATCCCCACCCGGCCAGCGAAAGCGGACAGCGGCTTCAAAGGCCCGTTGCGGATCGGCAAAGTAGGCGATTGCGGCTTGCAGAGTGCGAGGCGTTTCCATGAATAAAATACTACACCAGGAACACATGTGTGTCAAGACGGTTATTGCCCTTGCAACGGCGCAGCTAAAGCTGCGCCCCTTCAAAACATTCCACAATCGAGTTTTTCAGCGGCCTGTAATACCGGCTGATGAAAACCTCTCAAGAGCAAATCCCTCGCGGCCTGAAGAGACTGTGTCGCGAGCGGTGTCGCCGCTGACGCGGCTCTAACTTTTTCCCACTGCTACCCGGGCTTACGAGGCTGTTACGAAACTCTGTCGTCCCCGAGGGACTGGGAGAAATTCTTCCACTTGAACCCAGCACTCCGCCTTCGGCTCCGTGCTGGGCTGTCATGCACGCGCCAGGGGCGCTCTGTTTTCCGATGGTTTGTTCCACCGATGCAACAGCGAACTGAGTTTCGTAACAGCCTCTTACGCCCCGGGCTCACTTCATCCCGCCGCTCCGCGGCTGGTTCGGTCGCAATTCCGACTGTTTGTTCCACCACGAAATTCGGATTCGGGTTGCGACACAGTCTCTGAAGGCCTCCTCGTGATGACAAAACAAAAAGACTTGCAACGGCGCAGCTGAAGCTGCGCCCCTTCAAACATCCCACAGTCGAGTTTTTCAGCGGCCTGTAATGCCGGCTGATGAAAACCTCTCAAGAGCAGATCCCTCGCGGGCTGAAGCCCGCTCGGGATGACGAGAAGAGAGCAATGGCGGGAATAGGGGTCCCTCGGCTACGCTTCGCTCCGCTCGGGATGACAACCAAAAAGGAGCATTCTATCGGCACGGCTAAAGAGGCCGCTGAAAAAGTCGAGAAGCAGATCCCTCGTCGGCCTGAAGGCCTCCTCGTGATGACAAAACAAAAGACTTGCAACGGCGCAGCTGAAGCTGCGCCCCTTCAAAACATTCCACAATCGAGTTTTTCAGCGGCCTGTAATACCGGCTGATGAAAACCTCTCAAGAGCAAATCCCTCGCGGCCTGAAGAGACTGTGTCGCGAGCGGTGTCGCCGCTGACGCGGCTCTAACTTTTTCCCACTGCTACCCGGGGCTTACGAGGCTGTTACGAAACTCTGCCGTTCCCCGAGGGACTGGGAGAAATTCTTCCACTTGACCCCAGCACTCCGCCTTCGGCTCCGTGCTGGGCTGTCATGCACGCGCCAGGGGCGCTCTGTTTTCCGATGGTTTGTTCCACCGATGCAACAGCGAACTGAGTTTCGTAACAGCCTCTTACGCCCCGGGCTCACTTCATCCCGCCGCTCCGCGGCTGGTTCGGTCGCAATTCCGACTGTTTGTTCCACCGCGAAATTCGGATTCGGGTTGCGACACAGTCTCTGAAGGCCTCCTCGTGATGACAAAACAAAAAGCTTGCAACGGCGCAGCTGAAGCTGCGCCCCTTCAAACATTCCACAATCGACTTTTTCAGCGGCCTGTAATGCCGGCTGATGAAAACCTCTCGAGAAGCAGATCCCTCGTCGGCCTGAAGGCCTCCTCGTGATGACAAAACAAAAGACTTGCAACGGCGCAGCTGAAGCTGCGCCCCTTCAAACATTCCACAATCGACTTTTTCAGCAACTGCCAGGGCGGCTCCTGCCGGCGGTGCAGGACGATGGTGTCGTCTTGCGCGAGGACCAGGAACGACGTCCCGGCTTCGAGGGCGTGGGCCTTGCGAATGGGGCCGGGAATGACGATCTGTCCGCGGGAAGAGATGCGGGTGGTGAAGGGGCTTCTCATGCTGCCTTCGAGAGTAAGATTTTCTTACTTTTGCACGAAGTAAGTAAAGTAAGATTCTTGCAAGAATCTTACTGGTAAGAAAATCTGCAGGGATCGCGGAATTTGGGTTTCGTCAGGCGAAAGGCAGTGAAAGGGCCGGAGCTTCAGGGATTATTCCCGATTTGGACCCGAGGACTGGGCAAGCCTTCGGCGTATAGAACCGCAGATCCTTCGGGATGGCAGGAAGCAGTGGCTGGGGGCCAGAGAAAGGCGGCTCTGCCTTTGTCGAAAGCAAATCCAAGAAAAGCTCGTCGGCGATGATGCGGACGCGGTCGTTCACGGTGGGCTGCTGGAAGGCGTAGGCGATGAGGCGCTCGCCGGCCTGGCTGATCACGCGCAGCCTGAGGTCGAGCTCGGGGGTGTTGGGGATGCAGAGCTGTTCCAGCATGAAGTCCTTGATCAGCGCAGGCAGGCCGGTGGCGGGCGAGGACTCGCGCGCGTGGGTGGCGGCGCTGATGTGGCGGCCGAAGGCGATGGCGCGGAAGTCGGGGTGGGTGTCGAGATAGATGACGTAGGTGTCGATCATGTTGTTGAGGACGACGGCCGGGTCGAAGGTCTCGAAGTTTTGCGGCTCGGCGAGGAGCGGGCCGATGATGGAGGTCTGCACCAGCTCACGAAACGCGCGGACGTGATGCACGGCGATGGCGTCGACGATGGATTGCTTGTCGGGGAAGAAGCGATAGAGGCCGCCGATGGAGACGCCGGCCTTGCGGGCGATGCGCGTGGTGGTGATGTCGTCGAGCGGCAGGCGGCGGAGCAGAGAACGGGCGGCGCCGATGATGTTGGCCACGGTGTCGCGGCCGCGCTCCTGTTTGGGCCTGCGGGGCGACTTGGTGGAGGCAGCCGGGGCGGGCTTAGTGGTGGGCATAACCAGTCTCCGAATCTGGATCGAGGGATAACGGATCAGAGTAGTGCGTCAACTTCGACCGGTAGTACGTCAGTTTGAGATTTCACTTTCGCAGGGCCAGCCTCATCTCAGTCGCAACTGCGTTGTCAGTCCAAATCCAAATTGACCACCAGAGAAAGTTAAAGGGACGAGAAAGAAAGAATTCTCTGGTTGGATCAACAATGCTATGGCCGCCGCCAAGTGCCAAATTTAGGAATCACGCGCCGAAAGCTCCGGGCAATGTTAATCAGCCTTTTCCAACTGTGGATTGGCTCCATGAACCTCCAAAAGAAAAGAGGCATCCAAGTAGCTGGCTATGATCGCGACAGCAAGTGCGCCCATATAAGGCAGTAACGTTTTCACGCGAAAGCCCTCGTTTTGTGGGCGTGACAGAGCTTGTAGTAGACGAAGTAAGCCGTCTAAGTAATTGACTACACTTGACATTTTGCCACGGAATCATGTAAAAGCGAAAGAGAATTCGCTTTCGCCTTTAGTTGGCGGGAAAAAAACCCGCTCCGCGGTCGGCAATTTTCAGGAGGGGCTCGATGGCAGTTCCGGTATCGCAAATGTGGACGGTCGCGTCCTATGTTCTCGGCCAGCGCCTGCGCGGCCGCAAGCGCTATCCGCTGGTTCTGATGCTCGAGCCGCTCTTCCGCTGCAATCTCGCTTGCGCCGGCTGCGGCAAAATCCAGTACCCCGCGCACGTGCTCAAGCAGAATCTCTCGCCCGACGAATGCTTCCGCGCGGTCGACGAATGCGGCGCCCCGATGGTCTCCATCCCCGGCGGCGAGCCGCTGATGCACCCGCAGATCGCCGAGATCGTCGCCGGCCTGGTCGCGCGCAAGAAGTACATTTACCTCTGCACCAACGCGCTGCTGCTGCGCGAGAAGCTCGACCTGTTCACGCCCTCGAAGTACCTGACCTTCTCCGTCCACATGGACGGCGAGCGCGATCAGCACGACTTCTCCGTCTGCCGCGAAGGCGGATTCGACCTCGCCCTCGACGGCATGAAGGAAGCCCTCCGCCGCGGCTTCCGTGTTACAACAAACACCACGCTCTTCGACGGCGCCGACCCAGTCGAGCGTCCGTTCGTTCTTCGACCAGATGATGGAGCTCGGCGTCGAGGGCATGATGCTCTCCCCCGGCTACTCCTACGACAAGGCGCCCGACCAGAAGCACTTCCTCGGCCGCGCCCGCACTCGCCGCCTCTTCCGCGCCATCCTCTCCAACCGCAGCTCGCGCTGGGTCTTCAACCAGTCGCCGCTCTTCCTCGAATTCCTCATGGGCAAGCGCGACTACCCGTGCACGCCCTGGGGCATGCCCACCTTCAACCTCTTCGGCTGGCAGAAGCCCTGCTACCTGCTGCAGGACGGCTACGCCGACACCTTCGCCGAGCTCATGCGCGAGACCGAATGGCATCGCTACGGCTTCGAGAGTGGCAATCCCAAGTGCGCCAATTGCATGGTCCACAGCGGATACGAAGCCTCCGCCGTCAACCACACCTTCGGCTCGTGGAAAGGATTCGTCGCCACCGTCCGCGCGACTTTCTCGACGCAATATAAGGATGACGAAGCTCTCGCCATGCTGCACGAACAGACCAAGCCCGTCCACGCCCACAATCCCCTGGTCCAGATCGGCGACGCGCGATAGTTTTCGCTCGGGTAGTGCGGCGCTTCAGTGCCGCGTTAGCAACGGCTTGTTCTTCCTGTGTCATCCCAAGCGGAGCGCAGTGTAGCCGAGGAAGCTGCGGTGCCGCCCGTCGCACCTACCCGGCTTTCCGTCGCACCGACGACACGAATCGCGGCCAACCAGCCCCATAGGCGCGGGCATAATTTAGCCCGGGACATAATTCCTGGGTAGGGTCGTTGTAGGAATCGAGAGCCGGCTTCAAGCCGCTCCGAAAGTGCGCATTCTTACGGACGGCCTGAAGGCCGTCCCCCTCGACAATCGACAACTGACAATCGCCAATCGCCAACCGACAGCTGACAGCCAATCGCCATCGGCCTACAATTAACCCATGCAGCGCCTCTTCGGTCTCGTGCTGTTCGTTGTCGCCGTGTCCGCCGGTGTCTACATGGCGCGCAACGGCAGCTTCGCTCATCCCGCGCCCAACTTCTCGCTGCCCGAGGTCTACGGCGGTCGCGTCGATCTCGATTCCTATCGCGGCCGTCCGGTCCTGCTGGTCTTCTGGACAACATCGTGTCCCATCTGCCAGCGCGAGCTTCCCATGCTCAGCCAGAAGGCGTACATCTTCCGCGACAAAGGCGTCACCCTGCTTCCCATCAACCTCGACGGAGAAAGCCAGGCCGCCGATTTCCTCAGCGCCAACAGTCTGAATATCACCTCGCTGTTCGACTCCGACAGCAAGGTCGCGCGCGCCTACGGCGTCGGCGGTGTGCCCAAGTTCGTGCTCATCGATAAGGACGGCAAGATCCGCCGCAGCGCCTCCGGCTGGACCAGCGAGCGCGTCCTGCGCAACTGGGTAGATTCCGTCAGCGGCTCCTGAGTCTTCCGCTGGGTGCCCCCTCATCCGTTCTTTTCGGATGAGTGGGTCTGCTGGTGCCCCAGGTTCGCGTCCTTCCTTTGGACGCTAACCTGGGCTCTGTGCCGTATCATTTGCTGCATGAATCGCCTGCTCCTCGCTCTCCTCATCGCGATCTTGCCGCTCGCCAACTCCGCGCAGCAGTCTCCCGCTCGCGCCTCGCAATCTTTCTCGGAACTCGTCGTCCTCGGCACGGGCACGCCCAATCCTGATCCCGATCGCTCTGGTCCCGCCGTCGCCGTCATCGTCAACGGCCACAGCTATCTCGTCGATTGCGGTCCCGGAGTCGTGCGTCGCGCCGCTGCCGCCAGCCTGCAAGGTGTGCCCGGTCTCGAGATGCAGGATCTGCGCACCGTCTTCATCACCCATCTTCATTCCGATCACACCCTCGGCTTGCCCGATCTCATCTTCACGCCCTGGGTCGAGGGTCGCACCGCTCACCTCGCCGCCTACGGTCCGCGCGGTCTCGACGACATGACCAAAAACATTCTCGCGGCCTGGAAGAAGGACATCGCGGTTCGCACGCAGGGTCTGGAGCACGCCAACCCGACTGGCTACCTCGTCGACGTGCACGAGATCGAGCCGGGCGTCATATATAAGGATGAGAACGTCACCGTCACCGCGTTTCTGGTGAAGCACGGTTCGTGGGATCAATCGTTTGGCTACCGCTTCCAGACGCCCGATCGAACGTTTGTCATCTCCGGCGATACCTCGCCCGCCGACTCGGTCGTCGAGGCCTGCAACGGTTGCGATGTGCTGCTGCACGAGGTCTACACTCAGGACCCGCAGCATCCCATGACGCCGGAGTGGCAGACGTACTTCTCCAAGTTTCACACCTCGACGACCGAGCTCGCCGCCATCGCCACCCGCGCCAAGCCCAAGCTGCTGGTCCTCTACCATCAGCTCTTCCACGGCGTCAGCGAGGGCGAGATGTTGCACGAGATTCGCGAGCACTACTCCGGCGTAGTCGTCTCCGCCCACGATCTCGATGTGTATTGAGAGAAGAGACCGGTGCCCCAGGTTCGCGTTGAGACCGGTGCCCCAGGTTCGCGTCCTTCGGTTGGACGCTAACCTGGGAGGCGGGTACGGTTTATGTTGTCATCCTGAGCGAAGCGAGGCGAATGCCGAGCGCAGTCGAAGGACCCCTATCATCACGGCATGATTCGATGGGTGCCCAACTCATTCGCGGGGTTCGAATGAGTGGGATTCTGTCGGTGCCCCAGGTTCGCGTCCTTCGTTTGGACGCTAACCTGGGCAAAGCCAAGCGCACAAGTAATTAGCCCAGCGCGGAAGCGCTGGGTAGCACGGACCCATAACGATCGCGAGCAGGTTTTTAGCCGGCGACACATCTGCCGCCCTCGCGTGCAAAAAAGTGGACAGCTGGATCGAACCAGCTGTCCCTTTCACTCCATTCTCCCGACGCATCCCTAGGTTAGCTTCAGCTGCAGCACCACTCTCATCATCTTGCCAGACGGAATCGCCGGCTGGAAGCCGCGATAATCCTCGCCAGCGCTCACCGTCGCGTACGCCGTAGGCAGGTCAATCATCTTTCCTGAGCAGGCGGCGCCGCGATAGTCTTCGCCGGCTTCCGACATCACGCAGCTTTCATCCTCAATCACAGGTTGCCAGTTGGCTTCGCGCACCGCCGCAAACAGCTGGGGAAAGTTCTCCACTCCCAGATCAGCTTCGGCAATGGCATCGCCCTTCTCAACCCCGGCCAGCGGAATGACGAAGCTCACTTCCCGCGCCACCGCGTACGTTACCGCCGCACCATCGATTGCTCCACGATAATCTTCCGTCGGCGCAATGTTCACTTCGTGCTCCACGCGAGTCAGTCGCATTTCGCCGCGGACCTCCAGCTTGCCGTCAGAGCGCAACTCCACCCGCTTCGACTTAAAGCTCAGCGATTCGCCCTGCGGTAGCTGCGCGCTGATGTCCAACACCGACTCCGATGGCTCGGCCGCATTGATCTTCGCTACGCCACTCACGCGGGCGAAGCCTACGGTTTGCAGATCCGAGTTGCTTCCCATGAGAATCTGCGCCGTCGAATGTTCAGCATTGACCTTACCCTGGCTTTGCTGCGCGACCACCGGGCTTGCGCCGAGGCTTGCGATTCCCAGCGCCAAGAGCATCCTGCGAATCCGTAATCCATACAGGCTTTTCATTGGTCACCCCCACAATGACCTGTAGAGATGCAAGTGAATTGCCAGAAAAGGACGCACTCCGGTTCGATCGGTTCACAAACAGAAGTGATAGAGGATGAACAAGATCCCGCCAATTGGCCATGGGGTTGAGTGGAGCGGCGGCGGCATCCTGACCAGCCAATCAGATAGTCCGCCTATCTTTTGAGGAGTTGCGGGTGCCCCACCGGTGCCCCAGGTTCGCGTCCTTCGGTTGGACGCTAACCTGGGCCGGAGCCGGGTGGTTTTCCTTCCGAGAATTCAACAAGCCGGTGCCCCAGGTCTCGCGTTGTTCGAGACCTGGGTAAACGTCAATCTCAACAACCTCTACATTCCACCACCCGCGGTCGTCTCCTGGTGGAAAGGCGACATCCACTTGCCGCCCTTCCTCTGCCAGATCGAGCTGGCCAATATCTTGCCGGGGACCTTCGTGCCGCTGCAGGTTGCGTCCTGCATGGCGTCATAGGTCATCAGCACGGTGTCTTTATCCAGCCACATGTAGGAGAAGTTCGACAAAGAGAAGCTGGCCACTTGGCATCCCGGCTCGAACGCACCTTTGATGATCTGTGGTTTGCCTTTATCCATCGATCCGCCAACAATGTTGATGGCGTCCTCCGGGAGCATCGCGTCAAACACTTTCTTGTCGTGGTCCTTCCACGCCTGCCAGCCCGCCTGCTCTTTCGCCTGCAGGGCCTTCTCCACGTCGGCATTCGACTCCGCAAACAGCGGTACTGCCGATATCAGCAAAGCAAATCCAAGCACTGCTATAACGCTACGGCGCATGTTGCCTCCCAAGTTGTAATGTTGAGCACGAACGTTATAGTCGCGGCGGAAAATTGTGTCTATGGCACCAACGACATTCTTGGACCTGCCGCTTTGGTGACCCTGTCTCATTGCTGGAATGCGGCGATCGGGCGGGATGCGCGCGGGAGATGGCGTGCGGAGGATCGGGTGCAGGATGGGGTCCGGGAGCCCCACTCATCCGTTCTTTTCGGATGAGTGGGACCAACCGTGCTTAGTGTCCGGTCGAATCCGGTCGCCGCGTCGCCTCGAACAGGAACCACGTACGCCGCTCCGTCTCGTCGATCCACACTTCAATCAGACTCGTGGTCGCGACATCCTCATGCTCCTCGCACACCGTATGCGCCTCGCGCAGACGATGCACCAGCGCCTGATTGTCTTCGCGCAACTCCGCCAGCATGTCCTCAGGCTCGACGTACTCGGCATCGTTGTCGTCCACCCGCTGCAGCCGGGCGATGTGGCCAATCGAGTGGATAGTGCGCTCGCCAATCTTGCGCACGCGCTCCGCAATCGGATCGCTCATCGCGAAAATCTGGTCCGCATGTTCGTCCAGCAGCAGATGGTAGTCGCGGAAATGAGGGCCGCTCATGTGCCAATGGAAATTCTTGGTCTTCAGGTAAAGTGCGAACACGTCGGCCAGGACGGCATTCATCGCCCCGGCAATGTCCTTCGTCGCCGACGCATCCAGGTCGGTGGGCGTGTGTAACGGAGCCGTTTGCCTGCGCTCCAGTACGGCAGTCGAGTTTCCGGATTTCTTCATGACAGCTCTCCTTTTTATCTTCTTAAGGCGCGCGGCCGCCTGGGATGGCAACAATTTGTGGGATAAGGATCGGGACGCCGGCGGCCTCAGCCTTGCGCTCTGGTTTTGGATGCTCGCCGCGCCCGCCAAGATGTAGATGAATCTCCGCCCCGGATCCGGGTTGAACCGGTGTCAGGTGCCCCAGGTTCGCGTTTTCGAGACCTGGGTGCCGGGGTGCCCCACTCATTCGCGGGTTTCGAATGAGTGGGACCTCGAGACGAATGTCGGGTGTCCCGGCTCTCGCGCGCTTTTCGAGACCTGGGTGACAATCTCGGTGCCCCAGGTTCGCGTCCTTCTTTTGGACGCTAACCTGGGATCGACTGCGCCGCGATTCTCGGCACACTCGCCTGCATCCAACGACCGTTCGCTCTCGTCCCGCTATAATTGATGATGTGCGCGACTCGCTGCTTGCTAAAAGCGAAGAGCGAACAGCGAGGAGCGAATAGCGACCATGTCCGAACCCCAACGCAATCTCACCGCCGATCATCTGGAAGTCGTCGACGGCCGTCAGCGCGAGGCCATCGAAGGCTGGATCCCCGACCTCGCCTCCGAAGCCGAGCTGCGCGACGCGCTGGAAAAAGCTTTCGACTATCGCGGCGACGTCACCATCACTCGCAAAGACGGCACGCGCGTCGAAGGCTACATCTTCGATCGCCGCAGCGGGCCCACACTCGACGACTCCGTCGTCCGCCTCATTCTGCAAAATTCGGCGGAGAAAATTTCCATCGCCTATTCCAACATCGCCGCCCTCGCCTTCAGCGGACGCGACACCGCCGCCGGCAAAAGCTGGGAAGCCTGGATCCGCAAATATTGGGAGAAGAAAGCCGCCGGCGAAACCCACATCGCCCTCGAGCCCGAAAAGCTCGACTAGCCTAATCTCTTTCGGTGCCCCAGGTGTCGCGTCCTTCGTTTGGACGCTAACCTGGGTCCTCACACTTCCACCTCACCTCGCATATAGAACACACACTCTCCTCGCAGCTCCACCCGATCTCCAACCACGCGACATCCCATCTCCCCTCCGCGCCGCGAAGCCTGATACGCACGAAACTCAGTCTTACCCAGCCGCGCGGCCCAATACGGCGCCAGCATGCAGTGCGCTGCTCCCGTGACCGGATCCTCCGCAATGCCTTTCGCCGGCGCGAAGTAGCGGCTGACAAAATCGTAATCGCCATCGCTCGCAGCGGTCACAATCACGCCGGGCCGCCCAATCCGCGCCAGCGCCGTCATGTCCGGCGCCAGCTTCCGCAAGACCGTTTCGCTCTCCATCACCGCCATGTAGTTAAACTCGTTGACCCGCACCTCAACCGGCTCGACTCCTAACGCCTCGGCTAATCGGGCGGGCGGCGAGCATGGCTCCGACGGCCGCGCCGGAAGACTCATCACGTAATGCGTGCCCTCACGCCTCACCGCCAGCGGCCCACTCGCCGAATGAAAGACGACGTGCTCTCGTCCCGGCTCCAGCATCTCCATCACCACGGCCGCACTCGCCAGCGTTGCATGTCCGCACAGCGGCACCTCGACCAGCGGAGTGAACCACCGCAAACGATACTCGCCCTCGCTGGCTACCAGAAATGCCGTTTCGGAGAGATTATTTTCCGCCGCGATGGCTTGCAGAATCTCGTCAGCAGGGAAGCTCTGCATCGGCATCACTGCCGCCGGATTTCCCGCGAAGCGCCGGCTGGTAAAGGCGTCAATCTGAAAGATCGGTATTCGCATAAAGGTTTTGTAACAGAATGCCGTTGAGGCTCGTTTACATTACGATCCGCCGGTGCCCCAGACCCTGTCCTGAGCTTGCCGAAGGGTTCGCGTCGACACCGGTGCCCCAGGTTCGCGTCCTTCGTTTGGACGCTAACCTGGGTCTTCGTACGTACCGGACAGAACTGTCCAATAACGTACACCCGACTCCTCGTCCGCTCCAGCCCCGCGCCACCAAAGCCTCAACCTTTTCAACTGCCTAGCTTCCCGCCGACGTTGGCCTGCCAATTGCGCTTCTCATCCCAACTGGGCTTCAATAGCTGCAACACACCGGAGGCTTTCGTGGGGACCTTGTTTCAGGATCTGCGCTTTGCCGCTCGCGTCTTACGCAAGTCTCCCGGCTTCACCGTCGCCGCCGTTCTGACGCTGGCCCTCGCCATCGGCGCCAACGCTGTCGTCTTCAGCGTGATGAACGCGCTCATCCTGCGCCCCATCAACGTCCCTCAGGGCGAAAGCCTCTACGGACTCTGGCGCGCGCCCGATGATGACATGCACCAGTCCTATCCCGACTACCTCGACCTGCGCGATCGCAGCCGTACCCTCGACGGTCTGGCGGCGTTCACCATGGGCGAGGGCGGCCTCGATAGCGGCAAAGAGCCCGCCGATGTCTGGTTCTACGAAACCAGCGGCAATTACTTCGACGCCTTGCGCCTGCAACCCTATCTTGGCCGCTTCTTCCACGCCTCCGACGAGCATGGTCCCAACAGCGCGCCTTACGTCGTGCTGACCTATGCCTTCTGGCACTCGCATTTCAACAATGATCCCGGCGTCGTGGGCCGTACCGTTCTACTGAATAAGCATCCCCTCACCATCATCGGAGTGGCGCCGCCCGAGTTTCACGGCACCATGGTCTTTTTCAATCCCGATCTCTTCGTGCCCATCGTCAACCATCAGGGAGACGACCTGAACTCGCGGAAGTCCCGCTGGGTATTCATGACGCTCGGCCATCTCAAGCCGGGCGTGACCCCGGCGCAAGCTGCCGCCGACCTTGATTCGGTCGGCGCCTACCTGGAAAAAACCTATCCCGGCGACGATGGCAAAGTTCATTTCAGGCTGGTGCATCCCGGCCTGTATGGCGATTTCCTGGAGCGTCCGGCGCGCGCCTTCATGGCCGCGCTGATGCTGCTGGCAGTGTTGATTCTGCTGGCCGCCTGTGCCAACCTGGGCAGCCTCTTCGCCGCACGCGCCGCCGACCGTGCCCGCGAGCTGGCTCTGCGTCTCGCCCTCGGCTCCACGCGCAGTCGCATTCTGCGCGGACTCTTCACCGAAGCCATGCTGATCTCGTTCGTCGGAGGCGCGCTCGGACTCTGGGGAAGTGTGATTCTGCTGCGCGCGCTCAGCACCTGGCAGCCGATGCCGCGTTATCCCATCTACCTGGCGGTGAATCCCGACGCCAAGGTTTACGCCGTCGCCTTACTGCTGACCATCATCAGCGGCTTCCTTTTTGGTGCGGTACCTGTGCGGCAGGTGCTGCGCACCAATCCCTATGAGATCGTCAAGGCCGGCTCCATCGTCACCGTTGGCCGTCGCATCACCGTCCGCGACGTGTTGCTGGTCGTGCAGATCGCTCTCTGCGCCGTGCTGGTTACTTCGTCCTTCGTTGCCATTCGTGGAATGGCTCGCACCCTGCACAACAATTTTGGCTTCGCGCTCGACGACACTATGCTGGTCGACACCGACCTCAGCATGGCCGGCTACACCGGCGATCAGGTGCCTCCCATGCAAAAGCGCATGATCGACGCTATCGCCGCCATTCCCGGCGTTGAGTCCGTGGGATTGGCCGATTCGCTACCCTTAGTCCAGGGCGCCGGCGACTCCAATGTCTTCACCGAAGACACCACCGATCTCCGCCCGGCCAATGCCGCTGCCGACGTCAACCTGTACAAGGTCTCGCCGGAATACTTCCACGCGGCCAGGACCGCCTTGCTGGCCGGCAGGCCATTCAGCTGGCACGACGACAAGAACTCCCCGCGCGTAGCCGTCGTCAATCGTGAGTTCGCGCGCCGAATCTTCAAGTCCGCCGACAAGGCTATCGGCCGTCACTTCAAGATGCCCGACGGCACCCGCGTCCAGATCATCGGCATCGCGGAAGACGGAAAATATAACGGTCTCACCGAAAATCCACAAACGGCGTTGTTCCTTTCCATCCTGCAAATGCCCTCCAGCGCGACCCTGCTGGTGGTGCACTCGGACCGCGATCCACAGCAACTGACGCTGGCTATTCGCAGCCGTCTGCACGAACTCGACGCCGGACTGCCGTTCCTCATCCAAACTCGCCGCAAAGCCATGGACATCGTAATGTTCGGCCCTCACATGGCCACCATCTCCCTCGGTGTGATGGGCGTGATGGGCGCGATGCTGTCGATCACCGGCATCTTTGGCATGGCGGCCTATTCCGTCAGCAAGCGGCTGCGCGAGTTGGGAATTCGCATCGCGCTTGGCGCGCAGCGCAGGGAAGTGCTGCAGGCAGCGTTGGGACGACCTTTCAAGTTGCTGGTCTTCGGCTCGGTCGCGGGCTTGATCCTCGGCATTCTCGCCAGCCGCGTGCTGGCCTACGTCGTCTATCAGGCAACGCCGCGTGATCCGCTGGTGCTGGCCGGAGCGGTTCTGACCATGCTGCTGCTCGGCCTCGTCGCCACCTGGATTCCCGCCCGCCGCGCGCTCAAGGTCGATCCCCTGGTCCTCCTCCGCGTCGAGTAAACGCTTCTGGGTGCCCCACTCATTCGCGGGGTTCGAATGAGTGGGATGACCCCCGGAGTGCCCCCAGAACGGGTGCCCCAGGTCTCGCGGTTTCGAGACCTGGGTGAGTTTTCGAGACCGTGTGATCGGGCAATCCTAAGTCTTCAGCGACTCCGCCACCCGAACCGCGTCCGCCGCCTTCTTCTTAATTTCCTTCAGCTCGGCCTCGGCCGTCAGCCAATCGCCTTCGGCGTGACCACCCTTGGCTCCTCGCTGCTGATAAATCTGATAGGCGCGTTCCCGGATGCGCTGCTCCGGTACCGACCGCTCCGGCTCTCGTACGTGCTGCGATGTGGAATGAAATTGGTGAGCGTCCATGTGACCTCCACGGCGTTCCTATGCTGGGTTGACTATCTCGGAGTTAGATGTCGTGAGACGGTGAGCCCGGCAAATCGGGCGTCATGTCACTTTTGCTGAGAGAGGCATTGCAATGCGGACAAACCGTCGCGTCCAGTTCCACCGCGCGATTGCAGTTGGAGCACAAGCCCTTCGGTTCCAGATCCTGTTCCTCGGTCATAGCAGGTTAGAACCGCAGCCAAAATCGATGGTTGCCCATTTTTATTTCCACACCGCGCAACCAATTCGCAGTGGTGCGCAAATGTGACAACAATCCTGCGGGTGCCCCACTCATTCGCGGGGTTCGAATGAGTGGGTTCGCGTCCTCCCGTTACGGGTGCCCCAGAGCCCGGTGCCCCAGGTTCGGCCTTCTTTTGGCCTAACCTGGGGGTTCGAGTCACCGATGCGTCTGCACCCGAATCTCAAACAGTCGGTGCCCCAGGTTCGCGTCCTTCCGTTGGACGCTAACCTGGGATCCAATGACCGCTAATGATGCGTCTGCACCCGTATCTCAAACAACTTCGGCCAAAGTTTTCCGGTAACGAACAACCGATTGCCCGCCGCATCATACGCGATCCCGTTCAGCACGGCATCGGAGTTGCCCAGCGCTCGCTTGTCGATAATCCCGCTGAGGTCGATCTTCCCCAGCACCTTGCCCGTCTTCGGCGAGATGCGAACGATCGTGTCGCTCTGCCAGATGTTGGCGTAGATTTCGCCACGAACGTATTCCAGCTCGTTCAGATTCTCCACCGCATGTCCGGCATCATCGGTGACATGAATCCGCCGCGTCTCGCGAAACGTTGTGGGATCGAGAAACCGCAGATACGAGCTGCCATCGCTCATGATCAGCTGCTTGTCATCGTGCGTCAGCCCCCAGCCCTCGCCTTCATAGGGAAACGTGCGCAGCTGCGATGAAGCTGAAGCGGTCATAGACGAAGCCCTTGTGCGCCTTCCACGTCAGCTGAACCAGCGTGCTGGCCCAGTCCGTCAGTCCTTCGGCAAAGTAGCTGCCAGGCAGGTCGAACTTCTGCAGCACCTTTCCGGTGTACACATCGACCATGCGGATCGACGACCGCCCATTCAGGCCGGTGCTCTCATACAAGTGCCCATCGACGTAGACCAGTCCCTGCGTGAACGCCCCGGGATCGTGCGGATAAGTGTGAACCACCTGATAGGAATCTGCCGGCGCCGAGATGGAGTTCGCCGCCATCGCGCAAACTGCACTGGCGCAGAGGAGCAATAGAAAGAGACAAGGCCGTCGAGGCATGAACCGTTAGATTAACATCGCGGGCGCGGGTGCCCCAGAGCCTGCCCTGAGCTTGCCGAAGGGTTCACGTCCTTCGTTTGGACGTTAACCTGGGTCCGGGCTACTTCTTCTCCTTCGGCGGATATCCTTTAAACAACTTGCGTCACCGCCTTGTCGAGAGTGCTGACGTTCTTATTCGTCTTATCGGAGATGGTGTCGCTCACCGAGCCGCGCCACAGCAGCTGTTTGGTCTTGGGGTCGGCCAGCTCCACCACCAGCGTTCCCACCTTGTTGATGTAGGTGTTCTGAATCGCCGGACTACCCACTCCGTTGTCCCATCCCCAGGTTGGGCCAAGCCCGTAGCCCACGCCGATGACCTCCTTCTCATTGCGAATGCTGTTGCTGTAGACCACCCACAGGTCCGGATTGGAGTCGACCTTGGTCAGCCCTTTGGCTTGCAGCTGCTTGTCGATGTCGTCGAGGATGCGCTGGTTCCACTCGCCTTGCGCGGGATTCGGACTCTTCTCCCACATGTAGGTCTTATAGCTGGCAAAATTCGCGCTCTTCTCGAAATTGATGTGAGTCTTCTGCGCCAACGCCAGCCCGGTCAACAAAAACCACACAACACCAACCGCCAGTACTTGCCTCTTCATAACTCCCCGCTCCAAGACTGCTTCGGATTTGAGTGCATGATGAAGCTACCGCAGCTTCGAGGTTGAAGCAATACCATCCTCCCGGAGCCGCTGCAGGATGGAGCGCCGAGTTTGATTCCGAGACCGGCCGTTTGTGACCCGTATCGACCATTACTTTAGGAGGCCAAATGACTCCTCTGCACAGCGGTTGGATTACCCAAGCAGATTGGGTTATAATTCAACGTGGCTTCACTGCGTCTCTCCGGAGTCTTGTTTGTCGCATATCCGCAGGACCACGTGCCACGCCACGTGCATGGATTTGTCGAAGAAGCAGAGGTGATTGTCGATCTCCGTATGGACCGGACCGTCGCTCTTGCGGACCGGCCTGATGCCATCCGCCCGGGCAATGCCAAGCGCAGTTCTATCCGGCGAGTATTTCTTGCCGCGGCTGATCACTTTGACGATCTCGTCAACCTATGGGAGAAGATGCATGAATAAGTCGAAGGCGAAAATTGTGACGACAGACCGGCAGATCGACGCCGCCTTGGCACGAGCCCGCAGCTTCGCCCCCACCGATCGCCGCGTAATATCCGCTGAGTATGAGAAAAAGCCTGATGTCATCACTCTTCACTTTGATGACGGCATCCGCCTGTCCATACCTCGCATGAAGTTGCAAGGGCTGCACGCAGCTGAAGCTGCGCAGCTGGCGAGGGTCGAAATTCTCGGCCGTGGAACCGGCCTTCATTGGCCGCTTCTCGACGTCGACCATTACGTTCCAGGTCTCGTCAATCATGTCTTCGGGACCAGTCGTTGGATGGCTGAGTTGGGCCGGCGCGGTGGTTCAGCCACGACCAAAGCAAAAGCCTCAGCTGCTCGCGCCAACGGCAAGAAGGGCGGAAGGCCAAAGCGCGTCGCCTAATACCTTCTACCGCAGGTGTCGAGAGAACACCTGTAAGACGGCCGACAGCTCACATCCCGTTCACTCCTCACATCACCATGTGACCCACATCACTTCACCTTGGGCCGTCCCTGGTCAAGAATCGAACCATCGTTCGGTACGGGGTGAGCCTCCAAACCGCAACGGAATTCCAGGTGGGATGGCGAATCGTTAGGTATAACCAACTCCTTCCGATGCCCCCGCAACAGAAAGGGCAGCAATGGCCAAAGGTTCAGTGCAGATCGTAGTCGAACGATGTAAGGCCTGCGGTTTCTGCGTAGAGTTTTGTCCCACGCATGTGCTGGCGCTCTCCTCCGCCTTCAACGCCAAGGGATATCACACCCCCTACATGGTCCATCCGGAGAAGTGCAGTGGCTGCGACTTGTGCGGCATGTACTGCCCCGACTTCGCCATCTTCGGCTTCAAGCCGCCGGAGGCTGAGAAGAAAGCGCAAGCCGCTCCGCAGCCCAAAGAAGAGGTCGCTGCGCCTCCGGTTGCCACAGAAGATAAGGAGGCCCAGGATGCACGCTGATCCCGCTGGTGTATTGACCGGCTCGCATTTTCTCGACGGCGACCACTCGTGTTGCGAAGGCGCTCTCGCCGCCGGCGCACGCTTCTCGTCCGGCTATCCCATCACGCCCTCCACCGAAGTCGTCGAGCGCTTCGCCCAGCGCGTTCCCACCGTCGGCGGCGTCTTCATCCAGATGGAAGACGAGCTCGCTGCCTCGATCACACTGCAAGGCGCGGTGTGGGGCGGGGCCAAAGCCTTCACGGTAACCTCCGGGCCAGGATTTTCGCTGATGATGGAGCACATCGGTTACGCCGCCATGACGGAGACGCCCTGCGTCTTCGTCGACGTGCAGCGCGGCGGACCCTCCACCGGATTGCCGACGCTCCCCGCGCAGCAGGACATGATGCAGGTGCGCTGGGGTTCGCATGGCGACTACGCCATCATCGCTCTCTGCCCCAACTCGCCGCAGGAGTGCTTCGACCTCACCATCACCGCCTTCAACTTCTCCGAAAAGTATCGCTGCCCGGTCTTCGTCATGCTGGACGAAGTCGTCGGCCACATGACCGAGAAGGTTGTGATTCCCGCAGCGGAAGAGATCGAAATCGAGCCGCGGCGTTACACCACTTTGCCTCCGGAAGAATTTCTCGCTTTCAAGCCCGGCGCGGACCTTGTCCCCGATATGCCGCGAGTGGGCGAAGGCTATAACGTACACGTCACCGGACTGACTCACGACGACCGCGGCTATCCTGACATGCGGCCAGTGGTGCAGGACAAGCTGGTGAAGCGCCTGGTGGATAAGATCAACCTGAACGTCGACGACATCGTCCTCTACGAAGAAGACCAGATCGAAGGCGCCGATGTTGTCGTTGTCTCTTACGGGATCACGTCGCGAGTGGCGCAACGCGCCATCGACATGGCACGGCAGAAGGGCATTAAGGTCGGCAAGTTCCGCCTGATTACCGCGTGGCCGTTCCCCGAGAAACAAATCGCAGCCATCGCGAAAAAAGTGAAAGGCATAGTGGTAGCGGAACTGAACCTGGGTCAGATGGTTCGCGAAGTGGAACGGGCGGCCGCAGGACAAACCGTTGTCCGGCTGGTAGGCCACGCCGGCGGCAGCGTTCACAAGCCCGAAGACATACTTAGCGCAATCCTGGAGGTGACGCGTGGCTGAAGCACCGTTGGTAATCCCACAGAATCCGGTTGAGCAGTTTCTCCGCATGGACCGCATTCCGCACATATGGTGTCCGGGATGCGGCATCGGCACCAGCCTCAACTCCTTCGCGCGCGCGCTGGTCGATGCCAAGATCGATACCAGGCATCTGGCCATCGTCTCCGGCATCGGTTGCAGCGGACGCGTCGCCGGTTACACCAAGTTCGACTCGTTCCACACCACCCACGGCCGCGCGATTCCTTTCGCCACCGGCCTGAAGCTGGCCAATCCCAAGATGAACGTCGTGGTGTACTCGGGTGACGGCGATCTCTTCGCCATCGGCGGAAATCATCTGATTCACGCCGCGCGGCGCAACGTCGATCTGAAAGTCGTCTGCGTCAACAATCTTATTTATGCCATGACGGGCGGCCAGACCGCTCCCACCACACCCGGCGCGGTGACCACCTCGACCAATCCTTACGGCACCTACGATCCGGCCTTCAATCTGCCGTATCTCGTCGAAGCTGCCGGCGCTGTTTATGTGGCGCGCTGGACCGCTTTCCACGTCCGCCAGTTGGCGCGCTCGATGGAAGAAATGTTCGCGAAAAAAGGTTTCAGCTTCATCGAAGTTCTCTCCCCCTGTCCGACGCTCTACCAGCGCCGCAACAAAATGGGCGACGGCCTCGACACCATGAAGTTCTACAAGGACAAGAGCAAGGTTCGCAACGGCGCACCCACCAGCGAAGTTGGGCTCAGCAAGAGCGGCGAGATCGTCGTCGGCAAGTTTGTCGACCGTGAACGCGCCGACTACGGCGTTCTCATGCACGACCAACTGATCGACGCTCTGGGCGAAGATTACGTGGAAACGGAGGCGTGTTCATGCCAGTAACAGAGATCCGTATCGCAGGATTTGGCGGGCAGGGAGTCATTCTCTCCGCCATCGTCATCGGCAAAGCCGGTTGCATCTTTGAGAATGGCTACTCGACCATGACGCAGAACTTCGGGCCGGAGGCGCGCGGCGGCGCTTGCAGCGCACAAGTCATCCTCTCCGACAGTCCCGTGCTCTATCCCTATGTCAGCCGCCCCGACATCCTGGTTGTCATGTCGCAGGAGGCCTACACCCTCTTCAGTCCGCAGATCAAAGACAACGGCATTCTGATCATTGAAGAAGATCTGGTGCGCATCGACCACTTGCCGGCCGGCGTGCGCGTCTACAGCATTCCTGCAACTCGCATTGCCGAGGAGCTTGGCAAGAAGATGGTGTTGAACATCATCATGGTCGGCTTCTTCGGAGCGGTCACCGGCGTTCTCGATCCCGAGGCGCTGCGGAAAGCGGTCGCGGCATCGGTACCGGAAGCCTATCGCGATCTCAACCTGAAAGCCTTCAATCGCGGCTTCGACTATGGCACCAAGGAATTGACGGAAGTGATCGTGAAGCAGGACTCGCAGGTCGCAGTCGGGGCACTGGAAACCTAACAGGGTAGTGCGGCGCTTCAGCGCCGTGTCAAGCGTAGTCTTCGGGTAGAGCTGGCCTTCAGGCCAGCGTCCAGGCTGTTTATTTCGTTTTCTGAGTCGGCTTTACAGGTTGCTGAAAAACTCGTTCCGCGCGCGCTTTGTAACAGGGCACGACTTCAGTCGTGCCAGTAAGCTCACTTCTTGTTATCCCTCCGGACTTTAGTCCGCGAGCGATCTGTTTCCCGACTTCTTCAGCAGCCTGTTTAGCCGACGACCCGCGAATCGCGCTACGAATACCCCGGCTCAATTTGATTCGGCTCTGTGATTTGTCCGAACGCTGAGATCTGCTGCGCGATTCCTCGCGCTACACGGCTGCCATAAAACATCGCACTCCACGACACAGCAACCCAATCGCGTACGGAAAGCGGCCAGCCAACGTTGATTGGACTCTTCACCCACTGCCGCAGCAGGTGTCGTGCAATCACCAAGTCCATTCCTGCATTCGTTCCTGCCAACTCATGCAGAATGCCATCGAGTGTGAACACCACCTTGCGCAGCATGATCAGGTTGCTGGGCAAGCGAACGCCCTGCCACGCCATACGCTCCAGCAGTTCCATAACGTCGACCGCTTGTGGCAAGCTTAGCAGCGGTTGGTCTTCAAAAAACTGTGTTACCTGCTGACGAATGATCCGGGTCCGCCGAGAGTTTCTCTTTCCTCCCGGGCTGAGAGCCGCGATGGCCGCGCAAACCCCGTCCTGATCCCGCAAGAGAGTCATGATGAAGAGCAGAGCAAGCTGCTGTCGTTGCTGCTGATCTATGTGAGCCGTGAGCGCCCAATCCAACAGCGTTAGCGTGCCGGCTTGATTGCTGTAGAGAAGATTGCCGGCATGCGGGTCCGCATGAAACATGGTTCTTCTGCCGGACGCAAGCAAGGGAACGGCAATCACAGCCTCCGTCAACTGCCCGGCAATTTGAGCCCTGCGCCACTTGGGGACTCGCGCCGCGGCCTTCGTGATCTTCTGTCCTGTTTCGAGCGTTAACGCGGTGATGGTAGATGTACACAGTGGTCGAATGACGCGCGGAATGCGAATCGCTTCAAACGAGTTGTAAAGGCGCGCAGCTTCGTTCAGATGTAACTGTTCGCGCCGAAACCTGACCTCGTGCTGCAACAGGCGGCGAACGTCCTGGAATGTGTCCGAGAGGACGTGCTCCGCGAAACCGTACTCCTCGTGCTTCGAACCGAGATGCCCAGCCAGTCGCGCCAGCAGATCCATTTCCTCGGCGAAATGCTCACGAATATAAGGCTTCAAGACTTTGAAGACGCCCTGTTCCCGCTCCCGCGTCTTCGGGTTGTACCAGGTGAAGCGCACCACCGCGCTCACGCTTGCTTCCGAAAAGATCTTGCCGTCGATCTCAACCGCGTTGCGCTCGAGCTTGGGCCCGAGCTCCTGCACAATGATTTCGCGGATCTCATCGATGTTTACATCGCAGATGCCATTCTCCAGTTGCGTCAGTTCGCGCTTAACGGCGGGGTGCAAATGGCGATTTCGCGCGATCACTTGACCCAGCTTTTGCAGTGCCGGCACCTTTGCGATCAGCCGGAATAGGCGGACTTCGGGCAACGTGTCGGGCGCAAGCTCCAGCTGCTCGATTACCTTTGGGACTAGCCGGGATGTGGAAAGACGCGAGCCGAAATACAGCATGGCCTCGCGCACTACGGGCCGCCACTCGGCATAGGTTTGTGGCACCAGGCGCTCAACCGACAGTCGCTGAACAATCCAGCTCGTTACTTCCTGCCGAAACTTGGGCCCGGCATCGCCATCGAGCATTGCCGTGAGCGCACGCGTTCGCTCGACGTTCGACATCGAGAGAAAAATTGCAAGCCGCGGATCGGTGATTGACAATCCGGAGAACTGACCAGATGGGGAGGAGCCGATCGCGTTGCTGGCGATCTGCGCAGCCGTAGCGCGGCTCGACGCCTGCTTCATTGCCAACAATATGCGCCGGGACGTGTGTGCTTGTCTGTGATGAGTGGTTTCGGGTAGAGCTGGCCTTCAGGCCAGCGTCTAGGCCGTTCATTTTGTTTTCCGAGCCGGCTTCAGCCGGCGGCACAGAACCGGCGCATCAGAGTTTTTCAGCAGCCAACTAGACGACCTGAGCCGATCCAAAGCTCCTTCGATCCGCTCTACCTCGTCACGAATCACCCGGATCGCCTGCTGATGGCCGGGAGACGGCACGGGCGCAATAGCTTCCACCGCGCTGCGGATCTTGCGGTTGTGCTCCCAGATCAGGTTGATTCGGGCGGAAGTCTCCAGGCGCCGCCGGTAAATCCCGCGAATGACTTTTGTGGTCAGCCAGGCAAACACCAGCCCAAAGCACATCTCGATGGGAAGCCGATCGGTGGCTCCATTAAAGTCAAAGAACGCCAGGCGATAGACCGCCTCTCCCAATCCCAGGGAGGCGAAGATGACTCCCATGCCAATCAGTGCCAGCGTGAAACGGTCTGTTCTTTGCAGTTCGGTAAAGTGTTCGCGATTGTCTAATCCGTCATTGAATACCATTGGTTCCCATTGCCTGTGCAGGTCGACACAACACAGCCCACCCGCTTTTCAATTAGCGATCCAAATCCACCTTACACCTTTTCTTTGCAACCTATTGTGACATTCGCCCGGACGAGACTGACAAAAATATTAGTGCGCCCTTGAAAATCTGCGCGTTCCCGTTCCTGCGCGCGGCATCCTGCCTATGGGTGCAGCAAACCCAGAATGGAGGCTGCGAGATACAGCGAATTAAACAGAGCGATTACGATTGCCACCAGCCACTTCATCCGCGTTTTCGGCGCTGCATCTGCATCGGAGATGGTGATGATGAAAATCACCGTACCAACCACCAGCGCGGCCACCAGAGTCACCCAGGGAGACGTACTAATCCCCGGAACCAGCTTCTTCAGCAGCACCAGAACCACGGTCACCGCCAGCGACGCGCCGGGGAAGGTGACCAGTGATTGGGGAGTGATGAAGACGCCGACGGGTGGGGATGCTTCTGTGGACGCTGCGACGGCCAGTCCCTGTGGTTCCTCACGTTGCGGGCGCGCCAGAAAAAGATCACGAAATGCCATAGTCACCTCGAGCTGAATATGGAATCGAACCGCAAACTGCGTTACGCACTCAGAAACTCAAACGGGCCGCTCACCTGGATTCGAATCGCGACTCCCCGTTCCGTGCCCCAGGCGCGGATTTCCTCCGCCGTCGAGTTCGATTCTTCCTCCAGGAGAAACACCAACTCGTCTTCCAACTCGCCGCCCACAGCGACTCCGATCACCGCGCCCTCGCCGAGGAAACGTCGCTGGGCCTCCCGCCTCAAGTCTTCCGGCACACGCGGCATGATTCTACCTAGACCGGAGTTACCTCCAGGTCGGTGAGGACTGATTTTATCGGATTAGCCAGGGCCGCATTCTGTTTGACGCTGACGCTGAACAGCAATCCGACTGCTTTGTTCTGCATGTCCACGATAAGAGCGCCCGAGTCGCCCTGCCTTGCGAAATCTCCGTGACCCGTTCCCACAATTTGCAGCTGCTTTTCAAACAGCGCCCGCTTTCCGCCTTCATAGGTAATCAGCACCGACGAGTTTTTGGTGAACAGCGCGCCCTGAGTTTCGCCGGTACTGCGCCCTACCTTTCGCACCGGCAACTCCAAAGGTGGATCGTCCCAGATTCCGGAAATCGCGCCGAGTTTCCGAATGCCGGCTGCTACCTCTCCCGAAGGAGTGCACAACGCCACATCGCAGACGTTGCCCTTGTCGACCGAAAAATCGATGACCTTGAAGTCGTGCAGCTTTCCAATAACATTTCCCGGGCCGCCGCCGTCAGCTTTGCCGGGATACCAAAGATTGTCGGCATCGCGATTGCCATTATTCAGCGCCGCAATGACGTGATTACAACTCAGCAGAAACTGCTCGCCAGCTTTGTTCTGCACCAGGCAAGTTACCGTCCCGGTAGCTCCGTCCGGATGGCCGATGGAATCTCCACCTTGCGCGGGAGAACCGGCGGCCAGCCATTGGCCGGTCTCAACCACATGCACTGGGATATTTCCGACGTTGGCCGACTTGCGAAGAAGGTCAAGATCGAGGTCATCGCTCTCGACGTCCGTGGCCAACTCGAGAGTGTCGGTTCCGCCACGCTTGCTATGCCCGACGCCGACCACGGGTGGCCGATCGGCTTTGGCTACCTTTTCGCCCACGGTAAGGGCAATCGCGACGCTGCGGCCGTTTGCCGAGTAAGCCGCCGACCAGACCTTCAGCAGACGATCCGTAAGAACCTGGACCATCGCCATAACCCGCATCTGGCCAGATTCCTGATGCACGAATTGGATCTGGCTACTCGGAAAGAAACCCATGGCGCACCTCTGTTGCGCCTCAGTATACCTTTGCGACTTCCACTTGGGCGCGCTTCGGTCCGCCAAAACTTTGCTTGGAATCACCCGGCTGGACTGAACTAAACTGTCTCACCATGGCTGCTGATATGGGCATGCAGGACTTGTCGCGGTATCGCATCATCTCGCCGGCTGCGTCGGCGGGCAGCAATCTATACGAGGCTGAACGCAAAGCTGATGGAACGGCGGTCTGGATCAAGTTGCTGCCTGACGTCCTCGCCCGCGACGCGTCGTTGATGCAGCGTCTGCAGGAACGATTGGCCGCGCTGCCGCGCCATGAGAATCTTCAGCAAATCTTCGAAATATCCAGCGAGGGCGAAATTGCCTTCTGCGTGCTGGAGCGGCTGCAAGGCACCACCTTAAAGGATCGCCTGACGAAGGGGCCATATCGCGCTTCGGAGACCGACGCCTCCTATGCCGAATTGCTCAGCGAACCCAAAGCGGCGGCGGATGTTGCTTCAGCTCCTCCCCTCGAAACCCCAGGCGCCAAAGCCGAGTCAGCTCCGGAGCCTGCTCCGACACCCTCTCCGAATCCAAGCGCTCCCACGGCGAAACGATTCGACCCAAACCCCGGCATCATTATTCCTGACGAGTGGAAGCCAGTTCCTCCTCCCAACCAAAAGTACTTGCAAGTGGGAGATAAGTTTGTCGAATTGGACATGTCCCCGGCGTTTTGGGAAGGGCCGGAAAAACCGAAAGTGGAGATGACTCCAGCGATGCTGAAGTTGTTGGCCGAATACCAGTTGGATCGGTGGTCTCCCATGGCTGCTCGCAGAAGCGACGGCCATCACTCTTCTGAAAGAGTTGGCTGTCTACAAGTTCGCGACCCAGGTGCTCAGCGCACTCCAGGCGATGCACAAGGCCGGAATCGTCTGCGGCGCGCTTAACCCGGCAAACATTTTCGTTTGCGAAAAAGACAACGCAAAGCTCATTAACCTCGAAGCCTGCTTGTTGCGCGAGCTTTCACTTCCGGTTGGAGAAGACGCCGCGGCGAACCAGGATAAGACTGCCGATCAGTCTGAGGCTGAGATCGTTGCCTATCAATCTCCGGAGCAAGCGGTTGGGCGCACGATCGACGGTCGAAGCGATCTGTTTTCCCTGGGCAGCATCTTGTTTGAGATGGCGACTGGAAGCCGCGCTTTTACAGAATCGACTGCTGAGGAGCTGCGTCACGCTATTGCTCGGCGCGAGAACCTCATGCCGCAAACTCTGTACCCGACCAACATCACCCGACTCAATGGCGTGATTGTCAGGGCGCTGGAGTGCGACCGCGGCATGCGCTACAAAACTGCCGGCGACATGCTCGCTGCCATCGAGCTTCTCAAGAGCGGTGTCGAGCGCCAGCTGCGGCAGATAAAGGATTCGGCAAATGCGGAGAAGGAGAATGCTAAGGTCGCCCAGTCGTCCGGCGCAGCGGATGCCGCTGAAGTTGCCGAAGCTGCCAACGCAGGCGTGAACTCTCAGGCGACGGCCGAGGACCGGATCCGGAATCTGTCGCCTCTTCGTAAGCGTCCGCAGCGTCCGTCAAAGCCCGGACCAGCAAAATTCCCCGACCTCGAGGACCGTGCCGCGGTAGTGGACCACAGCAAGATGAAATACGGGTGGTCCAAACTTCCCCATCCACGGCTGGTGGCAGCAGGGCTGGCGGTGATTGGCGCAGCGGTCGTCGTTCTGCTAGTCCTCTATTTCGCAGTCACCTGGCACCCTCGCTAGAGGTTTGATGTGCTACGCCGCCAGGCAAGCACCCCCCAGCAAAATCTCTAACCCGGCTCTGTGGACCCCGGTCACGGCGGACTGCGAAGCGGCTTATCACAATACGTCAAACCGCCGCCACTTCACTTTCACACCGGAAGTGGTTGACGCGGATTCCAATTGCAGTTTGAATGGATGGACGGCTCGCTCATCGGAGCGCCGCTCAGTCCGCACCATGGGAATTCCGCCTCGCACTTACGGAGCGCTTCAAGTCAAGCTGCGCGAGTCGCTGGTCGCGCGGGCAGTCGTCCTGCCGATTCAGCAGTTCATTCACATCCAAGGCATCAGCAGCATCTTCCTGTTCGCGGCTGCCGTGGTCGCGCTGGTCTGGGCCAACTCTCCGTGGCACGACTCCTATCACCACGTGTGGGAGATGGAGTTACAGCTCTCCCGTCTTCAGCTGCCCATACATGCCTGGATCAACGACGCGCTGATGGCGATCTTCTTCTTCCTCGTGGGCATGGAGATCAAGCATGAGATCGTGCATGGCGAGCTGGCGGACATGCGCCGGGCTGCGCTCCCGGTCTTCGGCGCCCTGGGAGGCATGATCGTTCCCGCGCTGCTGTATGCCGTCCTTAATCACCGTCAACCCGGGCAGCACGGCTGGGGCGTCCCGATGGCGACGGACATCGCGTTTTCTCTCGGCGTGCTGGGGATGGTGAAGGGCATTCCTTCCGACCTGAAAGTTTTTCTGCTGACGCTTGCCATTGCCGACGATATCGGCGCCATCATCGTGATCGCAGTCTTCTACAGTGGCTCGCTCGATCGCGGAGCGCTGCTGGTGGGCATCGTAATTCTGGCTCTCATCGCGCTGATGCTGAAGCTTGGGATCTCGCGTCCCGTGGTGTATTTCGTGCTTGGTATCAGCTTCTGGATTGCGATTCTTCGATCAGGGATTCACGCGACCATTGCCGGCGTGATCCTGGGATTTCTTGTACCGACAACCGCCCCCCTGTCGCTGGAAGATTTCCAGGACATGGCCACGGACATGGCGAGAAAGTTTCGCGATGCCATGGCAAATGGCGAAGAACGTACCGCGAAAAGCCTGCTGGGAAGATTCGATGCCCTGCTGAACAATACGGAATCGGCGTCGGAGCGGTTGACGCGCCTGCTGAACGATTGGGTCTCGTTTCTCGTCCTGCCCTTGTTCGCACTCGTCCAACGCTGGAGTGACTTTTTCTGGCGGTATATGGAACGAGTTGCTCACCAGTCACATCGCCTGGGGAATTGTTTTGGGACTTGTAGTCGGCAAGCCGCTGGGCATCGTCGGCTTCGCTAAGCTTGGCCAGATCGTTGGTCTGGCCCGAGTACCCGAAGGCGTGTCCTGGAAGCAACTGGCTGCAGTCGGGTTGCTGGCTGGAATCGGGTTTACGGTTTCGATCTTCATCAGCTCGCTGGCATTTGACGATCCCGCTCATCTGATGGAAGCCAAGACGGCGGTGCTGGCAGCCTCCTTGGTGGCGGGCGTCGCAGGTTATCTGGCTCTGCGGCAAGCCAAGCCGCAACCGAAAGCCGGTTTCACTTCGGAGGGGTGACACAGTCCTAGTCCCTCCCAACATGCAGGGAGCTTAAGCCACTTGCCGGTAAACGCGTTACAATTTCTGCGTCCTACTTTTCCATGCCATTAAGTCCTTAACACATTGGTCGATGCCGCCTTGCCTGGAGGTACAGGCAGGGACTTTCGGCATCAGCAGTAGCTGGCTGGACGCAATCGGGTCCGGCAACACAACGAAAGGAAACAATATGCGTTCCAGAATGTCAGCGCTCTTGCTCAGTGTCCTTCTGGTTGCGGCTTTCGCAGCCTGCAATAAGAAGGATCAAAGTCAAAACCAGCCGCCGGCGGCGACCACCAGTGAACCAACTTCGGCGCAGAGCAACCAGCCGGCGAGCAATATGAGCCAGGCGCAGCAATCGGCGTCAGCGCCGCAACAGCAGCAGATGGCGCAGCAGCCGCAGCAGCAAATGGCACAGAATGCGCCGCCGCAAAGTGCGCCTGCGCCGGCGCCGGAAGCTGCGCCCGCTCCGCCTCCGCCACCACCTCCGCCATTGGTGATTCCTGCGGGAACTGGCGTGGTTATCCGCATGGGCAACACCATCGACACCAAGACCGCAAATCCTGGCGATTCATTCACCGGAACGCTGGCTCACGCGATCGCGGTGAATGGCGTAGTGGTCGTTCCTGCCGGGGCTGGAGTTGCCGGAACGGTGGTCGATGCCAAGTCCCCCGGCCGATTCAAGGGCGCAGGCGACCTGGTGATCACGCTTACGTCGATCAACGTGCGCGGCGTGCCTACCACGATCAGAACCTCGAGCTATGCGCAGACGATTAAGGGCAAAGGCAAGCGGACGGCTGGAATGGTTGGTGGCGGTACGGGCGCTGGTGCCTTGATCGGCGGCCTCGCCGGCGGCGGTAAGGGTGCGCTGATTGGAGGCCTGGTTGGCGCAGGTGCCGGTACTGCCGGCGCAGCCTTCACCGGAAATAAGGACCTTCAGGTTCCGGCGGAGTCGGTGGTTACCTTCAAGCTGTCGCATTCGCTGACGGTGAAGCAATCGGCGAACGGTTCCAATCCGTAACCTTGCAACCGAGTCAGCAGAAAGGGAGGCCGTGCAGGCCTCCCTTTTTTCATCCACAGCGGCCTCTCTCATGCAGCCTGACGATGCTTGATGGCCGCGCGTGCCTTGGAACGCATCGCTTCCGTCCAATCACCCATCCCATGATGCTTGCGCCAGTGCTCTTCAGCACGGTGCACGATCTCATCGTCGGTAGCGCCACTCGTCTCCCAGCTGCAATCAGCCTGTCCCGCGTCCGCGCAGCGGAAAGTCTTGTTGGCGCCGGGTTGGCCGGTGGTCATCGAATGCGCTGATCCGCTGGTGAGGCGCGACAGGTCCAGGTGATCAGTAGCAGGGGCAGAGGGATGGATGCCTCCGCCCTGCGAAGTTGCGTTGGAATGAGTGCCCGGCTTGCTCTCCGGTTTGTTCTCTGGCATGACTGCTCCTCTCAATAAGCTTTATCGAAGCTTACCAAATCACTACGGCAGGGTCGGCGTGTACAGATTGGTCGCGCGATAGGTTCGGTACGACCAGTACGGCGCCTGCAGTTGATACACGATCTTTCCGGTAAGGTCAGTCTCGGTTGCCTGGGCGGCGTTGACCGGCACTGTGAGTAGTCCAGTGCCGAAACTCGCGTACACCGGATCGGGAGGAGACCTCAGCAATTGCGCGCTTCCTAGCGCTATGGAATACGCGCCCAGATCGGCCAGCGTCTGAATGTAGACCGTGTGCGTAGTCTCGGCGACGGAGAGAATCATGCCACGGCTGTTTCCGCCACTGCACTGCTGGTGACGGAGATTACCGTCGTCGAACACAGTAAATACCTCAGTTGGGCCGGTCTGTACCTGGAACGCGGCATCGTGCTGGTGAGTGAACCAGGGATACACCTTGGGATCGCCGCATTGGGTTTGTGGCGGATTCAAAATGGTGAAATCGCCATAAGGTCCCATGCGCCAGATCAAGTGTCCATCGCCACTTCCGTTGCCATAGTTGACCTTCAGCACCCAATCCTGGCTACGTTCGGAGAGCAGAATGTTTCCATCGCTGGTAAGCTGCGCGGCATTGGCATGGGTCCAGTCGTTGGCAGTCGGGAAGCTTAAATTGAAAGGCGGACAGCCCGCGGAGAGGTGGTAGCACAAATCATCCAGCGTGGCCTCGCGGCTGAGATCCTGATGGGCGAACGAATCCCACGCCCACGTCAGCTGCATGTTGTGGTCGAGCACCAGAATCATGTCGCCGAGAATGTCGACCGGATTCTGCTGCGTGCCGCCTTGATATTGCGTGGAGGTCATATCGCGGCTACCGAGAATGAGAAGGCCGCCGTTGGGCAGGCGCCGGGTCTCGTGATTATTGAGCCCGGTCATGGGCTGAAAGCCCTTGGCGACGAGCTGTTCGTTCAGGATTTCGATATTCGTCTGCAGCGTGATGTCTCCAGCCAGGTCCCACTCTGTCAGAGTCGTGTAGGACATGGTGAAGTAATTTCCGCCGGTCTCCATGCGCGTCATCAGCGCCTCGCCGGGATGGTACCAGATGACGTTGCCATTCAGATCCGTCGCCGCAGGCCAATAAATTTGGAACTCTCCGGCGGTCGGAATCATGTGGAAAATCACCACCGGGAAGTCCGCGTCGTGTTGTTGCGGCGGCACAGTGACCTGAAAATGCTCGTTGACCGGGAAATTGTTGGGCAGGTGGCCAGTGGTGAAGTTGAGTTCGGGACCGTCGTTCAGGAAATTATTGGCGAATTCTTCCCATTGCATTTGATATTCCGTGGACGGGAGCATTCCGGCGACCAGGAAGTTTGCGCTCGACGACGAGCAGGGCACGGCGTTGGTGATGCTGCTGGTTTGCGAGCCGTTCTGGCGGAAGCGAACGCGAATGGAATGGCCCACGGTGCACGGCCCGGCGCTGAACAATGCGACCAGCGGATGGGCCGTCGGATTAACTACCGATGCTCCGGACTGGGTCACGATCGGTTGCAGGACGTACGGTTGCGATACCGGCGGATAGACGATATACGGCTGCTGCGTAACATCGCGGACCACCACCGTCACGGTGTACGTCCCTTCCACCGTCCAGGGTACCCAGGTGAAGGAATTGGGGAGGTTGAAATCCCGCACGATCTGCTGCTGCCCTTGGAGCGCCGCACTGAATTGATAATCGTAGGTGTGTCCCTGCTGCCCGCCCATCACCGTTGCGGTCCAGGTCACGCTGGTTCCCAACAACTCAGGACTGGGGACGCTCGGGCTGAGCGTGACGGTAACGGAAGGCGGTCGGGTCGAAGCTACTGCGACTCCAACCGACGAGACAATAGCGAGCAACACTGCGATACAGACACGAAGCGTCTTAGGCACCGGGATCTCCTTGAGCATGAATTGCGTTCAATTCTTCTCTTGTGGATCTGCGGACGAAGTATTGCGTCTACCTGAGTTTTGGCGCTTGGAAAGGTGGGTGTGAGTATATCACTTACCTGGCCGAGCGGGAGACGCTATCTGGCAGCCAGGAATGTAAGAAAACTGCTCCGCTGATGACGGCAGTACTACTTGGCGGATTTATTGCGAGCGATCGAGCACCCTCGAACTCGCCGCTTACTGTCAGGAAATTGCGGGATCGCGTGGGCGGGCTCTCGTGCAAACCGTCCGCGGACAGTGGCAACGATTCGTCCGCGGACCTGGCTTGGCGCTAAGAACTTTGCAGAAATGCGAGCGTCAGCTTTTCTTCCGCGGAACCTTGGCGCCCTTCTTGCGTGCCTCCGACAAGCCGATTGCGATTGCCTGTTTGCGGCTCTTCACCGTGCCGCCTTTGCCCCCGCGTCCCGACTTCAGCGTGCCCTTCTTGGCGCGATGCATTGCGCTTTTCACCTGCTTGCCGGCGGCCTTCCCATACTTGCGTCCACCACTCTTTTTCTTGGCTGGCATACGAATCCTCCGTCGATTAGAGTGAGCGATGGTGACGGCGAGTTGTGTCTGGCCAGGAAGCAAGGCGATCACGGTCCAAGTGGGCGTTCTGTCGATTTGTGCTGGTTTTTGTACCCCTGCGGGCGCGTCGTGCATCAATTCTGGTGGGGCTGGTCACGGCCGGCCAGATTGGCAAAAATTCGCTGGCAATGAAGCCTCGGCGGTCAGATATAATCTCCGGTTAAGCTGAATCCCAAATGCCCGGACTCCACCGAACACCGCCTAGCACAACCAACAAAGGGTGCCATCGGTTTGCAGACTTTTCGGCCCGGCAGCATCAAAAATCTGTACTCACTCCGCTTTTGAAGGAGCCTCGGAATGGCCATTAAAGAAAGTGAATTCGTTTGGCACAATGGTCACCTGATTCCCTGGGATGACGCCAAAATCCACGTCATGTCGCACGTGGTGAATTACGGCTCATCCGTGTTCGAGGGGATTCGTTGCTATCAGACCCCCAAAGGCCCCGCCATCTTCCGGTTGCGGGACCACGCGCTGCGTCTGCTGCAGTCCTGCAAGGTCTATCGCATCGATCTGGACTACTCGCTCGACGAGCTGGTGCAGGGAACGGTGGACGTGGTTGCTGCCAATAAAGTCTCGCCCTGCTATATCCGTCCCATCGTGCTCCGCGGATATGGGCAGGTCGGCGTCAATCCTTTCAATTCGCCAACCGAGGTTTACATTGCCAACTACGAATGGGGCAAGTACCTGGGCAGCCCCGATTGCGACGACGGCGTAGAAGTTTGCGTTTCCTCGTGGACGCGCCTTGCGCCCAATACCATGCCGACCATGGCCAAAGGCCGGCGCCAATTACATGAACTCGCAGCTCATCAAGATGGAAGCCATCGTGAACGGTTATGCCGAGGGCATCGCGCTCGACGTGAATGGCTACGTCAGCGAAGGCTCGGGCGAGAACGTCTTCGTCGTCCACAAAGACCGCATCTACACGCCGCCACTGGGCAACAGCGTGCTGCCCGGCATCACCCGCAACTCGGTATTGCATATCGCGCATGAGCTCGGCATTCCGGTGGTCGAGCAGGTGATTCCGCGCGAGATGCTCTACATCTGCGACGAGCTGTTCTTCAGCGGAACGGCCGCCGAGATCACGCCCATCCGCGCGGTCGACAAGATCGTCGTTGGCCGGGGCATTTGCGGCCCGATCACCAAGTCGATCCGCAAGGAGTTCTACGGGATCGTCAACGGTACAGCCGAAGACCGCTTCGGCTGGTTGACGCCGGTCCCGGTGAAGCAGCCGGTGAGCGTGTAGCAGAGCTTCGATCGCAAGAAGAGAGGGCGCAGCGATGCGCCCTTTTCGTTTAGTTGGAAGATTGTCATCCTGAGCGTAGTGAGGCGTAGCCGAACGGAGTCGAAGGACCCCTATCCTGGTGCTCGCCGCTACTTCTGCTGAATCGACTCGATGTACTTGGTCAGGTTGCGGACGCGGAGCTGCATCACCGCCGGATCATGATGCGCCAGGTACAGGAACACCGGGCCCCACACCGGCATCTCTTTGCTGCCGTGCGCGGCTATGGTCGCGTCGCCTTTGATCGCCTGAGCAACCTGCAATTCAGGAAACTTGCCGGCGTTCTTCGCAGCGAGTTGTGTCAGGTTGGCTGGCGGAGTTTTCAGGGCCGGAGCGGCTGGTCCATCTCCTTTGCCGTCCTTGCCGTGACACGATGCGCAATAAGCTGTGAACATTTCTTGTCCGGAACTCGGATCGGTGTAGACCGCCGGTACGCGCGTGATCTGCGGTTTGCCGGCCTGCGGCGCGGCAGCTTGGGTTTGCGTTGCCAGGGACGTGGTGAACAGGGAAGTCAATGCGAAGAAGACAAGAGCTGCAAGGCAGATCATGCGGAGGCGCATCGTAGCCTTCTTTCCAGGCGCGCTCAACTGTAGTTGGGGCCAACAGCAAATGTTGGACCATCGGCGCCCGACCTCACAAGGCACTGCGTCACATCGTGATGGGTTATTCAAACCGGGAGCTGGGTTGCTGTATTGCTGGCAGGACAGAACGCTAGTGTCGCTGATCAGAACTCCATGGTCTTCGTCTCAGATGTAACGATCAGCGGCGCTTCGGTCGCCTTCTGAACATCGCTGACCGTCAGCCCGGGTGCGATTTCGTCCAACACGAGCCCGCTCTGGGTGACGTGAATGTACGCCATCTCGGTGACGATGGTATCGACGACGCGCAATCCCGTGATCGGCAGCGTGCAATGCTTCAGGATCTTGGGCGCGCCGTCGCGCGTGGTGTGCTCCATGGCAACGATGACGCGGCGCGCGCTGGCCACCAAATCCATCGCGCCGCCCATGCCTTTGACCATCTTGCCGGGGATCATCCAGTTGGCCAGATTGCCGTCTTCGTCCACTTCCATCGCGCCCAGCACGCTCAGGTCGATGTGCCCGCCGCGAATCATGGCAAATGATTCGGCGCTGGAGAAGAATGCCGTGCCGCGCAGCTCGCTGACGGTCTCCTTGCCGGCATTGATCAGGTCGGGATCTTCCTCGCCGGCGAGCGGATACGGCCCCACGCCCATCATGCCGTTCTCGCTTTGCAGCACGACCTCGATGCCCGGCGGCACGCAGTTGGCTACCAGCGTCGGCATGCCGATGCCCAGGTTGACGTAGAATCCATCGCGCAACTCGCGCGCCACGCGCCGCACAATGCGATCGCGCTTTTCGGTGTCCTTCTGCTTACCAATGTTCGGAGATGTTGCCATTCGTAGATGCCTTCCGGTAGAGCGAGCCTTCAGGCTCGCGTTCAATGTCGCTTTGTAAGAGGGCACGACTTTAGTCGTGCCGCTCGAGGCCGTTCCCACCTCGGGCTTTAGCCCCGAGGAGGCCTTGCAGGCCGACTGAAGCCCTGCTTTCTCGTCTTGATCGCCAAAGCCTCGCAGTGCCGCCGCTCCGCGGCTCACTGTTTTGCCGATGCGCTTTAGCGCGGGCTTGCGCCCACGCCTAAAACAAATTGCGCTGCTCCGCAGCTTTACGGCTGGACGAAACAGCCTGAAGACTCGGCTCTACCTACGCCTTTCTTACCGTCCTTCGTTCAATCCGCTTCTCGTATCCCGTCCCCTGAAAGATCCTGTGCACGTACACGCTCGGCGTGTGTACGTGATCGGGATCGATCTCGCCCGGCTCGACCAGATGTTCGACCTCGGCGATCGTGATCTTCCCCGCTGTCGCCATCATGGGATTGAAATTCATCGCTGTCTTGCGATATACGAGATTGCCCCAGCGATCGCCCTTCCACGCTTTGATCAGCGCGAAGTCCGCGGTCATGCCGCGCTCCAACACATACGGACGGCCGTCGAACTCGCGCGTCTCCTTGCCCTCGGCGACCACCGTGCCGAAGCCGGTCGGCGTGTAAAACCCCGGAATACCCGCTCCGCCGGCGCGGATTCGCTCCGCCAGCGTGCCTTGCGGGACGAGCTCCAGATCGATGCGCCCGGTCAGCACCATGTCTTCCAGCAGCTTGTTCTCGCCGACGTATGAGCCTTTGTGCGATGTGATCTGCCCGGCCGCCAGCATCAGCCCGAGCCCGAAATCGTCCACGCCGACGTTGTTGCTGATGGTGTGCAGGTTCTTCACACCTTTCTTCACCAGCGCGCGGATGAGGTTCTCCGGAATGCCGCACAGCCCGAAGCCGCCGACCATGATGGTCGCGCCATCCTGAATGTCGTGCACCGCCTCATCGGCGTTTGCCACAACCTTGTTCATTGCCATAGTTGATTTGATCCGACGAAGAATTGTACCGAGGAGCGTTGTCTCGACGCAAAGATCGATCTGCGCCCACCACATAAATTGTCATCACGAGTGGGCTTCAGCCCGCGAGGGATCTGCTGCTCTCCCGACGAAAAGCAGATCCCTCGTCGGCCTGAAGGCCTCCTCGTGATGACAATCTTCTGGCTCGCAATCAACGCCAACAACCGGCAGCCGACAACCGGCAACCGACAGCCGACAGCCGACAGCCGACAGCCGACAGCCGACAACTACTTCCCAAACTGATTTGCCGCTTCAAACATCTCCCGCAGTCCCGGCCCGCGCAGGTTCTCGCGGAGATGCGCCAGTTGCTGCTCGAAGCGCAGCAGAGCCTCGTCGATGTTCTCGGTATTCGTCATCGCGATGTCGCGCCACATGGAGTATGGGCTGCTGGCGATGCGCGTCATTTCACGCAGCGCGCGCCCGCCGATCTGCATCACGGCTTCGTCACTGCCAAACTCTTCGCGCAGCGAGCAGGCCAGCGCGGTGGCGATCATTTGCGGCAGATGGCTGATCCACGCGCACAGGCGATCATGCCGCTCGGCGTCGAGCGTGATCACGCGCGCGCCGATTGCCTTCAGCAGTTCCAGATATTCCTGCTGGCGCGAGGTGTAGGGGCGGTCAGCATCAATCGGCGTGACCAGCCACACCGCATCGCGGAAGAGGTTGGCGTCCGCGTGTTCAATTCCGCCGACCTCTTTGCCGGCCATCGGATGTCCGGGCAGCACGCGCTCCGCGGCTTTGTCGCCCAGGATCATTCGCGCTCGCTCGACGAACTGCTGCTTGGTGCTGCCGGTGTCGACGATCAGTGTATCCGGAGAGGACAGCGGCGCCACCGCCTCAACTTGCGTCAGAATGCAACCAACCGGGGTGGCAAGGACGATTACATCGCTGCCGATGATCGCGCGCTCGAGGTCAGGTTCAGCGCGATCGATTGCGCCGCGGGCTTCAGCAATCTCCAGAACCGCGCGGTTTATCGCAGCCGACGATATGGCCATCGAAACCGGCCTGACGCAGCGCAAGCCCGAGCGAGCCGCCAATCAGGCCGGTGCCGATGGTCGTGATTTGGTGGATGGACATTGGTAGTGCGGGCCTTCAGGCCCGCGTCACCACCCTTGGAGAATGACAAGAGCCGGCTTCAGCCGGCGACACCTTTGCGGGCTAAAGCCCGCGGGTCATGATGGAACTGTCGGGAACGCGGCGCTGAAGCGCCGCACTACCGAGCCGTTGCACTACCCAATCGTCCGTCCCTACCGCAGGCGCGATCATGCGCAGCCGGTCCATCAATTCCGCGAACTGTTCCGGAAACAGCGACTGCGCGCCGTCCGACAGTGCTTCATCCGGCGAGGGATGCACTTCGATCAGCAGGGCGTCCGCGCCCGCCGCCACTGACGCGCACGCCATCGGCGCAACCTTGTCGCGCAAGCCAGTTCCGTGCGAGGGATCGGAGGTAATCGGAAGGTGCGACAACTTGTGCACAATCGGAATCGCCGAGATGTCCATTGTGTTGCGGGTATAGGTCTCGAAGGTACGGATGCCGCGCTCGCACAGAATCACGTTGTAGTTGCCGCCCGACATGACGTACTCGGCCGAGAGCAGCATCTCTTCGATGGTGGCGGCGATGCCGCGCTTCAGCAGCACCGGCTTGCGAACTTTGCCCAGTTCGCGCAGCAGGTTGAAGTTCTGCATATTCCGTGCGCCCACCTGGAAGATGTCGATGTAGGGCAGCATCGGCTCGATCTGTGAGATCTCCATCACCTCGCTGATCACCATCAGCCCGTAGCGATCGCCGGCCTCGCGCAGCAGCTTCAGCGCGTCCATCCCGAGACCCTGAAACGTGTACGGCGAGCTGCGCGGCTTGAATGCGCCGCCGCGCAGAACTTTTGCGCCTGCTTTGCTCACCTGCTCCGCCGCTTGAAGAATCTGCTCGCGCGATTCGACCGAGCACGGGCCCGCCATCACCACAACTTCCTTGCCGCCGATCTCGACGCCGTTGGCCAGGCGTACTTTTGTTCCCTCCGGACGCCAGGTCCGTCCCGCCAATTTGTAGGGCGAGCTGATGCGATGGACGGTCTGGACGCCGGGCAGCACTTCCAGTTCGCGCGTGTCGAAGTCGATGCGCTTGCCCACCGCCGCCAGCACGCTTTGGCGCGCGCCGGTGGTGCGATGCACGGCGAAGCCCATCTTCACCAGGTGATTGGTGACCTCCTGGATCTGGTCCTCGCTCGCGTCTTCCCACATCGCTACGATCATCGTCTGGCCTTTAACCTCTTGCGGAATCTGCCGTCAGTTCGCCGTCACGATACTTTACGGTTAGGGTACCACGCTTACTTTTTGCAATTCAGGTCGGTATCACACGCGGGAGGGCGAACGGTTCCCGGCATCCTTGTGGAACTAGCCTGCTGAATTTATGGAATACATTCCAAGCGGCTGCAGCCAGACAAGTAAATAAGGGGCATTCATCCCCGGGGCTTCCAGACACATCTAAATCGAGACCGCGATTGTGCCGTGAACCTTGAGGTGCAATCGGTCTTGAATCACTGGAGAAAGGGAGTAATTCTTTGCGTTTTTTATTGGCGTTAGTTCTAGCCTGGTATCCGGTTATCGGATTTGCTCAGCAAGATGGAGGGACATCAGCAACGCCGGCTCAACAATCGTCCAAGCCGACGCCCGGCGGAGGTCAGGGCGCTTCCAGTCCTTCCGCAGTTCCTGACGGCAGTTTGCCGAATGCCCCGAGCACCGTTGCTGCCAACAAAGAGGTGCCCATCTCTAAGCGGCAACCGAAACGAATCCTCGGAATCATGCCCAATTATCGCGCGGTTAGCGCCGGAGCGGTTCCGCCCCCGCCGACTCCTAAAGATGCATTCATGATCGCGACCCACCAAAGCTTTGATTACTCCGCCTTCGTCTTTGTCGGCATTACGTCATTGATCGCGGAGGGAACCGATGCGCATCCGGCATTAGGCAAGGGCATCGGCGGATATGGGCAGTATTACTGGCGCGGCTTTGTCGACAAGACCGACGGCAACTATTGGGTCATCTTCGCCCTGCCGACGGTTCTGCATCAGGACGAACGCTATTATGCCATGGGTGAGGGCAATTTCTTCAAGCGGGGCATTTACGCGGCGAGTCGCGTTCTGATCACGCCCGATTATAACGGTCACCACACCTTCAACGCCTCGGAGGTTTTTGGCCGCGGCATCGCCCAGGCGATTTCGGCGACGTACTATCCTGCCGGCGACCGCACGGTCGGCGATATTGCCGTCAAGTACGGATGGGCCATGGGCCGCGATGCACTTACCAATGTGTTCCGCGAATTCTGGCCTGACATTGCGACCCACGTGTTGCACCGCAATCCGTGACGCCAAAAGAGAACCCATGGCACTCTCGCCATGAGCTCGATTTCAGTCGTACAAGAACAGGTGCAATCAGGCGAGATAGGCCTGCAGGCTCTCGCGGATGACGTCCTCGCCGACCTGTTCGCCGCGATTCAGCCGGTCGAGAATCTCGTCGACCACCTGCTTGGCCTGATTGCGCTCGCGGTGCAGCAGAAAGCCGTCGAAGATGTGCTCGCCGCGCATGGCGTTCTCGATCTCGGTTGCTTTGTCGTGCTCGCCGAGTTCGGTGAAGTACACGACACGGTAGCGCCCGCTGTAGTCGGCATCGCGGTAGATTTCGAACATCACTTTCTTGGTGTCGGTGGTGAGTGGCATGATGATTCCATCAAGTATATCGCGACCGGGGATGCGGTTGATGCTGAACTTGAGCGATGGCAAGGCCAGGAGGGCTCAGATTGAGCCCTTGTGTGTTGTCTGACGCTGACCGTATAATGTCTGACACTAACTCTATGGCAACTCAACGAATTTCCGTCAGAATCCCGCGGCCTCTGAGTGAGCGGCTTAAGAACCAATCGGCGACCAGAGGGCGGTCGGAGTCCGAACTGGTGCGCGAGGCCTTGGAGACATACCTGGCTGGGGCTGGTGAAGAGATTTCGGCATATGACTTGGCGAAGCGGGCAGGCCTTGTCGGCATTATGCGGCGCGGTGCGAAAGACCTGAGCACCCATCCACGGCACTTCAGAGATTTTGGTAAATCGAGATGAGGCATGTGCTGGTGGACACGGGCCCGTTGGTCGCCATCCTTTCACGCGCCGATGAGCACCACGATCGCTGTGTCGACGTGCTGAAATCAATCTCCGGGCCGCTGTTTTCCTGCTGGCCGGTTATCACCGAAGCAGCCTGGCTGCTGCGCGCGGATAAGCGCAGCGTTCAGCAACTTCTGCGAAGCATCGGCGAGGGATTTGTAGTTCTGCTCCCGTTAGCAGATTCCGACGCGAAGGCAATCGCCGAAGTAATGGGCAAGTATGCGGACATGGAGCCGCAGTTAGCGGATGCCGCGCTGGTGCATCTGGCGCAGCGCGACGGCATTGAAACCATTTTCACGCTCGACCGGCGAGACTTTTCGGTATACCGGACTTCCAGGAAACGCGCCTTCAGAATTCTCCCGGAGGTTGATTGAGCCTGGACTTGGCAAGACAGGCCTGGCTTCAGCCGCTGAGGTAAGGCTCACCGCAGGGGCTAAAGCCCGCATCTACGAAGCTGACTCGAGGGGCACCTGAAGGAGTGCTCCACCCGCAAATAGCGATCTAGTCGTCACCAGACGCTGTTGCCGCGTGCGGCTCATCGACGATCTGCGGGAAGGGAACAATCTCCGCCTCGCGCCGGACCGACTTGTGCGTCAGGCTCATACGCAGCTGCTTCTCGTACTCCGCCAGTTGCTCTTCCATCTTCTTCGCGGTTTCGGCCTTCTTCAGCAGATCCTCGCGATAGCGCTTCAGGAAGTAATCGATGGTCTCGACGCGAATCTTGATCGAGCCGGTCGGCTTGTTCTCGTCCAGATCTTTGAACGAGAAGTACGGCGTGCCGGATTTCTCGATGATGTCCTCGATCACGCTGTAAATCGGCGCGTCGTGGCCGCACTTGAAGTTGGAGATCTCCAGCGCCACCAGGTTGGGGTGCCGCGCGGTAAACTTCGCCGCCCAAATCTTGACGTTGGTGCTGGCCGAGTACGCGTTCTTCCAGACATCGCGAATGTCGAGGGCGTGGGTGATCGCGCCGGAGCGAACTTCTTCGCCGAAGAACCGATCCATCATGTCCTCGTCCGTGGGCAGGAAGCTCTGCGAGAAGACCGGATAGCCAAGCTTCTGGAATTCCTCCATAATCTCGTGATTCAAGCCGGGATCGTGGTGATAGACGCGGCCCAGCATCACGATGCCGAGGCGATTCTCGCGCTCCAGGGTGTCGAGCATTTCGCGCGCGCGCTGGCGCTGGCCGAGATCGAAGTCGTCGAATGCTTTGTAAGCAGCCTGGATCGCGCGCTCGTTTTCCTCTTCGCTCAGCCCCAGCAGCGGCGCCCACGCCTGGAACATCTGCAAGCCGAACAGCCGCTTGTCGTCGATGTTCAGGATGGGATCGAGATACTGAATGCCGTTGTCTTTGAAGACATCGCCTTCCTTGGTGAACGCGGCCTTCACGGCGTTTGGCGTCGCGGTGACGGTCGGGCACGCGTTGGAGCCGCTGCAGTTCTTCATCGGCTGATGCAGCGTGTCGATCATGGGGAAGAAGATGGCGTCCAGCGGCTTCTTCACGTGCTTCTGGAAGATCAGGTTGTAGACGTGCGGAATGCCGATCTTCGATGGGAAGCAGGGATCGATGGCGCCGCGGCCCGCGCCCTGGCGATACATCTCCTGGCCGGTGAATTCGGAGTAGATGAGATTTTCCGGCTCCAGGCCCAGGCTCTCAAGATACGCGCTGAACATGGGCGCGTAGAGATACATGTTGAGCACGCGCGGCATGCCGACGCGCAGCGCCTTGCGCTTGTTCATCAGCTCGACGCGCTGCTGTATGGCGGCCTTGGCCTTGCCGAAATCCCAGCGGCCCGGCGTGGGCAGCGGGTCGGCAATCTTCTCCGGATTGCGCGAGCGCCACACTTCGTTGGCGGCGATGTCGACGAAGTTGGGATTCTGCTTCTTTATTGCGTCCAGTCCGGCCTTGATGCCGCGCATCGCGCCGACGTCTTCGACCTGTCCTTTTTCGCAGGTCGAGATGATCAGACGGCGCTCGCCTGCTGCCAGCGGAACTTTGGACTTGAATACCGGCAGCGGCGATGCGGGCTCCAGGTGCTCGTTCTTGGCATCGCCGACGTTGACGTCGATGAAGGTGCGCAGGCAGTTGTTCTTGCAGAAGTAGCAGCGCGTTTCTTCGCTGCGCGTGGTCTTGTAGCCGATCTTCTCGACGGCTTCGATACCGATGAAGGTGGTGCGATGTCCGTTCTTGTAGATACGGATCGCTTCGACGCCCGCGCCGATTGCGCCCGACTCTCCGCAATGCTCGTGAACGATGACCTCGGGCTCCTGGCCGGCGCCGTGGAAGTGCGAGTGAATGAAGTCGACTTCAGACTTCACTGCTGCCAGGTTCTTCTGCGTTCCGCCCTGCAGGATGAACTTCGATCCCAGCTTGGCGAGGTTGGGAATTCCGGCGACGTACAGGAAGATGTTCTTCGGCAGAACGTTCGCCAGTCCGGCGAGAATCTCTTCGCCGCGCCAGCCCTGGCGCTGGAAGTTCACGATGTCGGACTGCATGAACACCGCGCAGCCGTAGCCGAAGACCGGCATGGTATTGGCCGAGAACGCGATGTCGGCGTACTCCTCGACTTTGTAGCCGAGCGACTCAGCCGTGCCTTGCAGGAAGTAGCCGTTGCCGGCGGAGCACTGCGTGTTCAGCTTGAAGTCTTTGACGCGCCCGTCTTTGAGGACGATCAGCTTGATGTCCTGGCCGCCGACGTCGACGATGACGTGCGGATTGTCGTAGAACTTCATCGCCGATTCGGTGTGCGCGACGGTTTCGACCAGCGCAACGTCGGCCTTGAGCACATCTTTCAGGACGTCCTTGGCGTAACCGGTGGTGCCGACGCCCATGACCTCCAGCGTCGCGCCCTGCGATTCCACCTGCTGGCGCAGCGCGACGAACATGTCGATGGTGTCCTGGATGGGATTGCCGCCGGAAAGCTGATAGGCCTTGCACATCACGTCGCCCGCTTCGGAGAGCAGCACGGCCTTGGTCGAAGTCGATCCGCCGTCGAGGCCGACGAAGCCGCGAACCGTCTCGCCTGCGGTGAACTTCGCGCCGATGAACTTCGGCACACGATACTTCTCTTTGAACCCGACCAGCTCTTCCGGCGTGGCGCTCAGGCCTGCAGCGCCGGCCTTCGCCTTCTCAGCCTGGCGGCCAACGGTGATGTAGTCCTCCAGGCACTCGGTGCCCATGTAGATGCCGACTTCGGGCTCTTCATCCTTGCCGAACTCGACCGCGCCCAGCGCCGCGAAATACTGCGCGTTCTCCGGGACCTTGATGCAATCTTCCGGCTTCAACCCTTCGGGGATCTCCACCTTGCGCTCTTCCCAGGTGCGGGGAATGTTCTGCTGCCACGCTTCCTTCATGCCGCGGATGAACGAATTCGGACCGCCGAGCAGGAGAACGTGCGGACGCAGTGTGTGGCCGCGCGTCAGGACGGTGAGGTTCTGCAGCACGATCGCGTCGAAGAGCGACGCCATCAGTTGATCGGGAGGGATGCCTTGCTTTCTGCAGGCCGTTGATGTCGGTCTCGGCGAAGACGCCGCACTTGCCGGCCACGGGATGCAGCTTGATGCCGATGTAGCCCTGGTCGCAAAGCTCTGCGGCGGGAATCTTCAGCTTGGCGTTGATCTTGTCGATGACCGCGCCCGTACCGCCGGCGCACTTGTCGTTCATCGACGGAATCTTCTTCTTGCGGCCGGTGTTCTCGTCTTCCTTGAAGACGATGATCTTGGCGTCCTGGCCGCCGAGTTCGATGACGGAGTTGACTTCGGGGTGGAGCTTCTCGACCGCGAGCGAAACCGCAGTGACTTCCTGCACGAACTTTGCGCCGATCAGATTGGCCAGCGCGCCGCCACCGGAGCCGGTGATGAAGATGCGGCAATTGTGCGGAGCGATGCCGACTTCATCCTGCATGCGCTTGAGGAATTCGAGCAGCTTTTCCGGCTGCTTGGTCTCGTGGCGCTGATAGTCCTGCCAGATCATCTTGTCGGTTTCGGTCTCAACCACGACGGACTTAACGGTGGTCGAGCCGACGTCCATGCCGACGGTGTAGACCGCCTTGTGCCCGGATTGCCCCGCAACCTCGCGCGATTTGGCGAGAATGCGGGCGGGCAGCGAAGTCTCGACGGGCGCAGATTCGGTTAAGGCGCTGAGAGAGACGTCAACCTTGGGATTGGCAGTGTCGCAGCATCCGTGATCCGATCCGTGTTGGTGAGAATGACTCACTGGGCCTCCGTAAATCGTGCGGGTCTGTGCCCGCTTGGTTCGGCTCGGGGCTGAAGCCCCGTCGCACAGGTATCGTCCCTACGGGACTCGGCTATCTTTATTATCGGCTACCCAGCGCTTCCGCGCTGGGCTAATTACTTTCGCCCCTGAAGGGGCTCGGAGCGGGCTAAAGCCCGCGTACTGCAAGAATAAGGCCGCGCGATACGCGGACCTAAAGGTCCGCACTACCATTTCAACTCGCAAAACGCGAACCTGAAAAGGTTCGCCCTACCTAAACTCGCGCGAGACGCGGACGTAACGCCCGCACTACCCGACTTACGCGTCGCCGAAGTTGCCTTCGACCCTTCTGAATCCATGCTTCGCCTGCCGGAACATCCACTCGATCACGCGCTTGTCGTTGTAGCACCAGGCGAGGATGTGGTTCAGCGTCGAGAAGCAGCTCTTCTGACATTCTTTCTTCATTTCTTTCAGCTGCTTAGTTTCAAACTTATGGTTCTCGATGGTGCCCCAGTCGTAACCGGCCGAGTACATGGGGAAGCACGGCGCCAGCGTACCGTCGACGCGGACGATCAGCGAGTTATGTCCGGCGCGGCAGCCCCAGTCGTGCAGGTCGCCGTGGATGAAGTTCTTCATCTGCGCCAGGCGCTGTACCGAGTTCACCATGTGGTAGCCCGACTGCTGCTTCTCAATCAGCCAGTCAATCAGTTCGGACGCCGCGGCGTGATGCTCTTCGCGGATGAACGTCGGATTCGTGTACAGGTGTTTGAAGTGCGGCTGTTCGGTCATCGGCGACTCGCAGATGTGGTAGTCGGTCGCGATGCCGTTGTCGTGCGCCAGTTCCGTCAACTGACGGACATCGTCCATATTGTTGGCGCAGATGTTGATGTTCAGGAACACCGAGTAGCCGTATTTGTACTGCTTCTTAACCAGGTAATCGAAGTACTTGCGGATAGGCACCATCGCCTTCGGCAGCCCGCGGCCCGGAACCTCGTCCCATGCATCGACCGCAAGATTGACCACGCCAACGCCGGCGTCGGCGATCTTGTCGATCACCGGCTCGCGCATTAGCCGACCGTTGGTGGGCAGGTAGACAAAGAAGCCCTTCTTCGCGGCGTAATAGATGATCTTGTGGGCGAAATCGGGACGGAGCAGCGGCTCGCCGCCCATCAGCGCCAACACGCCGGCGCCGGAGTCGCGCAGCCAGTCGAGTGAGCGCTTGGCGGTGTCTTCGGTCATGCCGCGAACGCTGTTATCGAAGGCCCAGCAGTAGTGGCAATCGAGGTTGCACTTCCACTCGTTGAAGAGGTAGGCGATGATCGGATGGAAATCGCCCGGCAGCACCCGGGAGCGGATCCACGGCACTGCCCATCCGCGCATGGCGCGAATGATGTGCTTGGTGGACCATGAGCGCTTGCCGTTTTTCGGGAAGTAGTCCTCGTCGCGGGCGTTCATCAGCTCGGGATGTTGCGGAAAGACCGGCGTCGGTAGCTCCTGCAGCTTGCCACTTGGAGGCGGCGGCAGCAGGCGCGGCGTCTCCGGCGGCTTCATCAGCAGCTCGTGTAATTCGACATCCAGACGATAAGTCGGGGCTGCGTTCGTCCCTTCGGGAGTCTGAATCTCAGTAGGCATCTAGCTAAGAGTTCCTTTCATAAACAAGCTCGATTTGAGTGTCCCGTTCTAGCCATCCTTTGGCGGGGCGGGGCAGTTATCTGAGTTTGGAAACTGCCCCACCCTGGCCAAAAGACGGCCAGAATGGGGCACCCAAGTTTCAGTTGCCTAGTCGCCAAACGCGGCGGACGTCTGCAGCTTGCGCGGCGCCGGCGCTGGAACGCGCGCCAGCTTCTTGGTGCCGTTCATCAGATCGTTGACGTGCAGCACGAAGTTAGCGGCCACGCCTGCGGTTCCATGACGATGCGGCACTGGATAGAAGACGTTGCGCAGCTCGGCATGTTCGGCGACGTAGTCCTTAATGTCCTCCAGGCGCTTGCCGGTCGACTTCAGGACCTGGTCGAACTCCATGCGAGCTTTGACCTTGGCTTCGCCGAGGGCCATCTGCACGCGGCTGTGGGCGTTGATCTCGCCTTCGCCGGAAGTTTCGATGGGCAGGAAGATCATCTCCTTGAAGTGATTGGCGACGCCGGATTGCACGCCGTCAGACTGCGACGATGGCATGCAGCCGAAGGGCTTCAGGGCCAGCACCATGTGGCAGAGATGGTTCTTGGTGTAGTAGACGTTCTTGCCGACTTCGAGGTGACCCTCGCCGCCGCGCGCGAACTCGTTGTAGAACGGATTTGCCAGCTCGGCCATTTCTTTCTGATCGACGAGTTCGTGCGCGATATTGCCCAAACCTTCTACCGCGCGCTGATACTGCCGCGCGTAGATGCGCTCGCCGACACCGACCATCCACTGCTTCTGTTTGAACTTGAGCTCGTTCTTAAACTTCTTCTGCAGCTCGAACCACTTCACGTTCTTGTAGGGAGCGTCGAGCGAGCGGCGAGCCGCGGCCCGCGCCTTCACCTGGTACATCATGTACATGACCCAGGTGCCGATGGGCTCAACCAGAACCTGCGCGCCTTCGCGCTCCAGGAACTCGAACATGTGGAAGTTGCCGTCGCCTTCGGTGATCTGCGCCCAGAACTCGCCGATGATCTTGACCACCGGCTTCACCTTCAGGCGATCCACCTCGATGGTGTTGAGCTGGTCGCGGACCGCTGCCATGGCCTCTTTATAAGGATCGCCGTAAAGCTGTTCGCGAACTTTGAGGAGCGAGTTGACCCACAGTTCCCACTTCTTGCCTTTGTTGGCGCGAACCTTCTTCGCCATCCATTCCGGCAGGTCTTCGTGATCTTCGAACGGCTTGCGCTCGCGCAGCATGGCGCAGAGCGTATCCATTGAGGACTGCCAGACTTCATCGGTCTTGCCCTTTTGGACTTCGTAGGGACGGATGCGGTAGATCATCTCGTTCATGATGTCGCCGAGATTGAGGGCGTTGAACATGCCCATACCGAAATCGACGGTGAACTTCAGACCGGCTTCGCCGGAGGCGGCCTTCACGCCGTCGTTCTGCTGGAAGAGCAGCACGCGGAAGCCGTCAAAGCCGGAATTCTGGAGGGCCAGGCGGTATTCGGCTTCGTACATGCCGAAGCGGCAGGGGCCGCATGATCCGGCAGTAAAGAAGATGTAGTTGTCGATGACCTCCTGCTTGGTCAGGCCGCGCTCGCGCTCGATCGTCTGCAGGTGCTGCACCAGATTGCCGACGGTGAAGTAGGTCGGATTGCACTGGCCGTTGTTGCCGTATTCCTTGCCCAGCTGGAAGGCCGAGACATTGGGAACGGGCATGACTTCGCAGCGATAGCCGCAGCTCTGGAAAACGGCCTGGATGACGCGCTCGTGCTTCCAGGTGAGGCCGCCGAAGAGGATGGTCACCTGGCCGCGCTCCTCGGCCGAGAACGCCCGCTCGGCCGGACGCTTGAAGTGATGTACTGGACGGCTGTCCAGCCCCATCATGCTTTCCAGCCGGGCGCGCTCCTGCGCCAGCTTGCGTTGAATCTCTTCCTCGCTACGAGGACGAGTCAGTTCATCAATAGGAAAATCGATGCGAGTGACCGGCATGTTTTACCTTCCTCTTCTTCGAGTGAAATTGTATTGAATTGCTTTTGATTTACTGTCTTAGTTGCACTCGGGATATACGGCGCAGGCGGACGAAGAGTGTAGGACCTGTGAAGACGCTGAATAGGGGTGAAAATTCTCACGGCGTAAGCCATCGATGTAACAACAACCTGTTACAACACCGAGCGACGAACCGCTGGATTGCGGCTCACCCACACATCACTTGCATATTATCCAATTCTGACCCAAAACGCATCAAGCGCGATGAGAGTAATTTTTGGCAACGCAGTTACTCAGTCGTGAACTTGGCACCAGAGTGCTAAACGAAACAAGAATTTAGTCCCACATCGATTTCGGAACCGCGTTTATTCGGCAGTAGATGCGTGACGCTTGCTGCCAGCTTCAGCATTATTCGGGAGGATGTGGAAATAAACGCGCCAATTCGCGCCAGCAAATGAGGCTTGCCTGAGGCCGGTGAAAAACTCGGGACGCGACTTCTGTGACGTCGGCCGAACAGGTTGTTGAGAAGCAGATCCCTCGCGGGCTGAAGCCCGCTCGGGATGAGAGAAATAAGCCGCTTGTCGGCACGACCGAAGTCGTGCCCTGTTACGAACCGGTCGCGAGCCGACTCTTTCAGCGGGATGTGAAATTGGCTGGGACGAGAAATCAACGTCGCCACGACTGAATAGGCGGCTGAGCAAGTCGAGAAGCAGATCCCTCGTCGGCCTGAAGGCCTCCTCGTGATGACAAAATTAAAAAACTTGCAACGGCGCAGCTGAAGCTGCGCCCCTTCAAACGTTCCACAATCGACTTTTTCAGCGGCCTGTGAAGCCGACTGCGGACTCTACCAGATGCCCTTGTCGCTTCCTGTAAGCCGGAAGGCGACCGCAGCCGCCGAGGCCAGATAGGGAAGCAGCGAAAGACGCAACGTGGCGGGAACATCGCCGCGCAGCGCCGTGTATGTAACCTGGCGGGTGTAGAGATCGGCGCCGTTGGGCAGGATAGGAACGCGCAGAAATTTTCCGCGCGCGAAAATCACTTCGCCTCCGAAACGCGCAGCTGCCACCACCTGCTGCGGCAAGTCAGGAGCGCTGCCGCGATATTGCAGGACCATGTCGCGCACGATGGTGAGATAGGTTGCGACGCCCGGCCAGACGCCGCCGAGATCGGAGGCTTTCTTCAACTCGTCGAAGTCGAGTTGATCGGTTTCCAGCAGGCCAGCCGTGTTGACGATGTCGCAAACACGGAAATAGAAGTGGCGATACATGCGCTGCAGGGTTGCGACGATGACACGCTCCTCCGCGGCTGGAACGAGAAATGTGAGGCCGTTGACCATCTTCGGCACACGCCGGGTGACGAAGCGCTTGGCCATTGCCATGTGCTCGCCGGTTTGGCCCAGGCGCTGCGCGTGCACTTCGACGGACTCCGGCAATCCGGGCACAGCGAAGTTCCACTTGTTCGCCAGGCGATCACCCCAGCTGCGCGGCTCGATGTGCGCTCCTAAACGATTCAGCATGACGTGCACGACCCGCCGGTCGTCGGCGGTGGTGTAGAGATCGAGATCGCTGCCCAAGTCGGGCCAGTGATCGAGCGACTTCATAACGGTGACAGCGCAGCCGCCTTGTTCGAGCTCCTGACAGATGTGGTGCAGAAAGGTCAGCGCATTGTCGATGCGATTGCGTTCTTCGGCAATCGCGGCGTTCGCCCAGTCGGCCAGCTGCGGGTTGGATGGATCCTGAGCCAGAGGCTGGAAGGCGCGCATGACGACATGGTTGGACTGCGCCAGCGACAGCAATTTGGTGCGTGCAGCATCGTCCAGTTGGGCAACGTAGTTGACTCCCGCGGTTGTGCGGTCAGTGACCAGCGTGAGCTGCAACAGGGCATCGAGTTCGGGCGAATTGATTTTCTGCGAAATGGGCATGTTCAGTCCGATTGACGAGTGTAGTTTCGCGTGAGGCCGCGAATGGGTCGTTCTTCAACTTGCGATTAGATGTAATCGGCGGGGATGGAGTTGGGTGGGACGACGGTAGCGCCAGGTTTACTGCCACGAGCTGCAAACCGCCGCTACAAAAATAACGGGGACGACCATTGCTGACCGTCCCCGAGAACCGCAACCGACAAGCCGCTACGGCTTGAGTTCGAGATAAACCGCCAATCCTAACCAGGAAAAGTTTGACTGGTCATTGATGATATTCGCGTTGTAATGGAAGTACTGCGTCCCTGGTGCGACCGGGTTATGACCGACATCGGAGTTGCCCGAATAAGGGCCATGTCCCGGCAGGTAATCAGCGCCGTCATCGAATGGACAATTCTTGTTGACGTTCAACATACAGTCGGGCATCGACTGATTGTTGCCGTTGCTCAGCCAGTTCTGCCAATAGGTGATCGGAGCAGTGGTCTGGTTCACCATCAGCAGAGCGCCCATTTGCAGATCACTGGAGAAGGCGGTGGTAACGGTGCCGGCGGTCACGCCTGCTGCACTACACAGATTGCAGTCGCCGGACATGGTGCTCATGGTCTCGATGGTGCCGTTGAATTTCGGCACATCGTAGAGCTTGAGTTCGGCCGGATTCTTGTCGCTGGCCATGGTCACCGTCACCTGGCAGGCCGAGCTGGTATTGGAGGTTGCTTTGTACCAGGCGATGACGCCCTGGTTGGTTTTCACAAACTGCGACGCAATCGGCGTCCAGGATGCGGCACAGCCGGTGATGGAGCTGGGAAGACTTATAGTGCTGGCGGGCACCACTTTCGCACTGGACACTTCCAGAATCAAGGGATCGCCGCTACTGGGGGTCATGGAGCCGGATACCAGCGAGTTACCGGAGTCGATGCGACCGCAGGCACTATCGGTGACATAGGTGTCATCGGTTTTGGGAGCCAGACAGTTGTAGTTCGCGGGTGGAGGGGTCCAGGAGCAAATGATGCCGTTGTCGGCCGAATCCCTTTCACTGCCGACGGAACACGGCCAATCGCCGCCGGTGGATTGCCATTGATTGGGCGGCAGGTTGCGAACTTTCGCGATCGCCAATAGGGCGTTTTCTTTGCTGATGGAACCGGAGCAGGAGGAGCGATTTTGCGCGGGCTTGTAATTGGAAGGTAGCGAGTCACACGCCGGGATCCCTTGGGACGCCGTAATCGGAGCCATTCCTCTGCCCTCTGGAGAAAACACCATGCGATACACCGGGGCATCGCTCTGGTAGACCTGCGGATCGTTGGGCCAGGTGTAGGCGCCATGCAGCACTTTGTGCAGGGTGTCTTCACCAATGCAGGGAACTGCATTCCCCTTAAACGTTACGTCGCTACAGGGGGAGACGATCGGCTGGTCGTTGTAATCGAACTTGGTGGGTCCGCTCATATCCAGCGGATTGATGGAGCCATAGGTGTTGGTGCAGGCGATGGTGGAAGTGGGAGCGGCGCACTGCGTGCCGGCAGGTCCACATTTGGTGCCAGCGGTGCCGTTACAGGCCGCGACCGTCCCCTTGAAAAAGCCGCGCAGCTGACACTCGCCCAACTTAGTGGGACCGGCGTTCTTGAAGCAGGCAATGTGAAAGTCAGGGTCACCGGGGTTACATTTCAAACAGTCTGCGTCGGTATTGCACTGCATACCGTTGCCGACGCCGGTTTGACATTGATTAGCGTACTTGATGGTTGTATTTCCCGCGCAGAAGGTCGTCCAGGAATAGCAGTTGGGATCGTTGGTCAGATCGCAGCCGTCTTTTCCCAACTCCGTTGGGAACTTGTACTTTCCGCAATTACTGAGACAAAACAGTTGCCGGTTACCGGCTGGCATGGTCGGATTGCCACTGCCATCGACGATCACGTAGCCCAGGAAGGGATAGCCCGGAGCGCCGCCGCTGGTGGTATCGATTTGCGCGCGGTTGATCTTGTAACCGCTGCCATTGGCGGCCACACACTGGTTGGGCTCGCGCAGGTCCGCTGCGTGCACGACCAGCGGGTAGTTCCAGTTCAACCAGTGCCAATCCTTTGCATTCACCGGATCCAAGTCGTGACCGCCCTTAGGCGAGACGTCGACCGTGAGATTTGCGCCGTTGACTGCGCTGATGTCGGGAGAGTCGATAAACAAGTCGGGCGGAGTGTTGTCGAAATGTTGATAGAAGGTCCACTCCACCAGGGTAGTGCCGGCCACCGTCGATAAGTTGCCGGAGCTGCAATCATATTGACCGGAACAACTGCCGGTCTCGCACTGCGCCCGGTTGGCCACCGGATCGTAACGGCAGCCGGTTCGTACCCAGAAGTTTCCCGTGTTCCCCCCTACATGCTGGCCGTACCACTGCGAAGGAATATCGATGGTGAGCACATTGGAATAATCCGTAGGGTTCTTGGAGTTGAAGGGTTGCATCACCCAGGTGCCTTCCTGGGGAAAGACCGGGTAGGGTGGCGCCCCCGCCGCGCGCGCTGCGTTGGCCGCTCCTAACAGTACCTGATCGGAGCAGTTCACCATTTGGACCTGACGCTTGGTGCTGGGATCCTTGGGTGGCTTGACCGGCAGGTTCGTCAGGTACTGATCGGAGCCACAATAAGCGTTTGCCTGCTGGGCGTGCGCCATTCGGGGCTGTGTCATCAGAAGACAAGCAAACAGAGAAGCCAGGAGGACACTCGAGGCTGGTTTGGCCATTCGACGAAGTTGCATGGCAACTACTCCTTTCTAGTTCGGTTGGCCGGGAGAATTGCGTCTTCATGCCACACGCAGATATCCTCAGCCATCGTTGTGAATCGACTGCGAATTTTTACTTGCGACAACCTGCTTACGGGTCGGCCCAGGGGTGCGAACCGCTGAACATCAACTTGGTGCAGACTGCGAATACCGCCGCAGGCCGTGCGACACATAGCTTCTCGCAGACCTGGTCGCTCAAGCTTTAGAGCCTGCTGAAAAAAGTCGGAAAGCAGATCCCTCGTCGGCCTGAAGGCCTCCTCGTGATGACAAAAACAAAAGACCTGCAACGGCGCACCCGTTCGGCAGGCTCAGGGCATGGCTAAAGCTGTGCCCCTTCAAAACGCTCCGCAATCGACTTTCAGCGGCCTGTTTAGCCCTGGTGGTCTGGTTCGCTAGCGCTCAACCCGTTTCCCGTTTGCGTCAGTCAAGAGGCCAGCCGCGGGACGAGACTTCGCAGCAAAAATGGTCTGCTGAGCAGATAGGACGAAGGGTGTGGGCGCACATTATTCGTCAACACTCCGTTGCTGAAACAACTTCAACACGTTCATGAATTAGCAATCGGAGAAGTTGGCGCGAAATGTACTACAAAAAACGGTCAGGTGTCCAGAAATTCGTGAACGAAGGTACTGGGTCAGTTTGAAATTGCGCCCAAAGCCACCGTGGGTGGAGCACGCCTTCAAGGCGTGCACTTGAGGGGTCCGCTCAATTCTCGGCTTCAGAGGCCGCTGAAAAAGTCGAAAAGCAGATCCCTCGTCGGCCTGAAGGCCTCCTCGGGATGACAAAAATAAAAGACTTGCAACGGCGCAGCTGAAGCTGCGCCCCTTCAAAACACTCCACAATCGACTTTTTCAGCAGCCTGTTCAGCCGCTGAGGTAAGGCGTTGATTTTTACCTCAGGCGCTGAAGCGCGTGTCTAATTGGGGCTGAAATATGCACGCCTCAAGGCGTGCTCCACCCGGCATGGGTAATGCGAGTGAATTTCAAGCTGACATGAGTGGCACGTTGTCGTGAGCAGGGCGCCAGATTACGACAAATCAGTAGAAGAGATACTTCTGCCACTTGGAATCGGAGCGGCCCATCATGCGCATGATGTGACGGCTGGTGTGCAGGTTGAAGGCGCGTGGCTCGCGCGTCAGCTTCATGTTGGACTCATGGGGAAGCAGGTTGCCCTTCTTGCGATTGCAGTTGTGGCAACAGGCGACGAGGTTTTCCCAAGTCGAGGCGCCTCCACGAGAGCGGGGGATGACGTGGTCCAGCGTCAGTTCGCCGGCGGCGAGAATCTTGCCGCAATACTGGCAGGTGTTGCGATCGCGCAGCAGAATGTTCTTGCGCGAGAGGGCGCGCGTCTGATGGGGGATGCGGCGATACTCCAGCAGGCGAATAACCGACGGCACGCGCATGGCAACACGCGCGGCGTGCAGGACATGTCCGTTGGCCTCTTCCATCATGGCCACGCCCTTGAGCACCAGAATGATGGCGCGGCGAGCGGCACAGACGTTGATGGGCTCGTAGGAGGCGTTGAGCACCAGCACGGGCGCGTGCATGGGGGCCCACTGCGGCGGCTCATCGCCAGCCACGCGGGCGTGGTGCATACAACCGGCCAGAGACTTGCCGTATCGGGACGCTGCGCTTTGGGCCTGCATCGACATGAGTTGTTTAGAACGAAATGGGATCGCCCACTTCGATCGCCTCCTCTTCCCCTGGATCGGCAGTCGTCTGCGACGCGCCATCGAAGGCGCGAGCCACGGTGGCTGCCCAAACCCGTTTCGCACCAGCCTGCTTCAGCACGCGAGCGCACTCTGACAATGTGGTACCTGTCGTCATGACGTCGTCGACCAGTACGATGTCGCGGCCGTTGATCCGGCTGGGCTGCGCGACGCGAAAGGCGTCACGCATATTTTCGATGCGTTCTTCGCGGCTGAGGCCTACCTGCGAGATGGTGTCGCGCTGGCGAATCAGCGCGCCGTCCAGCACCGCGAGCGTCTGCGGAAGATGTCTGACGGCAGCATGAGCGATCAGCTCGGACTGATTGAAGCCGCGGGAGCGCCGGCGGCGCCTGTGCAGCGGAACCGGTATAACCAGCGGAACCGTGCCAGTGTTGCCGTGGGTGAGCTCGCCGATGGCATGGGCCAGCATTGCGCCCAGAGGAGCAGCGACCGGGCTGACGCGCTCGTATTTCAGGAGGTGGATGAGCCCGCGTAATCCGGCTTCGTACTCGCCGAACGAGAGGGCGCGATCAAACTCCGGTGCGGCATCGCGGCAGTCGTCGCAACGGCCGTCACCCCTTAGCAATGTGGCGCCAGCGAGACGGTCGCCGCATACGATACATTGCGGCGCGCGCGTCGGCTGGATATCAGCGAGGCACTCCTGGCAGACCGGGATTCTGGAGATGCGATTCAGCGACGTCTGGCAGAGGCGGCAATCGGAAGGAAAGAGGACCGAAAAAATGTTTTCGAGGAGTTGTAAGGGCGCAAGAAACAGAGCGCGTGGCTGCGCACGCAAGTCTCGTCGGGTTCGAGTTAGCGTCTCACGACTGCTGAAGACGGCCCTCCGCTCGTCTCAGGATGCGCATCCCGAGAGAAGCTACGTCGCCGGTGCCAGCGGGTCCGGATAAGCGATGGTTGACGCTAGTCCCGGTCCCGAAGCACCGTGACTCCTCAGTATATGTGCTTCGGCGCATGAGGTGCAATGCTGGACGAGGTACCTGCGAGCGGATTCATGGAGATTTCACGGATCTCGGGTAGAGCGGCGCTTCAGCGCCGCGTTCGCAGTGAACAGCAGATTGTTGGCAAGAGCCGGATTATGCTCGTACTGACGCCGGCCTGAAGAGACTGTGTCGCGAGTGGTGCCGCCGCTGACGCGGACTCTTCCGACTACTACCCGGGGCTTACGCCCGCTAACTTCATCCCGCCGCTGCGCGGCTGGTTCGGGCGCGCTTCCGGCTGTTTATTCCACCACGAAATTCGGTTTCCACTTGCGACACAGTTTCTGAAGGCCGGCTCTACCCGTATCGCAAAAAGCGATAGTCGCCTGCTATTCCCCCGCGAGCTTTTTGTATTGTGCGGCGGTCAGCGGCACGACCGAGAGCCGTCCCTGACGCACCAGCGGCGAATCGGCGAACAGGGAATTGGCTTTGATCTCGGCGAGCGAGACGGGCTTCGCGATCGCTTTGCCGACTTTGATCTTCACGACAGGATTGCGCGGGTCGGAGGGATCGACGGAGACGACGGAGGCAGTGCCGACGGCGCTCTTGTGATCGCCGGTCTCGTAGATGATGAGGCGATCGCCGGGCTGCATCGCGCGCAGATTTCTCAACGCGACCGGATTCGAGACGCCGTCCCAGTTGGTCTGCTTGTCGCGTTGCAGGTCGGCGAAGGAGTATGCGGTGGGTTCGGTCTTCAGAAGGTAGTCCATAGTGGCTCCGTTTGTGATCTGCACATTGTAACCGGGAGTGTCGCCCCTGAAGGGGCTCGAAATCGATGAGGGCACGGTTTCCCACCGCTTCCGCGGTGGGCTAATTAGTTTCGTCCCGCCTGCGGCGGGACTGCCCCGTTACCTCGTACCCTATGGGCGCTGCGCTGGCCGAGGCTAAGGAGAACCCGAAACAGCAGATCCCTCGCGGGCTGAAGCCCGCTCGTGATGACAATAAAATCCGGGGACGCGGCGCTGAAGCGCCGCACTACCTGAGCTGTTCACACCTGAAAGTTGAGCCGTTGCTCGGCACACGGAAGGCTCCGCTCGGACGGGCGCGTCCGTGCACTTGTAACGAATGCCGCTGGCGTGCTAACTTGCGCGGTCGCTATAATTTGTGCACCGCGCGAGGTCTGGCTTAATGAGTACTACCGTAAGTGCTCCGCCGAAGAAGTTCCGATCGTACGTTCCCGACAACACCACGATGCCGGAGTTTACCCTTCGCGCCGTGCTGCTGGGCCTGGTATTGACTGTAATTCTGGGCGCAGCCAACGCGTATCTCGGCCTGCGCGCCGGCATGACCATCGCCGCTACCTATCCCGCGGCCGTCATCGGCATGGCGGTGCTGCGCCTGATGAAAGGTTCGCTGCTGGAGGAGAACATCACGCGAACCGTGGGCTCGATTGGTGAGTCGGTCGCGGCCGGCGCGATCTTCACCATTCCGGCGTTCGTGATTTCCGGAGCCTGGCCGGTCTTCGATTTCCAACATGCGTATCTGAAATCTTCGATCCTGATGCTGGTGGGAGGCGCGCTCGGCATTCTTTTTGTGACGCTGCTGCGGCGCGTGATGGTGGAAGATCCCGACCTGCCATTTCCGGAGTCGGTTGCCGCGTCCGAGATTCACAAGGCGGGACAACAGGGCAGCCGCGCCGCGAAGATTCTGTTTTCGAACATGGGATTCGGCGGATTGGTTTATCTGCTGGGACAGTTCAGCCTCTTCAGTCCGAGCCGCGATTTCATCGTGGGTGTCGGCCAGTTGGGAAAGAGCTTTGTACGCATGGGCCGCTCGGCCACCGCGCCGAAGCTGGCAGCCGGTGCGGCGACCACGTGGTCTGCGCCTCAGATCAGCCCGGCGTATCTCGGTGTCGGCTACATTATCGGGCCACGCCTGGCGTCGCTAAATTTTGCCGGCGGCGTGATCGCCTGGGGACTGCTGGTGCCACTAATTCTGTTTCTCGGCGGCCCCGGCTTCGTCGCGCAATTTGCGCCCGCAGGAAGCAACGTCATGACGCCCGACAACACGTTCTGGGCGGGCCAGGCGGGCGCGGTGTGGAGCTTCATCGTGCGTCCTATCGCGGTTGGCGGGATGCTGGTCGGCGCCTGCTTCACGTTGTTCCGCATGCGTAAGAGCCTGGGCTCGGGCATGGCACGTGCGGTCTCCGACCTGAAGAAGACCGCCGCTGCGCATGCCGGTACCGTCCGCACCGAACGCGATCTCAACGCGAAGTTTGTATTCGCCGGCATGTTCGTCGTGCTGATCAGCATGATCTTCCTCTACAAGAGCTACGCGGCGGCGTGGGTGCCGGGCATCGTCGCGGCGGTGGTGATGATCATCGTTGGCTTCTTCTTCGCAGCCGTGTCAGGGAACCTGGTGGGCCTGATCGGTTCGTCCAACAATCCTATTTCCGGACTGACGCTGGCCGCGCTGGTGATCGCCGCCATTCTCATGGTGCTGATGGGCGTTTCGGGGATGCATGGCGTGGCCGCGGTGCTGGGCGTTGCGGCCGTGGTGTGCATCTCTTCCGCCGTGGCGGGCGAGATGTTGCAGGACTTGAAAGTCGGGCACATCCTTGGGGGCACGCCCAGCAAGATGCAGATTGGCGACTTCCTCGGCGTCGCCGTCGCCAGCTTCGCGCTGCTGCCCGTGCTGTTGCTGCTGAACCAGGCAAATCTGAACAGCGGTGGAACCGGTTTCGGCGATCGTCAGCTTCCCGCGCCCCAGGCCGGGCTGATGGCGATGCTGGCCAAAGGCATTGTCGGTGGAGAGATGGCGTGGCCGCTGATCGGCGTCGGCATCCTCATGGGCTTAGCCTTGATCATGATTGAGGTCAAGAGCCCTATGCTGTTCGCCGTCGGCATGTATCTTCCGCTGGAGACGACGTTTGCCATCTTCGTCGGCGGCGTGATTCGCTGGATGACCGACAAGATTCGCGACAGCAAGAACTTTAACGATGCGCAGAAGGCCCGCGTGGAAAATGCCGGGGTGCTGACGGCATCGGGATTCATTGCGGGCGAGGCGTTAATGGGCATTGTGATTGCCATCTTCAAGTACAAGCAATGGCCGTTGCCGGTGATCTTCGAGCATCCGAATGTGATCTCCGGATTCATCGTGCTGGTGATTCTGGCAGTGGTGATGATTCGTGTGCCGCTGGCCAATGCGGGCAGTCCGGATGAGCCGGCGCCGCCGACGGCGATTATGTAGCACGGATTGCCGGCGTGGGAGCACCGCTTCAGCGGTGCACTGCCGCAGGCTGATGAGGATCGGCTTTAGCTGCTGAGGTAACGAAGCCCGGCAACCCCCGAACCCTTCAGCCTATAGGGGTCCTTCGACTCCGGCGACGGGCGTCGCCTCCGCTCGGGATGACACTACTAAAATCTAAACTTCTGTCGCTCAGGATGACACGACTAATATCGACGTGCAGTCCCTCAGCGGCTAAAGCCGTAGTGCTTTTGCGATGCTTGCGGCACGGCTAAAGCCGTGCCCTTTCAAAACCGGGACCTAATCAGAGCCTGCCTGACTTCTGTCGCTCAGGATGACACGACTAATATCTAACTTCTGTCGCTCAGGATGACAGGGCTTTCCCCTTGGATTAACTCAACTCTTTCCACCGGCAAACGTTGCTACCTCAGCTCTTACCGCTAGATGCCGCGGAGGCTGCGTCATCCTTCTCAACTCGAAACGCTCGCGGTCGATAGTCCGGCGGCAAGAACTCCTCCGGCATGGCCGTGCGATTGCCATCGCGTACTGCATGGAACGTCGGCGACATGATCTCCACGCCGGCGTTGAAGAACGAATCCTGAATGTTGGCGCGCAGGTCGGAGTAGGTGAAGACCATCAGCACCGGCTTGTCGGTGTAGGCGTTGATCTCGTATTGCACGTAGGAGTCGTCGAGCGCGGTTTGCAGAACAAAAGGCGCCGGAGTTTGCAGGATGTTCTTCGTCTTCAGGGCGGCTTCGATCAACAGCTGGTGGATCTTTCGCCACGGCTCGTCATAGCCAATGGTGACCGAGGTGTAGAGGATGAGGCCGTCCTTCTGCGCCAGCAAACTGTAGTTGGTAACGTAGCTGCCCAGGATGACGGAATTCGGAATGATGATCTCTTCGTTCTTGATGGTCTTGAGGTGAGTGGCGAGCATACTCTGAGCCGTGATCTCGCCCATGTTGTCGCCGATCTTTACCCAGTCGCCGACGCGGAAGCCGCGGGTATACGTGAGAATCACGCCGGCGACGACGTTGGCCACGGCTGATGTCGATCCCAGGGAGAACAGGACGCCGATGAAGAGGCCGATCCCCTTGAACGCCGGCGAATTATTGCCGGGCAGGTAGGGATAGATCATGACCGCGGTGAAAGCGATCATCAGGAAGCGGACGATCTTGTAGGTGGGTTGCGACCACTCCGGATAGAAGCCGTGCAGGCGGATGTTGCCGCGCTCGATTTCACCCGCCAACAGGCGGATGAATTTCATCACGTAGTGGATCACCGCGACAATGATGATGATGTAGAAGAGATTGGGCAGATAGTTGACGAAGCTCTTCCCGACGACCTCGACTGGGGTGAGGATGTAGCCCCGCAGCTGGCGACCGTGCTCGCGCGTCCACGGGAAGTAATTGAACTCGGTGGCCAGCAGAATCCAGGTGAACAGGAAGAGCAGGAGAATGCGCAGCAGACGAACCGCGGTCATGAGCATGGCGGCGATGCGTTCGCCCGCCATGATTTGCGATTGCTGGATGCGAATGCCCTTCATTCGCGTAGCGGTTGCTTGCAGCTTCCGCAAGAGCCAGCGCCCAATGCGGACCACCAGCCAGACAAGGACCAGATAGATGGCCAAGGTGACCGTTGCTTTGATCGCCGCTTCAATGAGGAATCGCGGGGTGCGCTGGCGACGCGCTTCGCCGAGTGCCTCGCGGACTCGGTTGGCAAGATAGTTTGCCGCCACCAGGCGCGATGCATGGTAGTGCTTGGCGTCGTCATCGGTGATGACGGCCAGCACACTGTCGCCCAGCATGACCGCGGTACCGTAGGGCGAATCAGCGCCTTTGATCGTGGAAAGATCGTCTTTGGTATAGATCAGCTTGCGGATGCGTTCCGAAACCGCTGCAGCGCGCTGCGGCGCGGTAACGCTGCCAATGCCGTCGTAGATCAGGAAGATCTGGTTGCCTTCTACGGTGACGGGAAAGCCGACGGGAGGTTCACTCGGCGGAGATGTGGCCTGCTGCGCGGCGACGGGAATCGCGAGCAGCGTCGCGAAGAACAGACTTGCAAGAATTGTTTTGCGAGAAAGTTGCCTCGCCGAGCGGAGCATAGGCCCTCCGGAACCCGCAAAAGCTTGACCGCAGCTTTCTGCGGCCCATGTTAGGCCATGCGGGGGCGGGACTCAAGGAAGGGGATCACCGGCCGTCCAGGCCACAATTGCCGACCCTGTTCAGCAGAGTGGGGATCTCGACTTAATATAGTGACTTCACTATACTGATATTTGTCGATGACAGACGACGCATTTCTTAAGCCGGTGGTCTGGGTCGGATCAAGTCGCAAAGACGTGCGCAAATTCCCGGAACCTGTGCAGGGTCACATCGGTTATGCCCTGTACTTCGCACAACGCGGAAGCAAGCATCGCGATGCCAAGCCGCTCGCCGGCTTCGGCGGGGCCGGCGTCGTGGAGATCGTTACGGACTTTCGCGGCGACACGTTCCGCGCCGTCTACACGTTGCGATATGCCGGGACCGTATATGTCCTTCACGCTTTCCAGAAGAAATCGAAGACCGGACGGGAGACACCCCGCCATGAAATCGAGTTGATCAAACAGCGGCTGCGCGAAGCCGAACGGATTGCTAAGGAGATGGAGCCATGAGACAGAAAGGCTACGAAGTAGGAAACCGCAATGTGTTCAAGGATCTCGGCCTGCCGAATGCGGAAGAGCACCTGGTCAAGGCGCAGCTGGTGTATAAGATCGACAAGATCATGAAAGATCGAGGTCTGAAACAGGTCGACGCTGCCGAGTTGTTCGGTGTCCGCCAGCCCGATGTGTCCAAGATGCTGCGTGGGGAGTTTCGGCAGTTTTCGGTTGAACGGCTTTTGCGCTTTCTGGTGGCGCTCAATCAGGACGTAGAGATCGTGGTCAAGCCGCATCGGGATAAAGACCAAGCGGCAGCGGTGCAAGTGTTCTGAATATTCGCCACAGTAGGGGTCCTTCGACTCCGACGCCGCAAAAGAAGCGCGCCTCCGCTCAGGATGACAGTGTTGTGGAGCCGGCGCTTCGCCCAGGGTGACAGCGCTGTGGAGCGGGCGCTTCGCTAGGGATGACGGATCGGAGGGATTGCGTCAGGTTGCGGCGTTTTGCAACTTGGCGCGTGCTTTTTCCTGGCGCGCTTGCAGCCATTGCATCCAGCGGTCCAGGCCTTCGCCGGTGGTGCTGGAGACGTCGATGATCTCCATGCCGGGATGGACGCGGCGAGCGTTCTCGCGCGCGAGGTCGGCGCTGAAGGGAACGTAGGGCAGCAGGTCGATTTTGGTCAGCAGCATCAGCTCGGACTTGAAGAAGATGGAAGGATATTTGAGCGGCTTGTCTTCGCCTTCGGTCGTGCTCAGCAGGACGATCTTCGCGTCTTCGCCGAGATCGTAGCTCGATGGGCAAACGAGGTTGCCGACGTTCTCCACGATCAGCAGATCGAGGTCCTCGAGCTTCCAGTCTTCGAGGTGCCGCTCGATCATTTTGGCGTCGAGATGGCAGGTGCCGCCGGTGGTGATCTGCTTGACCGGGAAGCCGAACTTCGCCAGGCGGCGCGCGTCGTTTTCGGTTTGCAGATCGCCGGTGAGGACGGCGACGCGAGCGGACTTGTCCATGCGCTCCAGCGTGCGCTCCAGCAGCGCGGTCTTGCCGGAGCCGGGGGCGCTGATGAGGTTCACGCAGAGGACGCCGTGCCGGCGATAGCGCTGGCGCAGCTGCTCGGCGAGGAGCTGGTTCTCGTTCAGGACCTTTTTTTCAACGGCGATGCGGTTCATAGTAAGAAGCAATTAGCAATTAGCGATTAGCAATTAGCGATTAGCGACTTAGCATTTAGCACTTAGCATTTGGCGCTTAGCACTAAACCCTACAGATAGCGTGTCATCCTGAGCGAGGACTTCAGTCCGAGTCGAAGGACCCCTATCGCCGCCGATTCTTCGGACCGAGCTCTTCTCTTTCATCGCGTCAATCTTCGACCTCCATGTAGGCGATGTCTAGCTCCTCGCCGCTGATGCACTCGGTGGCGAATTCGGCTGCAGAGCGGACAGCGCGGGTCGAAGTCTTGCATGCGGAACTCGTAAGCGCACTTCGAGCAGCGCTGCACGCGCGGAATAACTTCGAGCTCCAGCGCAAGCGGCTCGAAGGCCGTGTCCTTCACCAGAACTTCGAAGCCGAATTGCAGCGCGTCGCGATCGACGCCCGACAACTCTCCAATCTTAACGCCGACCTTGGAGATGTGCGCGCCGGGATGACGCGCGGCTTCCTTTTCGACGGATTCGAGGATGGAGGCGGCGATGCCGAGCTCGTGCATGGAAAACCGTTTTCACCACGGAAGCACGGAAGACACGGAATTTAATTCTTTCAAAAAAAACGACGGCAGAGGATTGTAGTCGTCCTGACGAGGGTCCTCAAAAGCAAAGGCCAGCAGGCGCGAGATCAGACCCATGCTGCATCGAACAGTGAAACTGGATGAATGTGCGGCCGATCGTTTCTGGAAAAAGATTCCGTGTGTTCCGTGCTTCCGTGGTGAAATCCCCCTCAGTTGTCCGTAATCGGACATTCTGACGCCAGAGAACCAAAGTCATCATAGCTCCTTTGTGGATTTCTCGCGGCGGCGTTTATTTTCTGGAAACATCTTTGCGCGAATCTCGTCTATCACAGCGTAGGTGCAGCTCGTCTCGTTTTAAAAGCCCAGGTCCCCAATTGGCCGGGGTAATTGGGGTTCAACGCAGAAACAGGTAGCGCACCATGGCTCAGGATTTGGCGTCCGTCACCAGCGCCAAGCTTTCGGCAGAGCTTGGCAAACGTCGAGGCGTTTCCGCTCGGCGCAGTCCCACTATCGACAAAATCAAAGAGTGGACACGCATCTGGGCCATCGGCTTCGTGCTGTGGACGGTGCTGGCGTTCCTGGGCGCGGCCGGCACGCATGTCTACACCGCGTCGGTCGGCGGCCCGGAGAGCTGGGCGCAGCTGCTGGCGTGGTACATGGCCATCTCGGCGGTGTGGTCGGTGATGACGCCGCCGGTTTACGCGCTGTCGCGGCGCTTCATGTTCGAGCGCAGCAACTGGAAGATGATGCTGCCGCTGCATATCGTCGCCAGCATCGTGCTGACCTGTATCGCGGCGTCGATCATCGTCTGGCTGGAGCCGTATGTTACGTGGACGCCGGAAGCGCACGTGCCCTTCTTCGCGCACATGCTGTCGCGCGCCTTCATGGACCTGCAACGCTACTGGTACATCCTGCTGATCACGCAGGCGATCGACTATTACGGCAAATATCGCGAGCGCGAGCTGCAATCGTCGCAGCTGGAGGCGCAGCTGGCGCACGCGCAGCTGGAAGTGCTGAAGATCCAGCTGGAGCCGCACTTCCTGTTTAATACGCTGAACTCGATTGCGGCGCTGGCGCGCAACGATGGCCCGGCGGCCGAGCACATGACGCTGCAGCTGGCCGATCTGCTGCGCTTCTCGCTGGATGCGATGGGCGTGCACGAGGTGCCGCTGAGCCGCGAGCTGACCATTCTGCAGAAGTACATCGACATTCAGCAGACGCGCTTTCAGGATCGCCTGCAGGTGGAGATGGACATCGCCGGCAATACGCTGTCGGCGCTGGTGCCGAACATGATTCTGCAGCCGCTGGTGGAGAACGCGATCCGCCACGGCATTGGGCCGCGGCGCGCGCCCGGCGTGATTCGCATTTGCACGCGCCAGGTCTTCGACGAGCTGTGGATGGAGATCGGCGACAACGGCATGGGCTTGACGCGCTTTGGCGGCATGATTCCGCCGGAAGGCGTTGGCCTGCGCAACACGCGCGCGCGGCTGCTACAGCTCTACAACCACGATCACCGCTTGAGTCTGGAGGATGCAGCGGGCGGAGGCTGCGTCGTCAAGATCCACATTCCATTTCGAACTCATTTCGAGGAGGTCCGTACCAGCGATGCCCATACGAGTGTTGCTTAGCGATGATGAAGCTTTGGCTCGCGAGCGCCTGCGCAGCCTGTTGGAAGAAGAACCCGACATCGAGATCGTAGCCGAATGCGGCGACGGCAAGTCGGCCATCTCGACGATCAAGCGCGAGAAGCCGGACCTGGTCTTCCTCGACATCCAGATGCCGGAGACGGACGGCTTCGGCGTGGTCTCCGCGTTGCGCAACGATCCGATGCCGCTGACCATCTTCGTCACCGCCTACGATCGCTATGCGATGAAGGCGTTCGAAGTGCACGCGCTCGATTACCTGCTGAAGCCGGTGGGCAAGGAACGTCTAACGGAGGCGCTGAACAACGCGCGCAAGCAATTGCAGCATCCGTCAGAGGCGATGTTCCAGCGGCGCGTGCTCGACTTGCTGGCCGAACTCGATTCGCGGCAGAATGCGCCGCAGCGCATCGTGATTAAAGCCGACGGCGAGATTGTGTGCCTGAAGCCGGGTGAGATCGACTGGGCGGAATCGGCGGGCAACTATGTTTGCCTGCATGTCGGCGGGAACACACATATCCTGCGGGAGACGATTACGTCGCTGGAGACGCGGCTGGGACATCGGCAGTTCCTGCGCGTGCATCGCTCGACGCTGGTGAATGTCGATCGCATCAAGACGCTGCGGCCGTCGTTGTATGGGGACTATGCGATTCTGCTGCGCGACGGGACCAAGCTGACGTTGAGCCGCGGGTTTCGGGAGACGGTGCTGAAGAGGTTGGGGACGGCGTAGAGGGGCCGCTGTTCGCTCTTCGCTCTTCGCTTTTCGCAGAAAACAAGCCCACCGACGCCCGCTGCTGAGGTGGGCTTCTTATTTGTTCAGCACTTGGCCGAGACCTTCTGAAGCCTATTTCAGCCTATGCAGCAGCTTGTTATAGGCCTCGTGGGAGCCGATCCAGAACCAGTGGAAATCATTACCTTCCCGCGCGAACTTCCTTGCGTACGTTCTCGAGCAGGGCAGAACCGGCGCCACCGGCGGAGAAGTCACGCTCGATCTCCGCATCCCAGGCCGCGAAATCGCGTTCGGCGAGCCAAAAAGCAAGCTTAGCCTGCTCGTCCTTAGACAGATCTTCGATCGCACGCTGGATTTCTGGAAGCGTCATATGGTTGATATCTTACCGCACGTAGGAAGATCGGCTGTTTCTGTTCGGTTAGAACCCTGCCGCCGCTCCGCGGCTGGGGCGAGAAAGGGACGTTTTATCGGCACGACTAAAGTCGTGCCCTGACACGAGGCCGGAGAGAGACCCCGCTCCAGGCCAAAAGATGGCCTGGAACGGGGCACCCGAAATTGGTGTTGGGTTAGAACCGTGACGCCGCTCCGCGGCTTGAACCGCAGATCCCTCGGTCGGGCTGAAGCCCTCGGTCGGGATGACAAGAAGACGGGCTGAAGCCCTCGGTCGGGATGACAAAAATCGGGATGACAAAAAAATGGCAGGAGCCGGAGACTCTAGCCTGAAGGCCCGCACTGCCCGTTCAGGCGAACAAACTCAACTGCTCCTCCTCCACCGGCGGATGGGCGCTTTTGCTGCGGGAGCTGAATTCGCGGCTGATGCCGTGCTTCTTGCGCAGTCCGGCCATCAGCTCTGACAGGCGCTGGCTATAAGCCTTGCTGACGAAGGCTTTCTGCCCGAAGCGCTTGCGATACTCCTCGACCAGCGCAGGAAATTCCTTCTCCAGAAACGGCAGAAAAACTGCGGCTGAGCACGGCTTCAGGAACAGCGCGTTAGCGTAGACGTACTTGCCGCCGGCTTCTTTGACTGCGCGAACCAGCCGATCCAGAGCCGCTGGTTTGTCGGTAATTCCCGGCAGGACCGGAGCGCAGATCACACCTGCGTTGAGTCCCGCGGCGCACAACTCGCGCACCGCTCCGAGCCGCAGATCGGGACGCGGCGCTCGCGGCTCCAGAATTCGTGCCAGCTTCACATCCAGCGTGGTGACGGTGAGATTCACGAACAGGGAATTGTTCTCGGCGACGCGACGCAGCAGCTCGACATCTCGCGTGATCAGATCCGACTTGGTGACGATGCCAATCTGCAAACCGTGATGGAGCGCCAGCTCCTCCAGAACGCCGCGCGTAACTTCGTAGCGGCGCTCGGCCGGCTGGTAGGGATCGGTCGCCGTGCCGATGGCGATTTCTTCGCCGCGCTTCACCTTCTTCAAATCCTGCCGCAGCAGCCACGCTGCCTGCTGCTTGACGTAGATCTTGCGCTCGAAATCGACACCGTCGCGCATCTCCATGAACTCGTGGGTGTAGCGCGCGTAGCAGTATTTGCAGGCGAATTCGCAGCCGCGGTAAGGATTGATGGTCCAGGCGAAGGGCACGCGCGACGAGGTACAGCGGTTCAGCAGCGAGCGCGCAGGCATGGTGAAGTACTCGACCAGGTGCCCCTGGCGAATGGATTCGCCCTGCGCCGCGAGTTTGGCGATGCCGACTAGGGGGG
>CAVONC010000017.1:0-95896 GCA_963697175.1 uncultured Acidobacteriaceae bacterium | reverse complement strand
GCTGAAAAACTCTCGTGCCGGATTGTGCCGCCGGCTGAAGCCGGCTCGGGAACACAAGATAAAGCGCTTGAACGCGGCGCTGAAGCGCCGCACTACCCGACCAAGGCACGATCCAGACTTTTTCAGCGGCCTGTGACGCCGGCTCGGACGAGAAATAAACAGCTTATCGGTACGACTGAAGTCGTGCCCTGTTACAAAGCGCTCGCGGGACGACTTTTTCAGCGGCCTGTCTAGCCGAAAAATTGCTCTAGCCGAAAACCCGCTTCGGGGAACGATGCAAACCGGCGTGAGTTCCTGCCATCCAAAGCAATGGCTAAGGAGTATTTATCTCAGGAGTGAGGGGGCGCTATGAAGGACCAGAAATACATTGTCGATACTTTGCAGAAGCTGATCGAGATTTGCCACGATGGGCAACAGGGTTATCGAGAGGCGGCTGAGCAGGTGAAGGATCACCGGCTGAAGACGTTGCTGAGCGAAGTGAGCTTGGAGCGCGCCAAGTTCGCGGGCGATCTAGAGAGTGCGGCGATACGTTGGGGTAAGCCGGATGTCGATCGCTCGGGCAGCACGCTGGGCGCGGTGCATCGGGGATGGACCGAATTGAAGGCCAGCCTGGGCGGCGGTGACGACGCTGTCCTCTCGTCGATGGAAACCGGCGACACCTACGCGCAGAAGCAGTACGACGAAGTCATTCGCGATGGCAGGCTTCCGGACGACATTGTCGGCATTGTGCGCAACCAGGCGCAGGCGATTGTGGGGACGCTGGATCGCATTCGCGCCTTGCGCCAGCATCGCAAGGCGGCGTGAGGGGGCCTGAAGCTGGTTTCACCACGGAAGCACGGAAGTCACGGAATCTTTTTGTAATGAAATTTTCCGTGATCTCAGTGTTTCCGTGGTGATTTCTTGTTCCCGCTATTTCAGGTCGTGAGCGAGGAAGGTGTGCGTGATCTTCCCGGCCTTGGCCGCATTTCGCGCGTTGCGCCAGCATCGCAAGGCGGCGTGAGGGGGATTGAAGCTGGTTTCACCACGGAAGCACGGAAGTCACGGAATCTTTTTGTAATGAAATTTTCCGTGATCTCAGTGTTTCCGTGGTGATTTCTTGTTCCCGCTATTTCAAGTCGTGAGCGAGGAAGGTCTGCGTGACCTTCTCGGCCTTGGCGGCGTCATCGGCGCGATAGCCCTTTTCATTGTTGGGATTTTCGAAACCGTGTCCGGCGTCGGGATAAATGTGAATCTCGACTTTCTTGTCGAGTTCATCGAGCGCCGACTGAAACTTGTGGATGTCGGCCACCGGAATACCCTGATCCTCGCCGCCAAAGATGCCGAGAATTGAGGCGTGAATCTTGCGCAGGTTGTTCTTGTCGACCGCCAGGTGCCCGTAGTTGATGACCACGGCCTTCAGCTTGGGATCGGTAATGGCGAGATCGAGCGCATAGCCGCCGCCCATGCACCAGCCAATGGCGCCGACGCGTTTGCCATTGACGCTATCCAGTGAGCGCAGGTAAGCGGTCGCAGCCAGCAGATCGCGTGCGGCGCGGTCTTCGGGAACGCCGCGCATGATCTCGTGCGCCTGATCGGCAGTGGTGGCAACCTGGCCGCGATAGAGATCGATGGCCAGCGCGACATAACCTTCATCGGCGAACTTCGAGGCCTGCTGCTTGACCCAATCGTTCAAGCCCCACCATTCGTGAATCACCACCAGCGCGGGGAACGGGCCTTCGCCCTTGGGCATGTACAGCAGCGCTTGCACGGTCTCATCGCCGCTCTTGTAGGAAACCTGTTCCGGCTCGGCGGCGAACGACGCGATGGCAAGCAAGCAAATCAAGGCGGTCAGCAATAGAGCTCGCACGGAAAACCTCCGGCAGATAGGGTAGCAGAGAAGGCAGCAGAGAAGGCAGCAGATCAGCAGTCAGCAATCAGCAATCAGCAATCAGCTTGAGCCGGGCCGCAGAAACAATTGTGGCGATAGGGGTCCTTCGACTGCGTTCGGCCGCTGCGCGACCGCACTCCGCTCAGGATGACAGCGATAAGGAACCCAGGTTAGGCCAAAAGATGGCCGAACCTGGGGCACCGGATTGAGCCGGGCCGCAGAAACAATTGTGGCGATAGGGGTCCTTCGACTGCGTTCGGCCGCTGCGCGACCGCACTCCGCTCAGGATGACAGATGAAGACCCAGGTTAGGCCAAAGGATGGCCGAACCCTGGGGCACCGGGCGACCGCACTCCGCTCAGGATGACAGAGATGAAGACCCAGGTTAGGCCAAAAGATGGCCGAACCTGGGGCACCGGCCGAACTGCGGACTGGGCTGATTGCTGACTGGCTTTCTTACGGCGCGAAGTAGCCGGAGATGTCGAGGATCAAGTGCGTCAGGGCGGCGGCGTAGGCGTCGATGGAGCCATTCCTGGTCGGGACGATGGCCATGTTCGAGGTGACGAAGCCGTCGTAGGCGTTCAGGGTCGAAACGTTCGGCTGGTCCGAGTCGTCCGGCCACAGCGTCAAGTACGGCATCGAGGCCGGCGGCACCACAGTCGCGTTGAAGACGTAGGCGGTCGCATTGCTCGGCGGAGCGCAAGGGCTGCCCACGACGTTGACGGTCTTCTCGCCCATAAATGGCTGGCCGCCATTATTGCGGGTGTCGAGCACACGACACGGCGCGACCGCATACAGCGAGTAGCCTCCCGTTCCGGCCGGGGCAAAGTAGCCATTAACGTCGACGATCAGATTGGTGGGATTGTCATGCGCGTAGAAGGCAGTCGCGTTGTTGTTGCCGGCCGATATGATGGCCGCGTTGGCCACCACTGTTCCGGTCGGATCGTTCAACGTGGAGACGACTGGCATGGTTTCGCCTTGCGGCCAGACGGTGAGGTAATCCAGTTCCTTATTGGTGGGCAGCACGGTGACGTTGAAGGAATAGGCGGTCGCGGTCGTGGGAATGCCGCATTGTCCGGCCATGGGGTAATCGCGCTCCACGCCGGCCTGCAGCGGTCCACCGTTGCCGCTGCGGGTGTCGATGATGCGGCAAGGCGTCAGCGGATAGAACTGGTAAGTCGCGGAGCCGGGCGTCGCGAAGTAGCCGTTGATGTCGAGGATGACGTCGGAGGTGTCGGTGACGAAGACGCTAACCGCGCCCTGCGTACCTGCGGGCACGATGGCGGCGTTCGCCTTGACGCGACCATCGGGCGAGTTCATCAGGGAAACTTCGGGCTGGGCTTCGCCCGTGGGCCAGATGGTGAGATAGCTCAGCGTATTGTGCGGGACAACGGTGACGTTCAGCGAGTAGGCGGCGGCGTTGCTGGGAATGCCGCAGGCACCCGGCAAGATGAAACTTTGCGAGCTATTGCCGGGGATGGGCTGCCCACCATTCTGGCGCGTGTCGACCACGCGGCAAGGCGTAAGCGGCGTGAGCTGAATCCCGGCGCCCGGCTGCACGAAGACGCCGGTGACAGCGAGATTGCCGGTTAGGTTTACGGTGCAGGAGCCGACGCCCATGCAGGCGCCAGTCCATCCGCTGAAGCTCCAGCCGGAAGCCGGCGTGGCGTTCAGCGTGACCTGGGTCAGAGAAATATATGTGTAGGAACACGTACCCGGGCAGCTGATGAAACCGTCGGTGCTGGTGACGGTGCCGTTGCCGACGACCGATGCCGTCAGCGTGTAATAGGCCTGGGTGAAGATGGCGTAGACGGACAGATTTTGCGTGATGTCCACCTGGCAGGAGCCATTGCCGCTGCAGGCGCCGCCCCATCCCGTGAAGTTCCAACCCACAGCCGGGGTCGCGTTCAGCGTGACTTGCGTGCCGTAAGGATAGTTGTGGGAACAGGTGCTGGGGCAATTGATGAAGCCGTCGGTGCTGGTCACGGTGCCGCTGCCGGTGGTGGTTACGGATAGCTGGTAAGGATTCGGGGTGAAATTGCCGGTCACCGATTCGTTTTGCCACATGGTGACATTGCAAGAGCCGGTACCGGTACAGGCGCCACTCCAGCCGGCGAAGCTCCAACCTGGCTGAGGGTTTGCGTTCAGCGGGACCTGCATACCCGGAAGGTACTGGGCCGTACAGAGGCCGGGACAATAGATCGGGCCGTCGCTGCTGCTGACAATGCCGTCACCCGTCACGGAAGCGGTGAGGGTGAACGAGCCATAGTCCAAAGTTACCTGGTTCGACGACATATATCCGCCGTACCCGCATTGCGGCCCTTGCCCCCCGACCCATTGGGTCAGGGACCATCCTGGATTTTTGATGACGTTGAAGTCGTTGTCGTACAGAGTCGGAGAGAAGTTGATGTATTGGTTGGGCGGATAATCGCTGCATTGCACGATGTTGTAGACTTCCAAAACTCCGCCGAAGGCCCAATTGAACGTCTGGTTTTCATTGGGCGTGTCGCCCAGGCCTGTACTGCCGCCGGTGGTCTTATCCTTGGTCGTGATGTTCCATTTGGCACAAGTCAGCGTGCCTTTGGCGCACGTCGACTGGACTATGCCGGCAATCAGATCGCCTGTGCGGACGCTGACCGGCGTGCTTTCGTCAGCCGTGCCCTTGGGACAACAGTTCCAGCTGGCAATACCCCATTCCTTTTTGAAATCGGAGTTCCAGCCAAGCACAGGTTGAAGGATGCTGGTAGGGCCGGAGTATTGCTCTAATCCGGGGAAGAAATAAAGTGTCTGGCTATCGTAGGACTTCGGAGCGGAGGGGACGGTCCAGTCGGCGACAATCTCGCCGTACGATGAGCTGGTGGCGGTGCTTCCGGAGACAATCCAGCTATGTTTGATCGAGGGAGGGTCGATCTCGGTCGCCGCAAACATCTCTCCGCCGGCCGTGTAGTGCGGGTATTCGCAAGCCGGAACGATGTAGACGGTTCCATCGAGCTTTTGAATCGACTGTCCGCCCTGCAGCAGCTCCTCGCCCTCTGCCAAATGGACAACGCAGGATGGATGGAAGTAGCCGAAGGGAGTGACGACATAGTCCTCAGGCACCTGCGGCGGACGGTTCGGTCCGGCCGGTGCCTGCGCTTGCACCATGACGGAACAGAATACAGACGCGATGACGAAAGCCGTGATGACGCTGAAGTTCTTCATGGCCGTCCCGCAGGCTTGGCCGGATAAGACTGGTGATTGCAGGGCTCGCCTTTTGGGCGGAGATCCAAGGGAGCGGGAGCTCGCGCGATGGTAGGTCGCGGCGCGAAAATCAAGCCGAGAGTTATGGGACGCACAAGTCGCACTCCGCCAAGGGCGATCAAATTAGCTATTTAGCACCGTTCTTTCGTGGGAGTCAATGAATTGCGTCACAGGGAGGTCGTCGGTGATACCGGGGCGAACCTGTGACCATAGGGGTCCTTCGACTGCGTTCGCTCGCTGCGCGACCTCACTCCGCTCAGGATGACAACTCTGGGCGCCAACCCAGGTTAGGCCAAACGATGGCCGAACCCGGGGCACCGAGTGTTGCGGATCGCTTCTTCACGGCGCGTAGAAGGCGGAGATATCCAAGATCAGGTTTGTCGTGCCGAAGCCTGCGTAGGCATTGATCTCGCCATTGGTGCCGGCGGGAACAATCGCCATGTTCGAGGTGATCGCACCGTCGTAAGCATTCAGCGTCGAGACGACGGGCTGGTTCACTCCCACCGGCCACAGGCTCAGATAGCCTAGCGCACCCTGCGGCACCACTGTGCCGTTGAAGTTATAGACCAGCGACGCCGCCGGCACACTCGGTGGCACCCCGCAAGGACTCGCCAGGACATTCACCGCAGGATTCAGCGTTCCAGTGAATGCACCGTTGCCGTTAGGCGGACGGGTATCCAGCACGCGGCAGGGTGGCGTGGGATAGAGCGAGAGACCACCTTTGCCAGGCGCAGCAAAATAGCCATCGATATCAATGATCAGGTCGCTGTCGTTAAAGGCGAAAGCGTCGATGTCGCCGCCGTTACCGGTCGGAACGATGGCCGCATTCGCCGTGACCGCTCCGGTTGGGGCATTCAAGGTGGAAACCGTCGGCTGTGACTGACCTGTGGGCCAAATTGTGAGATAACCCAGCGGCCCATGCGGCACGGCCGTGAAGTTCAGCGAGTAGGCTGCCGGGGTGACGCCGGAAGGAAAGCACGTGGTCGCGTTCAGCAAGGGGAAGGCGCGCGGCTGGCCTGCCTTCAAGTACGGCGCCCCCAAGCCCTGAGGTTCATGGGAGCTGCGCGTGTCGGCGATGCGGCAAGGCGTCAGCGGATAGAACTGCAGCGTCGAACCGCCCGCCGGTCCGAAGTAAGCATCGATGTCGAGAATGACATCGGCAGTGTTGGCGACGTAGACGTCAACCGCGCCACCGAGTCCGGCGGAAACGATGGCGGCGTTGGCCTTGATTCGTCCGTCGGAATTCATGGTGGAGACCACGGGCTGCATCTGGCTGTCCGGCCAAATGGTCAGATAGCCGACCGGACCATTCTTGGGAACCAGCGTGACGTTCAGGGAGTAGCTGATCGCCGACGAGATGTCCAGGCCACGGCATTTCTGCTGCGTCAACTGCGGCACATTGAATGCCTCAGAGGTTCCTCCCTGAATAGGCGATCCCGAGCGCGTGTCCACCAGGCGGCACGGGGTGACATTGTTCAGCTGCGCCTTGGTGTTGCCGCCAATCACCGAAATGGTGTTGTCATTAAGATTGGGAGTGTAAATCGTATTGGTGACCGAATTGACCGTGCTGGAATTCGGCTGATCACCAACCGCAATTGGGAAGGTCGTGTTGGTGGCGCCATCAATCACGTAGACGGTTTGACCAGGCAACTGCCCGGAGGTGAAATCCTCGCACGGTATGTAGATCTTGTTGGTTACCGCGTTGACTTCCACGTCCCCAGGATTTTGGCCAGCACCACAAACCGATACTGCGGTGGTGGCAAGGGTTGAGCCATTGATCGCCGTGATGGTGGGCGGGGTCGAGCAGGAAGAATCAGCGCAGTTATTGGCTACATAAATCGTGTTGGTGACCGGGTTAACGGCCATCCAGAATGGCTCATATCCCGCCGCGACGGTTTGGGTGTTCAGCGTCGCACCATCAATCACCGTGACTGTTCCGCTCGCACAAGTAGTCAGATCGTTGCCACATAAATTGCTGGCGTAGATTTGGTCGGTCGTCGCGTTAAGCTGTACGTCTTCGGTAACATACCCCGTAGATACGGTCTGGGTGGAAAGCGTGCTTCCATTAATGACCGTCACGCTTGAGGTAGAACCACCGGGTGTGCCGATGTTGCCGACATAGATCGTGTTGGTCTGACTGTCTACAGCGAGATTGATCGGCCTGCGGCCGGCAGTTACGCTCTGCGTAGCTAGCGTGCTCCCGTCAATGACTGTGACCGTGCCGGAGCCCGCAGGGCAGCTGTTCGGCCAGCCGGCACCCGGGCACTGATTTGCGACATAAATTGTGTTGGTCGTCTGATTGATTGCAACACCGTTGAGGGAAAAGCCCGGGGCATAGCCAACGGTTACGCTCTTGGTCTGAAGCGTTGCGCCATCGATGACGGTCACAGTGCCGGGACTCTGACACGTGGCATCATTGCCGCAGACGTTGGCGACATAAATCTTATTGGTCGTGCGATTCACCACCGTATCCGCCGGACTATATCCTACGTTGACGGTGCCTATGACGTTATGGGCGTTGCCATCAGTTACCGTCACCGTGCCCGGGCTGGAACAGGGAAAGAACAAGCACTGGGCATTGACCGTATAGATATGGTTTGTAGTTGTGTTAACCGCTACGACATCGGGATAGCTCCCGACGGGCAGAGTCGCGGTTGTCACCTGCGCGATGGCGGGCAGCGATGCTACGGCAATTGCAAGAACGGCCAGCAAACGACGAAGTGTGCTACGCATACGTTCCTCCCATGCGGTCAGTGGTCAGACCGCGTCCGCAAGAAGTGTTTTGTTCCCTAGTGATCGGCCAATTGCGTCAGAGGAGCGGATGACGCCTGAAGTCGACAGTCGAACCCATGTATGCGACTGTGAGCGGGATAATAGCATTAGTTCGCATTTTTGCAATAGGCTTCTTGGACGAGTACGGGTGCTCTAGCGTGTTATGAGCTGGCTGGCGGGAGCGGAGCCGGTTGGTGGCGATCGCCGTAGCACCGTTGATCTATTCGAGGAGCGGCAGAATCTTAGCACAAGCGATGGCGGGCGGTCGGTGCTCTGGAGCAAGGAAGACGATAACGATTCCTGTCCTGGGAATGATTTCGTTACCGCCCGTACTTCATCTTTTTGAGAAACTTTACGATGCCCTGCATGGCGGCGTCGTGCTGGAGGCCTTGCTTTTCGGCTTGCTTGACCATGGCATCGAAGGCCTGCCAGGGCGGCTCTTGCAGGCGGTGCAGGACGATGGTGTCCTTTTGCGCCAGCACCAGAAACGTGGCTCCCGCTTCGATGTCGAGGGCCTTGCGAATCGGCTCGGGGATGACGATCTGTCCGCGGGAAGAGATGCGGGTGGTGAATGGACTTTTCATGCTGCCTCCGAAAGTAAGATTTTCTTACTTTGTGAAAAGTAAGTAAAGTAAGATTTGTGCAGGAATCTTACTGGTAAGAAAATCGTAGGGATGGGAAGGCTAGTGGGCGCATCCCCTATTAGTGGTAGGCGCATGGGCCGTTTTAGTGGCGAATTTTCTTGACCTAGGAATGGTGCAGTTAGATACTGGCAGATGTAGGGGATCAGGAGACCCGAAAGGGCTTCCTGTTCCCCTTTTCTTATTTGGAGGAAACCAGGTGTCGGTTGTCGGAGAAGCGGCTATCGGCTGTCAGCCGTCAGCTATCAGCTGGGGGCTATCGGACCACACCCGGCGACGGACGACCGACGGTTGGACGGGAAATACAAAAAGACCCGCTCAAGCTTCGCTTGAACGGGGCACCCGACTTGAACGGGGCACTCGACTTGAACGGGGCACTCGACTTGAACGGGGCACTCGACTTGAGCTGGGCACCCGACTTGAGCTGGGCACCCGACTTGGAAGTCATTGTTATGCAGCATGTTACATGTCATCCTTTGGAATCAATATTTTGCAGGACTTTTTGTAGGATGATGAAAATGGGCGCTTTAGTCGAAATCATAAGTCCAATACCTTCAATATCTTGGAGGCAAGATATTGGAACGAAAGATCTTAAATTTATAGGGAGGGGGTAGCCCCATGGATCTTCCACTTTGTCTGTATCTCAAGCCGGACGGCACGCGATGCGGGTCGCCGTCGATGCGCGATCATCAATTTTGTTATCACCACGAGACGGTTCGGAAGCTGGTTCCCAAGACCGGCGTCTACATGCTGACCTACACGGGCAAAACCGGCGAGCCTTACGATCCGTATGAGCTGCCGTACCTGGACAACAACACAGCCATTCAGATCGGTTTCATGCAGGTGATTCACGGCGTGGGGAGCGGCCTGATCGACCCGAAGCGGGCGCGACTGATGCTGTCGGCGCTGCACGGTGCGGCGGCGAATCTGCGAGAGATGAATAAAGCTGCGGCGAGAATGAAGGCCGCGCATGAAGTGGGGGAGAGGTATGCGGCGGAGTCTCTGAAGAAGAAGCCGGCGAGCGTGGAGAAAGCTGAAGTGAAAGAAGAGGGGACGGCGTGAAGAGACAGTTGTCAGTTGTTGGCGCCCACCCTGTCTCCAACATCGGGAGACAAGGGTGGGGCACCTGTGATCAGCTGGGGCTATCGGACACACCCAGTTACGGCGACCGAAGGTTGGACGGGGAAATACAAAAAGACCCGCTCAAGCTTCGCTTGAACGGGGCACCCGACTTGAACGAGGTACGCGGCGGCTTTGGCCGGTTGGATGGAACTTGCCCCGCCCCAGCCAAACGAAGGCTGGAACGGGGCACCCACGCGTGGAAGAGGTTGTCAGTTGCCGGCGCCCACCCTGTTCTCCAACATCGGGAGACAAGGGTGGGGCACCCGCGCAAGCTGTTCTCAGCTCTTGCCTACGTCACGAAAATCCGCGGCCAGGATTGGGGAAGCTAAGCGAGCGTGGCTGCGGTACAATTTCCACGCAGTAACACGAGGTGAAAACATATGCGGCGCTTCTTATGGATTGCACTGTTAGTGGTAAGCGTAACCGGCGATGGTGGTCGCGCAGACCTCCATGACGCAGGGAATGCAGAACGCTCCAGCGCGCAAGTCGCCGCTGGCAGGCTATGCGGGCTCGTGGATTGGAACCTTCAACGGCAAGGCGTGGATCACGATTCACCTGACGCAGCAGGGCACGGCGATGACGGGCACGCTGCAGCGGCAGAATGACGTGAAGTTCACCGATCAGGGCGACATCAAGAGCGTTGGCGAGGAGCTGCTGGTTGGCTCGGTGCAGAACGCGGAGCTGAACGGCGATGGACTGATGCTGACGGTGAAGGAGAACGGGACGCAGCAGACGGACCGCTATCTGCTGCGGCTGACCGGCGCCGAAGCCGCTGAGCTGAAGATGGTGGCCATGTCGATGCCGCCGGGCATGCCCAAGCCCAAGCCGTGGAAGCTGAGCCGCGTGGGCCCTAACGCGGTAACGCCGGTTCGCTAGCCGCCGTCGTTACCTTAGCGCGCTAACTTGACGGCCACTCCGGCACAGAGCATCACGAGGCCGCCGATCAGCATGGCTTGTGTGATTCGCGGCGCCGGGCTGTGCGGGAACATCTGGCGATATTGCCGGATGAGTTCGCGGCCGTGCAGGGGGCGCGCCTCGCGTGGGGTCGCGTCACTGGAGCGCATCATGAGAATGGTGCGCAACACGAAGCCCGCGATCAACAAAATAAATCCCGCGATGATGAGCCACGTGGCGAACATAGCGATGTTCCTTCCGCGCCGCCAATGTCTCTTGGTAGCGATCATAACTCCGGTGGTCGAGTGACGGCGAAGGTTGTGGATCACATAGCGCTGGTCATCGCACTGCGCTTCCGCAGCGGCGAAAGCGGCTGGTAAACTGCTAGCCATCGCAATGACATCGCCAATTCTGCGAATCCTGGGCGCGCTGGCCGGATTGGGTAGCGCCATCTTGTGCTGGTTCCTGGGAGGCGCAGTAGCTGGCCCGCTGCGGCAAGGCACGCTGTTGGCGCTCGATGGCGCGCACTACGCGCTGCTGGCATTTCTGCTGGTGCCGGCGCTGATTCTGGCGGTCGTGGCGCTGTTCTGGGTGCCACCGCGAATCTCCGGCGGAGGCCCGCTGCCCGAAGGCAGGATCTGGCGATTGGCGCTGGTGCTGTTCTTCCTGGCCGCGCTGGCGTTGGGAATGGCGCGCTGAATTTGCTGAGCCGCTGGTCCGGAATTCTGGCGGTTGCCGCGACGTTATGGGCGAGTCGCTACGTCAGGATCGCATCGCGCTCTTCCACGGTGGCGCGAATCAGTTCGAGGAGTTCCGTCACAACCGTTTCGGGTAGATCATCGTGAGTCAGGCTTTCGCAAAGCGCGATGAGATCAAGCAGTCGGGCCAGACTTCGCCAATTGCGTGGCAGGATTCCGCCGGCGTGAAGATATCCCCGCGAGAGGTGAGGCTCGGCGCAAGGATGAGCAGCATGTTCGTATCGCAGGAAATGTCCTATGTCGATCAGCGGCGGACCTGACACTGCATACTCCCAATCGAGCACGGCTGCGACGCTCCATTCTTCGCCGTCGCACCGCACCAGCAGATTGCGCTTGCCGAAGTCGCCGTGAACCAGACATGACTGTGGATCCAACTCCGCGAACTCTCTCTCGCGTGACCAGACCAGCGCGCTCACGCGGTCGCGCAAATCGGCAGACATTCGGCGCTGCAGATTCGGAGAAGCCAGGCACAAATCCACAAATCGTGGAGTCGGGTCAGATCCCTCCATCAGCGGTGCAGCAACCGTTGGTCCGGGAGCAATCCATCCTGCCCGCGCGAAGCCGATGCTGCCGATCGCCGCCAGCGTCTCTCCGATCGCAAACGCTGCTTGCGCGATTGCGTTCTGATCTCCACTGCGTTTCAGATCGCGAAAGCTGATGCCTTCGACAAACTGCATCACCAGAAAGGGCGGCAAGACCTTCGAGTCCTTCCGGCTCCGCGTAAATCACGTGCGGAACGGGAACGTTCCCGCTGACCATTCGCAGCAGATCAACTTCCTTTTGACACAGCGACGGATCCTGTTCGTACACTCGCAGCACCACGTCTCCGGGCGCGCGATCGAGGCTGATTCTGAAATTGGCATTGCGCAGCCCGTCGGTCAAAGGCTGAACGTCGAAGATGGTGCATTTTCCCAGCGCGCGCTCCAGCATCCGCTGCACGTCGCGTGCAGGCAAGGAACGGCGCGGCTCTGAGCGAATCCAACGAGCTTCGCGCGGAGCGCCGGGAATCATGTTGAGAAGTTAGTGTGCCGCCGCGGTGTGTCCGGCCTTGGCCGCGACTTCCAGGCGAACTTCCGCGCGGCGGAGCGCGAACAGCGTGGCGTCGAAATCGAGATCAGCGGCCGCCGTGCGCAGCGCTTCTTCGGCTCGCGTCTTGGCTTCCTGCGCGCGCTTCACGTCGATGTCTTCGGCGCGCTCAGCAGTGTCGGCCAGAATCGTCACCTTGTGCGGCAGCACCTCGGCGAAGCCCCACGACACGGCGAAGTACTGCGTCTCGCCGCCTTTGTTGTAGCTGATCTCGCCGATCATCAATTCGGTCAGCAGCGGCGCGTGTCCGGGCAGCACGCCAAGGTATCCGCTCTTGCCCGGAATCTGCACCTGGTCCACTTCTTCGCGCACCAGCTGCTTGTCCGGCGTGATGATTTGTAGATGTAGCGTCTCAGCCATAAGAAAGTTGTCGGTTGCCGTTGTCGTTGTCAGTCACGGCCCGCTATGGTCTGGCCGTTGCTAATTGCTAATTGCTTCTTCTATCCCTGCGCCTTCATCTTCTCGGCTTCTTCCAGCACTTCGTTGATGTCGCCCTTCATGTAGAACGCCTGCTCAGGAATGTCGTCGTGTTTGCCGTCGACGATCTCCTGGAAGCTGCGCACCGTGTCATCGATTTTCACGTAGCGTCCCTGCAGGCCGGTGAACTGCTCGGCCACAAAGAAAGGCTGCGAGAGGAACTTCTGAATCTTGCGCGCGCGCGACACCGTGAGCTTCTGATCTTCACTGAGCTCGTCGATACCCAGAATCGCGATGATGTCCTGCAGATCTTTGTAGCTCTGCAGCACGCGCTTTACCGCCTGGGCGCAGTTGTAGTGCGTATCGCCGACCAGGCGCGGATCGAGAATGCGCGACGTTGACGCCAGCGGATCAACCGCGGGATAAATTCCCAGCTCGGAAATTTGGCGCGAAAGCACGGTCGTCGCGTCCAGGTGAGCAAACGTCGTCGCCGGCGCCGGATCGGTCAAGTCGTCGGCGGGCACGTAAATCGCCTGCACCGACGTTACCGAACCTTTCTTCGTCGAGGTGATGCGCTCCTGCAACTCACCCATCTCGGTCGCCAGGTTCGGCTGATATCCCACAGCCGATGGCATACGTCCCAGCAGCGTCGAAACTTCCGATCCCGCCTGCGTGAAGCGGAAGATGTTGTCGATGAACAGCAGCGTGTCCGAACCTTCTTCGTCGCGGAAATATTCGGCGACGGTCAGCGCGGTCAGCGCCACACGCAGGCGCGCTCCGGGCGGCTCCGTCATCTGGCCATAGATCAGCGCGGCCTTCGACTTGCCGGGCTCCTTGATGTTGACCACGCCGGACTCCTGCATTTCCAGCCACAGATCGTTGCCTTCGCGCGTGCGCTCGCCCACGCCGGCAAACACGGAGAAGCCACCGTGCTTCAGCGCGACGTTGTTGATCAGCTCCATGATGATGACGGTCTTGCCCACGCCCGCGCCGCCGAACAACCCGATCTTGCCGCCTTTCAAGAACGGCTGGATCAGGTCGATGACCTTCACGCCGGTCTCGAACATCTCCATCTCGGTCGATTGCTCGTCGAACGCCGGCGCCTGGCGATGGATGGGATTGCGCTTGGCGCTGTTCACCGGCCCCAGCTTGTCCACCGGATTGCCGATGACGTTCAGCACGCGGCCCAGCGTCTCGCGCCCCACGGGAACGGTGATCGGCCCACCCAGATCGATGGCCTTCATGCCGCGCACCATGCCCTCGGTCGGCTCCATGGCGACGCAGCGCACGCGGCCTTCGCCCAGTTGCTGCTCGACTTCCAGGATGACGTCCAGCGGCGTGGGAATGTTGAAACCTTCGCTGGTGACGCGCAGCGCCGAGTAAATGGGCGGCAGCGCCGCCTCCGTGAATTGCACGTCCACCGCGGGACCTGCGATTTGAATTACGTGTCCGATGTTTTCTGCCATATGAATTCCGCTCTTTGCATTTGGCTGTGAGCTATGAGCCGTGAGCTCTGCGCCAAACCTTTTTGGCTGTGAGCTATCGAGCCGTGAGCTCTGAGCCAAATCTTAAGGATTTAGAACTCTGACCAATATGTCTGTACTGCTTGCCTTAGCCCACGGCCGCACAGCTCATGGCCCACGGCTGCTCTACAGCGCTGCCGCTCCACTCACAATCTCGATAATCTCTTTCGTGATCGCCGCCTGGCGCGCGCGGTTCATAGTCAGCGTCAGCGAGTCAATCACTTCGTTGGCGTTGTTGCTCGCCGAATCCATCGCCGTCATACGCGCCGCGTTCTCTGCCGCCACCGACTCCAGCAGGCCCTCGAAAATCTCGAACGAAATGTAGCGCGGCAGCAGGTCGGCGAAAATCTCCTCCGGCGGCTGCTCGTAAATGTAGTCCACCTGAGTCGCGAACTTTGCCGCCTCAGCTTCCTGTTCCGTTTCCTGCGTTTCCTTCAAGCTGATTCCAGCTTCGCGCGCCGCCTCGCCCATACGCTCGCGTGCTTCCAGCGAGAATTCCTCGGCCAGCGCGACTTCACGGCGTCCCAGCTCCTGCACCGGCAGAATGCGCTGCGCGATCAGCCGCTGCGAGATCACCGACTTGAACTCGTTGAAGATCAGGTACACCGAATCGATCTCTTCGTTCTTGTAAGCCTTGGCGATCATGTCGCCGATCTCGGAAATCTCTTCGTAGTCCACTTTGGCCAGCAAGTTCAGCCGCTCGCCAATCACCTGGATCTGTCCGGCGCGCTCCTCGCCATACTTGCCCATGGGATAACGGCGGCGCAGGAAGTCGCGTCCTTTGCGCCCGATCGCGAGAACGTCGATCGTCTTGTCTTTGTAGTGTTCCAGAAACTTGGTCGCGGCCTTCAGCACATTCGAATTGAACGCGCCGGCCAGTCCGCGATCGCCGGTCACCAGCACCAGCAGGATGCGCTCTTCGGGCCGCACCGCCAGCAGCGGACTTACCGGCCGTCCGGTCTTGGGATTGGTCAGATCGGCGCGCAGCATCGTCGACTCCAGGATGTTGGTCAGCATGTGCGCGTAAGGCCGCGAAGCCATGGCGCGCTCCTGCGCACGGCGCAGCTTGGCTGCCGCCACCATCTTCATCGCCTTGGTGATCTGCCGCGTGTTCTTCACGCTGCGGATGCGCCGCCGAATGTCGCGTATGTTCGCCATGTCTCTTTGAAGGGGCGCAGCTTTAGCTGCACCGGTACAACCTACTCAACCTAACCTGTCAACCTGCTTAACCTAACCTGTCATCCTGAGCGACTTCAGCCTACTAAACCTGAAGTGTCATCCTGAGCGAGCGGCTTCAGCCGCGAGTCGAAGGACCCCTATATTGCCAACCCACTCGCCCTACCGGGTGGAGCACGCCTTCAGGCGTGCAGTCATCACCGCAACAAGAGCCAGGCTTTAGCCGCTGAGGTAAATCTGCACCAGCGGCCAAAATTCTCAGCCGCAAAACCCGCTTCGTGTCAGGGCACGACTTTAGTCGTGCCGAAAGCCGCATCTTTTCTGTCTGAGCCGGCTTCAGCCGGCGACAGAAACTACGCGCCCGCCTTCGCCAACGCCGGTTGCGCCGCCTGATGCTCGCTCGCAAACCGCTCCTTATATTCCTTGATCACCTTCGTCAGCGCCGCGCGAATCTCGTCGTCCAGAATCTTCTTCTCTTCGATCGCCTTCAGCACGCCCGGATTGGCGCTATCGACGTACGCGTACAAGCCTTTCTCAAACTCGCGCAGTTGGCTGATTTCCAGGTCGTCGAGCAATCCCTGCGTGCCGGCATAAATGATGAGAATCTGCTTGGAGAAGGGAAGTGGCGCGTACTGGCCCTGCTTCAGGATCTCCGTCAGGCGTCCGCCGCGTGCCAGCTGTGACTGCGTGGCCTTGTCCAGATCGCTGCCGAACTGCGAGAACGCCGCCAGCTCGCGATACTGCGCCAGATCCAGTCGCAACGTTCCGGCAACCTGCCGCATAGCTTTGATCTGCGCGCTGCCACCGACGCGGCTCACCGACAATCCCACGTTCACCGCCGGGCGCACGCCGGAGTTGAACAGATCGGTCTCAAGATAAATCTGGCCGTCGGTAATCGAGATGACGTTGGTCGGAATGTACGCCGAGACGTCGCCCGCTTGCGTTTCGATGATCGGCAGCGCCGTCAGCGAGCCGCCGCCAAGGTCGTTGCTCAGCTTGGCCGCGCGCTCCAACAGGCGCGAGTGGAGATAGAACACGTCGCCCGGATACGCCTCGCGTCCCGGCGGACGCCGCAGCAGCAGCGAGATCTCGCGATACGCCACCGCGTGCTTGGAAAGATCGTCGTAGATGCACAGCGCATGCCGCTTGTTGTCGCGGAAGAACTCGCCCATGGCGCACGCCGCATAGGGCGCGATGTACTGCATCGGAGCGGGATCAGACGCCGACGCCGACACGACGATGGTGTAATCCATCGCGCCGTAATCTTCCAGCGTCTTCACCACCTGCGCCACCGATGAGCGCTTCTGCCCGATCGCGCAGTAAATACAAATCAGGTCGCGGCCCTTGCTGTTGATGATGGTGTCCAGCGCGACCGCGGTCTTGCCTGTCTGCCGGTCGCCGATGATCAGCTCGCGCTGTCCGCGGCCGATAGGAATCATCGAGTCGATGGCCTTCAGTCCGGTCGCCATCGGCTCTCTTACCGGCTGGCGATCGATGACGCCGGGCGCCAGTCGCTCCATATTGATGCGCTGATCAGTGTTGATCGGGCCCTTGTCATCGATCGGGTCGCCGAGGGAGTTCACCACGCGGCCGATCATGGCATCGCCGACGGGCACGCTCATGATGCGGCCGGTACGCTTGACCTCGTCGCCCTCTTCGATCTCGGTGTACTCGCCCATGAGCACCACGCCCACCTGGTCTTCTTCCAGGTTCATAGCCAGGCCGTAGACATCGTGCGGGAAGGCGAGCAACTCGCCGGCCATGACCTTGTCGAGGCCGTAGACGCGCGCGATGCCGTCGCCGATGGACATGACCGTGCCGACTTCGTCGACCGCGATCTTCGTTTCGTAGTTGTCGATCTGCTCGCGTATGAGCTTGGTGATCTCGTCTGCTTTGATCTGCGCCATAATTTCCAGTCGGGTAGAGCTGGCCTTTAGGCCAGCGTCCACGCGTTTCTAATTCCTTCTGTCATCCTGAGCGGAGGTTCGCCGCTTTTGCGAACCGGAGTCGAAGGACCCCTATCTCCCTCATGCTCTCTACAACTGTCAGTCCGACCGAGGGATCTGCGGTCCTATTCCGCGCTCAGCTCCACCCGCATCTTCTCCAGCTGCCCGCGCACCGAGCCGTCATAAATCGTGCTGCCCGCTTTCACCACCACGCCACCTAGCAGCTCGGCATCGGTCGCATACCGCGCGCGCACCTTCTTGCCGGTCATGTTCTCCACGCGCGTTTCCACCGCGCGCTTCTCTCCCGGCGACAGCGGCCGCGCGCTCGAAACTTCCACCTCGGCAAATCCCAGCTCCTTGTCGAGCTCCACTTCGAACTGCCGCGCGATGTCGTTCAACATCCCGATCCGCCGATGATCGATCAGCACCGCCATAAAATTGCGAATCGGCTTCAGTGCCTTGATCTGTGCGGCGATTCCATCCAGCACCGCGCGCTTCTGCGCCGGCAGCACCGCGGGCGACTCCCACACCCGCCGCAGATCGTTGCTCTCCTGTACCGCGTCGACAATCGCGTGCAACTGCTGCCGCGCGATGTCGGTATCGGCCTTCTGCTCGATGAGCACCTCGACCAACGCCCGGGCGTAACGGCTGGCAACAGCGGCCATAGCTACTTACCGTCCTTTCCCAGGTGGTCGACAAACTCGCGCACCAGCGCCTGATCGGTCGGCTCATCCACATGAATCTCGCGCGCCGCCAGATCCACCGCCAGCGATGCCGCGTAACCCTTCAGCTCGCGACGCGCGCTGCGCGCGATCGCCGCAATCTCCGTCTGGGCGGCCGCAATCACCTTCTGCTTGTCTTCCTCGGCAGCCTGCTTGATGCGCTGCTCTTCGGCGGCAGCATCGCGCTCGGCCGCGGCCCGAATCTCCCCTACCTCGCTGTCCAGCTTCGCCAGCCGCGTCTCAATCTCGCTCAGACGCCGCGACGCATCGGCACTCGCCGCTTCGGCGTCCTTAATACCTTTTTGAATGGCGGCTGTGCGCTCGCGGAACGCCTGCGGCAATTTCGATTTCAGGAGAAAGAAGAAGAGAGCGAAGACGCCAGCGAAATTCAGAAGCAGGGAGATCAGAAAAGAAGCGTCTGGCCCAAGGCCGAGTTTGCTTCCCCACTTCTCCGCCGTGTGCGCCGATTGCTCGGTTGTCTTCGCCAGAATCTCGCCGATACCGGTATTGCCGTCGCCGGCTGAGCTCTGTTCGGCCGCAGCATTGCGCTGCTCCGCATTCTGTTTTGCCTGATCTTCCGAGCTGGAATTCTGCGCCGCGGCCGCAATGTTGCCAAGCACCAGGCAAGCGGCAAAGAGGATCGCAGCCCATCGGCCAGTGAATCGACGCTTCATGCCGGGCCGCCTATCGCAGGGGCCGTGCCGCTCGGCCTGAGAATCGTGCGCATGATATCCGACGCCAGCTGCTGAGCTTCGGCCTGCAGTCCCGCGCGCGCCGCAGCCATATCCTGTTCAATCCCCGCCCGCGCCTGCCGGATCTCTTCCTGGGCGAGTTGACGCACTTCGGCGAGGGCCTTCGCGCGCAGTTGCTGCGCCTGTTGCCGCCGCGCTTCCTGCGCCTTGAACACCGCCAGCTTGGCTTCGCGCAGCTTCTGCTCGTATTCCTGGGTGCGCGCCTCCGCCGATGCCACATCGGCACGCGCCTTCGCCACCGCGCCTTCCGTGCGCTCGCGACGCTGCGCCAGCACCCGCTCCAGCGGCTTGTGCAGCAGCATCTGGTAGATGGCATAGATCAACAGCAGCATTACCGCTGTCGGAATGGAGTCGAGCAGTAATTGGCCCGCTTGCTGAAGAGTGGTGTCCATTCTTTGTCGTTGAGTGCCTACGGCTGAAGATGCACTGGGGGCGCAGAGATATAACTGGAACTATTGAAACTATCAGAGATGATTCAGCGATGTCAACGAACGACATTGTAAGGTGACGGGCCAGCTTTAGATCGCGCAGCCGATCAGGGGGGAGCACGCCTTCAGGTCGTGCCGATAGTGCGCCCCTCATTTGAATTGTCATCCCGACCGAGCCGCTTCAGCGGCGAGTGGAGGGACCTGCTGTCCGCTGCAGCGTGACCATGTCCGACAAAGAGCGGGTCCCTCGACTACGCGTCCGCCTTCCGCAAAAGCGGAACGGAAAGCATGCGGACGCTCCGCTCGAGAAGACAAGAAATAAGGGCGTGTCGGCACAGCTGGAGCCGTGCCGCTGACCCAAAACTTCTTCGGGCGTCAGCTTCGAACGCGATTAGCTTCCTGCATCACCTGGCACGAATATGTCTTCACCACCATCCACACCTTTCCGCCCGTTTCCAACCTCAACGCATCCCTTGCCGCGGGCGTGACATGCACTTCGAACTCCGCGCCGCAATTCACCCGCGCGATCACCATCACATCGCGCTGCTCCAACGCCGTGATCGTCCCGGGAAAAACATTTCTCGCGCTCAATCCCTGCGGCGCGCTCGACGCCAACAAAATATCGCCCGCACGAATCCCCACTCGCACCGGCCGCGATGCGATCGATCCGCGACAGCGGCACTTCAAGATCGACCGTCGATTCTGCGATCCGGCAGGTCATCGTCCCTTGCTCCGGATGATCGGCGACAAACCCGCAATCGAAGATATTCTCGAAGCCCGCCAGTTGCGCCACCGTCTCCGACTGCGGCCGCTGCAACACTTCATGCGGCGATCCCCGCGCCACGATCCGCCCGGCATCCAGCGCGATCACGTTCTCGCCCAGCGCAAACACCTCTTCGCGCTGATGCGTGACGTAGAGAATCGGAATCTGCTGCTCGCGATTCCACGCCCGCAGGTCGTCCAGGATCTGCGCCTTCGTCACCGCATCCAGCGCCGTCAGCGGCTCATCCAGCAGCAGCACGCGAGGCCGCGTGACCAGCGTCCGCGCCAGCGCCGCTCGCTGCCGCTCGCCGCCGGAAATCTCTCCCGGCCGCCGTTCGGCCAGCGCGGCAATTCGAAACGCCTCCAGCACTTGTGCGCAGCGTGCCTCGCGTTCCGATCTCTCCAGCCCATCCAGTCCGTACTGCACATTCTGCGCGACCGTCATGTGCGGAAACAGCGCCAGCGATTGCATCAGATATCCAACCGCTCGCCGATTCGGCGGAACATCGACGCGCGCGTCCGCATCGAACAGCGCGCTCGCTCCGACCGCAATCCGTCCCGCCTCCGGCGTCTGCAATCCGGCAATGCAATCCAGCAGCGTCGTCTTGCCCGCGCCCGACGCTCCAAACAGAATCGTGAATCCCGCCGCGGCGCGAGAACTCCACATCCAGCGCAAACGACGATCCTCGCTCGCCGCCGAAGCTCTTACGGATGCGGACGCTGAGCTGGCTCATTTCCATCCCCACACATTCCACACCCCGCGCCGCCGCAACCCATACAGCGCGGCCAGCAGCGCGAAGCACAGAACCAGCAACAGCAGAGCAGTGCGATTCGCCGCCGCGTAGTCGAGCGCCTCGACCTGATCGAAGATGAGAATGGAGATGGTGCGCGTGGCGCCGGGAATATTGCCGCCGATCATCAGCACCACGCCGAACTCGCCCAGCGTGTGCGCGAAGCTCAGCACGAATCCGGTGAGCACGCCCGGCAATCCCAGCGGCAGCACGATGCGGCGAAACGTTCGCCAGCGCGAGGCGCCCAGCAGGGAAGAGGCGTCGAGCAGTTTGCGGTCGATCGCCGCAAACGACGTCGCCATCGGCTGCACCGCAAACGGCAGGCTATATAAGACCGAGCCGACCACCAGTCCCGCAAACGTGAACGCCAGCGGATGTCCCACGACCGACTGATACCACCGGCCCACCGGGCTGAGCGGCCCGATCGCGACCAGAACGTAGAAGCCCAGCACCGTCGGCGGCAGCACGATGGGCAGCGCGACGATCGCCTCGACGAAAAACTTCCAGCGCTTGCGCGAATACGCCAGCCAGTAGGCGAGTGGAATGCCAACGATGAGCAGGATTCCAGACACGGTCAGCGCCAGTCGCAACGTCAGCGTGAGTGCCTGAAGGATCATTTGCCGTTGCGGGACGTGGAAGCCGTACTGCTCCAGCACGGCCGTGCCCTCTGGCGAACTAATGTAATCGATAAACGCCTGCGCCGCTTTCTGATTCTTCGACGTCGTCAGAATGCCGACGCCCTGCTGGATCTCCGGGTAAGAGTCCTGCGGCAGCTCCCAATACTTGCCCGCGTCCTTCATAGCCGGCGACATCGCCAGCGACAGCGCGATCAGCCCCGCCTGCGCATTGCCGGATTGCACGAACTGCGCCGCCTGGCTGATGTTCGCTCCCAGCACCAGCTTGTCCTGGACCAGACCCTTGATCTGGAAGAACTCCAGCGCCGCCATCGCCGCCCGGCCATAGGGCGCGTGTTCAGGATTGGCGATGGCAATCTTCTTTACCGAGGGATCGATGAGCACGTCCATCTTCAGTTTCTGCGGGTCCAGCTTCGAGCTGTTCGGCACCCACAGCACCAAGTGTCCGATCGCGTAGGTCCGCACCGAAGCGTTGTCAATCTTCCCGGCCGCGGCAAGCTTCTTCACGTAATCCAGATCGGCGGAGAAGAACACGTCGTAGGGCGCGCCGTTGGAAATCTGCGAATAGAAATTCCCCGAGGCGCCAAACGACAGCGCCACCTTGTTGCCCGTCTTCTGCTCGTAGCGCGACGCCAGGTCTTTCATGGCGTAGTTGAGATCGGCGGCGGCTGCGACGTTGATGTCCTGGGCAAGCAGTGGCGAAAGGAGGCTAAGAAACAGGATGACAAGAAGGGTCTTTTTCATCTTCAGTGGCGCGATTGCTCTGGGCTGAGCTGCCGATCTCGATTCACCATCAGCTTACACGAAAATCGAGAAATATCATCGATTTTATACGGATAGTTCGACTTGGCGAACAAGATCTCGAGGCCGGTCAGGGTGGAGCACGCCTTTGAGGCGGGCATGAAGGAGCCGAAGGTTCAAACGCGCTTTAGCGCCTGAGGTAATCGAATTGTTACGTCAGCGGCTGAAGCCGGATATCGAGAGGATGGCTTTAATTGCACGCCTAGAGGCGCGCTTCACCCACTAAACTGCTGCCCCGACCGAACAATAACTGCGCCGTTCATCATTCTGAAACTTCCGAACTGTCTGGCACGAAATGGGGTGCGCTCGCCCCGCCTTTCGCTTTCCCGCTTGACCCGCCCGTGCTTTTCTGTAACAGTATGCCCGGAAGATCTCGTGTGGGGAAGCCGTTGTGGAGTCCAGCTGTCCTACAGTGGAGTTCGACCGCTCCAAACTGATGATACGCATTGAGGTCACGCTCAACGCCGATCCCACGGCTATCAGTCCCGTGGTAGAAGGCATTATGGAGATGGCGCGCGGCCTGGAATGCGCTGCCGGCAAGGAATTTGAGATCGAGACGGCGCTGCGCGAGGCCCTGGCCAACGCCATCGTTCACGGCTGCAAGGGCGATCCCAACAAGAAAGTGCAATGCTGCGTAGGCTGCGACGATGAGCGCGGCATGCTCATTGTGGTGCGCGACCCCGGCTCCGGCTTCGATCCCTTCGCCATTCCCAACCCCTGCAACGGCGAGAATGTTTACTCCAATCACGGACGGGGAATCTACCTGATCAACCAGCTGATGGACGAGGTGAAGTTCGAGCGCAACGGCACCGAAATCCACATGCGGAAATATTAAAAGGTAGTGCGGCGCTTCAGCGCCGCGTTACGCACTCTTTCACGGCTGTCATCCTGAGCGGAGCGAGGCGTATGCCGAGCGCAGTCGAAGGACCCCTATTTTCTCAAAGATGTCCGAACCGGCTTCACGACTGAAGCCGATCTCACCCCGCGAACGCCTTCGCCAGAAATCGCGAGATGTGCCACGCGTCCATGTATTTGTACGGCGTCTCGCCCAGCGAATAATGTCCGCAGGGCAGCGCCTTGATCGTGGTATCCAACCCGCGCCGCAAAAACTCGCCCGCCGTCTGCACCGAAAATTCCGGCAGAAACGTCAGATCGTACCGCCCATAGATCATCAGCGACTTCTTCGGCCAGCGCTTGAACTTGTCGAAGTAAACAATCGGGCTGATCGACATCCACACGCGCCGCAGCTCCTCCTGCGTCAGCACCGCTTCCACGCCTTCGCGGATATGCCGCGTCGATTGCCCGGTCCACACCACATCGCCAAACGCCGTCGACGCGTGATTGAAGACGTTCACCCGAATGCGCGGATCATGCGCGCTGGCCAGAAACGCGTAGCACGATCCCAGGCTCGTCCCAACAATCCCCAGCCGCGAATAGCCGCGCTGCTCCAGCCAATCCATGCAGGAGCGAATGTCGGCGATGCCTTGCCGCGTCGCGTCGATCGTCCGTCCGATATTGGCGGACACGGTATAGTCCGCGCGCGTCAGTCCCTCCGGCCGCCGGATGTCGTGATAGGGCATGCTCAGCCGCAGCGCCGCAATGCCCAGCATGTTGAAGACGCGGCAGAGCGCGTTCTGGCTGACGCCGTCGGCGTTCCACTGCGGCAGCAGCACCACCGCGCGATGTCCCTGCGCCGGAAACCAGCGCGCGTTGACGCAGTTGTTCTCCGGATACGGCGATTCCACTGCCGAGGTGAAGCGCAGAAACTTGCCCAACTCGTCCTTTAGCTTGGTCTTGGGAGGGCCGCTGCCGGTGTGGAAGAGCTCGACCTTGCGATGCTCGATGCGAAAGTCCGACGGCGTTGTGTAGGCGAAAAACTCGTCGCTGTTTTGCACCAGCCGATCATTCACTGCCGCCATGTATTCGACCATGGCTTCGCGATCACCCTGATCGCGCGGCAGAGCGAGCTGCTCGACTCCCGGCCAGCGCGTCGTCCACTCCAGTCCCCACTCGAACGGCCGCACGATGCGGTTGTTGTCGCGTGAGGTCAGGCGCGACTCCCAGTTATAGATCCAGCGGCGATAGCTTTCTCGCATCTCTCATGATGTTATCCCAGCACCGCCCGGAATATCGACAGAACGCCAACAAACATAGGCATTTGCGCGTTGAATGGCGGATTGCGTTCGCTGAACGGAATGGCCGGATTCCCCTGCGAGAGATCTACCCCAGAGGTTGTAGGCCCCGTCCTACCGTCAGGGGATGTTTGGGTTTTCGCTTTGAACTACTCTGCCCTGCATGCAACTCATACAGATTGGCGAAGTCAGACAGAAGACAGTCCTGGACCTGGTGCAAGAGATGGCAGCTCGCCAGGCCGCCGAGATGGAACAACTCAAAGCCAGCGCGCTGGATCGCGCCACGAATCGCCGTTCGCTACGCGTGCGATCACGCTGCGGTTCGGTTACTTCCCGGTCCTCGCGCTAATGCGTGGCTTTCCCGGATGACGCTGCGGATTTCTTCTGCAGAAGCGTCACGTCCTGCTTCTTCGTCGTCGGCAGGACGGTGTACTTCGGATCGTCGTATGTCCCTGCAATCTTCAGACTCACAATCGATCCCTCGTGCTTCTTCTGCGCGGTCAGCGGCTGGATCACCTTCAGCAGGAACGACTTCACACCGGTTGTCGCCTTCGAGAGCTCGGTATCCAGATGCATGTCGCCCTTGAAGTCGATTTGATTCGTCTTGAGGTTGTAGGTTCCGCTTACCTGCGCCGACGCGCCCGGCACATCGAACGAAACGTTACTGAGGTGCGCGACCGCATCACGCAGCACGACGTGCCCCTTCAAGTTTGACAGCACGCGTCCCGGATCGTAGCTGTTGTTGCCGCGCTTGTCGTCTTCATCCTCCACCTGACCTGCCTTGCCCTGCGCCCGCGCGCTGAGCACATCTATATCCTTCTGCGTTTCCGGATGCGGATACTTCGCGCCGCTGATTCCGAAATCGCCCTGCAGCTGTACCTTGTCGATGAAGGGACGATTTTCCGGCGGCAGCGTCGCTTTAGCGCGAAATACGATTGCACCGGACATCGGCGGCGTCTTGTCTTTGACGAACAGCCGCAGCAGGTCCTCGATGCGCGCTCCATCGGAGTTGATCTCGAGCGATGCGGTTTTGCCCTTGGTATCATCCTTGCCGGCAATGTCACCAGCCACATTGATCGCTGTGCGCCCAAACTGCGCAGTGACCGAATTGAGCGCGACGTCGCCATTCATGCCGTTCACCAGCGCCTGGTAATGGCTGACCAGATGAAGCTTATGCCCGCTCTCGGTTACCTCGAAGTCTGGTGTGTTCGTCGCGCCTTGCACGTTGATGTGCTGCAGCACGCCATCGAAGCTGCCTTTCGAGGCCAGCGTCCCCGCGATTCCGCCGAAGACGCCAAGCTTCATGTTCTCCACATCAAACGTTCCCGACATCACCGTCGTTCCCACCTGACCATGCCGCACCGGGCTGAGCTTACCCTGGACATACACGTCAGCGGGAGGCAGCGGCAGTTGGATACTGGCGTGATAGAGCAGCGGCTGGCCCTCAGCGAGGTTGTGCAGTGCCAGCTTAGAAATGTGGTACACCAGCGGCTGCTTGCCGGGCTGATCGGGCAGAAATTCGACTTCCGCTCCATCGGCGAAAATCTTGCCGATCGTAATCTCGGAGTGCAAGACGCCTAGTTCGATCGGCGTAAATTCCGGTCCGACCGACGTGCCATGCGGCGGTATGGTCACATGCGTCTGCTCGGCGCGAATCATGGTGATGTGGTGCAGCATCAGCGTGGAATAGCTGCCCATGATGGTCAGCTTGCGGATCGTGATCAGCGGCGTGGAATTGCCGCTGCGGCGGAAGATGACATTCTGCGCGATGCAGCCGGGATGCGGAAAATAGATGTGCTGGAAGCTGCCAATCTCGACCGAGCTGCCCGATTGCTGTTCCAGCGCCTGCACCACGGCAGCGCGAGTAAACGGCCATTCCTTGATGCTTATCGCGGCTATGCACCGCCAGGCATGCAAGCACAATCAGCGCTGCAACGCCGATCCAGCGGCGACGGCGAGGCGGAGCCTTCGCGGTCGTACTTACGTAAGGACGATCCTCAAGCTGCAGTGGCATGAGTCTGATTTCCGCCGCGCCCGATCTGCGCGAGGCTGATCTTCTGTACGATGGCCATGCCGCCGCAACGGTTTGCCATCTCAGGTGCGTTTGTCTGCCGGAAGATTGCGAAGACTTGCGTGCCTCTGGCTCACCTTAGAGCGCCGGCGCCTGTCTCACGCGGCTCTAGGTAGAAAATCCTCGCCCGCATCAGGCATTGACGGGGTTACGGCGCAGCCTTAGTTCTCATACACTCCCCTTGTTTCCACCCAGTTCTTGTGCAGGGCCCATTTCGCGCGAAGGCGATGCAAGGCGCCGCGTGCCCCGGAGAGCTCTGATGTCCAAAATTGCCGCCACTTGTTGCCTGGCTCTAGCGCTAGGCTTGTCGATCCCTGTTTACGCCACGAATTATCAAAAGATCGTTCCCAATACCACCCTCAGCGCCCAGACCTCGAACAACACCGCGGCCGCGAATTCTTTTCCCGGATGCGAGATCACGACCGTGACCAATGGCCAGTGCGTCGACAACGGCGATCTGGCTGCCAGCAACGTCAGCAAGGTCAACGTGCACACGTTGCTCTCAGAGTCGCAGCAGGGCGCGAAGGTCTACACCACTTACATTCCGTATTGGGTGCACGGCACGCATCCCAACATCGGTTACAGTTCGAAGGATACGAATCAGGTAACGCGCGAGATTGCCGACCTGACCAGCCGCGGTTTTGACGGCGTGCTAGTCGATTGGTATGGCCCGGGAAGCTACGAGGAGAGCGCGACCGAAGTCCTTAAGCCTCAACTGGAACAGCAGAATAACCTCAAGTTTGCCTTGATGATCGACCAGGGCGCGGTCGAGTGGTTCTCCTGCTATCCGAGTTGCTCGGCGACGCAGGCGTTGCTGAACATCATTTCCTATGCGCGCAAGCAGGGTTACTTCAGTTCGCCGGCGGCCATTAAGAACAGCGACGGCAAGGTCATCGTCCTGCAGTTCGGCATGGAAGCCTACGACATTAACTGGACGACCATCGAGAACCAGAACACCGACCTGGAGTGGATCTTCGAGAATGCCGGCGCCTTCACCAACCAGTACGCCATCGGCGCTTATGGCTGGCTCTCGCCCAAAAACCCGCTGCAGGAGGGCTACGAGGGTCTCGATTACACGCAGTACTTCCTGAAGATCGCCAGCGAGAATCAGTCCAAGAAGAACTGGGCGTCGGCCTGGAAGGGCTTTAACGACGTGGTTGCGAGCTGGGCGCCTCCCGGCGGCCGTCACATCCAGCAGTTGTGCGGAAAGACCTGGATGGACTCCTGGGGTGCGGTGCGCGCTTATACCGATCGTCTCGACGCCGTGCAGGTGGTCACCTGGCATGACTACGAGGAAGGCACCGAGATCCAGAGCGGCATCGACAACTGTCTGAGCATCTCCGCCAAGGTCAGCGGAAAGATGGTGAGCTGGAGCGTGCCCGGTGAATCCACGCTCGATCACTACACCGTCTACATCTCGGCCGACGGCGTGAACCTGATGTCGCTGGGTGATTTCTACCTCGGCACCGACAAGCTCGATCTCTCGCAATTCAACTTCGCCCCGGGCAGTTATCAGGTGTTCGTGCAGGCGATTGGAGCGCCGAGCGTCAAGAACCAGATGTCGCCGGCAGCGGTGTACACGGTTAATGGGCAAGTGCCGACCGTGACCATCAACACGCCCTACAACGGCCAGCATGCCGGTCCTGCGACTAACATGCAGGCCAAGGCATCGAGCCCCAATGGCAAGATCACCGAGTATCAGATTTATCTCGACGGAACGCTGATCAAAACGCTGAAGGGAGCGCCGTCGTTCCAGGCGTGGGTCTCGACCTCAATGGGAGTGCATCACTTCCAGGTGAAGGCCGAGGACGTCACGCATCAGTGGGGCAGCGCCGAGGTTTGGGACGATCGCACCTACTGATCGAATGAGTTTGGGGGTGCTGGCCGATAGCGGGTTACAAGCAGCGCTCACCTGCGGGTTTCAGTCGCCGTCATCAACCAATGACCCCAGCGGCTGAAACCCTTCTCGGTTTATATCTGGTAATCGATCTCGATGATCTCTTGCAGCTTATCGTCGCCGTCGGTGGGGATGAACTGCCGTCCCTGCAGTTCGTGAACCTCTTCCTTCAGCTTCTTCACTTCATTGGCGACCGCGGCCAACGCCTCCGACAACGGATCGTTGATCTGCTTGGGATCGGTGATGACCACGCGCTTACCGCGACGCAACACAATATGCCCAGGCACGCCGACGACCGTGGAATTGTCCGGCACATCGCGCAAGACCACCGATCCGGCGCCGATCCGCGAATTTTCCCCGATGACGATGTTGCCCAGCACGCGCGCGCCCGCGCCCACGACGACGCCGTTGCGCAGCGTGGGATGCCGCTTGCCGCTCTCTTTGCCGGTGCCGCCGAGGGTCACGCCCTGGAAGAGCGTCACATCGTCGCCGATGATGGTGGTCTCGCCGATGACCACTCCCATTCCATGATCGACAAAAAAGCGCCGGCCGATCTCCGCGCCGGGATGGATTTCGATTCCCGTAATCAGCCGCGCCCACTGCGACATCATGCGCGCGATGAAATGCCAACCGTGAATCCACAGCCAGTGGTGAACACGATAGCCCCACAGCGCGTGCAGCCCGGAGTAGAGCAGCACCACCTCCACTCCAGACTTCGCCGCGGGATCGCGGTCGAGCACCGCGGCAATGTCTTCGCGCATGGAGGAGAAAAAGTTCACACCGCAACCTCAGCCGCCGTCAGCGCCAGCGCCTCATCGCGCAGCTTGTCGAACAGGATACTGCTCAAGTAGCGCTCGCCGTAATCCGGAAGCACCACGACGATCAACTTGCCTTCATTCTCCAGACGATTCGCCACCCGCAATGCCGCTACAGCAGCCGCTCCTGACGAGATGCCCACCAGCAGCCCTTCTTCCTGCGCCAGACGCCGCGCCATGGTGATCGCTTCGTCGCTGGTTACCTGGACAACCTCGTCGATGTAATCCGTGCGCAGAATGCTGGGAATGAATCCCGCGCCGATGCCCTGAATCTTGTGCGGCCCCGGCTGTCCGCCGGAGAGCACCGGACTCTCGACCGGCTCAACCGCAATCGCTTTGAACGCCGGCTTCTTCGGCTTGATGAACTCCGCGACGCCGGTCAGCGTTCCGCCGGTGCCGATGCCCGAGACGAGAATGTCCACCTTGCCGTCCGTGTCGTTCCAGATCTCCGGGCCGGTGGTCTCGCGATGAATCTTCGGATTCGCCGGATTATCGAACTGCTGCAAGATGAAACCATCCGGAGTTTCCGCGAGGATCTCGTTGGCCTTCGCGATCGCACCCTTCATGCCTTTGGGACCAGGTGTCAAGACGATCTCGGCGCCATAGGCGCGCAGCAGAACGCGGCGCTCCATGCTCATCGTCTCCGGCATGGTCAGGATCAGCTTGTAACCCTTCACCGCCGCGACAAACGCCAGCCCGATGCCGGTGTTGCCGCTGGTGGGCTCGATCAGCACCGTCTTGCCGGGATGAATCTTTCCCGCGCGCTCGGCTTCGTTGATCATGCTGACCCCGATGCGGTCCTTCACGCTGCTGCACGGGTTGAAGCTCTCCAGCTTGGCGGCGACGGTGGCGCGAGCGCCGTTGGTCACTTTGTTCAGGCGGACGAGAGGCGTGTTGCCGATCAATTCGGTAACGTCATTGGCTATCTTCATGGTCTATCTCCAAAGGATGCTGGCACGTTGGCCGGCGAAAAAGATTTGATTGGTCGGGGAAGCGAAGGTACGGCTAGCGACAACAACAGCAGGGACAACACTGCTGGAACCGGCGGGCGCATGCTTGGGTGAGGACATTTAGTGTATCGATGCGCGTCATAGGTCGTCCGATTCTGCGGATGGGACTAGCTTACCACGGCTACAGTCCGCGAGCAGTTGAACGGGTGGAACGCCGTAAGCGGCAATTCCGGCCCGGCTGAAAACATCTTTCTGGGGCGCATCGCTAATGGCAGTACGCAGAACCGAGTCCCGCCCTGCGGGACGGACGGTACTCCAATTGCGATGCGCTTTAGCGCCTGAGGCGACGTCTTCAGCGCGCCAATTTCCCCAAATTCTAATGGTTCGTATCAGGGCACGAGTTTACTCGTGCCGATAAGCCGCCTTATCAGCCAGAGCCGGCTTCGCAGGCTGCTGAAAAAGTCGAGAGCAGATCCTCGTCGGCCTGAAGGCCTCCTCGTGATGACAAAAACAAGAGACTTGCAACGGCGCAGCTGAAGCTGCGCCCCTTAAAACATTCCACAATCGACTTTTTCAGCAGCTGTCAGCCGGCGACAGTTCCGCGAGGAGTTAGAATCAGCTTATGCAAGAGAACCGCATCACCATGGAGTCCGGCAAGCGATCCGGCCAGCCCTGCATCCGCGGCCTCAGAATCACCGTCTGGGATGTGCTCGCGTGGCTCGGGGCGGGGAAGAGCGAGGAACAGATCATGGCCGACTACCCCGAGCTGGAGAAAGAAGACTTTTGCGCCGCCTTCGACTACGCGGCCCGCGCAGGGCGCCGAGTCGCCCTATGAAGCTGCTCCTGGATGAGAATGTGTCCCGTCGGCGAACTACTTGCTGATCTCGAGTTTGTGCTTTTTATTCACCGCATCGGTCCAGTGTTGGTAAGCACGGGTAATGCGGTCGCACTTAACTATGTACTTAGGACCCAGTCCGTCGGCTGACCGAAATGTGTGGTCGTCGTTTTGCACCGAATCGTATCCGTCCGCATAGCACTGTTCCAGCGTAGAGGCGGCATCCTCGCCCTGCGTAGCGCGGACACCCCTTAGGATGGCGTCATGCAATTGGTCATTTAGGCCCCTTATCTGCTTCGTGACCGCCACGTTGAACTGCGCTTCGGCCTGAGCGGCTTTCGCTTGGCGGTCGCTATCGCAGCTGGTGGAAATCGCCACAAGCGACGCGAGAAGGATCGCGAAAATTAATTTCATAAGGGCGACCTCCAAACAATGGCTTAGTGTTTGCTTGCGTGGAGATCTCTGTCACACTTACCGCTCCACCGCCAGCCCCACGGCATTTCCGCCGCCGAGGCACAACGCCGCGATCCCCTTGTGCACGTCGCGGCGAATCATCTCGTAGATCAGCGTCGTGAGAATGCGCGCGCCGCTGGCGCCGATGGGATGTCCCAGCGCCACCGCGCCGCCGTTCACGTTAACCTTGTTCAGGTCGATCCCAAGCTCGCGCGTCACGCCAATCGCGGCCACCGAGAACGCTTCGTTCAGCTCGTAGAGATCGACGTCCTCGTTCTTCCATCCCGTCTTCTTCCATAGCTGGCGCACCGCATCCACCGGCGCCATCATCACCCACGCCGGATCGATGCCGCTGGTCGACTGCGCGACGATGCGCACCATCGGCTTCAGTCCCAACTCCTTCGCCTTCGCCGCCGACATCACCACCAGCGCCGACGCTCCATCATTCACGCCGGGAGCGTTGCCGGCGGTCACCGTGCCATCCTTCTTGAATGCCGGCTTCAATCCGCGCAGCACATCCAGGGTCGTGTCCTCGCGCGGCGCCTTCGTCCTTGCTGAACAGCACCGGCGGCGCGCCCTTCTTCTTTGCCGGCAGCTCGACCGGCACGATCTGATCTTTGAAGCGGCATTCGTTGATCGCGCTCACCGCCTTGCGATGCGAGTTCAGCGCGTACTCATCCTGCTCTTCGCGCGTGATCTTGTACTTGTCGGCAACGTTCTCGGCGGTGTTGCCCATGTGGTAGTCGTTGTAAGCGTCCCACAGGCCGTCGTGCACCATTGCGTCGACGACCTTCTGATCGCCCAGGCGAAATCCCTTGCGCGCGTTCTGCAGAAGATACGGCGCGTTGGTCATGCTTTCCATGCCGCCGGCGACCACGATGTGCGAGTTGCCGGTCTGGACGGCCTGCTGCGCGAGCGCAACCGCTTTCAATCCCGAGCCGCAAACTTTGTTGATGGTCATCGCGCCGACGCTGGAAGAAAGTCCGCCGCCCAGCGCTGCCTGTCGCGCCGGATTCTGACCCAGTCCTGCCGAGACGACGTTGCCCATAATGCACTCGTCGACCGAGTTGGGATCGATGCCCGCGCGCTTCACCGCTTCGCGCACGACGATTGAGCCCAGCTGCGGCGCGGTGAGGTCAGACAGCGAGCCCTGAAATTTTCCGATGGGTGTACGAACTGCCGAGACGATGACGACATCTTCGATGAAGGCCATGATTAGGAGCTCCTAAGAAAAGTTCGATAGCAAACATTATAAGATGGAGATGCATTGGCCACGGACGCACAAATCCCACCCGAACCGCAGAACTCTTCCGCATCGCGCACCCGCCTGTTGGCTCCGTGGTGGCACACCGCGATCCTGATCGCAATGTTGCTGATCGTTTCGCTGGGCGGCACGCGCGGCAAGCATGCGTTCTCTGGCGGCAACAAGCTGGCGCTGTATTTCTGGACGATGACGTGGGAGTGGATCCTGACCGGCACGGTCTGGCTGGGCATTCGCAAACGCATGCGCCTGCGCGAGCTGATCGGCGGACGCTGGGCGACGATGGAAGATTTCTTCCTCGATGTGGTCTTCGCCGGCGCGTTCTGGGGCTGCGCGATGTTCGTGCTGGGAATCGGCGCCAAGCTGATGCATCTCGATCATCCCGGCAAATTCGAAAGCATGCGCCGCCAGCTCGGATTTCTGAGCCCGAGGACGAACCTGGAGCTCACCGTGTGGTTCTGCGTGAGCGCGACCGCCGGCTTCTGCGAGGAGATTATTTTTCGCGGATATCTGCAGCGGCAGTTCGCTGCGATGACGAACTCGATGCTCAGCGGAGTGCTGCTCTCGGCGATCGTGTTTGGGGCGTCGCACGGCTACGAAGGCGCCGCGCGCATGATTTTAATCGCAATTTTCGGATTAATGTTTGGGTTGCTCGCATGGTGGCGAAAGAGCCTGCGCGCGGGAATGATGGCGCACGCGTGGCACGATGCGCTGAGCGGCGCAGTTTTGCGAGCGTTGAAATAGCCAATGTTTATGCGGCTTCATGCATGTGTGCGTTCGAAGATGAGGGCGGGGTGCAAGTGCGATCAGAAAATCATCGACGACGAAGACACCCTTCGCCGGCCTGGTGCATCGTCGCGTCGGCGAGAGCGCATGCGTTTTTTGCTTGACTATTTTTTTCAATGACTCTATACAACTAACAAAATGCGATGAAAGTTATCGCAGACTTCCATGACAAATGGAAAAAGGGAGAATAGAAAAAATGGCAACTAAGAAGGCTGCAAAGAAGGCTAAGAAAGCTGCGAAGAAGAAGCACTAAGCTTAGTCTTCGGACCGAACGAACTGGGGGACGCGAAAGCGTTCCCCTTCGCTTTTTGCGGTCAATTCACTTTTGCGGCTTCTGGTGCGGCGGGGCGGGGAAGCGGTTCTTCGTGCTTTGGGCAGATTGTCTGATACGAACACCACGAACACGCGCCGCTGCGTTTCGGATCGAATTCGCCGGCGGCGATCTTCGCGGCGATGGTGCGGACTTGTTCCTCGGCTTCCGACAACTGCTTCAGCGTGCGGCGCGATTCGATTGCCGTTCCGTTCTCCAGATTGATGAACACCAGCGATGACGCGGTGTGACCCAAGGCCTTCGCCGCCAGCGCGTAGACGGAAAGCTGCAAGCTGTCGTCGGCATCGTCCTGCGTCTTGGTTTTGCCGGTCTTGAAATCCACGATGGCGATCTCGCCGTTGGGGAGGCGATCGACCCGATCGAAACGGCCCTTCACCTTGGCGCCGCCGATTTCCACTTTGAAGCGGCGTTCGGTCTCCAACACGCTATTGGCAGGACGCGCGAGCGGAGAGCGCAAAAACGCAGTCAGCTGCTCGCGGCCCTGGCTGGTGTACAGATCGCGCTGCACTTCGTCGTCGATCTTCGCCTTGCCAAACTCGTCGAGGAAGCAATCGATCACACTGTCCTCAGGGAGAGTCCGGCCGGCGCGCACGCCATCGAAATATGCTTTCAGCGCCAGATGCATGGCGCTGCCGAATTGCAGCGCGGCGCTGGCATCTTCAGGCAGGCGCCAGTCATAACGCAACTTGTACTTCAGCGGACAGTTCTCGTAGCTCTGCAACGCGCTTGCGCTCAGTTCGAGCAGGCGCCCATCCTGCCGCGGCGGTAGCTGCGTCCATTGCGAGACGGGCAGCTCAGGCTCAGCTGCCGCATGGATCTTCGCGATGAAAGCCTCTGGCGGCAGCAGACGCCATTCGATCGCGCCGCGCAAAGAGCTATTCGCGTACGAGACCAGTTCGCGCATGTAGCCTTTCGGAGGCACGGGCTGCTTGCGTTCGCTGCCGGCCTTGCCGCAGATGTAGAGCTCGTCCATGGCGCGGGTCATGGCGACGTAGAACAGCCGCCGCTCTTCCTGCTCGTGCAGAGTTTTGGGATCGCTTACGACGGCTGGCCGGCTGCGAAGCTGCTGCGGAAACTCCACCAGCGACTCCTTGTATCCGCTGGGGAAGGAGTTGGAGGCGATGCGCACGACGAACACGTGCGGGAACTCCAGCCCTTTGGCGGCGTGCACGGTCATCAGCTGCACCGCGTCCTGGAGCGGAGTAGCAGCCAGCTCGCCCGGCTCCAGCGCGGCCACGGGATCGTCTTCGTCGGTCTCTTCCACCAGCGTGCCCTTGGCTTCGTGGAAGTCCTCCACATACTGCAGAAAGTCGTTCAGCGTGCCTGCACCGACAATCTGCTTGGGCTTTTCGAGCCAGCGATCCGCGAAGTCGCACAGGCGGCGCAGCGGCATCGAGTCAGGAAGGCCAAAGGCGCGCTGCGCGATCTTCAGAGCAGGCGCCAGTGCGTTGTTGGCGACAAGAAGTTCCTGCCGCGCTGCGCGAATTGTCTCCACCACCTGCGCTCCGCCGGGAACATTTTCCAGCAGAGCCTCGGCGGAGAAGTTCTGGCCCGCCAGCGCGAGCTCGTCGCGAAAGCGCTCGGGATCGACATGGAACTGCGGCAGCGCAGCCACACGAAAGAGTGCGACGGGATGCGACGAATCCAGAATGCGCAGCACCGCCATGGCATCGCGCAGCTCCGGGCGTGTCGAAAAGATCTGCGCCCTTGACGCGCACCGGTATGCCGCGGTGCGTGAGCTCGGCGACGATCTGCTCGCGGCAAAAGTGGGCGCGATACAGCACAGCGATGTTGCTCAGCTGCAATCCCGGGCTGGTCGCGTTGCATCGCCTGAATGGTATCGGCGACGAAGCCGGCTTCCTGCTCGGGTCCGCTGTGGACGATGGCGTGCACCGCGGTCGCGTTCGCCAGCAGCGGATCGCGGTCGGCGCGCGCGCAGGTGAGCGGCTGCCGCGACCAGCCTCCCTCGACACTGGCGATCGTGGGATTGCATTGAATGAGCTGATACGCGCAGCGCAGAATCGGCGGGGTGGAGCGGCGATTGGCCGACATGGTCACGCGCTGGACACGCTCTGGGCCGAAGGTTTGCAGGAAATGATCGAAGGCATCGCTGGTGGCGCCGCGAAACTGATAGATGGCCTGATCGGGATCGCCGACGGCGAAGACGTTGGCCTGCTCGCCGGCCAGCAGGCTGGCAAGTTTGATCTGCGCGACGTTGGAGTCCTGGAACTCGTCGATGAGGATGAAGCGCGCGCGGCGCTGCTGGCGCTCCAGCACCGACTTGCGGCGCATCAGCACATCGACGGCGCGCGTCATGATGTGGCCGAAGGTGCCGAGACCCTCCTGGTGCAGCAGCTCCTCGGCGAAGCGGAAGGCGCGCGCGACCTCGTGGCAGCGGCCGAGAACTTCTGCTTCGGACATGTCTTGCGCGCGGCGGCTCTTCTCCATGCGCGGCAAGGGAATCTCATGGCGCTCCAGCCGGGCGACGTAGTTGTCGTAATCCGCGGGCGTGCGCAGCTCGTCGTGACAGCTGCTGAAAAACTTCAGCAGGTCTTCGAGAAATTTTCCCGGGGTCGCAGCCTTGATGTAGTGCTCCAGCTTCATCTCGCCGATGCGGCGGCGCAGCAGGATGAAGAGGTCCTTGTCGTCGAGCAGCGCGAACTTTGCGCCCGCGTCGTGCAGCAGCTTGTAGCAGTAGCCGTGGAAGGTGTGAGCCTGCAGGCCGTCACTGAGCAGCTTCTTCGCGGCCTTGGAGCGATTCAGCTCGGGATAGAGCGACGGCTGCTGATCGAGATTGGGGTAGAGGATGGCCGCGACGCGACGAATCAGTTCGGCGGCGGAGTTGCGGGTGTAGGTGACGGCGAGGATTTCGTCCGGCCGCGCGGCTTCGGTCTGGATGAGGTGCGCGATACGGTGCGCGAGGACGGTGGTCTTGCCTGTGCCGGCTCCGGCGACAACGAGCATGGGGCCGTGAACATGCTCGATGGCACGGCGCTGATCGTCGGTGGGAACGAAGTTGTGGTGACCGTTGCTCGACACTGCGGCTCCGCTGCGAAGAAAAGGCGAATAGGAAATTATGATGCGCGACGACGGATTGCGCAAGGGAAATTCGGTGGTCAGCTATCGGCTGTCAGCCGTCAGCCAAAGCCCGCGCGATGGACAGCGCTGCGATGGCGGCGGTTTCGGCGCGAAGGATGGTTTCGCCGAGGGAGGCGGCAATCCAGTGCGAGCTCGTGAAGAGCTGCAACTCGTCTTCGGTCCAGCCGCCTTCGGGGCCGACGGCGAGAGTGAGCGATTGTGCGGTTGAGTTGGCAGCGCAGGATGTCGGAGAGAGTTAAGGTGCGTTCGGTTTCGGCGAGGACGATGTTTATGGCCCCTTCCGGCGGACAGCAGGTCCCTCCGCTCGGGCTGAAGCCCTCGGTCGGGATGACAGTTCTTGGAGTGGAAGCTTCGAAGCGCGTCGACGCTGACTCCTCGCTACTGCGAGCGCTAAGCGCGTCCTTCAACTTGATTGGAGCGGCGATCCCTGGTGGAGCGGTGCGGCGGGATTGCTCGGACGCTTCGCGGGCGATGCGCTGCCAGCGCTCTACGCGCTTCTCGGCCGCAATAGCGAGATGCTTCTCGGTGCGGCGCGCGATGACCGGGACGATTCTTGTGACGTTCAGCTCGGTACATTTTTCGATTGCCCACTCCATGCGATCGAACTTGAAGACGGCCAGCAGCAGAGTGATAGGCACAGCGTCGTTGGCGGCGACTTCTTCGCCGAGCGTGAACTCCACACGATCATCGCTGACGCTGGATACGGTCGCGCGGCGCACCTGATCGCCGCAAGCTACTTCGAACTCCTGGCCGATCCACGCGCGCAGGGTTCGTGCCAGATGGGCGGCGTGCTCGCCGGTGAGGGCGGCGCGGTTGGCGGAGAACTCGTCGGCAATCCAGCGACGGCGGGTCATCGAGTGAAGAGTAACAGAGCGGTGGCGATGGCGATGGCAGCGTAGACGCCGCCGAAGAGGCGATTCTGCCGGGCGAGGCTGCCTTCGTCGAAGGTGCGGCTGTTGAACAGCGACTCGACCGCCGAGAGCATCACCAGGACGAGAAGAATGATCAGCCAGCGCGCCTGGTGCGCTTCAGCGTGCCAGAGAAATGGAATGCCGACGAGCGCGAGGCCGAGGTAGATGAATCCGGTGATGCGCGAGCGCTTGCGGCGGCGTGGGTCCTGATAGCGCAGCATGGTGATGCGGGCGAGCTCGCGAGATTTGGCCAGACGGGCAGCCGCAGGGAGCGCTGTCACGATGAGCAGAAACCAGGCGTAGATGCGGAGGGTTTTGTCCAAAGGAAGCGATTAGGGAGACTCTGATTAACTCCCATGAAGGGCCCTCAGCGGCTAAAGCCGGAATAACTTTGCTGAGCTTATGGACGGCCTAAAGGCCGTCCCCTTCAAACCGAACATAGTCAGAGGCTCCTTAGCTCTTAGCCTTTAGCTTTTAGCAACACCGTTCAGACTTCGTCTGTCATGCAGCGCCCGCGCAGCGCGGACGTCTTCTGCAGTGAGTTGCGGATATGCGGCGAGGATCTGTTCCTTAGTATCGCCGTCGGCGAGGCTGCCAGCGATTACGCTGACGGGTACGCGCGTCCCCTTGATACAAGGGTCACCGTGATGGATCTCGGGGTCAATGACAATTCGGTCTCGCCAAGTCATGGAAAACCTCACTGAACGCTATCCTACCCGAAAATCTCCCGCACCTTGTTCAGCAGCGAGCGGCTGACGGGCTTGTTTTCGACGGCGAGTGTGGCGTGCAGCTCCTCCAGCAATTCGCGCTGGCGCTTGGTCAGCTTCGCGGGCGTCTGCACCTTCACTTCGACAAACAGATCGCCGCGGCCGCGGCCGTTCAGCACCGGGACGCCTTTGTTCTTCAGTTTGAAGGTCGCGCCCGTTTGCGTGCCTTCGGGAATTTTCAGCTTCTCGTCGCCTTCGAGCGTCGGCACCTGAATCTGAGTGCCCAGCGCGGCTTGCGAAATCGAGATGGGCACCGTGCAATGCAGATCTTTGCCCTCGCGTTCGAAGAACGAGTGCTCTTTGACGTGCAGGACGATGTAGAGATCGCCGGGAGGGCCGCCGAAGACGCCGGCCTCGCCTTCGTTGGAGTAGAGAATGCGCGCGCCTTCATCGACACCGGCCGGGACTTTCGCGGTGACGGTACGATCGCGGTTGACGCGTCCCTGGCCGCGGCATTGCGTGCAGGGATCGACGATGAGCTTGCCGGCGCCGCCGCAGGTGGAGCAGGCGCGAGTTATCGTGAAGAAGCCCTGCTGATAGCGCATTTGCCCGCGGCCACCGCAAGTGGTGCAGTTGATGGGCGACTTGCCGGGAGCGACGCCGCTGCCTTTGCACTGGTCGCACTCTTCCAGGCGGCGCATCTGCACCTGCTTGGTGACGCCGAAGACCGCTTCCTCGAATTCCAGCGTGAGATCTTCGCGCAGATCGGCGCCGCGTTGCGCGCGCGTGCGCCGGCGGCCGCCTTGTCCGAACGCGTCGCCAAAGCCGAAGAGGTCGCCGAAGATGTCCTGGAAATCGTTGAAGACGTTGGGATCGAAACCGCTGAAGCCCTGAGCGGCGGCGGAGCCTACGCCGGCGTGCCCAAAGCGATCGTAGCGGGCGCGCTTCTCGGCGTCGGCGAGGACGGCATAGGCTTCGCTGCATTCCTTGAAGCGCTCTTCGGCCTCGGGATTATCGGGATTGCGGTCGGGATGAAATTGCAGCGCGAGCTTGCGGTACGCGCTCTTGATTTCCTGATCGCCGGCCGTGCGCGAGACGCCCAGGACCTCGTAGTAGTCACGTTTCACAGTAGTGGCCAGAGTAAACCTCAGCAGTTAGCAATTAGCAATTAGCAGTTAGCTCTTCGGATTGCGCGCGACGCGCACCATCGCCGGACGCAGCAGGCGGTCCTTCAGCTTATAGCCGCGCTGCAACTCGTCGATCACGTGATTGTCCTCAACTTCGTCGGTGTCGACCATCTGCACCGCCTGATGCAGATTCGGATCGAAGGCTGCGCCCTCCGCGGGCACCGGCTCGACGCCCAGCTTCGCCAGCGCATCGTGAAACTGTTTGTCGATGAGCTCAATGCCCTGATGAAAATCTTCCAGCGAGGCCGCGTTGGTCTTCAGCGCGCGGTCGAGGCTGTCGAGGATGGGCAGCAGAGTCTGCAGCGCGTCGGCGAGCGCGTAGTCGCGATATTCCTGTTGCTGCTTGGCGTTGCGCTTGCGATAGTTGTCGAATTCGGCCTGCAGGCGGGCGAGGCGATCCAGATAGGCGGCGCGCTCGGCCTGGGCCTTCTCCAGGTCGGATTGCAGGTCGGCAGACTTGGAGACTTCAGGCGCGCTTGCCGCAGGCGTGTCGTCGCCGGCGTCGGCTGGCGGTAATTCGTGATCCAGATCCAGGTCTGCTTCGGAGCTTCCGTTGGTCTTCTTGAAAGGCATAATCGTTTTGAAAAGCAGATTCTCTCGCAGGTTAAGGCCTGCTCGTGATGACAAATATAAGTAGGCGCTGCACGCTGTGTCCTACGTGAGAACCGTGCCGTCCCCGAGGGGACTCTAGATCTTTTTCCACCCTACCCAGCACTCCGCGCCAAAAGAGGGCGCTACGTGCTGGGCTATCCTGTCGCCGCGCCTACGGCGCTCGATTCTTTGCAGTCGAAGTGCTATGCCGAATCCGTAAGGCACTGCTCCTACGAAGACTCGACTCGACCGCACTACCTAGGTCGACTCGTTCCACAGCTGATCGAAGAGTCGCGCAATGTACGACACGGCGGTGATGGTGTGCTCGTAGTCCATGCGAGTTGGGCCGATGACGGCCAGCGAACCCATCACCTCGTCGCCCACACGCGCCGGCGTTCCAATCAGCACGAAATTATTTAGATGCGGCATGGCGTCTTCCAGACCCACAACCACGCGCACCGCCTCCTGGCGCGTGTCGAGATAGGCCGAGAGCAGCTCGACCACGCGCTGCTTCTCCTCGAGCGTGGTCAGCAGCTGGCGCAGGCGTTCGTTGTCCTGCTCAGTGATGACCAGGTTGGCCGCGCCCTCCACGTAAACCGTTTGCGCGGCGCCTTCGGTGGCCAGCGCGCCCTGCGCGTAGAGCTGCTCGACCGAGGCCATCAGGCGATCATATTCGCTGCGCTCCTGCTGCACGCGCTTGGCGATCTCGTTGCGCAGATCTTCCATCTCCCAGCCGCGAAAGTTCTGATTGATGTAGGCGGCGGCAGCTTCCAGGTCGGCGATCGGCAGGTCGTGATTCATGCGCAGTACGCGATCGCGGACCAGGCCGTTACGCGTGACCACGACGGCCAACACCTTCTTGTCGGCCATGCGCTGGAAGTAGACATGCTCCAGCGAATTGCGCTGGCCGGCCGCCGCGCTGACCGTCACGCCCACGCCGTGCGAGATGAGCGACAGCACGTGCGAGCTGCGCTCCATGAACTCCTGCAGGTCCTGCGAACTTTGCAGCGTGCCCTGGATGAGGCTCTCGTCGGCGGGCGACAGGCGCGCCTCGCCGGTCAGCTGCTTGACATAAAAACGATAAGCCTGCGCGGTCGGCACGCGGCCGGCGGAGGTGTGCGGCTGCTCGAGGAAGCCGGCGTCGGCCAGGTCGGCCATGACGTTGCGAATCGAGGCCGCGCTCAGGCTCTCGCGATTGCTGCGCGCCAAGGTGCGCGAACCCACGGGCTCGCCCGTCGTGATATAGGTCTCGACGATGGCGGTGAGAATCTCGCGCTCGCGTTTGCCAATGCCTGCCGGGGTGCCCATGGATGGAATCCTGAGGACTGTAAACTACTGCCTTAGCAATAAGTTAAGGGGATATTGGGATACAGTCCGACATCATTATTCTAGGTACTATAGAGGTCGCGTGTCAAGATTAGCACTCGGAATTGTTGAGTGCCAATTACTATCCCCGACATTGCGAGATCGTACGATAAAGCGTACGATCACAGCATGAACAGCATGAATGCCAGTGAGGCGCGCCAGAAACTGTATCGTTTGCTTGATGAAACGGCAGATGCTCACCAACCCGTGCTGATCACTGGACCGCGCTCCAACGCCGTGCTGGTTGGCGAAGAAGATTGGAACGCGATCCAGGAAACGCTGCACTTGCTCTCGATTCCTGGGATGCGGGAGTCGATTCGTGAAGGTCTGGCGACGCCCGTCGACGAGTGCGAGAAGGAACCCGGCTGGTGAAGCCGTGGCAGATTGTCTTCACCAAACAAGCGCAGAAGGATGCTCGGCGACTTGCTGCCGGCGGTCTGCGTCCGAAAGCTGAACGACTGCTTGCGCTGCTTGCGGAAGATCCTTTCCGGAAACCTCCACCGTTTGAAAAGCTCCTGGGCGATCTTAGGGGCGCTTATTCCCGGCGCATCAACATCCAGCATCGGCTGGTGTATCAGGTGCTTGAGGAGCAGCGCACTGTGAAGGTGCTGCGCATGTGGACGCACTACGAGTAACACGCAGGATTTTCCTTGATCCACGCGTTACTATTATGAGTTCACAGGAGCACCTCGCATGGGCGGTCGACCTTCTTCGCCTCTCTCCCGCAGATCATTTCTGCAAGCGTCCACCATGGCATCGGCAGCGCTGGCGATGCGCATGGTCACCGAGCCGATGCTCGCGTTGGCCGAGGCGCCGCATCATCCCAAAGACGCCATCCTGATCAACGCTAACGAGAACCCGCTCGGCCCGTGCGCCGCGGCGCGGGAAGCGGTGATTGCCGTCACTCCGCAAGGCGGGCGCTATCTGGGCGAAGCTACCGACGACTTGACGAAGCAATTCGCGCGCAGCGTTGGCGTCACCGGCGAGCAAGTGGCGATTTACGCCGGATCGACTCCGGCGTTGAAGTTCACCGTGGCGGCGTTCTGTTCTCCGCGCGCCAGTTATGTGACCGCCGATCCCGGCTTCGAGGGTCCGATGTTTGCCGCCCAGGGGGCCGGTGCGCGCGTGGTCAAGGTGCCGCTCACCAAGACCTACGCTCATGACGTGAAGGCGATGCTGGCCGCTGCGCCCGATGCCGGTGTGTTTTACGTCTGCCAGCCCAACAATCCGACCGGCACGCTGACCAGCGCTGCCGACATCGAGTACCTGGTCGAGCACAAGCCGAAGAATGCCATCGTGATGGTGGATGAGGCTTACATCCACTTCAGCGACGCGCCGTCGGCGATCGAACTGGTGAAGGCGGGCAAAGATGTTGTGGTGCTCCGCACCTTCTCCAAGCTCTACGGGATGGCAGGACTGCGCTGCGGTTTTGCCATCGCCAGGCCGGAGCTGCTGGATCGCATCCACAATTACGGCGGATACAATTTCATGCCGGTGACGGCGGTGGCGGCGGCCTCGGCCAGCCTGAGCGATCCGCAATTGGTAGCCGAGCGCAAGCGCATCAACACGCAAGTCCGCACCGCAACCTTCGAATGGCTTGATCGCAATGGCTATTCCTACATTCCGTCGGTGTCGAATTGTTTCCTGCTGGAGACGAAGCGGCCGGCGAAGGAAGTGATTGCCGCCATGGCGCAGCAGAAAGTCGTCATCGGGCGAGTCTGGCCGGCCATGCCAACCTACGCCCGCATCACCGTCGGTACCAGCGCCGAGATGGAGCAATTCCAGGCCGCATTCCAGAAGGTGATGAAGGGAAGCGTGAGCGGGTAGCCGCTTCCCACACATTCGAAACCCGCGAATGTGTGGGGCACCCGAGTCCAACGGGCTGCGTCATTTGTTTCAGCCTCAAGCTCGCGGCGGGTATACCGATGCTCCAGTCCCGCGATGCGGGACGGAATATCTAATCCCAGGACTTCAGTCCTGGGTAGGCAGAAAGAGAATTCCTGAGCCGGCTTCAGCCGGCGGCACATGAACACCAACCAGGCAGTGCTGTCGGTTGTGTCGCGAATTCCTCGTGGTTATACTTTTGGTATGAAAACCGCGGTTTCCATTCCCGATGAAGTTTTCGAGGGCGCGGAGCGGCTGGCACGCCGTACGCGACGCTCGCGCAGCCGGCTCTATGGCGACGCCCTGCGAGAGTACCTGGCGCGTCACTCGCCCGAGGAAGTGACCGAGGCCGTTAACCGCGCCTGCGACGAGATCGGTGAGACTCGAGAGCCATTTAGCGCATTGGCGGCGCAGCGCGTGCTCGCGCGGACGGAATGGTGATCGCACAGGGCGAAATCTGGTGGGCGGAACTAGGTCAGCCGCGAGGTTCGGCTCCGGCTTTCCGCAGGCCTGTCGTGGTGGTGCAATCGGATGCCTTGAATCGCGGAAAGATCGCGACGGTGATCTGCATACCGCTGACCAGCAATGTAAAGTGGGCGCTGATGCCGGGCAACGTTCATCTCCCAGCGCGCCTCACCAGACTTGCGAAAAACTCCGTCGCCAACGTCTCCCAGATTGTGACCGTCGACAAGAGTTTGCTGACGAAGCGCGTGGGCCGGCTCCCCGCCGCCAAGATGGAGCTGATTTTTTCGGGAATCGATGTTGTGCTGGCGAGGCGGGGATGAAGGCTAAAGAGAGCGATTCATCAGAGCCCGAAGGGCAGAAGAGTAATTAGCCCAGGGCGGGAGCCCTGGGTGGGATGACCGTTTAAGTTCTTCGAGCCGGCTTCAGCCGGCGACAGGGGCCAGGCGTGACACACAGGAGAGAAAGTTCTCTGGCACTCTAAATGGCTTGCCTGTATCCTGCTGTCGATGAGAAATGTCGAATTCCTCATTTATCGTTTAAACTACGTCGACGAAATTACACTTTTTCCGCACCGGATCCACTTCGATGAGGATCTCCTCGCTATATTGAACCTCGCGACGAGCCCCGACTTTGATGTGCAAAGAACAAGACGGAAAGCCGCATTTCGGTGGGCTATCCGAGAGGTCCATACCTTCAGTGGTCCCGAACTGAGCAGGGATCTTGCCGTTGTCACGCTCGCGAGGAGCGAGCTTTACCGTCGAGGCACCGTTGTTACAGATGCCGGCATCGAGGCTGCTGTTTCGGAGCCACGTCCGCCACTTGCGAATACGACACTCATTCTTATAGACCTTCGGCGGCACGTGTTTGCCGTGGAGTATTCGGCAGCGCTTATGGCATCCGAAGAATGGCACAAGCAGCTTGAGCGAATACTGGATCGCGCGTCGAGGAAGCTACAATACACCACTCATCTCAAGTTGGAGCCGGTCCCACCCCGCGAAGAATTCGAGGTGCAGTTTAGGAGATTCGAGAGAGTAACGCGACTAAGGTTAACTCTCCGAATCCCAAATCCAGACATTTCCCCAACCTTCGAGAGGCTCTATCGAGAATTGGAGCGGGGAGGCGTGAGGGAGTTGTCTGAAGATATGAAGAATATTGAGGGCCTGGACGTATCTGGCGACACGCTTCCGCGCGCAAGCCTAGATATGGCGCTGAGCGGGTACAAGAAGGGCGCATTGCGGGTTACGGGACTGGTGGACGGAGACTTTAAAACACTGGAATTTAGCGAGCAAATTAGCCGCGCTGAGGTAGAGGGCGTCCGGGAGTATATTCAGGGTATGGCTGCTGGCAGCGACAATCCAGACGTCAGGAAAGCGCTTCGCGCTGTCGTTCGTAAGATAGACGAGATTCTTCCGGACGAGCGGACCGAGAGCCGTACTCGGGAGTAGGCATGACCACGGGAGAGAAAGTTCGGGCATATAGCACGAACCTGTTTGTCGCAGGCCTGATCCTTTCTGTGCTCGCCAATGTATGGTCATTTGCCAGGCTGGCCGACTTTATGCACAGTGAGGCTAAAGACATGTTGACCCTTTTAGCCGTGCTGCTTGGGGCGGCCTTGGCTCTATGGGTGGGTTTGTTCTGGGTCAGCAATACTTCGTTTGGTTTTTGGCTATCGGAAAAGGGAGAATTGGAAGACATTAATGACACGTACAATTTTTCCGTGGTACTCTTCGTGGTTGCATGTCTAGCATGCCTTGCGAGCGCATACGCAAAGGTTGAACGCGTATGGTTACATAATGTGGCGCTGTGGATATCCTTGCAGGCGTTCTTGGAGGTCTACGGTCTCCTAAACAACACGAGAAATCTGCTGCGGCTGCATTCGCGGTTCAATCGCCTGCCCGACAACGTCCGACAAATTCGCTCCGATGATGAGGCTCGTTCGAAATAGATTCGTTTCAACAGAGTGGGTCCGCGGCTCCTGGAGGGACTCCGGTCGTTGTTGCCCCGCTATCCAGCGTTGAAACGCCAGTCCAGATTTGTGCCGTCCCACATTGTGGGACCCGGGCGATGTGCTGCACATCCAGCCGTACTTCGAGCGCCAATAGGCTGGGCTCCGTTGTGCCGTCCCTGAAGGGACTCGGACTTTTTGTCCCCATTACCCAGCGCTTCCGCGCTGGGCTAACTAGTTTCGTGCCCGCCTGCGGCGGGACTTGGACTGTGCGCTGTCGCGCGCGCTACCTTTCCTTCGCGCCTTAAGCGATCTAGATACATTCCTCAAAGGGTTGCCGTCCGGTGCCGTCCCTGGAAGGGACTTCTGTTCTTTATTACGCCCACCCAGCGTTGAAACGCTGGGCTAAGTTATGCCGTCCCACGGCGACTGGTGGGAAGCGGCAGAGAGCGAAATTATTAGATTGTTTCCGACGGGTGAGAAGCGCACAATCTGCCAGCAACACTTGTGGGCTCCTATGCAATGGCTTCGACGAGGTGAATATGAAGCTTACGCCAACCTGGTCCGTGGGCTTGCTGATACTGGTTAGCGCCATAGCTACAGCGCAACCGGTTTTTGTGTCCCCCAGCGATCCCTGCCCGGCGCCACCGATCACGGCGGTTGTCGATTGGGTAGAAGCAGGTTTCGCGCCGTGTCACTTGGGGCTCAATCCATACGAGTTCGTGCTGAGTCCCACCACCGTGCCGAATCTCAAGCTCCGCTGGACATACACGACGGGCGACGCCATCACTTCTTCTGCCGCGGTGGCAAACGGCATGGTGTACGTGGGCTCTTTCGATGGCAATGTCTACGCTTTGGACGCCCGCACCGGGACGCTCGCCTGGAGCTATCAGACGGGAGGCGGAATCTGGTCATCTCCGGCGGTCGTGAATGGCGTGGTTTACATCGGGTCTACGGACGACAACGTGTACGCCTTGAATGCCAAAAGCGGGGTGCTGCTGTGGACGTACTCGACTGGCTTCTACGTCTACGGGTCGCCGGCGGTGGTCAACGGGGTGGTGTACATCGGATCGGGGGACAAGAACTTGTACGCGCTGAAGGCAGCGGACGGAAGCCTGCTATGGAAGTACCAGACAGAAGACATCGTCAGCGCAGACGCGGCGGTGGCCAGCGGTGTCGTATATGTCGGCTCCAACGACGGCTCGGTGTATGCACTTAACGCGTCCACGGGAGCGCTGATGTGGAGGTACCGCACAGCAGCCGTTATTTACGCCGCACCGGCAGTGGTCAACGGCGTGGTTTATATCGGTTCCGGCGACAGCAACGAATATGCGTTGAGTGCAGACAGCGGAACCCTGATCTGGAAGTACACCACTGGCGGATTTGTGGAAGGTGCAGCGGCGGTGGCGAATGGAGTGGTCTATGTCGGATCCTTCGACCAAAACGTATATGCCCTCAACGCCGGCACAGGAGCGCTGCTGTGGAGCTATACCACGGGGAATGCGGTCGTGTCGAATGGACCTTCGGTGGCAAATGGGGTGGTCTACATCGGCTCCGATGATGCTAACGTCTACGCCCTGGACGCTGCCACCGGCGCTTTCTTGTGGAAGTTTACTGCCGGCTATTTTGTTCAGCCTGCCCCAGCGGTGGTCAATGGCGCGGTCTATGTGGGATCGGGAGACTTCAATATGTACGCGTTTGATCTGGACGGGGCGGGTGGTCCAGGTAAATGATTCGGGTGCCCCGCTCAAGCGAAGGTGGAGCGGGTCTTTTTGGTTATGCCAACCAAAATCCCCACTCAAGGCCAAACGACGGCCTTGAATGGGGCACCCAAATCCATGGCGAAGTTTGGTGTTGTCACACGCAGATTCGTGTTCTAACACGCATGTCGGCGATTTTGGTTACCTTGGAGGAGGGCCTTAGTTACGACACAAAAGTCTTACGGTCTAAATAGCAGATTCGAAAGATAGTTGCGGGCGCGAAAAATGTTCCACGAGGAACAATTGAAAAACAGTGGTCGGTTGCCGGTTGTCAGTTGTCAGAAAACGAAAATCCGGCGAAGCTCGCGATCTGCTCCGCTCGACCTAGCGAATCTCGATTACGCACCGGCTAGCGAATCTCGATCACGCTGCCGCCGGCCGCTGCCTGCAGCTTCTTTGGTGCGCTCGATGACGCGATGGGTAAACGCGAAGATCGACTTCGCGTGCGGTGACTGATCGCCTTCGAGCACGATGGGATGGCCGCCGTCGCCGCCTTTGCGGATCTCGGGGTCGAGCTCGATCGATCCCAGAAACGGCACGCTGAACTGCTGCGCGGTGCGCTGGCCGCCGCCCTTGGAGAAGATGTCGATCTCCTCATGGCAATGCGGGCAGACGAAGAAGCTCATGTTCTCGACGATGCCGAGGATGTCGACCTTCACCTGCTTGAACATCTCGATGGCCTTGCGCGCGTCCTGCAGCGAGACATCGCTCGGCGTGGTGACGACGACCGCGCCGGTGAGCGGCACCGTCTGCACCAGCGAGATGACGACGTCGCCGGTGCCGGGCGGCAGATCGACGACCAGGTAGTCGAGCACGCCCCACTCCACCTGGCTGAGGAACTGCTTGATGATGGAGTGCAGCATCGGCCCGCGCCACACCAGCGGCTTGTCGCCGGGCGACAGGAAGCCGACGGAGATGACCTTCATGCCGTAACGTTCCGGCGGCAGGATGCGGTTCTCGCCGACAACGCTGGGCGTTTCGCTGGAGCCCAGCATCAGCGGAACGTTGGGGCCGTAGACGTCGGCGTCGAGCAGCCCGACCTTGTTGCCCATGCGCGCCAGCGCGATGGCGAGATTCACGGCCAGCGTGGTTTTGCCCACACCGCCTTTGCCCGATCCCACGGCGATGATGCTGTTGACGCCCGGCAGCGGTTGCGGTTCCTGCGGTTGTCCGGGCATGTGCGAATGCGAATGAGAGCTCAAGTGGTCTTCCTAACGCGATCAAGATGAAGTGCGCAAACGTTGATTATACCGCGCAGCTACACGTCGCTTTGTTCGCCGGCAGGGCGTGACTCACGAATCCCAGGTCTCGAACAACGCGAGACCCTTCGACAGGCCCAGGGCAGGCTCTGGGGGCTCCTTTTCGAGACGCTGCGAATTAATCCCCGCAAGTTCCTCTGCCGCGCCCGTTCTAGCGACAGAGGTGAGAACCATGCCCCGACTTCTGGCGGCCGCAATCACTGCGGCGTTGATCGCGTTCACTCTGACCGCCTGTAGCGACAACCACTTTCCGCCGACGGTGAAGGCGCAGACCACGACGTCGCACAAGACGATGCAGGCCTTCAACTCCGACAAGGAACTGAAAGCCTACTTGCGGGAGATCGCGGACAAACAGAAAGGGCAGCGCAGCTGGAAGGATGTCTTCGAATCGATGTCTTCGGTGATGGAGAACGGAGCGCCCGCGGCAGCTCCGGCTCCTCAAGCGATGGCGAAAGCTGCTAACGCCCCGGGACTGGCGGGCGCCAGCGAGTCGGTCACCAACGTCCAACATGCCGGTGTCGACGAAGGCGACATCGTCAAAGTGCATGGCGATCATCTGGTCATCCTGCGGCGCGGACGGCTCTTCACCGTTGCCATCGGAGACGGCGCACTGGCGCCTATCTCCAGCATCAACGCGTTTGGCCCTGACATCGATCCCGCGAACACCTGGTACGACGAGATGCTGGTCTCGCAGAACAGCATCGTGATCATCGGCTACAGCTACGCGCGCGGCGGCACCGAGGTTGGCCTCTTCAACATCGACGCCGACGGCAATCTCAGCTATCGATCGACCTATCAGCTGCGCTCCAACGATTACTATTCGTCGCGCAACTATGCCAGCCGCCTGATCGGCGACAAGCTCATCTTCTATTCGCCGGCTTATGTTTATGGCGGCGATCCGCTCCGCAACTTTCCGGCCGTGCGCAAATGGCATAAGGGCGCGGACGACGGTGAGTTTCGCCGCATCGTTTCCGCCACGCAGGTCTATCGCGCAGACGTCGATGCCGACGGCACCTACACTGCGCTGCACACCGTAACCATCTGCGATCTCGCCAACGGCGGCTTCGATTGCAAAGCCACGTCGATCGTCGGACCGCCGGGCCGCGTGTTTTACGTCTCGCCAAAATCGGTCTATATCTGGGTCACGGCTTGGAGATATCCCGGTCAAAAGGCCAGCGCCGACTCGATGCTCTATCGCATGCCGCTCGATGGTTCCGCGCCCACAGCGCTGCGCGTCTCCGGCAGTCCGGTAGATCAGTTCTCCTTCCTGGAAAGCGATGACGGCTATCTCAACGTGCTGGTGCGCGCGGATGCCGCCGGCGATGGCATGTGGCGCGCCGAAGTCGCCGCCGGCGACATGGCTTTGCTGCGCGTTCCACTCGACAGCTTCAACGACGGCAGCGCGACGGTCGCGGCGTCCAACTATCGCCCGCTTCCCGCGCCGGGGAACGGCACCTTTCAGAATCGTTTCGTCGGCGATTATCTTCTTTATGGCGCGGGCAGCGGCTGGGGCTACCCGCAGCAAGGGCAACGCTCCACGTTATACGCGGTGCGTTGGACCGACGGCGCTCTGCGCACGCTCTTGCTGACGCACGGAGTCGATCGCATCGAGCCGATGGGCTCCGACGCGGTGGCCATCGGCACCGACGGCAACGACTTGCACTTCACCTCGGTGCGCCTCGGCCGCTCACCGCAGGTCGCTGACGATTACGTGCGCGCAAACGCCTCGCAAGGCGAGCTGCGCAGTCACGGCTTCTTCTACAAACCTGATGGCGAAGATTCCGGAATGCTCGGCCTGCCCATCACGACCGCCGCGCGTCCCGGCTATCGACATCTCTTCGAGAATTCAGCAGCGATCCTGTTTCTGCGCAACGACGCAATGCACTTCCAGGAATTAGGCGAACTCGCCGCACAACCGGAGGGCGCGAAGGACGACGCCTGTCGCGCCTCTTGCGTCGATTGGTACGGCAACGCGCGTCCGCTGTTTGTGCACGGCCGCATGCTCGCGCTGCTCGGCTATGAGCTGGTGGAAGGCTCGCTGGAAGACGGCCGCATACAAACCATGCGTCGCGTGAACTACGCACCGTCGATCCGCACCTCGTCCTAGCTTGTTCCAACCCGTCCGTGTCGGCCTACCCTGAGCTTGCCGAAGGGTCTCGCGCCGTTCGAGACGTGGGCTGATGCCGCGACCATCGGCGAGCGTTTGCGCCGACAGCCGATAGCTGACGGCCGACAGCCGCTTCTCCCTTTACACTTTGTTACACACCTGCTGCCACAAACGCCCGCGCTCTTCCGTATGTTCCAATAAGGAGCTTGCTCCTCGGGCCTCTATGTCAGCATCGAATCGAATACCAATGAATTCCACCGAAGCCGTGCGGACCGAAAACGTCTGCCGCCACTATGCCATGGGCAACAGCATTATTCGCGCCGTCGACGGCATCTCGCTAACCATCGATCGCGGCGAATTCGTCGCTCTGCTCGGCCAATCCGGCTCCGGCAAATCGACGCTGCTCAATCTGCTCGCCGGTCTCGATCGCCCAACCTCCGGCTCGGTCTTCGTGCAGGATCGCGATCTCGCCAAGATGTCGTCCGAAGATCTCGCGCGCTATCGCCGCAACGATGTCGGCATGGTCTTCCAGGCCTTTCATCTCATCCCGGCGATGACCATCACCGAGAACGTCGAGCTGCCCATGCGTTTCGCCGAAGTCGATCGCACCGAGCGCGCGCAACGCGTTCGCGAATCGCTGGAGCGCGTCGGCCTGGGCAAGCGCCTCGAGCATCGTCCCTCGGAGCTTTCCGGCGGCGAGCAGCAGCGTGTCTCGCTGGCGCGTGCGCTGGCCAATCGCCCGTCCATCCTGCTGGCCGACGAGCCCACCGGCAACCTCGACAGCCGCACCGGCGAAGACATTCTCAACCTCATCCGCGATGTGAGCCTCTCGCTCGGCATGACGGTCGTCATGGTCACGCACGAACGCGCGCTGGCCGAGCGCTTCGCGCAACGCCTCATCTTTCTTGCCGACGGCAAGTTGATTTCCGCCAGCGATCCGGACCCCCGGCAACTCCCGGGCTAGGACGTACTGGTGCGGAGGAGTCGCGGGCATGAAGAGCTACGACCTGCTCGATCTCGCCGTGCGCAACCTGCGCCAGTCCAAGCTGCGCAACGGCCTCACCACCATCGGCATCTCCGTAGGTGTCGCGTCGCTGGTGGCGATGCTGTCGCTTGGCGTCGGACTGCAACAGCTCGCCACGCGCCGTCTCGCCGGCTCCGGCATGTTCGACACTGTCTTCGTCACCTCGAAGCAGGACTCCCGCGACTTCAATCGCGACGAGGATCGCAAGGACCAGCATCCCGAAAACGCTCCCGTCCTCGACGAGCCTGCCCGCCTCAAGATGTCGCAACTGCAATACGTCACCGAGGTCGAGCCGGAGATTCGCGTCATGGGCGAGATCGTCTACAACGACAAAACGCATTTCGGATTTGTCACCGGCCTGCCCATGTCGGCGCGCGAGAACGAAGCCTTCGATACCCTGCAGGGCAAGTTCTTCTCCCGCTCCGACGCCGAAGAAGTCATCCTGCTTAAAGACTTTGCCAAGGAACTGGAGCCCACCAATCCGGCATCTCTGATCGGCAAAGAGGTTACGCTACGCTATGGCGAGCGCCAACCTCTGGCCGCCGACTCTGACACTGTGGGACGTCCCACAATGTCGGAGGGAGGCCAGAATGCCGGCAGCGATAACCCGGCTCCCGACTCCTACGGTTTTTCCGTTGTGCGTAAGATGCAGCCCTTGAAGGTCGTCGGCATCGTCGACGATGAACCCTACGGCGGCATGCGCACGGTCTCGCGCGGCCGCATCTTCCTGCCCGTCGATCTCACGGAGAAGCTGAACATGGCGCAGTTCACCGACATGCGCAGCTCACTCCGCGGCGGCGGCAAGAACTACCAGACGCTGACCGTGCGCGTCAAAGATCCGGCCAAGGTTTCGCAGGTGCAGGACGCGATCAAGCAGATGGGCTTCCGCACCTTTTCCATCCTGGACGCCGCCAAGAGCCTGCGCCGCTTCTTCACCGTCCTCGATCTCTTCCTTGGCATATTCGGATCGCTGGCGCTCGCCGTCGCCACGCTGGCCATCATCAACACGCTGGTAATGGCGGTGCTGGAACGCCGCCGCGAGATCGGAGTAATGAAAGCCATCGGCGCCAGCGATAGCGACGTAAAGATGCTGTTCTTTGCAGAAGCGGGAGCCATGGGCTTCTTCGGCGGCCTGCTCGGCATCGCGCTGGGCTTCGCCATCGGCAAGGCCATCAACATCGGCACTGGCATTTACCTGCACAATCACCAGCTCCCGAGCGAAGCGGTCTGGATCTTGCCGCCGTGGCTGATCGGCGCCGCGATTGCGTTCTCGATCGTTGTCAGCCTGCTGGCCGGCCTCTATCCCGCCAGCCGCGCCGCCAAACTCGATCCTGTGCAAACATTGAAATACGAATGAAACCTCTTTGCCGCTGGCCCAGCCTGCTCTGCGTCTTTGTCGCTCTGCTTCTGCGCGCCGCTCCTTCACGCCCAGGGCCGCGCCGAGTGCTCCGTCATCCAGTCGCAAATCCTTTCGCGCAACATGCCGTATTGCGCGTTTCTGCCGCCCAGCTTCGATCAGGACAAGACCGCCGCTATCCCGTGCTCTACTTCTTTCACGGTCTCGGCGACAACGAGCAGTCGCTGCTCTCCGGCGGGTGGGACATCATCTCCGACCTGCGCAGCAAGGGCAAGATCGGCGACTTCATCATCCTCGCGCCCCGCGGCGGTCACACCTTCTACCTCAACTCCGAGAACGGCAAGATTCGCTACGAAGATTTCCTGATGAAAGAGTTCATGCCGCAGATGGAGAAGAAGTATCGCGTGGAAGGAACGCGCGCGACGCGCGGCATCACCGGCGTGTCGATGGGCGGCTACGGAGCGTTGCGACTGGCCTTCAAGTATCCCGACGAGTTCGCCGCCGTCAGCGCGCAGATGCCGGCGCTCATCATCGATGTGCCGAAGGACATGGCCGCCAGCTCGCCCGGCTCGCCCGGCGCCCTGATGGGCGACGTCTTCGGCAATCCCATCAACCGCACCTATTTCGATCGCAACAACGTCTTCTACTTCGCGCGCACCGACAGCGTCGCCAGTCTCAAGCGCATGAAGATCTACTTCGATGTCGGCAACAACGACGACTATGGTTTCGAGCAGGGCGCCGCAGGCGCTCGACAAGCTGCTCACCTCACGCGGCATTCCGCACGAGTTCCACCTCTATCCTGGTCGCCACGATTCGGAATTCGTCGTCCGCCACTTCGCCGACGTGATCCAGTTCCAATGGAGCGCCATCGGGGCAGGGAAGTGAAGCAGATGCCGTCACGACCGTTCCTTGGCCGGCTTTGCTTTGAAGGGGCACGCCCTCAGGCGTGCCGTTAAAGCTAATCAGACATTCCTTGGCCGGCTTCGCTGAAGGGGCACGCCTTCAGGCGTGCCGTTAAAGCTAATCAGAAATCGCTGGCTTTAGCCGCTGAGGGAAACCGCCCTCAGGGCCTAAAGGCATCTCTTTCCTCGTTCCTGCGGCACGGCTGAAGCCGTGCCCTTTCAAGGCAGGGCAAACAGACCTTGGCGCCGCTACTCCGCCTTCGACGTATCAAACACCAGCATCGACCGGTCCACCACTCCCACCGGCGAATACTTCCACAGCCACCAATAGCTGTCGCGTTCCAGCAACACCTGCCCTGACAGGCAGCTCGCACCCACCACCAGCTTCCCAATCACCGGCTCTTCCGGTGGCAGCGGCTTCGCCTTGATCCCATACAACTGCGGCACAACCGATCCGAAATATGCCAGGCGCAGCGTCTCATCCGGATGCTGCTGTTCATACTTGCGCAGCGCGATCAGCCCCTGCCCCCAATCCAGATTGCTGTCGGTCAGCAGCTGCCACGCGTTTTGCGGCTTCACTGCAATGTTGAAGTACGCCAGATAATCGGGCGCGCAACGCAGCGCATCGGCAGCATTCAGGCACAGCCACAGGATCACGACGACGATTGCCGCCCGGCTCTGCCGCGCCTTCTGCCAAACCCCGCCGGCAATCAGCATTGCAAACGGATACAGCGGCAGGATGTGCCGCTCGCCAATCGCAAATCGCGATTGCAATGCGAACACCAGGAACACCACTCCAAACGAGCACACGATCAGCAGGTCATTCGGTGCGCGGCACGTCTTGCGCACGCCCGCCAGCAGGCTGGCGAAGAACAGCATCAGCAAGACCACCGGCCACTTCAGCAAAATGGTCACGGGATAATACAGCGCCGGCCCGCCCTTGCAAATAGGTCTTGCCCAGAAACCATGTCGGCCGCCCATGCCGATTAGCAGAACGCGACTTCGCGCAAGCCCTCGACATACTCGCCCGCCGGCACCAGCAGATCGAGCCTGGTCTTCGCCTTCGTCGCCCACGTCTTGGTCTCGCGATTGGGAAACGTCGCCACCACCTGCCCGTCGCCGACCTTCAAGTGCGAGACGTGAAACAAATATCCCGCCCACCACGTCAGCAGCGCGATCATCAGCGCCGCCAGCGCGGGCAGAAACGCCGATGCCTTCTTGTAGTTGTGCCGGTGGATCACCAGCATAAACAGCAGCGCCAGCAGCATCATCGGAGGCGTGTACAGCTTCGCCAGCAATAGGCCGCCCAGCACCAGTCCCATCAGCGCGGTCTGCCGGCGCGAGGGATTTCGCCTCCACAGCACAACCTGGTTTGCAGTGAGAAAGACGAACAGCGCGCCGATTCCATCCGTCGTCGTGACCGAGAAGTTCGCAATCAGCGAAGGCGTAAACGCGAACAGCGCCAGCGCGACATTGGCCGCGCCCACCGAAAACAGCCGCCGCGTCGCAAACCACAACGTGATTCCCAGCGCCAGGCCGAGCAGCGTATTCATCGGCCGCGTGTGCCACGCCAGCCACTCCGGCCCCGGCTGCATCGCGGTCACCTGATACCCGTGCGGGTACGACTGATGTTCGATGTGCAACGTCCGCGCGCGCCAGCAGCAGCGTCAGCCAGAAGCGTCCCAGCGGCGGATGGTCCGTCCACATCTCGAAGCGCCCGTGCTGCCACGCTTCCAGTCCGGCAATGATGTGTCCGGGCTCGTCGTACGTCAGCGATTGCGTCCCGATGAACCACAGCGATTGCGCCGCGAAACATGCCAGCAGAAAGACGGGAATCCAGAAGCGCGTCAGCAGCGTCGGCGTCACCGAGTCATTCGCGCTTGTCGGCGGAGTTGCAGGACTCTCGTTCATGCCGCGCACCTACGGCACATCCATCGCCGCTGGATCTCGCGGTTCCACAAAGTCGCGCACTTCGAATTGTTGGGGCGGAACGATGCGATCCAGCGCGATCGCCAGGCCGAAGTAGAAGAACAGAATCATCGCCACCGGTTCAATCCCCAGATCGTAATGCACCAGCGCGGTCGTCTTGATACGCGACAAAACTTCCCAGCAGGCCGGCCGCGGCGCCGGTAGCGAAGCGGCTGCGCTCCCGCGCCCGCCAAATCAGCCGGAACAGCAGGATGACATACGCGACCACGAACCACACCCACGCCGCCCACGCCAGCAGCCCGCGCTCCACGGCGATCTGGATCATGTCGTTGTGGAAGTGGCTTTCGTCGTGAAAGTAGCTGAAGGCGCGGATGTGCCACTCCATCCAGTGATTGCGAATCGTCTCCATGCCGACGCCGAACAGCGGATGTTGCGCGATGAGCCGCAGGCCATCCTCCCACATCATGGTGCGGAAGCTCGCGCCCGGATCGTGCTGGCCCATTCCAATCGCACCGCGCGTGTGATGAATCCACAGCACCGCCGCCACCAGCAGCACCGCCAGCGCGGCCGTCGCCCACATGCGCGAGCGTTTGCCGGCAATCATCAGCAGCGCGACGAAGCCGCCCAGAGCCAGCCCGCCCAGCGCGGCGCGCATCTCGGTCAGGAACAATGCTGCCGTCAAAGCGACGAAGGTGACCGCCAACAGCAGCTGCACTCCTCGCTTGCGCGCGTCGGTGCTCAGCAGCATCGCCCACGTCATGCAGGCGATCTGCATCAGCATCTCGGCGAAGTTCACGTAGTGCCCCAGCGCGCCCTGCGCCTTCAACGGGTGTCCGCGCGTCAGCGGCAGCTCCGGCGTGCCCAGGCCGCTCTCGATCATCTGCTCGCGCAGGATGTACGTCCGCCACTTGTGGAACGGATAGCCGCGCACCAGATCGATCTGCAGCAGCGTGCCCGGCGGACTCTGCTCGACCAATCGCTGCAACTGCTCCGGCGTGTGCACTGCGACTCCGTTGATGCGCTGAATGATGTCGTCCTGATAAACGTGCGCGCGATACAGCGGCGACGTCCCGCGAACGTACGCCACCCGCACGCCCACGCCGTAGGTGTATTGCCAGCCCGTAAACGCGGCGGCTGCCAGTCCCGACAGGATCAGCAGGAACAGCAGCGTTCGCACCTGCGACAGCCGATGCACATTCTGCGCCACCACAATTCCCACCAGCAGCAGGCACGCAATCTTCATGCGATCCCAGCTCAGGTTGGGATCAGGGCTGAGGAACGTCGAGATCGCGCTGAACACGATATACGCCAGCAACGGCGCCGCCAGCGGCTGCCGCGCCGGCCGGCTCTTGTCCACAAACAGCTTTACCAGCCAAAGCAGAAACGCCAGTTGCCAGGAATGCTGCGCTCCCTTGATGGAATGCGGCAACAGAATCGCGAACAGGCACAGGAAGGCGAAGATCGCGCCATCCAGAATGGCGACCGCGCGGATCGAACTCGGCTTATTCACTCTGCGCGGAGTCAGGCTCGGATTGGTTGGCGCTTGCGCTTCCGGTCCTGTTGCGTGCGGTTTGGTCAGCATCGATACGTTACTCAGTAGCCTACACTACTGGCATCGAGCCAAGAAATCCTGCTAAAGTTAAGCTTCGAAGTGCGCATTGCGACGTTCCGCTCCTCCTGCGCCGGCTTCGGTGAACTCTTTCACGGGCACGGCCGTCCCACGGCCCAGACTGTAAATTGGCTTTATAGTGTTTGATCGACGATCCAAGCTGCTCAGCACGATTACGTTGCTGCACGACCTTGGGGTGACGTGCGTCGCCTTCGTCGTGGCCTACCTGCTGCGCACGCTGCTGGTGCATTTCGAGTTCTTCAGCGAGCACCTGCCGGGAATCTATCCCTTCAGCCATTACGTTCCGCTGATGATCGCGTTCCTGCTGGTGTGGGCTTTCGTCGGCTACTTCTCCAGCTTCTATCGCGATCTCGAGCTCAGCAATCCCATCCAGCTCGTCCTCAACATCGTCAGCCAGCTGGCGATTGTGCTGGTCGTCATCTACGCCGGCCTGTACGTCTCGCGCCGCGGCGACGTCAGCCGCAGTTACGTGCTGCTCATCGGCGCCGTCGATTTCGTTCTGCTGGTGCTGGGCCGCGCGTTGTCCTACTGGGGCGTCTCGCTGATGCGCGATCGCCTCCGCCGCTATCACTATCTGCTGATCGTCGGCTGCGGGCCGCGCGCGCGTGAAATGGCCACGCTGATCGAAGAGAGCCGCGGCATGGGCCTGCGCCTGCTGGGCTTCGTCGATCCTGACCTCGAAGGCGCATCCAATTCCAAGCTCAGCGGCTATGATGTTTTTCCGCTGGCCGCAGTCGGCGGCATTCTGCAAAACCATGTGATCGACGAGGTCGTGTTTGCCGTCGATCTGCAGGACGCTCGCGCGGCTGGAGCCGGTGATGCAGCATTGCGCCGATCTCGGCATTCGCACCCGCGTGCAGCTTGAGTTTCTGCCGCCGGCCTATTCGCGCATCTATCTGGAAAACTTCCGCGACGTCCAGCTGCTCAGCCTCTCCAGCGCGCCCGACAGCGAGCTGCGCCTCTTCTTCAAGCGCGTCTTCGACGTTGTACTGTCGTTCGCCTCGCTGGTCGTGCTGTCGCCGCTGATGGCGGCAATCGCGGCGATGATCCGCATCACCTCGCCCGGCCCGGTCTTCTTTCAGCAGACGCGCTGCGGTCTCGGCGGCCGCCGCTTCACGCGTCTACAAATTTCGCTCCATGATCAACAACGCCGAGCAGATGCGCGCCGAGCTGCACCAGCTCAACGAGCTCGACGGCCCGGTCTTCAAGATCAGCGACGACCCGCGCATCACGCCCGTTGGCCGCTGGCTGCGCCGCTTCTCGCTCGACGAGCTGCCGCAGCTCTGGAACGTCTTCCGCGGCGACATGTCGTTCGTCGGCCCGCGCCCGGCCGTGCCCGAAGAAGTCGAGCAGTACGAAGATTGGCAGCGCCGCCGACTCCGCATGAGGCCGGGCCTCACCTGCATCTGGGTGCTCGAAGGCCGCAGCCATGTCGACTTCAATCGCTGGATGCAGCTCGACCTGAAGTACATCGACAACTGGTCCCTCTGGCTCGACGCCAAAATCTTCCTGCGGACGATTCCGATCGTGCTCTCCGGCCGCGGGGCCTACTAAATGCTTCGGTCAACGTCCAATATGGCCCATTCTCGCCAACAAATAGTCTCGCGGAGGCTTGTTACAGTACAGTGCTGTCCATGAGCAGATTCTGCGTCGTGCTCTCCGTCGTCGTTGCCGCGCTCGCATTGACATCAACCGGTCAAACGACCTCGGCACAATCTCAGCCCCCGCCGAACGCTGCAAAGGGGAAGCTCAAGCCGGGAGCATACATTACCTCCTACTGCGTAGCCGAAGCCGCTGACTCAAGCTACGAATCGGGTCCGCTGCATATCGTCTACTCCGACGCAAGCCAGTTTATGGAGCGCCCGGCTCCTAAACAGGTCCCTGCTAATACTCATTGCGCCATGTTGCGACGGGAACGAGGAAGGATTCATCGACCCGCAACCGGGGAGGATCGACAACGCTCGGCTGGCTTGTGATGCTGAACATGCGGTCAGAACTATCCGACTCCGTGGGACTCGTTCCTTCGATCGGGGCGGTACTGCGCTCCATCATCCCTGAGCGCCTCATTTGGATTGGATGTTCTTTCAGAAGCCAAACTTGTTGGACTATCGCTCGGGCCGAGTCATGGCGCTGCTGACGCCCGATGAGTACAAGCTCTATAACGTCTGACACAGTCGCCTCGTCGATACGGTTTCGCTGATCAATCAGAGCTCGAAGCCCCGGCGCACCGCAATGGGCGAGAAATTACAAGACAAAAACGGCCGACTCGAGCACGGATGCTCGATGCAAGGATTAGTCTGGCACGGGTGCCCCAGGTCTCGCGCTTTCGAGACCTGGGAGATTCCGCTGCATTTCTGAGCAACCTCGCCTAAACTGAACCCTACGGATGCCCCACTCATCCGCGATTTTCGGATGAGTGGGAGCCGGCTCCTCCATGGTCTCCGTCACCATCGTCACCTGGAATTCGGAGAGGTATCTTCGCGACTGCTTCGCCGCGCTCGCGGCCCAGGACTATCGCGATCTCGAAGTCATCATCGTCGATAACGCCTCCGAAGACGGCACGCGCGCGCTTCTGAAGAACGCCGACCCGGCCTGGCACGTCATCTACAACGACAAGAACGTCGGCTTCGCTGCCGGACAGAATCAGGCGATTCGCGCCTCGCGCGGCAACTTCGTCTTGTGTCTCAATCCCGATGTCATGCTGAGCCCGAACTTCATCACCCAGCTGATGGCGGCGGCCGGCGAATCCTGTTTTGACGCCGGCGTGTTCTGCGGCAAATTGCTGCGCTGGGATCCAGCGGCTTTGAAGGGGCACGGCTTTCAGCCGTGCCATGAGATGGCCCGAGATTCGCCTTTAGGCGCTGAGGGAAAGGTCCCTCAGGGGCTAAAGCCCGCTTCTATAGCAAACCTCGACGGCACGCCTGAAGGCGTGCCCCTTCAAGGCATACCCCAAGGGTTTCTTGTTCAAACACAGGCGCCCGAAAAGATGTCGCCGGTCAGCGACGATCCCCGCAAGACCAACATCATCGACTCCACCGGCATCTACTTCACGCCCAACATGCGGCACCTCGATCGCGGCGCGGAGGAGATCGACCGCGGCCAATATGATCGCCTGCAATATGTCTTTGGCGCGACCGGCGCCGCGGCCTTCTATCGCCGCAGCTTCATCGACGACGTCTCCGTCGAAGGCGAATTCTTCGACGAGGAGTTCTTCGCCTTTCGCGAAGATGCCGACCTGTCCTGGCGCGCGCAGCTCATGGGTTGGAAATGTCTCTACCTGCCGACGGCGGTTGCCTGGCACGTGCGCCGCGTCACCCCCGAGCGCCGCAAAGATCTGCCGCTGATCATCAACTGGCATTCGGCGAAGAACCGTTTCCTGATGCGCGGCAAGAACGCCTCAGGCTGGCTGTGCTGGCGGCTGTTCTTCCCCGTGCTCTGGCGCGACACGATGACCTTCGGCTACGCCGCCCTGCGCGATCGCCGCCTGCTGTCGGCGGTGACGTACTGGTGGAGGGAGCGCGAGAGTGTCCGCCGCAAGCGGCGAATCATCCAGTCGCGCCGCCGCGTCTCCGATCGCGAGTTAGTATGGTGGTTCAGCAACACGCCGCGCGCGCAGGATGCGCCGGAGCCGCCACCGCAATCAGCAATCAGCAGTCAGCAGTCAGTCAAACAGCCATAGGAGCGCGGCCCAATGCTAGATCCGACAAACAACAGATCCTTCTACTGCAGCCGCCCAGGTTAGCGTCCAAACGAAGGACGCGAACCTGGGGCACCAAGCTTAATCACTGATTGCTGATTGCTGATTGCTGACTGCCACTGCCTCTCATGAACATCGCCATCGTCGGAACCCGCGGCATTCCCAATCGCTATGGCGGCTTCGAGCGCTTTGCCGAGCAGATCAGCTCGCGCTTCGCCGACCACGGCCACCGCGTCACCGTCTATTGCCGCCGCGCCTTCACCCGCCCCGACGACGTCTACGACCGCCGCGTCCGCCGCGTTATCGTGCCCAGCCTGCATCAGAAGCATCTCGACACCTGGGTCAGCACCTTCTTCGCCGCCGTGCACGTCGCCTTCAGCGACAACGACATCGTTCTGCTCTGCAACGTCGCCAACAGCGCGCTGGCTTACATTCCGCGCCTGTTCGGCAAGCCGGTGGTGCTCAACGTCGACGGCCTCGACCGCAAGCGCGAGAAGTGGCGCGGCCTGGGCGCGCAAGTGCTGCACTTCTGCGAGTGGATGTCGTCGTTCAGCTCCAATCAGCTCGTAACCGACGCCAAGGCGATTCACGATTACTACCTCGCCAAGTACGGCAGCGAGTCGGCCGTCATCGGCTACGGCTCCGAGATGCCCACTGGCGATTACAGTCTGAACGGCCTCGATCTCGACTCCGGCCGCTACGTCCTTTACGTCAGCCGCCTGGAGCCGGAGAACAATCCCGACCTCGTCCTCCGCAGCTGGCGCAACGTACGTACCGACTGGCCGCTGGTGATGGTCGGTGACAATCGTTACGACCCCGGCTACCTCGAGCGGCTGAAGGCGCTAGGCGACGAGCGCGTGCGCTTCACCGGCGCCATCTACGGCGACGGCTATTGGGCGCTGCAGAAGCATGCCGGAGTTTTCGTCTTTGCCTGCGAGGTCGGCGGAGTCCATCCAGCGCTGATCGAAGCCATGGCGGCGAGCAATCCCGTCCTTTATCTCAACACGCCGGAGAACGCTGAAACCGCCGGCGATGCCGCAATCCGCTATGAGAAGTCCGAGGCCGACCTGACCGCGAAGCTGCAGTTACTACTCGACGATGCGCAATCTCGCCAGCAACTAGCCCTCCGCGCCAAACAACGTGCCGACGCGCTTTACCGCTGGGAAGCCATCGCGGAGAAATACGAGAAGCTATTCGCGCAGCTGACCGGCAGGTAGCGGGTAGCGCTGGCCTTCAGAAACTGCGTCGCGACCGGCCAAGAAAATTCGCGGTGGAACAAGTAGCTCGAAAATCGACGAACCAGCCGCGCAGCGGCGACAGCGCAGTGAGCCCGGGGCGTCAGCCCCGGGTAAGATGGAAAATTTATCCGAGCCGCGTAGCGGCGACAGGGGTTGCGCCACAGCTCTGAGTCGGCTTCAGCGGCTGGCGAAAAACTCGGCCCGCGAGCGCTTTGTAACAGGGCACGACTTCAGTCGTGCCGATAAGCCGTCTATTCCTCGTCCGAGCCTCTTCAGCCGGCGGCACAAAACCGGGCGCGTCAGAGTTTTTCAGCGGCCTCTTCAAGCCGACGGCGCGTGCCGCGCACACTTTCCCGCTTGCAATCCACGAATATCGGTATATCCTTGCCTCGCCGAAAACGGCAGCAGCATTTCGCAACCACAAATCTGGCGTGGTCAGGAGGGTGTATGACGTCAGCAGTCGGGTTGTCCTTGCTACAAAACAATACGAGCGGCCCACTGGGACCGCTGTTTGGCGGAGCCGCGCTGTTGGTCTGGCTGGCGATCCTCATCGTGGCGATCGCTACAGGTTGGAAGGTCTTCGAGAAGGCCGGTCAGCCGGGATGGGCAGTCATCATCCCATTCTTCAACATCTACATCATCCTCAAGATTGTCGGCAGGCCCGCGTGGTGGCTGGTGCTGTATTTCATTCCGGTGGTCAACATTGTGATTGCCGTGATCATCGCCATGGACATGGCCAAGTCGTTCGGTCAGAGCGCCGCATTCGGCATCGTCCTGCTGTTTCTCTTGTGCGGCATCGGTTATCTGATCCTGGCCTTCGGCAGCGCGCGCTATATCGGACCGGCAGCAGCCGTTCCGCAGGCGAGAGCCGTGGGAGCTTGAGGAGACTCTGATTAAGTCAGCCTTTGAAGGCGACGGCTTACGGCCCGGGTTTGAAGGGGACGGCAGGCCAGGGTCACAGGCTAATCGGTTGAAGAAAAGCGGGATCGATCATGGCAGATGATCGATCCCGCCTCCGAAATAATGGTTGCGGTGACGCGGGGCTGAAGCGCCGCTCTACTTTGTCATCGCGCGACGCGCTGCCGACACTGACAACCGACAACTGGCAACGGTTTTACTGCCGGCTACGCACCTTCGACAGCAGCCGCAGAATCTCGAAGTACAGCCAGACCAGCGTAATCATCAGCGCGAAGGCGCTGTACCACTCCATATACTTCGGAGCGCCAGCGCGCGCGCCGTTCTCGATCAGATCGAAGTCGAGCACGAGATTCAGCGCTGCGATGCCTACCACAAGCAGGCTGAAGCCGATGCCAACGGCGTCGCGCCGTTGATCGACGTGAAGTGCACGCCGAAAAATCCGAGGATGAACTGCAGGAAGTAAAAGATGGCGATGCCGCCGGTCGCAGCCACAATGCCAAGGCGCAGCTTGTCCGTGACTTTGATCAGCCCGGAGCGATACGCCAGCAGCATGACCACCAGCACACCGAGCGTCAGCCCAACCGCCTGGATTGCGATGCCCTTGAAGCGGAACTCCAGCAGCGCCGAAACGCCGCCCAGCACCAGTCCCTCCAGCAGCGCATACAGCGGCGCCGTTACGCCGGCCCATTCCTTCTTGAAGATGGTCACCATGGCGACGATGAATCCGCCAATGCCGCCCACCATCGCCGGCAGCGCGACAGTCGCCATCGCGTCTTCAGGAGACGTCTGCAGCGCGCCAAAGAAGCGGTTCCACGTCCACGCCGCCGTCAGCACGCACAGGATGACCAGGATGCCGGTCTTGTTGACCGCACCCGAAATGGTCATGCTCTCGCCGCCGTAAGCGACTCCCTCGCCGCGGAAGGCATCGCCACTCAGGGCAGGGTTCGACGTTCTCATCAGTTGAGGCATTCTTACTCCTTGGGGATAGCTGTCTATAGCTTACCGATTAGACGCGGATCGCGCTAGTCGGACTGCGGCGTGCGCTATTCGCTACTTGCTCTTCGCTTTTCGCCAGAGTGTCATCTTGGAAGACTGTCATCCCGAGCGGAGCGAAGCGGAGTCGAGGGATCTGCGGTTATCTGCGACTACATTTCGCCTCAACCCATTCCTCGAAGTGGGTAACCGCGGCACCGACCGCGTTTTGATAGCCAGTGGCCCTGAGCCGTCCAACAATCGATTCCGTGGCTGACCCGCTGGCGATCTCGATTCTCGTGTCACGCGACGGGGCGCTAAAAAAGAGTTCGCAAGCTCTCTCGTCGGCGGGTGCAAGTCCATAGCCGACTATGAACACTTCTTCTGAGGCCGTTAACTTTGCCGAGCCAGTTCCCAAAGATCATTCCAGAAACCCTCCCATTCCCGCCCAAAACTTGTGTCGAAGAAGAATTGCTTACTGCGCGTTGGCAGGATCATAGGATGGACAGCGGCAGCGGGACGCGAGAAGTTAAAGAGCGGATCACGAAGTCCTGCATATCCAAGGAAATCAATCTCTGCGGAATCCATGACCGGTCGCCATCCTAACGAGCCGCGGGGAGTCGCGACAACGCCGCTCCGAGCTCCTCCAAAGGGGAGGGTCAGCCAGTTCGTACTGCCATGCAGTTTCAGAAGCGCCGTGGGTGAATTAATCGGAAGGCCATCGATACGAAACCATAGCCGTCTCCGGCTTCCCAATTCCCCGCGTGGTGTAGTTGCCGATCGAGGGAAACATCGTAGTTAAACGTAATAATGCAGTCGCCGGCCGCCACAATATTTCTTGCAAACTGTCGATACATCGGGGCTTCGAGACTACGAATCTCCGCGAACCATTCGCGCAAGGCCTGAATCAGGGTCGGCATCTGGAAGTTTGCTACATTGCCCCGCTCCGACGCGCCCCTTGGGAGGTCCGCAATTAATTGCTGCAAAGTGGAGAATAGATCCTCAATGTTAATGACGAGTCCAAAGTTGCGAAGCACCCAGTCCGCGGAGGTCTGGTAATTTGGGTTATCCTGCCTCTGCATCCAATTGACAAGTTCAGCTCCCATGTCGCCGGCAAGAGGATATCCGACGTGGAGAGATGCACCTGCTCCGAGCACGTACGTCTTCATTCACATGTCCCAACTAAACTATCCACTAGCCACTGACCACTAGCTCCTAGAACAACGTCTCCTGCCCGGTGCGATCCGCCGTCGGCCGCTTTATCTTGAAGTGCTCGTAAGCCAGATGCGTGGCAACGCGCCCGCGCGGAGTGCGATCCAGGAATCCGATCTGCATCAGGAACGGCTCATAGATTTCTTCGATGGCATCCGGTTCCTCGGCGAGCGATGCCGCCAGCGTGTTCACCCCGACCGGGCCGCCTTGATACTTTTCGATAATCGTCAACAGCAGCTTGCGGTCGATCTCGTCGAAGCCGTGCTGGTCGACCTCCAGCATCTCCAGCGCTTTTTGCGCGATTCCTTTGTCGATCTTGCCTTGGGCCTTGACCTGCGCGTAGTCGCGAACGCGGCGCAGCAGACGATTGGCAATGCGCGGTGTGCCGCGGCAGCGCATCGCGATCTCCATTGCGCCTTCTTCGTCAATCTCGACCGCGAGAATCTCCGCGGAGCGCTGAATAATGACCTTGAGATCCGCGTGAGTATAAAACTCCAGCCGCAACACGATGCCGAAGCGCGAGCGCAATGGCGCCGACAAGAGCCCCGCGCGCGTGGTCGCGCCGATGAAGGTGAACGGCCTCACCTCGATGGTGTGCGTTCGCGCCGACGGCCCCTGCCCGATGATGATGTCGAGCTTGTAGTCCTCCAACGCCGAGTACAGCAGTTCCTCCAGCGCGGGTTGGAGGCGATGCACCTCGTCGATGAACAGCACCTGCCGGTCGCGCAGGTTAGTCAGGATGGCCGTCAGGTCGCCCTTGATCTGCAACGTCGGTCCGGAGGTCTGCTGGAACGGCACGCCCAGTTCATTCGCGATGATGTTGGCCAGCGTCGTCTTGCCCAATCCCGGCGGTCCGTAGAGCAAGACGTGATCCAGCGCCTCGCCACGCGACTTGGCAGCCTGAATCGCGACTTCGAGATTATCTTTGACCTTCTGCTGTCCGATGAACTCACGCAGCCGTTGCGGGCGTAGCTTCAGCTCAAACGAGGAATCGTCGTCCACTGGAACGGCAGAAACAATGCGATCAGGATTTTCGTTGGGCAAAGGCACGCAGGGCGATAGTAAAGGGACGAGAGCGGGCGAAGAGGCGCAACAAATGCCCCACTGAAATGTCTAGTTGCATGAGCCAATCCGCAAAGCCGGGCGCTGGTTGATCTGGAGGCATTGGCGTTCTCGCGATTGCTGTTGTCGCAATGTTAAGCATTCAGATCGAGCAAAGGATTCTTCGTTGGCGGTCGGAGCGGCTGCTGGATAACATTCGTGCAATTGAACTTAGGCAGACTCGCTGGTCCACTGCGATTGTATGAAGGGCTGGGGCAGATGCGGACACTACATTCCTGCACGGAAGAGCATGCCATTAGAAGTTCTGCTGCAAGCTTTTGGGTATAAGCACGCCAACCTCTTCATGAACCGCCCGCACTTGTGGAGGCTGTATCAGGCCGTGGGCGGCCGGCCCGCTGAGATTCGGGCTAGCTGGGAAGTGGAAGCCGGACGCGTCTGGGGAAAAGGGTTCGGCGTTTTTGTTCAGGTACCTCCGCAACCTGGACAGAGTCTAGGGGGAGACGAGGGCTACGCCCTAATTGGCACCTCCAACAGCGTGTCGCACTTCCCGTTCGGTTACGATCGTGTGCAGTTGGTTATGCACCCGACTACGTTGTCGGCACTCCCGGTGGCTGCTAGATCTGCCTGGCAGTCTATGCGAGATTTACTCCTTTCGCTGATGCGGCGGATCAAGAGCGCCTGCTCACATTTAATCTGGCCTGCCTGACCGCCTGGCATGCATGCCGAGGCGCGGCGATATTATGCCCTTGGCCTGGCATCAATATCTTGTTTAACGTGCAAGGTGGGACTGGAAGGCAGCAACAGATTGCAGAGAGTATCCGTTAGAGCTGATGGCGCGGGACAGCGATAATGCCGCGAGAGCGGAGGTCATATCCAGCCAGGCAAAGAAAGACTCGGAGGGGTCCTTTCTGGCGACCCAGCTAAGAATAATCGAGCCGTTGAAGGGAATGTCGGCTTGGCCAACGGGTACAACCCACGAATTCATGTGATAGACAACATACTGTATCCGGATCTCGCAATAGCCAGCTAATACCTGGTCGCGAATACGTTGCTCTTTTCGACACATGGGGTAGCCCGAAAGCACCGGACTATCACAGCGGGCCTTGCAGTGTGATCCCCGCGACGCCGGCCAATTTGGACGCGGTGAAGGCGGGAATACGGTTGGACTATCGAGCGGCGAGGCGTGAAGCGGAACAACGCTGACCGCCGGCTCAAAAGGAAGCGAAACCGTCCAGCCTCGCCCCCTGGTTACCGAACAAGCGTTCAGTTACTAAAGTACAATTACTCTCTATTGTACTTTCGTTATCTTGCGCGAATTACCTACTCATCCCATACTGGGTTCACCTACCACAGAACCTGGGAGACAGGGTTGAGAGAGGTTACGAGGGTCTCCTCTCTCAACCCTCTTAGTTTTTGCCGAGTATTCCCGAATTGGAACCAAATCCCCGGCTTTTGAGCCTCTCGACGCCCGAATGGCGACTTTGCCGCCAAACTCCTTACGCGACTCGGTGTCGTCGGCTGAAAGCCGACTCAGGAGAGGAAGTAAACGCCTTATCGGCACGACTGAAAGTCGTGCCCTGTTACAAAGCGCGCGGGGACGGGTTTTTCAGCAGCCTGGGAAGCCGACTCAGAAAAGGAAATGAACGGTTTAGACGCTAGCCTGAAGAGACTGTGTCGCAACCCGTGTCGCCGCTCCGCGGCTCGAACCGCAGATCCCTCCGCTCGACCTCCACCCCAACAAGCGCAAAAAGCGCGCTCGTCGGGGGCCCCGGAGCCCTCGGTCGGGATGACAAAACATGGAAGGAGCCGGGGCCGCTGCCCTGGAAGCCCATCTCTACGCGAAAACGACGATATGGGCGCCTTTTTCAGCAGCCTGAAGAGTCCAACGCCTCCCAGCAAGGCTCTGCTCGTCCGTTAAGGGTCACTAGAGAGTAACCAGTCAATCGCTTTCTTCCAGCGTAAACCGCCCATCAAACGCTCTAAGATGAATTCGGCTGGCAAGAGCTGGCCTGAGGGTATGTCCCTCCTCGGAGTCGCGCGATGAAACGAACCGTCACCGCCTCGCTAATCGTTCTGTTTTCCCTGATCGCCTGCGCTGCCGCATCGGAGCGCCGTGACGCTGACCTGGATCGCATTCAGACGGCCAGCACCGTCCTCAGCCAGATCATGTCGGCGCCCGACCGGGGTATTCCCGACAGCATTATGTCCGGGGCCAAGTGCATAGCCGTTATGCCGTCGATGCTGAAGGCCAGCTTCATCTTCGGCGCCAACTACGGCAAGGGCATAGCGACGTGCCGCACTGCGACCGGCTGGAGCGCTCCGGCATTCTTCAAGCTGACGGGCGGCAGCTTCGGTTTCCAGGCGGGCGGCCAGGCTTCTGACCTGGTGCTCATCGTGCGCACCGACGATGGCATGCAGCACCTGCTGCAGAGCAAGTTCAAGCTGGGCGCGGACGCTTCCGCCGCTGCCGGCCCTGTCGGACGCGATGCTCAGGCGATGACCGATCTCACTCTGCGTGCGCAGGTGCTGACGTATTCGCGCTCGCGCGGGCTGTTTCTGGGAGTTTCGCTGAGCGGCGGAGTTATCAAGCAGGACCAGGCCGACACGACCGCTTTCTACGGCAAGGATTGGACCTACTACTCGGTGCTCAATGGGCAAGTGCCTCCGCCCGCGGACGCCGATGCTTTTCTGAAGACGGTCGAGAGATACGCCCCCACGCCGAGGCCAGCAGTTGCACCGACGGCGTCAGCATCGCCAGCCGCTCAGATGACGCCGCAAACGGTGCCGACGGCCGACTCCACCGTCTCGACTGCGTCGAACACAACCGCTCCGATTGCGACAGGGACTATGAACGTACCAGCACCAGAAGCCGATTCCGCGGCAACGCCAGCTTCTAGCCCGACTGTCAGCGCACCGTCCGCAACTCCTGCATCGACGACAACTGCGGCAACGCCTGCGTCCGCTACTGCAAGCACACTGGCTCAACCCGCTACTCCTGCGACCGATCCGGTGCAGATTGCACCACCAGCCTCCGCGCCAGATTCGGTTTCGCCGAGCGGACGCTAGGTCACTCAGCATTTGAAACCTAAAGCGGCGGCTTCGGCTGCCGCTTCTCTTTGCGCGTGACTCTGAGCCCAAAAGCAAAAGCCCCATCCGCAGATGGGGCTAGAACGGCTTAACCAAGGAGAAACTAGATGACCTTGGCAAAGATGATAACCAGCGTGAACAGCACCAGGGACTCGATAAACGCGAGGCCGAGAATCAGGGCCAGCTGAATTGCCGGACGAGCGGCAGGGTTGCGAGCCATCGCTTCGCAAGCCGCAGCACCCACGCGGCCCTGTCCCAGACCGGCCAAGCCGGCGGCGATCGCGATACTGAATCCTGACGCTATGGCGACCCAGTTGGTGCCTCCTGCAGAGCTGCCTCCGCCCTGCGCGTACGCCGGCATGGCCACCATCATCAGGGCCATCAGCGCAAAGACAATCATCATCACTTTCCGCATTTGTGTTTCTCCTTATGAATTGCTGCCAGGAGGTGGTTGACGTTCACCGAGCTGACGCCCTCACACTGGCAGAAACTTTAGCAACTGCGAGCTGCGAGCCACGAGCTCTTGCTCATTGGCTTCAAACTTTTGTATTTATCCGAAACACTAAAGCCAAATTACAGATTGGGGAGCAGCCAGCTCGTAGCTCGCGGCTCGTGGCTTCTTCTAATGCTCATGCGCCACTGCTTCGCCGATATACACCGTCGCCAACAGCACGAAGACATAGGTCTGAATCAGGGCAACGCCGACATGCAGCAGTATGAAAACGATTGGTATGAAGACCGGGATCAGGGTAAAGAACACCAGGATCACCATGTCGCTGGCAAACATGTTGGCGAAAAGACGAATGGTGAGCGACAGCACGCGCGCCAGATGGCTGAACACCTCGATGGGAAACATCAGGATGGCCAGCCACCACACCGGGCCCATGAAGTTCTTGATGTAGCCGAATCCGTTTACCCGGACACCCTGGAAGTGATAGTAGAACCAGGTAACCAGCGCGCATCCCAGCGGCACCGACGGAATTGCCGTCGGCGTTTCAAAACCCGGTATCACACCAATGAGGCAGTTGATCATAATGAACAGGAACAGCGCGGTGAGATAGCCGACATACCGCTCGTATCCATGTCCAATCACTTCATGCGCCTGATCGCCGATAAACGAATTCAAGACTTCAGCGATGTGCTGCATGGCGCCCGGACTGTCGACCGACAACCGCATCCTCACATAGAGGAAGAACACCAGCAGCAGCACGAATACCAGCAGCTGCATGGCGATGTAGTTGGTGATCGGCGCCTGTGGGTGAGCCGGCTGCACGTGGACCGCGCTCAGAATGGCGTTGGCCACGCCCGCAAAATGCTTGTTCAGTAATGCGGTAATCCAAAGTTGCTCAGGCATGAATGAGGCCGCTCTATCGCTATTCGCCTTTCGCTATTCGCGTTACCGCTACCTCTGGTGCGCCAAACTGCCCTGGCTTGGGCTAATTGGGTTCGCCGACTCTTGGCACTTTGGCGAAGAGCGAAAAGCGACTTCTAAACTGTGAAAATCGTCGGAATTATCAGAATCCGCGTCGCAGAGTGACGAATATTTCTACTGCGACTTCGCAGGCGACCGCGGCAATTGGGAGACAGACACCTCCCAGAAATCCGTATAGCCCAGCGAGAGAAACATTAAATATAACATATGCGCCGCCGGCGATGAGTACGTAACGCAGCAGAGCGCGAAAGACAATCGCGCCTCCGCGCTCGCGACTTTGCTGGTTGGTGATTCGCTCGCCCAGCGCTTCGATGGCCCGCTCCAGCCAGCGCTGATTGAGATACGAAATCGCCGCGCCCACAACGAAGCCCGCGGTCGCCGGCCAGCGGAAGAATACCAGGCAAACCAGAACTCCGATGCCGCTCAGAGCCAGCAGGAACTTGCGGATTCTCGCCAAGGCGCGGTCCAGAAAAGCTTCCGCGAAAACAGACGAGGGTTCGGGCGTCGGCGTGGACACCAGATCACTGTATCGCAGATCAACTCTTCTGCCGCGTGATCATGCGGATCATCTCGACGAAGCCGGAGATCGATCCCAGAATGATGCCAACGAGAAACAGCCAGCGAGTATGCAACCAGTAATCGAACAGCTTTCCGACCAGCAACCCAACAATCACCGCGGCGGGAATGATGAACGCGATCTGCGAGTAGCGCGCCCATACAACGGCTGCGTTATCATTGCGCGGATTCTCGTCGCCGGCCATGGTCAAAGCCTAACACGTCAACGCTCAAGTCAAGCAGAACAGCTTTGCCGAGCATCTATCCAGCCAAGGTAACGTCTTGACGCAGGCGGAAGCGTAGGCGGCGCTCCGCTGCGAACGTTACATCCTTCTTGCCGGTCACCAGCGCAACGGTCGTTCCCGCCGCGGCGCCAATGCCGCCACCAATCAAGGCTCCCTTGCCAGCGCCGGCGAGCGCGCCAATCAATGCGCCACCCCCGGTACCGCCGCCAATCCAGGCGAGGTTGCGTTTCTTATGAGAACCTCCGTATGCCACAACGTGAGAGGTTGCCAACGGAATGGTTTGTTGATTCACGACAACGCTATCGAGCGTCAGAGAGATCTCCCCCGGATGGCGCAGCCTTCCTGAACGCCGCGCCGAGACGACGTGGCCATAGACAGTTGAACCGACGGGGATAACGATCTGGTTCTGCGTCGCGACAGGCTCGTCGATGGTTGCTTCAAAGTGCTCTCCCGGTGCAGCGGAGGCGCTGGAAAGGCTTTGCTGCAGTCGCACTGTAACTGACGTGCCCGCGGCTATGATCAACGGCTCAGGTTGTTGCTGCTGCGCCTGTTGCGGTTGAGCATTCGACCCACTGGACGGAGCGGGAGAGTTCCCGGCCGAAGCATTAGAGGATGTAGCGGGCGCTGTCGCGGCGTTAGCGTTGCCGCCAGCAGTATCGGGCGTCGATCCGCTGCCTGTCGGCTGGTTGGTGGAAGCCTGGTTTGCCGACGTCTGGTTCGAAGAATTCTGAGCGGTCTGTTTCGAATTTCGGCTGCAACCGCAGAGTCCGAAAAGTACGGTCAACACAACTGCACAAACAATCTGGCGTCTCGCGCGCACCATCGCAGCACCTCCTTAGCACCCTTAATACAGGCACGTGCGATGCCAGCACGATAAGCGTCACTAAATCAGTGATTTGTGTGCTGATTGATGATGAATCACATGGAAATTTCTACACAACAGCTTGCGGGAACCGCAAGCCGAAAACTCAGACCGCTTCTGCCATGCTTTGGTGCGCTTCGGCGGAACAGGGCAGCAGAATCGTGAACACCGTACCATGTGAGACGCCCACACGGGACTGCACCTCGATGGTGCCTCCGTGGCGCTCGGCGATCTTCTTCGACACCCACAAGCCCAGTCCGGTGCCGACATCTTTCTTAGTCGTGTAGAACGGTTCGAAGATGCGCTGCAAATCCTCGGAGGCGATTCCATGCCCATCGTCTTCGATCCTGATCTGAATGTCTCCGCCTTCAGATCTTTGAACGCAGGACACGTGAATCTTCAGCGTGCCGTCCATTTCGACGGCATCAGCAGCGTTGGAGATCAGATTCGATACAAGTTGTTTCAGTTCGCCCGACCAGCCTTGCACCGGCGGACACTGTTCCAACACGCATTCCACGTTTATGTTCTTGGATTTGAACTTGCTCGAAAACAACTTCAGCACCGAGTCGACGAGCATGGGCACGTCGAGTGCATCCGGCGACTTGGACTCGCGATAGAAGCCCAGAGTCTGCCGTGTGATGTGCGACACCCGTTCCAACTCGTGTTCGGCAAGCGTCAAATCATGAGCCACCTCTGGCGTCACGCTGGTTCTGTTTTTCGCCAGGTAAATCAGATTGCAGACCGCTTCCAGAGGATTGTTGATCTCGTGAGCAACCGTTGCGGCCAGGCGCGCAGCCGCAGCCAGTTTCTCCGTCTTGCGCATGAGTTCCTGCGACTGGCGCTCCGAGGTTGCATCGCGGAAAACCAGTACCACGCCGACTAGCCGTCCTTTGTCGTCGTGTATCGGAGCAGCACTATCCTCGATCGGAACCAGCGACCCATCGGCTTGTTGCAAGACCGTGTGGTTCGCCAGTCCCACAATGCACCCAAGCTCCATGACCTTCTTCACCGGATTGTCTACCGGCTGACGGGTCGCTTCGTTGAAGATAGGAAACACTTCCGTGATCGGTCTGCCCTTGGCTTGCGCCGAACTTCTGCCGGTGAGCCGTTCCGCCACGGGATTCACGAAGGTCACATTGCCGCGCTCGTCGGTGGCGATAACTCCGTCGCCCAGGCTGGTGAGCGTAACCCGGAACCATTCTTCGCGTTGTCTGATTTGTACAGCGTGACGTTCGCGCAGATTGATCTCGCGCAGAATGAAGTAAGCCAAGAGCGCCAGTCCGATGCCCGCGAGAGCGCTTGCCAGATAGACGCAGGCGACGGTCACTCGAACGCTGCGCCAGTAAGCGGTTGTCCGGGCGGCGTTCAGAGCGTCCTCCGTCCGCTGCATTTCGTCGATCAACGCGCGGATCTTCTCCATGGTGAAGAATCCGCGGTTGGTAAGCACGAACGCGCGCGCAGTGTCGGGATGGCCGGACTGATCGAGCGTGATGGTCTTCGCCAACTCAGCCAGCTTCTGCTTTGCCAGGAAACCCAGTCGCACCGCGTTCGCCAACTCGTCTGGATTGTCGGCGACCAGTTGCGACAGCTTCTGGATCTGCGGATCAATCTCAGTGATAGCCAGATTGTAAGGTTCCAGATATCTCGACTCGTGCGTGTAGAGATAGCCGCGCTGGCCGGTTTCCGCGTCTTTCATGCAGGGATTCTGTTTGCGGATAGCTGCAACAACACCTGCTGGGTGTGATCTACCCAAGCCTGGTTCGCCACCTGCACGGCCAACTGCCGCCGGATGACGACACCATTGGCGACCAAGAGCAGGAGTAAGAGAGAAAAGCCTGTTACAACACTGAACCGTTTGTAGAAAGGCTGCACGAGGAATCGTCCCCACAGCTTAGGTGAACGTTGACGTAAAAGGATTCTACCTGAAAAGCGAACTCGCTTAGCACGCCAAGTCGAGCCAACGCGCGCAGGACATCGTCGATGCCGGGACTCTGGCACCAACGCTGTCCGGCGATCTGCGAGATGCCTAATCCTTCGGAGTTTGGTCTGCCTTCTCGTTCATTTCTTTTTCTGCTGCTTGCGCGCCGGGCATGATGTTCTTCAGCGGCGCCTTCAGTTGGTCGTCCAGTTCCGGATGCGGCAGCGGCTTGCGCGGCAGCATCTGATCGCGCATAGCGGTGTTGTAGACGAAGGTCGCTTCCACCACCGCGGCCTGTGCCAAATCTTCGGGCGACAGCTCCTCGTAAACATCCATGTTGGAGTGATGCGTGCGGGAACTGTAATCCAGTGGATCCTGGATGAATTGGAATCCCGGGATGCCGATCGCGTCGAAGGCTTCGTGATCGGTGCCGCCGGTGTTGCGCAGCGATATCGTGGTGACGCCGAGGTCTTTCAGCGGAGCAATCCACTGCGCGAAGATCGGCGCCATCGCCGCGTTCTCCTGCAAGTAGATGCCCCGGAGCTTGCCGCTGCCGTTGTCGACGTTGAAGTAGCCGGAGATTCTCTGGTACTCGGGCGCTTTGAGCTGGATGGGCCCGCCCGGCTTGCGCACCCATTCGGGTAATTTCACCTGATCAGGAGCGGTGGACAGCGGCACATAGCCGAAGTGCTGCTTCACATAACCGTACGATCCGTACTCGCCTTGTTCCTCACCGGTCCACAGCGCAGCGCGGATGGTACGACGCGGCTTCACGCCCAGCGTCGTCAGGATGCGCATGACTTCCAGCGTGACGACTGTTCCTGCTCCGTTGTCGGTTGCACCTGTGCCCGAGGCCCACGAATCCAGATGCGAGCCGACCATCACCACTTCATCTTTCAACTTGGGATCGGTGCCGGGAATCTCAGCGATAGTGTCGTAGCCGTGCTCATGATCGCCGGTGAACTTCGTGTCGACGTTCATCTCAATCGAGACGGGCACGTTGGCTTTCAGCAGACGATAGACGCGTCCATAATTCTCAATCGCCATCACGACGACGGGCAGAGGATTGGCCTTCTCGCGCTTATAGGCCTCCCAGTTGAAGGCGGCGCTGCTGTCGTCGAAGATGGTGCCGCCCGAGCCGCCGCCGTCGCGGCCATCACGGCTGGGCGTAATCACCGCCAGCGCGTGCTCATCGGCAAGAAACTTCCCAACCTTCTGCCGCAGCTCCAACCGCTTCATGTACTGCTCCAGGAAGCTGCGGTCGCGCGGTTTCAGCGGCCACTCGGTTAGCTCCTCGAGTTTCTTGTCGTCATAGCGGATCCACAGCGGCTTATCGACCGGAGGTACATCGCGCATCGCGCCATACAGAACAATTTTTCCCGCGAGCTTGCCTTTAAACTTGTCGAGATCCTTCTCCTCCTTGATATCCATCCAAACGGCTTGGCCTGTCACGGCGCCAGTCGTCGCGGGTGACCACGGCACGGCCTGCGCGATGAAAACCGCAGGGTCGGGCGAGGCCATCCGCACCCAGGTGTTGAGCTGCTGCCAGCCCATGCCGAACTCGCCCCAATCTTCGAGATGCGCGTTTGCACAGCCCATCGCGGTGAACTGATCGCGCGTCCACTCGTTGGCGTGCTTCAGATTTTGCGAACCCGTCAGGCGCGGTCCGATGTCGTCGAACAGCGCCGACGCATATTCCATCGCGTGCGAGTGATTCAGGCCCTCGATGCGAATGCGCTGGTACATATTGAGGTCGAGCGTCTCACGCTCCGGCTGCGGCTGATCGTACGAAGGTTCGCTTGCAGAGGCAGGTTTCGATTTGTCGGCCGCTAGAATCGGCAGTGTGCAGGCGAGGAGGAAAGCAAGAGAAACGCACAGGCGTCGTTGTGCCATCAGGATGTTGGTCTCCAAGGGAAGAAATCAAACTCGCAAGAGTATCAGAAATTGTGCAGTCGCAGCAGCAGTGCTGTGACCAGTTGCAGGAAGAGAATAAGCCCAGCCCGTACTTGTGCTCCCAGGTTTCTCAACGCAATGGCGCAGGATGTCGAGCATCGTGTCTGGTCGCCGGCCCGCGATGTCCGCTGCCGAACGCGCACGTCCGGCAGTGAACAAAGTGGGGAATCCGAACGTTGAGACATGCGCCGTAATTGTCAGAGCGGAAAAGAGTTAAGGACATCCACCCTGGCGGTCGGCAGATTGCATCTCTACCTTGGATACCGAGGAAAGGCTGATGCGTACCTTGCTCCATGATCTCCGCTATGGCTTCCGGCAAGTCGTGAAGTCGCCCGGATTCGCCATCATTGCAATTCTTACCCTGGCGCTGGGAATCGGAGCCAACACCACGATTTTCTCCGTCGTGAACGGCGTGCTGCTGAATCCTCTGCCCTATCCTCACGCCGACCGGCTGGTGGTTCTGTTTCACCACAAGCCGAACTTTGTAAACGGCTCGATCTCGTACCTGAATTTTCTCGACTGGCAGCGCGACAATCGCAGCTTCGATGCTATGGTTGCCTATCGCTTCGGCAATGCAAAGCTCACCGGATCAGGTGAGCCTGAAAACCTTAGCGGACGGCAGGTCTCGGCGGGATTCTTTGAGCTGCTGGGCGTGAAGCCGGTTTTGGGACGGACGTTCACCGCGGATGAGGACCAACTGGGCGCCAATCCCACGGTCATGATCTCCGAGGGCTTTTGGAAGCGCAAGTTCGCTTCGAATCCCAACATCGTCGGACAGGCGATCGTCCTCGACGGAATACCGCACACCATCGTCGGCATCATCCCGGCCAGCTTTCAATTGCGCCAACACAACTTTCGTATAGGCGACATCTATACCCCCGTAGGCAATTACAACGATCCGCATTTTCGCCAGCGGCAAGCCTCCTGGGGCCTGAACGCCATCGCGCGGCTTAAGCCCGGTGTCACCCTCGAACAAGCGGCGCAGGACATGGAGCGGGTGAACCGCGGCCTGCGGGTGGCTTATCCCGACGTTGACGGCGACATCAAGACCACCATCGTTTCCATGCGGGAACTGATTGTCGGCGATGTGCAACCGGTACTCTGGGTGCTGATGGGCGCCGTGCTGTTCGTGCTGCTGATTGCCTGCGTCAACGTCGCTAACTTGCAACTGGCGCGTGCAACGGCTCGCGAGCGTGAATTTGCGGTGCGCGTCGCACTGGGAGCGGGGCAGTCGCGTCTTATCCGGCAGATGCTGACCGAGAGCCTGGCACTCTCGGCGATAGGCGGCGCGTTGGGTCTGCTCCTTGCCTATTGGGGAGCAAAGGCTGCGGCGACGGCAATTCCAGACATGCTTCCGCGCGCGGAGAGTGTGGGAATCGATGTCCGAGTATTGCTGTTCACACTCCTGGTCTCGCTGCTGGCGGGAATTGTCTTCGGCTTAGCGCCCGCGCTGCGCATCTCGCGTACCAACGTGAACTCCACCCTCAGTCAAAGTGGACGTTCGCTGGTAGGAGCACGTGCGCGCGCTCAATCGATCTTTGTCACGCTCGAGATGGCCATGGCTCTGGTCTTGCTGGTCGGCGCCGGGCTGACCATTCGCACCCTAATGCAATTGTGGAACGTGAACCCCGGTTTCCAGGCGCAAGGCGTCATCTTCTTCAATGTGGCGCCTTCCAAGTCGCTCTCCCGCCAGTCGCCGGATGCGATTCGCGCGACCTTGCGACAAATGGCAACGACTCTCGGCGCAGTTCCCGGAGTCGAGAGCGCTTCGTTCGACTGGGGCGCCGTTCCCATGTCAGGCGACGATGAAGAGCCGTTCTGGGCCGACGGCATGACCCGCTCGCCCCATATGGCGGACGCTCCGTTGGCGCTGCGCTACGCGGTGAATCCCGATTATTTAAAGCTCATGCAGATCCCGCTGCTCGAAGGACGTTTTGTCACGGACGCGGACAACGAGCACTCCTCGCGCGTAATCGTTATCGATGAGAGCTTCGCACAGCGGTTTTTCCCCGGACAGAATCCCATCGGCAAACACATTTACTTCCCGCCCGAGAGCACCGACGGCGAGCGTACCGACGAGATTGTCGGCGTGGTGGGACATGTAAAGCAATTCGGCCTGGTGCCCAACCGAGCGAACAACGTGGAAGCTGAATACTATGAGCCATTGCCGCAGATGCCCGACCGGATGATGCCGGTGATTGCCGACGGTGTAACCGGGTTCGTCCGCGTACGCGAGGGAGTTAGCCCAGAGTCTGTTTTTCCGAGCATCCAGCGCGCCCTGCGGCAATCCGACAGCGAGATGGTGGTCGACGATATGCAGTCGCTGCGGCAGGTGGTTGCCGATACTATCCCTCAGCAACGGTTTGCCATGATGCTGTTTTCCATCTTTGCTGCCGGCGCGCTGCTGCTGGCGGCCATCGGTATCTATGGCGTGCTGTCTTACATTGTGGGACAGCGCACGCGCGAGGTTGGCATCCGCATGGCTCTGGGCGCGCAGAAGGGCGACGTGGTTCGTACCGTGCTGCGCGACGGAGCCGGCATGACGCTGCCCGGCGTGGGGATTGGTTTGCTGGCTGCGCTGGGCCTCACCCGGCTGATGTCGGCTATGCTGTTCGGTGTCCAGCCGACGGATGTCATCACCTTCGCTTCCGTCGCGGTGCTGCTGTGCTTGGTCGCGCTGCTGGCGTGCTATGTGCCGGCGCGCCGCGCCGCGAGACTGGACCCGATGCAGGCGTTGCGGGCGGACTAGGGTTTTCCGCTACTAGCTCAACTCCGCGCTTCCTGTGTCTGCGGAGTCAGTTCGCGGTTTGCGCCGTCCTGAACAAAGGCTTCTGTTTCCTTGAGAATTTGGGACACCAAATCCGGCGTGGCCGCTTCGCAGTAAATACGCAGCAGCGGTTCGGTACCGGAGGCGCGAACCAGTACCCACGCCTCGGCGCCGTTGCCGTTGGTGGGCGCGTCCAGGAAGAACTTCACCCCGTCCAGGGTTTCGATTTTCTGCACGCGGAAGCTGCCCATCTCCGCGGGCTTAGCCTGAGCGCGGCGCATGGCGTCATCTTTGACGTCGTTGTCGAGATGAAGGTCCACGCGGCCGTAGTGGTGCTCGCCATATTCCTTTTGCAGATCGCTCACCAGTTGTCCCAGCGGCTTGCCTTCTTCGGCCATGATGTTCGCCAGCAACAGCGAGTTCAGAAGCCCGTCGCGTTCGGGCAGGTGGCGGCGGATACCGATACCGCCCGACTCCTCACCGCCGATGAGAATGTCGCGCTCCAGCATGAGGTCGCAGATGTACTTGAAGCCGATGCCGCACTCGTGCAGCTTGCGCCCATACTTCGCCGCAATGCGGTCGAGCATGCGCGTGGTGTTGAATGCGCGCACGATTTCGCCTGGCCACTGCTTGCGCTGCATCAGCCATTGCAGGATTACGGAGAAGCACTTGTGCGAATCGACGAAGCTGCCGTCCTCGGCAACGGCGCCCAGACGGTCGGCGTCGCCGTCCGTCGCCATCCCGGCCTGGCAGTGGGCGTGAACTACGGCCTCCTGCAGTGCAGTAATGTGGGGCGGGATCGGTTCAGGATTGATGCCGGGAAACAGCGGGTTTAACTCGCCGCGAATTTCGAAATGATTGATGCCGCTTTCTGCTGAAGATGCCCTTCAGCACGCCGCGGCCGGCGCCATACATGACGTCGATGGCAAACTTGAATCCTGCTTCCTTAATCAGCTTCAGGTCGACGAAGTTCTTGATGGCCGCGATGTAGGGCGTTTTGAAATCGGTCAGCGAGACGCTGCCGCCCTTGCGTTCGAGGCGCGGCGAATCCAACTCGCCTTCAATCGCGCGCATGATCGCCGGGGTACCGGAGCCGCCATAGTTCGCCTTGTATTTCACGCCATTCCAGTTGTAGGGATTATGGCTGGAGGTGATCATGACGCCTCCGGCCGCGCCGAGGTTCTTCACAGCATAAGAGAGCGCGGGAGTGGGCGTGTAATCGTTCGACAGCTGCACTGCGATACCAGCGCCGGCGAGGGTTTCGGAGATAATCTCCGCCGCACGCTGCGAGGCGAAGCGCGTGTCATAGCCGACGACCAGGCCTTTGCCGGCGTCTTCATGCTGGTGAACGTAATGCGCCATCGCGTTGCCCACGCGGCGCACGTTGTCGAAGGTGAAGTCGTCGGCGATGATGCCGCGCCAACCGTCCGTGCCGAACTTGATTTGTGTGGTCATGGGTGTGTTTGAGTTGTCATCACGAGGAGGCCTTCAGGCCGACGAGGGATCTGCTGTTCCTGCGAGGGCATCAGTGCTATAGCCCAAGGCGCGCTGCCACCTCTCCAATGTGTAGATGCGCTCTCGTCCAGACCGCACTCGACGCAAGACGCGCTCGGCCTCATTAATGTCCTCAGCATCCTCGATCCATTGCAGAAGCGCCTCACGTGCGAGTTGATCCGCGGGGCGACCGGCACGCTTCGCGACCTTGTCGAGACGATTCGCCAGATTTCGTGGAAGAACAATGACCATCGTAAACCCTGCCGCCCCTAAAGGGGCTACATCGATCATATATTGCAGCTTACCCAGCGCTGAAGCGCTGGGCTATGATCTTCCGTCCCGCAAGCGGGACTCGTTTTTCCGCCCTCCGCACCAACAGCCGAGCCTACATCCGACCACTGTTACTCTTGCACTGAGCTAATCGCTAATTGCTAGTTGCTAATCGCTTTGTTCACACCAGCCGTTTCAGTTTCTGCTCGTCCAGATACTTCACCACTTTGCCTACGTCCTGCGAATTTTCGCGAGTGGTGATGAGCAGCGCATCATCGGTTTCAACCACGACGAGATCTTTGACGCCCACCACTGCGACGAACTTTCCAGTCGAGTGGATGAAGTTTCCCTGCGCATTCAGCGTGAAGCTTTGCTCTGCCTGAATGACATTTGCGCCGTCGCTTGCCGGATTGCGATGCTCGTACAGCGCCGTCCATGAGCCGAGATCGTTCCATCCGAAGCTCGGCAGGAATGCAGTAGATTCCCGACTTGCCTTCGCCCTTCGCCGATCGCGGCTCCAGCACTGCATAATCCACGCTGATGTTCTCGCACTGCGGATACAGCTTGGCAAACGTCTTCTCAAACTTGCGCGAGCCATAGCTCGCGGCGATTTCTTCCAGCAGCGGCGCGGTTTTGGGCAGGTGCTCGCGCAAAGCGTCGGCCAGCGTGCGCGCTCCCCAGACAAACATGCCGCTGTTCCAGAAGAAGTTGCCTGCCTTCACGAATTGGTCGGCAACATCGGCTGACGGCTTCTCGGTGAAGCGTCGCACGGGAATCGCATTTGGCATTTGGCCTTTGGCACTTGGCTTCTGGCTCACTTCGATGTAGCCGTAGCCCGTCTCCGCACGCGTCGGCTTGATTCCGATGACGACGATGTTTGGACCTGCAGCGGCAAGTTCGGCGGCGCGCTTGATGTCGTTGCGAAAACGCTTCTCGTCGGCGATGACGTGGTCGGAAGGGAACATGCCGATCACCGCGCTGGGATCGCGCCGCGTCAAGAGAAACGCCGCCAGGCCAATCGCGGGAGCGGTATTTCGGCCCAGCGGTTCGGCGATGATTTTCTTCTTGTCGAGCTTCTTCAGCTGACGAACGATCGGATCGCGCAGGTCGTCGTTGGTGATGACCCAGAATTGTTTCGCCTTCGCCAGCGGCAGCAGGCGCTCGACCGTCTCCTGGATCATGCTCTTCTTGCTGTTGAGCGGGAGAAGTTGCTTGGCCATGCGCTTGCGGCTGAGCGGCCAGAAGCGCGTGCCGCGTCCGCCGGCGAGAATCACGGGATAGAAGGTATTCGCCAAATCGATTCACCACGGAGACACAAGAGATACAGAGTTGTGAATTATTGATTCTACTGAAGAACGATACTGGACGCGAAGCGGGCTGGGCGACGGCTGTGATCCGCAAGGCGCGCGCCCCTGCTGGGCGTCGAGGGCAATATGCTCTGAGCCGCGAATGTCGTTCAACAAGACTGTGGTCAGGTTATTTTGAATCTTTGCGATGAAGGGATCGCACGATCCTGTAAAGCAGCCACCCCGCTGGACCGAACATAAAAGTCACTAGAAGACATGGAACCACCATTAGGTGAGGAATGCCGCGCTCACGCGAGTCCTCCAATTCCCATGAGCCTATGAGAAGGTCAAACGCCAGGTAATGCAGCCATCCTGCCAGCAGTAGCCAGGGATTGGAGAATAGTACCCCGACACTGGCAAGAGTCGAGAAGCCTCCTGGCGAGCGCCAGAACAGGGAAGCGGCAATCGCGGTGTAGAGAATTGCGAAGAGTCCTGGAACGAGCTTAGTCGTGACCAGCTTGGTTACCCAAGGTCTCCTGGGCAGGATTGCGAGCATGATCCACGACACTAACGCAAGGGAGTTGGCGATGGAAAAGACCACTTGTGGAGACACATCGCACCTCAGACGGTCCATGGTGTCACTCAGCCGGGGAAGCAAGATTAACGGACTTCCAGCTACAAATCGCCGTGACGAGGGCCCATGCGCCGAATAGCCCGAAGGTGAGCGCGTCCGGCCTTAGAAGCGGCTGCCCGCGGAGCGCTTGTACGAGCAGCAGCACGACCAACGTGAAGTAGCTTGCTGCCGCAGTCAGCGTCAGCCGGACTCGTGTATCGCTGCTGAGCCGGCGGCGCCTCATCACGAAAGCAATCAGAGGAAGTACCTGTAGCGCATGCAGGCCTATGAAATGTGGAATCCGCAGGTCGCCGTGCTCAGTGCTCCAGCCAGTCCCAGAAAGTCCGGGGCCACCGTCAGGCGCACCCACGGTATGCGCGCCCATGATCGGCATTCCCTGTCCGGCGTGCGCGCCAGCCAGTTGAGCAGCGGTCGGGTGCGTCATGAAACCCGCACTAAGAGCACCGACTATCGTGATGCTCATCCCGAATCGAAGGGCCCATCCCATCGCAGGGTCTTCAAACTTCTGCCGCCAGAATGCTACCGCCACGGCTATGCTGATGAAGGTCTGCACCACGATGGCCACGCCCATGATGACGAACAGAACACCGTTGAGGGGCGTGCTGAAGTTAAAGTGGCTGGTGGTGCCGCGGTACGCCTGGAGAGCGATGATCGCGAATTCCAGCACCATCGCGATTGCCGTGGCCCACCCGACCACGCGGCGCGTCTTTCGCCACTCGGGGATCAGCGTAAATGCCCAGGCAAGCGTGAACACATAAATCGCAATCGAGACAGCGAACTTCGCAGGCTTTAGCCATACGGGTGCGCCGGTGATGATTCGCGGATCGATGAGCAGGCCGGCGATTGCGATTGCCAGCGCCGGCAGCATCAGCAGACCGGTAAACGTTAGCGGTGCGTTGGTTCTCCAAAGTTGTTTCAGCATGTAACCCTCCTCAATGTGACCACTGTCAACATAAAAATACCATCCGATGTAGACAGTGTCAACACTCGTTGCTAGAATATTTCCTATGCCTCATTCCTCACACCCGAGAACGCGAAAGAAGCCCGCTAAGCCTTACCACCACGGGGACTTGCGCCGCGCGCTTCTCGATGAAGCCGTTCGCACTATCCAGACGGAGGGGGTCGAGCATCTGACGCTGAGAACCGTGGGCGCGAGATTGGGCGTGTCCCGGAGCGCGCTATATCGGCTCTTGCCGATAAGCAATCACTGCTGGCGACGGTAGGGAAAGAAGGGTTCAGTAAGCTCCGGCAAGCCCTCTGCCGGAGAGGTCTGACATACGACCAAGTACATTGTTCCCAAATTCAGCCAGTCCTGCCAATAGGTGACTCGCGTGGTCGTCAGGTTCGCCTGAAGCAGAGCACCCAGCTGCAGCATTGGAAAAGGTAGTTGTCACAGAACCGGCGTTCACGTCGACTGGAGAAGTGGCAGCCAGGCAGGAATAGTTTGCCGGGGAAGGATCCCAGTAGCAGAGGATCCCCACCGAGGTGTCCTACCTCTGGGAGCGGATAGAACAAGCCCAGTCACCCACCATTGGAATACCATTTCTGCCCACTACCCCCCTGGTTCATAACTTTGGCAATAGCGGAGAAGGCGTGGTGGCTTTCGACCCAGAGGGCAACGCAAGAAGATTGACACCGCCATAGAGTTTAGATCAGAATATCGGCCCACTTCGGTTGTCGTCCCTGCTCTTGAGTCCAAGAAGGATGGTTTTTATGCGCCCCGTCTGTAACACTACTGGTGTCTCCCGTGCCTATAACTTCGCTGCCCAGAAGAAAATATTCAGCAGCGGATTGCCAGTCGCATGGCTGTTGCTGCTGGCGGTGATCTCACCTTGTCTCTGCGCACAGAATAACTCCCCAACGATGTCAGTCGGGCGTCCAGTGGCTTTTGCCGTTTCAGCTCCGTTGCGCGACTTGGCGAGTGCGCCAGGCAGCAAGGGATATGTCTTGCCGGCGGAGGATCCGATTGCCATCCCAGGCTTCTATCCCGGCGCCTTGGGACTTGCCGTCGATCCGGTGGAGCAGAGCTCGCCGGGCGGGCAGTCCAACATTTCGATTGGCCTGAACCTGCAAGGTGTCGCTGAGACGGACTGCAACTGCGGAGAGCTGCGCTCGGATGCGAATCTGGCGGTGGGCGATACGCAAGTGGTGGAGTGGGTGAATGTGCAGTTCGCTGTTTATAACAAGCAAACCGGCGCGCAGGAGTTAGCACCGACGCTCGGCAACGCGCTGTTTCAAAGCCTCGGCGGGCCGTGCTCGGAAGCGAACGATGGCGATCCCATCGCGCAGTTCGACAAAGTGAACCACCGATGGCTGATGACGCAAAACGATTTCACCGCACGCAATGAGTACCAGGGGCCGCACGTCGCCTGCATCGCGGTTTCTACCAGCCCCGATGCCACCGGCAGTTACTATCTCTACGAATATCTTCTGGGAAGCGATTTCCCCGACTACCCGCACTGGGGAATTTGGCCGGATGGATACTATCAGGCGCAGAACAACGGCGCTTTCGGTGAGGACAATTCGGTGGGCGCGCTGGTGTGCGCCTACAATAGCGCGAAGCTGATCGTCGGCGATCCCAGCGCCGAGAAGATTTGCTTCCAACTCACGCCTCGAGACCATGGGCTGTTGCCCGGCGACGTTGATTCCGCCACGCCGCCTCCCGCCGGGCAGGATGAGTTTTTTGTCGGTAGCTACAACATCGATCCAACCGACAATCACCTTTATCTGTATTCCATGCATCCGGACTTCGCTGATCCAAGCATGTCGACCTTCTCGGGTGCGGATTTAGGTAATCCCATCACCGTGCCGGCTTACGTGCCGTATTGTCCTTCGCCGTTTCAGCCGGCGTGCATTCCGCAGCAGGGCACCGATGTGAAGTTAGGTTCGCTGGGTGACCGCCTGATGTACCGGCTGGCGTATTGGAACGATGCGGTCCCGCCCAACGCGGTACCCCCGCCGGCACAGCACTGGTACGTGAGTCACGTGGCCACGGCCTCCGGTGGACAGGCCGGCGAACGTTGGTATGAATTTCGCGCGTCCCAGCGTAAATCGACGATCGCGAATGTGAGCCTGTATCAGTCGGGCACGTTCGCTCCAGACGCAAACTACCGCTGGATGGGCTCGGTGGCGCAGGACAAGATGGGCGACATCGGGCTCGGTTACAGCGTGGCCAGCAGCACGATGTGGAACTCGATTGGCCTGACCGGACGCGTGCCCGGCGATCCCCTGGGGCAGATGGAAGCGGAGACGATTGCGGTCGCGGGGACTGGCAACTCGGGTCCTTATAGCAGCTGGGGCGATTATTCCAGCATGGCGCTCGACGCTGACGGCTGCACCTTCTGGTATGCCCAGCAGTACTCCACCGCTATCCGGCACCATGAAATGGCAGACGCGGCTGATTTCCTTCCGCTTCAATGGCTGCCAGTAGCCCGGACGTTATAGTGCGCGTTTGCTCGGCATCATTCCGCCCGGCGAAGTGGTAAAGGTGGGCGGGCTCAACGTCGAGACGCAGCTCGTGTCCGGCGACATCGGATTGTCTAAGAACGAGGCAACGACCTTCTGGGCACAGGGATTGGCCGGCGAGCCGTCGGGCAAGCCGAAGGCGAACAGCGCTCCGTGGCCCGCGCCGGGAATGATGACGGTGGTTGAATTCGACAGCGTCTCGGCGGCGAGCTGTGCTGCTTGCACAGCCGTGAGTCCATCGAAGCTGCCGGCCATCACCAGCGTTGGGATTGAACTCACGGTCGGCTGACGCACAAGCGCGGGAGCGGTGGGGACGTTCCACACGCCGCAATCCTGCGTCATAAACGCTAGACCGGGCGCCTGTGACAACACCGATTCCGGATAGGTCGGAAACACCAACTGTCCTTGCGCCAGGATTTGCGACTCCGGTTCATAGGGCACCCATTCGCTGCAGATCACGCCGAACCACAGACCCCAACCCATGGTACCGATCTTCGACGGATCGGCCCCACCGGCACGAGAGTTCGCAATTAGCGTTGGCTGGCCCTGGAACAGTTGCCCGAGTGCTTCGGGAATCGAGGCAATCGGCGTCACCCCATCGGGAACTGTGCCCAGCCAGTTGATCAGCGCGCCGCCATCGAGCACAACCTTGACGTCGCCAAAGGACTCCTGCACGGTCGTGGTCAGGGGATTGGCTTCCAGCGTCTGCACCTGGGTTGCAACCTCACTGCTCAGATCTCCGTAGGCGCTTGCACACGCGGGCTGATCCGCGCAGACATCGAAGATGTCGGTGATGCCTTGGTGTGTGTTCACCCACAGATATCCCAACGACGCCCGGCTCGGCACCACCACGGAATCGATGATCACACCGCGAATTCCGCTCGGGTAATCGCGCATCTCGCTGAGCGCGAGATCGGTGCCGTAGGACAAGCCGTATATATTCCACTGCACGATGTTGAGCGCAATGCGCAAGTCAGCGAAATCGGCAGAGTTCTGACTGGTGTTGAAGCCGCTCAGGTCGACGCCCTGGGCGACTAGGCGGTCGTGACAAGCCTTGGTGGCGGCAACGTGAAGCGTTCCGGTATCCGGAGAATCGTAGCGCAAGCCAACTGCCTGGATATTGAACTTGTCGATCTCAGGACAAGTTAGCGCGGGCTGCGTGTCGGCGACGCCGCGCTGGTTCATGATGATGACATTGCGCGTCTGGTTGAGGGAACCCAGGCTGACGAGAGTCGACGCCGTGGCGAGCGCATCCGCGCCAGGACCCCCGGCCATGAAGACAATGGGGTCAGGCTCCGGCGGCTGAGTGACGGAAGGAATGATTGCGACCGGCAACTGAATCGTGGCTTGGCTTGTACTGTTTCGATTTTCGGGGACGGTCAGAGTGCCGCAGCTGGCATTGAGCTTAGCCAGCACCGCCGCATGGTCAGGCGCGCATGGCCCGGACGCAAACGTAGCCTCCGGCGGCGGCGAGCACGAGGTGCAAGGAGTTCCGCCCGACCCGCATCCGGCGGCCAGAAGCAACAAAAGCGCACAACACGCCAATCTCAGGTCAATCACCCAGCCAACATCCCATCGTCCGAAAAACATCGGCGGATGATACTGAATTCCCGGTTACTAAGCCAGAGAAAAGAGAAATACCAGGGCATATTAGCGCGCAATATTGCGCGCGGGTACCCCGGGAGTAATCCCGAAGAGCTCAGTCAACATCTGAATTGCACGGTTGCCCTGACTATCTCAGCCATCGTCAGGGCAGACTTCCCAGGAGCCCACTTCCAGGAACTTAGGCACCTGTTGCCGACCGTAAGAAGGCACAGCGATTCAGCATGGCCGCGAATCGTGCATTGGACCGCAAGAAATCCCACTTGGGATCGATGGGAAGGAAAACTAGATGGACATCCCGCTGCTCGTAGGCTCGGTCTAGATAGTCCAATGCCTCATCGGGCTCCTCCAGCCCAGCGTGTATCAGCGCCATCGCATAAGGTGGAACATATCGTTCTCGCGAGATTCCTTCTAAAGTCTGCAATCCTTGCCTCGCCTCGTTGCTCTGTCCGACTTGCGAAAACAGGTAGCTTCGCAAAGCGATAACCTTGGTATTCCCACCACTCAGCTTCCCAGCATGACTGAGGGCAGCAAGGGCCAAGTCTGTATTTCGAAGTTGGACGTGTACTTGCGCGAGCTGAAAATGGCCAATCCAGAAGTCCGGATCAACTACCGTGGCTTGCGTGGCAAAGTCCACAGCCGCCGCATAGTCTCGCGCCGCGAAGGCGATTTGAGCGGAGAGCGCCTGATGCATGGCGTACAGCGGATCCAATTCCCGGGCGCGCCTGATGGAGTCGCGAGCTGCTTCGTGGCGCCCCATGTGGGAAAGAACGATTCCCAACATTCGGTGCGCGAGGGGATAACTGGGATCAAGCGAAAGGGCTTTGCGGTATGCCTTTTCGGCTTCCATCCACTCCCAGTCCAACCAGAATTTTAGAAAGCCAACCGAAGTTTGAACCTCGGCCAGCCCCGGGTCCGAGCTCACGGCATGGGCGATTGCGGCGCGCGCCGGGGTCGCGACCGAGAGAGGTGGTGCATCGCCGTTGACTGGGCTGGCCGAATAAGCATCGCCTACCCCAGCCCATGCCAAGGCATATTGCGAATCCAACTGCGTCGCGCGAGTGAAGTATTCAATGGCGCGCTTCGTGGTCGGAGGTGTGCTTTGGTTCCAGAAATGTCGTCCGTGAAGATAGAGATCGTAAGCCTCGGCATTCTGCGTCTGCCGATACGCCATGGCCGTCAAACATTCGGGCGACACACGCAACCGAATCTCCTCCGCGATGGTCTCGCTCAGTTCGCGCTGAAAAGCCAGGATGCTGATCGGTTCGCTGTCGTAAGACCCCGCCCAGATCTGCACTTGGTCGCGCGTGCGAATCAGTTTTGAAATGATTCGCAGACGTTCGTTCTCGCCACGAAGGGTGTTCTCGACAACATAGGTTGCGCCCAATTCTCGTCCGATTGTGGAGAGGTTCTTGGTCGTTTGCTTGTAGGCCATCATGGACTGTCGACCGATGACGTGGAAGTTGTTTCTTCCGACACGACCGAGAGAAAGTATGGTTTCTTCGGTTAGACCGTCGGCCAGGTACTCGCGCTCCACTCCCGCGCCGAGGTTCTCGAAAGGTAAGACGGCGACGATAACCTGCGCCTCCTCCTTTCCTGTTTTGTCAGCGATGACTTGCACCTTAGCGATGAAGCGATAACCCTTACGCGGAACAGTTTCCACGAACGTGGGAGCATCCGTCGTGTCTTTCAGTGCCAGACGAATCTTGCGAATCGCGGTGTTAACACCGGTTTCGACGTCGGTGAATACATCTGCGCCCCAGAGTCTCTCGGCGATCTCCTCCCGTGACACCAGGCGTTGACGACATTCCAGGAGAAGTATGAGCAAGTCCATCGGCTGACGCTCAACATGAACCGGTCGCCCCCGACGTCGCAACTCGTAGTTCGCCACATCGAGTTCGAAGTCGCCAAAGCGGAATGTCATGCCGGGATCTGTGGGAGGCATTGTCTTTTAGGGCATCTAGAGTGCCATATCTCCAATCGCCATTACTAGTTGCCGCTTCAGAAAAACTTCAGATTCAAGTCAGCCTCTCTACATGGTGCAGTCTGTGCTCCCGTGCGACTATCGCGCCTGTTCTTGCCCTGAAGGACATCGCTCAATCAAGAACAGCGAGGGAAATATGTCAGAACTTGGAAAGTACAGACCTATCAGGCGCCCACCCTTCCCGGTGAATGAACCGCTCAACATTGGCCTCAGAATGCAGTATCAGGAGACCAGCCAATGGTGCTGGATTGCCGTTGCCACCAGCATCCATCACTTTTACAACCCCTCCAGCACCAGGACGCAATGCGAAGTAATGACGATCGCTGGCCAAACCCTCAATGAATTCTCCTTGTCCACAGGCGCTTGTCCGGACCCAGCGATGGTCGCAGCGAATCCGAAGTTAGCCGGCTATTTGGCAGATCCCTACAATTCGAACGCGCTGTGGTGTCTCGAAGGACGAATCGCGCCTGCCTATAACAAGAGCGGCGGCGTTGGTGATGCGCTTAACGTAAACGACAACTGGAACAGCCCTGCGCTTCCATCCATTTCGCTTGAAGAGATCGCCGCCGAACTGAACGCCCTCCGCCCGGTGGTTGTGGACATCGCGTGGAAGTCCGGAGAGCAGCACTTCGTCGCGATTGCCGGTGTGTTGAACGACATGCTGCTCATATGCGATCCAGCCAACGGCGAATCACCGATCCACTACGCGTCCTTCCCCGGTAAATACCTAAGCGGCGCGACCTTGAAGCAGGTATGTCTGACCAAGCCGGGCTACAGTCCGAGCAGCGCTAACTGGTCGCCCGAGCAGCCGGGTATCGGAGTCGGCACCAGCAATGCGCCGGCGCTGGTGGAATTCAACGGCCGGCTGTATGCGGCATGGAAAGGCGTGCCTGGCGACACGCGCATGTTCTGGTCCTCTTACGATAGCAAGAGCTGGTCGCCCGAACAGCCGGGCGTCGGCGTCGGCAGCAGCGAGGGGCCCTCCCTCGCTGTATTCAACGGCAGACTGTACGCGGCCTGGAAGGGAGTGCCGGGCGACACGCGCATGTTCTGGTCCTCTTCCGATGGCAAGAGCTGGTCGCCCGAACAGCCGGGCGTTGGCGTCGGCAGCAGCGAGGGGCCCTCCCTCGCTGTGTTCAACGGCAGACTGTACGCAGCTTGGAAGGGAGTGCCGGGCGACACGCGCATGTTCTGGTCCTACTTCGACGGCAAGAATTGGTCAGCCGAACACCAGGGAGTGGGTTTCGGCACAAGTTCCGGGCCTGCGTTGGCAGCCTTCAACGGCAAGTTGTACGCAGCATGGAAGGGAGAGCCGGGCGATGGCCGCATGTTCTGGTCTTCTTTCGACGGCAAGAACTGGTCTCCTGAACAGAAGCTGGGCATCGCCATCGGCACCAGCGCCCGGCCCGCTCTAGCTGTGTTTAACGGGCAACTCTATGCGGCCTGGAAGGGCGTGCCACATGACAACCGCATGTTTGTGTCCGTGTTCGACGGCGCATCAACCTGGTCGACAGCACAAAGGGGCATTGGGATCGGTTCCAGTGATCGCCCGTGCCTGGCAGCGTTCGGTACTAAGCTCTTCGCCGGCTGGAAGGGCATAGCAAACGATACGCGCATGTATTGGTCGATCTTCGAACCATAAATCCATCGTAGGAATGCGGCGCAGGTTTCTTGTGAGTGACTCTTGGCGACATGCTTCGGGAGTACTCGCCTGCAGCAGACCTGGTTTTCTCTTTGTTAAACCCTCGGGCGAACATCAACAAATTACAAAAGGAGGAATTTACCTTGAAACTTCAGAGAGCGTCTTTGTTATTGCTCGCGTTGTGCTGTGCTGCGGCTCAGGCTGTAGCGCAGAATGATCTCTATGACAATGGTCCCACCAACGGCACAACGTCTGCGTGGAGCATCACTGACGGGTTCGTGACCAGCGATTCCTTTTCGCTGGGCTCAGCCTCGGCAATCAACGGTTTGAACTTTGTGGCTTGGCTAGCCCCCGGCGGCGTGCTCGAGTCGGCAGAACTTTCCATCACCTCGGCCGAATTCGGTGGCACCTCCTATTTCGATGGAAATGTCAACTTCAGTCAGAGTGGCTGCAGCTTGAATTCGCAGGGCTTTTCGATCTGCACCGAGTCGGGCATGTTCTCCGGCCCGAACTTGAATGCCGGCACTTATTGGCTGAACCTTCAGAACGCAGTGGTCTCCGACGGGACCCCCGTTTATTGGGACGAGAACTCCGGTCCGTCGTCCGCGTCCAACAACGCGCTCGGTACAGTTCCCTCCGAGTCGTTCACCTTGTTAGGCTCTGCCAGCACGACCAGCACGACCACCAGCACCAGCACCACTGGCACAGTTCCCGAGCCCAGCAGCATTTTCTTGTTAGGATCCGGGGTTCTGAGTTTAGGCGCCGCCATCCGCCGCAAGCTGGGTCCATAATGCCCACCGGTCAAGGCAATTTGAGAATCGAGAAGCCGGGCAGCGATTCCCGGCTTTCCCGCGTGCGTGAATAATCTGGGCGCTCTTGGTTTCGGTTTCGGAATCAAAATGATTTTCTTCGAGCAGCCCGCATTTTGGAGGATATCGGCGTGACGGCATACTCCGGCGCGGCCGGTTTGCTTAGTACTCCGGACATCATTAGCATGGCGGCATGCCTTCGCAGAGCACGCCGCAAGCATACGAACTCACATTGCACGATTGAAGATACCGACGACGACCGTTCTGATCCGGAGGTCACCAGATGAGGAGCTTCAGCAGCAATTGACTGCCAGTGGCGAGCGCCCTATTATCAGGCATTCATTCAGCGCCGATCATTCATGATTGACACCACGATCTCGCACTACCGTATCGTAGCGAAGCTCGGTGGCGGAGGTATGGGCGTCGTTTACGACGCCGAAGACCTGAAGTTGCCACGCCATGTGGCGCTGAAATTCCTGCCCGACGAAATGGCCAAAGACCCGGCCTCGCTGGAACGCTTTCGGCGTGAGGCGTTCGCGGCCTCGGCGCTGAACCATCCCAACATTTGCACCATCTACGAGATTGACGAGGTGGACGGCCGTCCGTTCATCGCGATGGAGTATCTGGACGGCGCAACCCTGAAACATGTGATTAGCAACCAGCCGATGGCGGTCGAACAGGTTCTGGATCTGGGAATTCAGATCGCTGACGCGCTGGACGCAGCGCACGCCCAAGGCATCATTCATCGCGACATCAAGCCGGCAAACATCTTCGTTACGCGCCGTGGCCACGTGAAGATTCTCGACTTCGGCCTGGCGAAGGTGACCGCACCAAAACGGCAAGCGGACCTGGTCGGGGCTGCCGCCACCATGGCAGTCGCTGTGCCCGAGGAACACCTGACAAGCCCCGGAACTACGATGGGCACGGCCGCCTATATGTCGCCGGAGCAGGCGCTGGGCAAGGACCTAGACCCTCGGAGCGATCTATTCTCGTTTGGCGCGGTGCTGTACGAGATGGTCACCGGGACAGTCCCATTTCGCGGCGACACCAGCGCGGCCATCTTCGATGGCATCCTGAACAGGGCACCGGCTCCGCCGCTGCGAATGAATCCTGACATTCCGCCCAAGCTGGAGGACCTCATCCATCGGGCGCTGGAGAAAGATCCGCGGCTGCGCTATCAGACCGCATCGGACATGCGCGCCGACTTGCAGCGGCTGAAACGCGATACCGACTCGGGACGCAGCGCAGCTGTCGCGGCGGCATCGAGCGGAGTTGCACCTGCGGCTGCTCCGGTCAGCAGCGGCATCGTGACCACCGCGGCCGCCGCCCCCACTTCGAAAAACAAGTATTGGATAGCCGCGGCTGCTGCGGTAGTTCTGATGGCCGCTGCCATTGCGGGATTCGTTTGGCACGGCTCAGGCCCGAAGAAGATTTCCTCAATGGCGGTGCTGCCCTTCGTGAATGCCACCGCGGATGCCAACAATGAATTCCTGAGCGACGGCCTGACCGAAGACCTGATCGGCACGCTCTCCCAGTTGCCGAACATGAAGGTGATGGCGCGCAGCACGGTCTTCCGCTTCAAGGGTAAGGAAGACGATCCGGCGAAAGTCGGCCAGTCGCTGAATGTGGACGCGGTGCTGACCGGCAGGATTACCCGTCTTGGCGACAATGTGAAGATCACCGCCGACCTGGTGAATGTCTCGGACGGAAGCGAGATCTGGGGCGGGCAGTACACGCGCAATATGGCGGATGTTTCCACGTTACAGCAGGAGATCACCAACGACGTTGCGTCGAAGCTGCGCTCACGACTCACCGGGGAGCAGCAGAAACAAATGGCGCAAAGCGCGACGCAAAACGCTGAAGCCTATCAGTTCTACCTTAAGGGCCGCTACCTGCTGAACAAACGTGGGGTCGACAACATCAACAAGAGCATAGAACTGTTCAAACAGGCCATCGCCGCCGATCCCGGCTACGCACCGGCCTATGCCGGGCTCGCCAACGCCTACAACATCGCGCCTTCGTGGACGGGGATGAGCGAGCAGGAAGGCTATGCGCAGTCTCTCGCAGCGGCGCACAAGGCTTTGGAATTGGACCCGCAGCTTGCCGATGCACACGCCGCACTGGCCTCGGCCCTGGTTAAGAATTTTCAGTGGGCAGAAGCGGAAAAGGAATTTCAGCGTGCCCTCGAACTGGAGCCTAACAACGCACAATTCCACTATATGTATGCGTTCTTGTACCTCGTAGCCATGGGACAAATGGACGCGGCGCTGGGCGAGTTCCACAATGCTTTGCTGCTCGATCCGCTTTCCGGCATCATCAACACGAATTACGCGTACACCTTCAGCGCAGCCCACCGCTACGACGAAGCGGTTCAGCAGTATCGCAAGACCTTGGAAATCGATCCCAGCTTCCTCACCGCTAACCGGAAGTTTGCTCAGACCTATGCGGTGATGGGCAAATGGGCCGAGGCCGACCAAAGCTACCGCGCCTTTGCCAACCAGTATGGAGACAAGGACCTTCCCGCGCCCAGCGCAAGCGCCAAGGGCTTTGCCGAGTTGTACAGAGCCAACTTGACCGACATGAGCAAAACAGGCCAGGTCGGCGACATCTTGTGGGCGGTGTCGTATGCGGCGGAGGGAGATCGGGACCGGACTATGGCGTGGTTGCAGAAGTCGGCGGCGAATCATGGCAGCGAGTTTCCCTACGAGATAAGAGATCCATTATTTGATTTCCTGCGCTCGGATCCGCGCTACATCAAGATGATGCATGACGTGGGATTGCCGCCATAAGTTATCCCGGTCTGTATG
>CAVONC010000016.1:0-460948 GCA_963697175.1 uncultured Acidobacteriaceae bacterium | reverse complement strand
CCGCAGGTCCGACGGTAAGGGTGGCTGCGACTGCCATAACTATGATTGCCCGTTTCATCTTGATCCTCCCGCTAACCAAGCCGTTTGAGCGAAGAGCCACAGTGATTCACCTACTCGGGCGATTCTATGCAGCCAAGCCCGGCGTTGTAGCCCGGCGTTGTTTCTGCTCACTGGCCTGGCCGTGCCGCGGGGCCATCACGAAGGCTTTTGCAGGCATTATAAGCCGACTGTGGATAAAGAAGGAAAGCAAAAATGGGCCTCGTAGCAGGTTTTGCCGAAAGGGCCAAGAAAGGGTTGCACCGTAATCCAAGGGTGCTAAGACTTGGCGTCCTGCAGTAACAATCAAGTGTGAGCGTGATCGCTGGCCATACGCCAGGACTTCGCGCTCATTCTTCGACCCTGGTCTACGAGTCAAACGCGGCACAGGGAAGTGCCTTTGCAAGCTGGCAATTATGCGCGTCACCCTCCGCAACGTGATCATCCTGATAGCGAGTCTTGTGTCAGTTATCAGCGTTCCGGCAGTCCTCGCGAGCCCATCCGGCGCCACGGCCGATGGTTCTTTCTTCGGCACAAATACCACCCATAAGTGCCATCCTTGCTGCCCGATCTTTTTGTCTCAAAAGTGCGCGGATACGACTCGAAAGTTTAGCACTGACCAACGTCAACTTCTGTTGAATTTAAAGGTTCTTAGCCAAGCAGAATGGGTGTATAGTGCATGTATCTTAGGCGATACAGAGCTACGTGTCTGAGAACGAGCTCCCCCGCTCCCTTGAACTAATCCAGCTAGGCAGTTGGAGTAGGTATTTCAGTAGTTTAGAACGAAGCGATCGTGTAATTTCATGCTCGGAACGACAATTTCCCACTACAGGGTGCTCGACCGACTCGGCTCTGGTGGCATGGGCGTAGTGTATCGCGCCGAAGACATGCGACTGGGTCGCGAAGTCGCGCTCAAGACGTTGCCGCCGGAGGTCGAAAATGACCCGCAAATGGTGGAGCGCCTGGTGCGGGAAGCGCGATCGGCGTCGTCTCTGAACCATCCCAACATCTGTACCATCCACGAAGTCGATGAAGCTGACGGGCATCACTTCATCACCATGGAACTGCTCCAGGGTCAAACCCTGCGCGAGCGGATTGCCGAGAGTCCTATCCCAACGGCCGAGCTCGTTCGCATTGGTATTCAAGTGGCCGACGCGCTCGATGCGGCGCAGAAGAAGGGCATCGTTCATCGGGATATCAAGCCGGCCAATGTGTTTCTGACCATTCGCGGCGAGGCCAAGGTCCTGGATTTTGGTTTGGCAAAGCTGGAAACACAGAAGCAGTCGATTCCAACCGCAGCCGGAATCACTGCGACCGGAATCATCGCTGCACCCGCCACTGATTTTCACTTGACCAGTTCGGGGCAAACCGTTGGGACCATCGCATACATGTCGCCCGAGCAGGCGCGCGGTCAGCAATTGGACGCCCGGAGTGACCTGTTCTCATTGGGCATCGTGTTGTACGAGATGGCGACCGGCTCGCTGCCCTTCACCGGCAGCACCACCGCGCTCATGTTCGATGCGATTCTGAATCGTGAACCTGTTCCTATTGCGCACCTCAACGCGGATCTCCCGCATGCTTTCGGGAACATCGTCCACAAGTTGTTGGAGAAAGATCCCAAGCTGCGATACCAGAGTGCCTCGGACGTGGTGGCAGACCTGCGACGTGTGCGGCGCGACACCAGCTCCGCCAAGTCAGTTCCGGCGAACGCGCCGAGCACACGTAAGGCGGGGAAGATCATCGATTCGTTGGCTGTGCTGCCGTTCTCCAATGCGACCGGCGATCCCGAATTCGACTCTTTAGGTGAGACGATCGCCGAGGGAGCGATTGACGCCTTGTCTCATGTGAGCAGGCTTCGTGTTGTGCCGCGTAGCAAATCCTTCCGGTTCCGGGATCAGGCGGATGACCTGCATACGGTCGGGGAAAAGCTGGAAGTCCGCGCGGTGCTGAGCGGCCGCCTTACCATACGCGGCGACCAGCTATCGATTCGAGCGGAACTGATCGACGTAGCCAAGGACACGCAGCTGTGGGGTTCGCAGTTCAGTTGCGGCCTCAACGAGGTTCAGGATGTCGAGCAGGAGATCGCACGGCGCGTGATCGAAAAGCTCAGAGCGCCGTCCTCGGGTGCGGCTAAGAAGGGTGCGCGCAAAGTGGCGCCTGCTGCGGAAGCGCCAAACGACGCTTATGAACTGTTCGCCCGTGCCAATGATCGCGCAATCGAGTGGACTCCCGATGGGTTGCAGGCCGGCATCGAGCTTTATCAGCAGGCCATCGATGTGGATGGGCAGTGCGCACCGGCATTTGGTTGTATGGCGATTGCCTACGCGATGCTGGCTGTCGTTGGCAGAGTTGATACGGCGGCGGCGTTAGGGCGCGCCAAAGAGTATGGACGACGGGCCATCGAGATGGATGAAACGCTCTCGGAAGCCCACGCAGCCTTGAGCCTCGCTGAAACCTTTGCGGACTTCAATCTGCCCGCGGCGCTCTGGGAAGGAGAAAGAGCACTGCAGCTGAACCCCAACTCCGCCATTGCGCGCTATGCTCATGCGCAGTCCCTGGCCGCCTGTGGACGCCTCGAGGAGGCCATCGAACATGCTCGTGCGGGTTGCGAAGTCGATCCGCTGATGGCGCCGATTAACTACTGCTATGGCCTGATGCTGTATTTCCAGGGAAGATGGGACGAAGCCGAGACACAGATGCAACGAACGCTGGAGATCAATCCGGCTTTCTCGGCGGCGCAGGCCGTACTGGCGATTGCTCTTGCCCGCTCGGGACGATTTCTCGAGGCGATGGCTCAGGCGGATGATCTCGCCCAGCGCAATCAGGACATCGCATGGGAGATGCTGCAAGGCTACCTGGCCGCGCTCGCCGGAGAGTACGAGACCGCCAGCAACACGTTGGCCCGGGCGGAGTTCGCTCCAGTCGCGGAGGGTGCCTACTACGCAGCTGCAATTTACGGAGTGTTGGGTGAGCTTGATCGCGGGTTTGCAGAGCTGGAGCGGGCTCGAGATTCTGGCTTCACGTTCCTCGCTACCGCAGCGGTGAATCCCGTGCTTGACCCCTTCCGCTCTGACCCGCGCTGGATGCCGTTCCTGCGAAGCATGGAATCGCTGGCGGAGGCGATCAGAGAATTGCCAGGGATCGGATAATGGCACAACTTGGCGCCACGTCTTGGAGACGATGGCGACTGTTTTTTCGGTGATTATTGGATTGATGGCGATTAGTATCGGTAAGGAGTTTGACCATGGGAGCAGAAATGGATTCGTCTAAGCCCAAGAACGACGCCTGGCGCAGCCCTTTGCACACTTCTGGATCGGTTCCCTCCCAGTCCGGGCGCCCGCCTGATGCCTCGTCGGGCCGAGCCGATGCGTGGCGTAATCCCCTGCACACCTCCGGTTCCGTTGCCCGGCAGCCGGCACGCCCGCCTGATTCGTCGGCGGGCAGACCCGACCAATGGCGTAGCCCCATGCACGCCTCGGGATCTGTTGCTGTGCAGCCTCCCCGAGGGCCAGATGCGCCGGTCAAGGCTGAGCTCTGGCGTGGTCCCCTGCACACCCCCGACAGCATCGCCGAACTGGGAGTGCGCCAATCCATCCTCGAGGATCTGATGCTGAAGATCCTCTACATCTCCAGTCCTCTATCCCTGCGCGAGCTGGGAGAGCGCACTCGACTCAGCTTCGCCGTGATGAACGAGCTGCTTCGCCGCATGCGTTCCGAGCAGCTCTGCGAAGTCAAGGGAATGACCGGGAATATCCCGCAGATCGCCATCACCTCTCAGGGCAGATCGCGGGCATCGGAACTGATGTCCATGAATCAGTACACCGGGCCGGCTCCGGTGTCTTTGGAAAATTACATTCAGCAGGTTCGCGAACAGAGCGTCCGCCATCTGGCGGTCCATCCTCCTGACGTCGAGCGCGCCTTTGCGCATCTTGTTCTTGACGCCACGGTTCTGGAGCAGCTCGGGACCGCGCTGAATTCGGGCGCCTCACTTTTCCTGTATGGACCGAGTGGCACGGGAAAGACCACGGTTGCGGCCGCGCTGGCGCAGGTGCTCACCGACGATCGGGTGTGGGTACCGCACGCGGTGGAGATCGAGGGGCAAATTATTTGCGTCTATGACGCGCAAACTCACAAGGCGGTCTATGACCCGGTTTCGCAGAGTGGCGACGCGCGTTGGGTCCTCTGTCAGCGTCCGACGGTGATGGTTGGCGGAGAACTCACCAGTGAAATGCTGGAGCTCCAGTTCCATCCGATTTCAAAGATCTATACCGCGCCGGTGCAGATGAAGGCCAACAACGGCATTCTGATCATCGACGACTTCGGTCGCCAGCGTATACGTCCGGAAGAACTGCTCAACCGCTGGGTCGTTCCGCTCGATCGTAGAATCGATTTCCTCACTTTGTCGGGCGGTAGAAAGGTTGAAATCCCCTTCGATCCGTGCGTCGTATTCGCCACCAATCTGGATCCCACCTCGCTGGTGGACGAAGCATTCTTGCGCAGAATTCAAACCAAGATCGAACTCGGCACGGTTTCGGAAGAGCAGTTCCACGCGATCTTCCATGCCGTTTGCGGCACCTGTGGATTGGAATGTGACGGTGGCACCGTCAGTGAACTGATCGACATCATCCGGAAGGAGTTGAAGGAACCGTTGCGGCCCTGCCATCCCCGTGACCTGGTGAACCAGGTGTGCTGGAGGGCGCGTTATAAAGAGACGGTGCCTTGCCTGGATCGGGATGCGATGCTGGCCGCGGTGAACTCGTATTTCGTTCGCCCGACGAAGAACAGCAACGAACCCACCGAATAGTTTGTGGTGCCGGGAGGGGGGCGAACCCCCATGACCCGAAGGTCGGCGTTCGCCGGCGGTAGTTATTAGCAGGGAATGATCGTCCAGCCGGACGACTACTGACAGAAATCAGCCAGTTTCTTCAGCTTCTTAACATGCAGTACCGTGGGCGCACCCTGTGGCGCCTTCTCGGCGCCGATCGTTCCAGTCACCTCGACCAGCTTGTCGCCGTAGCCGAGGAGGGAGTCATGGTCGCCCTTCAGAACGTACGTCTTGCCGTCATGCGTGATCAGCTGAAATGAGCCATTGATGCTGGTGACGCAGCCGGCTACCTTGACGGTGGCAGTGCCTGTTTGTTGCGCCCCACACACTGCGGCCAATACCACAGCAACTAGTACGATAGCGATTTTGCGCATAATGGCCATCGATTGGTGCCGGGAGGGGGGGTCGAACCCCCATGACCCGAAGGTCGGCGGATTTTGAGTCCGCTGCGTCTGCCAGTTCCGCCATCCCGGCCTGAGGATATGGTGCTTATAGGCCGCTTCCTACATTGCCTTTGTTGCGGATATCCAGTATCGCATACCCGCCGCAGCCGTCCAACTGAGGTGCAATTCATCGGCAGGGAGGGCACATCAGCGTAACCGCACTTGCGGCGACTCTTCCGACCTTTGCAATATCATAAAATGCCCGCAATAAAACTCGATCTCAAAGGTTGCTTGTCAGCGAAAATTATTGAGAACCTTTACCCATGATCAACAAACAGAGGAATTCTGCGCATCTTCATGTGCCTGTCAACGCATTCTGTTCCGCTGCGTAGCCAACATTCCCGCCTCGTTATCACTCTTATAAGTAGCAGCCTGACCGGAAGGTCGCGCCTGTTTGTGCCTTGCCCTTCGTCATCGGCGCCTGGATTGGCGTTCATTTGCAAGGACGCTGCATGGGCTGACTGTCATGACCAAGGAGAACACAATTATGAGGACCCTATTTGCATCATGGCTGCTGGCGGGAGGGCTGATCGTGAGCCTCGCGGCAGTCGCGCCGGCGCAAGATACGGCGTCGACGCAGTCCAGCGCCGGAGCCACTTCTAACCAGAACGATTACAACACGGCTACCGACAACACTTATAACTCGGGTGCTCCTGATGCGAGCAATCCCGCTCCGAATACCGGCAATTCCAACGTGCGCACACTGTCTGGCTGCCTGCGGGAGGGTGCGGGCGCCAATGAATACGCGCTCTATGGCGACAATGCCAACTCTTGGGAAGTGGTCAGCAACAGCGTCGATCTTGCCGCTCACGTGGGGCAGGTAGTCAAGATCGCGTACCTCCCGCGGTCGGCCAATGGAAGTAATGGCGCCAACCGCCCGCTGGTCGTGACTGATCTCGTGATGGTGAGCAGCAGTTGTCCGTTGTAATCGGCAGATCGATCCTGAGTAGAAAACACATAAGAAGCCGCATTTCGACATGCAGCAGGACTTCACGAAGGAGAAGCTTATGAAGAGCACATTTGCACTGCTTCTGCTCGCCGCCGGTCTGGTTATCGGCACCGGCACCGCCAAGGCGCAGAGCGACCAATCCACAGCTGACAACAACACGCATTCCGATGTACGCACGATGACCGGTTGTTTACAGAAGGGTGACGGAGCGACCGAGTACGCGTTGACCGCCCAGGATGGCAGCACCTGGGAGCTGAAGAGTGATGCCGTTGATCTGGCGTCTCATGTTGGGCAGACGGTTTCGATTACCGGCGCCGTGAGGAATTCCACGATGCACGGCATGAAGGAGGACATGAAGAACGAGGCGCAAGAACACGGCATGGACAAGTCGGCCACCGAGCACGGACACCTCACCGTGACCCAGGTGAATGTGATGAGCAATCATTGCTCGCAATAGAACGGATGCTTACTGGGTACGCGCGGATAGCGGGCTATGCCAGTCGGCTATGCGCGAGTTGATGGGTCAAGGTGCTGGAGCCGTGCTGCCCAGTGCTTTGGCTCGTTCTTCAGCACGCTGTTGATCGGCCGTGCGGCCCTGCTGCTGGTACAACTTCGCCAAGTAGGACCATGCTTCGGCCGCGTCGGGGTCGAGCTGCACGGCCTGCTCCTGGAAGGCGATCGCCTGCGCGATATCGCCCAACCGGCGAGAGCTAGCGGCGCGTCCCTGCGCCACATCGAAGCTGAAGCTGCGTCCTTTATTTAGCGCCAGCAACTGCGGCGGCGCACTGCGCACCGCTTCATCCAAAGCCTGCAAAGCCTCTTTCGGATGTCCCGTTTTCAGCTCCAGCCGCGCCACCTGCAAAAACGCATTCGCCTTCAACACCGGGTCGCCGGTGAATTGAGTCGTTTGCTGCCACGCGTGCAAGGCTTCGGGAGTGCGATCCTGCTGGCTGTACAACTCCGCCAGCCGCGACCAAACCAAGGCATCCGCCTGACCTGGCGTCAGCGACAAAGCCGTCAGCCACTCCTGTTCGGCCTCGGCGCGGCGCGAGCCGGCATAGAGAATATTCCCGCGCACCCAATGCAGGCTGGAGCTATCCGGGAAAATCAGCTGCGCATTGTCGGTGGCAATCAGCGCTTCGCTAGTGCGCCGCAGCGCCAGCAAGATGTAGGCCGAGTTCAGCCATCGGCGAAATGTCTTTGTGTTGCGCGCCAGCGTTGTTGCGGGAATCGGCGTGGTCGGACAACTGATCTGCAGGCGATTGATCAGCTCTTCATTCTTGGGCGTGTGCCGCACCAGCACCATGGCAATCTCGTCGAGGTAAACCGGACGCCAGTTCGCGGCGTTGCACAAGTCCTGCATCTGGTCGAACGCGATCTCTTCCGAATCGAGCTGCACGATGATGGTGTTGAGGTTGTACTTCTCCGCCTCCTGCTCCCAGCGCGGCGAATCGAGTGACGAACCCAGCAGCTCGCGCTCCCGCTCGAACGCCTCCACCCCGAACGGAATCGAGCGCCCATCCATGTAGTCGCGATATTTCTCGCCCAGCTTCCACAGGATGAATCCGCCCTCATTGAAACTGTTGAAGACCTCCGGCGGCAGATTCTCCTTCACGACGAAGTCGGCGGCAGCCTCTGGAAACCACCAACTCAATCCCGCACCAAAGTTGGTGCGGCTGTTGCTGGCGAGATAAACATGATCGCTGACGAACAAGACCATGCAGGTCACCGCAATCAGCGACAGCACTGCGGTTCCGGCAATCGCCAGCATCGACCGCGTTCGCGCATTGGGAATCCTGCGGCTCAGCTGCACTGCGGCTAGCGAAAGCACGGATCCGCCGATCACCACCACGATGCACGACGCGAGCGCTGCCATGCGAATGTAGTGCAGCGTGGCGTACAGTGCGCCGATCAGCAGGATCGTAGCTCCGGGCTGCTCCTGCACCAGCGCCACGAATCCCGCGATGACGACGATGACTGCGAGCAATGCCAGCGTGTACTGGTTTGGCTGCTGCGAAAACGTTCCCAGCGAGCCGTGCCAGCTCCAGTGCGCGCCTTCCCATTCGGCGATGAAGCGGGCGTGCGTCGCCATGGCGCGATTCTGTCGCACCAGCGCGCTGTACAGATTCCAGCCCCACGGATTGATGACCGTCACCAGCGCCGTCGCCAGATACCACGGCCAGGCTCGTCGCAGGCGGTCGAGCGCGGCCTGCCGTTCTGGCCTGCCCAAACAGCATTTCCAGGATCTCAAGCCCGACGAAGCCGCCGATCAACGCCAGCCCGGCAATGAATCCGAGGTGCAGATTGACCCATGCGACCATCAGCAGCGGCAGCCAGATCAGTCGTGCCCGTCCGGTCTGATGGTTCTCCCACAGCAACGAAAGGTACGCCGCGAATATCAGCGTGGTGAAGACTTCTGCGCGTGGAGCGCTGCGCTGCGCGACCAGCGGCAGAACGATGATCGCAATCGCCGCGGTAAATGCCGAGCCGCGCCGCAGCAGGATCGCGATCGTGCCGGCGCAAACTGCGGCGCCAAAGCATGACAGCAGGGCATACCCGCCAAGCAGGTAAAGCCAGTAGAAGAGGATCTGCGCGCCGGGGGGATAAATCCAGGCCGCGCCCGGCACAGTGAAGGAGAAAACGTCGGTGGAGAAAATCTGATGATGCTGAACGATCCAGCGTCCGCTCGCCATCTGCCAGCCGAGATCGGGATCGGAAGGGTACGCAGTCCTGCGAGAAATGCGTAGAGGATGGCGAGGGCGGCGAGAATGAGGAAGAGGCGCCGGTCGAGCGGGGTCGAGTCTAACGCCTCTGCTGCCGGTGACGCTTCCTTCGCCGGCAGCACTGCCGACTGAAACCAGCTGCGAATCCGCATCACTTGGCCAGTTGCTTCTCGATGTCGGAAGCGATGCGCTCCGGCGGCGTGGTGGGCGCATAACGTTCGATCACCTTACCCTGCTTATCGACGAGAAACTTGGTGAAGTTCCACTTGATGGAGTCGCCCAGCAGCCCGGTCTTTTCGCCTTTCAGGAAATTGTAGAGCGGATGCGCGGAGTCGCCGTTGACGTCGATCTTGGAGAACAGCGGGAACTCGACGCCATAGTTGAGTTCGCAGAATTCCTTGATCTCCCCGTCATCGCCGGGTTCCTGATGTCCGAACTGATCGCACGGAAACGCGAGCAACTCAAAACCGCGATCCTTGTATTTCGCGTACAGCTCCTGCAGGCCTTTGTATTGCGGCGTGAATCCGCACTTGCTGGCGGTGTTGACGATCAGCAGGACCTTGCCTTTGTAAGCAGAAAGCTTTTTCTCTTTGCCGTTGTTCAGCGTTGCGGAAAAGTCGTAGAGGGCCATGTTGTGATCTGTGCTGCGGCCTTGGAAGGCGCGGTTCAGGTTATACGCTCGCGGACCATTACTTCGGCAAATTGGCGTACAGCGCGTCGCGAATGGTGCCCATCACCAGGTCCCATCCGTTCGGGCCAGGATGTATGCCATCGCCGGTGAACATATTCACCAGACCCCAGCCATTCGTGTCCACCATGGGCGTCCACATGTCGATGAGCTTCACATTATTGGGATAGATCGAGGTGAGAGTCGTGTACGCCTGGTTGTAGGCGGCAATCCTCGATCGCTCATCCCCAAAAGACCCGATTGTATTCGCACACAGCGGCGGAACGTTGGAAACCAGAATCAGCATGTTCGGGTTTTCCGCGATGAGGTCGCTGATCATGGTTTCCATGCAAGCCATGTGCTGCGAGACCGACACGCCGTCCACCACGTCGTTCGTGGCGGTGATTAGGAAGACTGCATTGGTGCTAGCTGGAACGCTCGTCAACAGCACCCCCAGGAGATCGGTGCATCTGAAACTGTGGTATCCCTGGACCACGACGTGCGAGCTGGGAATGTTGGGGAACGCCCAGCCTTGGAAGCCTGCCATGTCTGCAGCCCACGAGTGGCCGAACAGCACTACGTTGACCATCTGAGCATGAGGCGGAATCAGGGGAGTTTGGGGCCCCTGCGCGCTTACGCTCGCAACCAGAAACAGCACGACGCAAATGGCGACTGCGGTTTTCAAGGCGAACACCTCCTACCACGGAAGCAAGATTTCACCCTAGTCTTGTTAGTAGGAGCAGTGTAATGCAATTCTCCCTCAGGGGCGTCTCATTTTTTGCTACCAGTGGCGCGTGTCCAGCCATCAGCCATCAGACTCTAATCCCTGGCCCCAAAACCCCAGGCCCTGCTTTTAGTACGCCTTCGCAATCACCACGCGCTTCTCCACCGGCTCACCGGTGACGATGCACTTGCCGGGTCCATCGTATTCGTCGACCAGCGGAATACAGCGGATCGTCGCCTTGAATTCTTTCATGCGCGCGTCGCAGCGCGGATCGTCCTTCACGTGCGCCATGACGAACTTGCCGCCGCCTTTTTCGGCGGTGACATCTTTCAGCAGAGACTCGACTTCTTCGATCGAGTTCGCCAGCACAGTATTGTCCTTCGTGCGCTGTTTCGCGGCGTCGTACAAGCTCTTTTGCATCTGATCGAGCAGCGCCGGCACCTTCGCAGCCAGCTCCGACTGTGGCATCGGCTCTTTCGTCCCTGTATCGCGACGCTTTACGACAACGTTACCGGAAGCCAGATCGCGCGGTCCAAGCTCCAGCACCATCGGCACACCGCGCCGCTCCCAGTGGAAAAACTTCGCGCCCGGCGATTGGCCTTCGCGGTCGTCGACCTTCGCGCCGACATCTTTCGCGATGCGCTGCGCAGCTTCCAGCACTTTGGACTTTTCTTCATCCTTGCGATAGATCGGCACCATCACGGTCTTCACCGGCGCCACCTTCGGCGGCAGCACCAGGCCTTTGTCATCGGAGTGGCTCATGATGAGCCCGCCGATCAGCCGCGTGCTCACTCCCCAACTCGTCTGCCACACGTATTCGAGCTGGCCTTCGCTGTTCTGGAACTGCACATCGAAGGCTTTGCCGAAGTTCTGCCCGAGATCGTGACTCGTCCCCGCCTGCAGCGCGAAGCCGTTCTGCATCATCGCCTCGATCGAGTAGCTATGCAGCGCGCCGGCGAACTTCTCCGACTGCGTCTTTAGGCCCTTGATCACCGGCATCGCCATCACGTTTTCGGCAACGTCGGCATAGACGCCGAGCATGCGCAGCACTTCCTCGCGCGCTTCGTCGTGATTGGAGTGCGCGGTGTGGCCTTCCTGCCAGAGGAATTCCGTGGTGCGCAAAAACATACGCGTGCGCAGCTCCCAGCGAATGATGTTGGCCCACTGATTGACCAGTACGGGCAGGTCGCGATAACTCTTAATCCACTTGGCGAAAAAGTGGCCGATGATGGTCTCCGAGGTCGGCCGGATGACATACGGCTCTTCCAGCTGCTTGCCGCCGGCGAGCGTCACTACCGCCAGCTCGGGCGAGAAGCCCTCGACGTGCTCGGCCTCCTTATGCAGAAAGCTCTGCGGGATGAGCAGCGGAAAATACATGTTCTGGTGGCCGGTGGCTTTGAAGCGATCGTCGAGCTCGCGCTGCAACAGCTCCCACACCGCGTAGCCGTTGGCCTTGATGACCATGCAGCCCTTGACGATTTCCGCCGGCTCGGCCATGTCGCCCTGCAAGACGACATCCTGATACCAGGTGGCAAAGTCCTGACTGCGGGCAGTAATCGGAGATTCAGCCATGAATGCTCTTTCTGTTGTAGGGAATGACTGCTCCTTACATTATGACAGGAGAAGCGCCCTGATCGCTGCGCTGGACGCTGGGACTACAGACGGCTGCAGGCGTCTCGATCGTTTCAGCGCGGCGCCATGGCGTTGGTTGGGATGAAGCCGATCACCCAGAGTGGCGCATGGCCATCGACGCTATAACGAAAGCCACGCCGGCTATGGCGTGCCTCGTCGTCTCAATGCAATGACGCTATGGTTAGAACAGATGCCATCGAGACGATGCTGGCGGGCTGAACGCTGAAGGAATGGGTCAGCTTGCCATGTCTACTTCGGGGCCGATGCCGATTTCATTTTTTCGCGCTGAGCTTTCGCCCAACCTTCTTTTACGATCTGCCGGGCGCGGCCAATCGCCAGCGCATCTTCGGGAACATCGTCTGTGATGCACGACGCCGCTCCGATGTAAGCGCCACGCGCCACACGTACCGGAGCGACTAGCGTAGTGTCGCTGCCGATGAAGACCCCATCGTCGATGATCGTCTGGTGTTTGTTGACGCCGTCATAATTGCAGGTGATGGTTCCGGCGCCCACGTTCACGCCCTCACCGATTTCCGCATCGCCGAGGTAGGTGAGGTGATTCGCCTTCGAGCCTTTGCCGAGGCGTGTCTTTTTCGTCTCCACAAAGTTGCCGACATGCGCGCCCTCGCCAATGTCGCTACCGGGCCGCAAGTGTGAGTATGGTCCTAACTGCGCGCCGTTGTGCACGACCGAATCCTCCAGAATGCATCCGGGACGGATCAGAACGTTGTCGCCGATTTCGCAGTTAGTGATCACCGAATACGAGCGGATGCGACAGTCCGCGCCGATCTTCGTATGGCCGATCAGTTGCACAAACGGTTCGATCACAGTGTCGGCGCCGATCTCCACGTCGGCATCGATATCGCAGGTGTCGGGGCGGAAGATGGTTGTGCCGGCCAGCATCAATTCGCGAGCCTTCTTCGCGCGAAGTTGCATGTCGAGCTGCGCCAACTCCATTCGCGTATTGACGCCCAGCACTTCGTTGGAATCTTCAGCGCGTAGCGCCACAACTTTCTTTTTGGCTTTTCGCAACAGCTCGGCAATGTCCGTCAGGTAGTACTCATGGTGGGCGTTGTTGGTGCCGAGCTTGCTGATATGTTCATAAAGCGGCGCAGTAGCAAAGGCGTAGATGCCGGAGTTGATCTCGCGCTGCTTCTTCTCGCTGCCGTGCAGCGACTTCTGCTCAACGATCCGTTCGACTTCGTCGGTCTCTTTGCCATTGGAAATTCTGCGGAAGATGCGTCCGTAGCCGGTGGGATCGGGAGGCTCGGCGGTCAGAATCGTCATCGCGGCGTCGTTTGCCGTATGAAAGTCGCGCACTCGGGCAATCGTCTCCGGTGCGATCAGCGGAACATCGCCGGACAGCACCAGCACGTGCCGAAAATTCCGTAGCGCCTCGCGCGCCTGCATCATGGCATGTCCGGTGCCGCGCTGTTCGCTTTGCAATACAAACCCGATTCCGGTCGCTTCGAGAGCTGCCCGAACCTTCTCCGCCTCATGCCCGATAATCGCGAAAATGTTCTGCGCGGGCACCACCCGCAAAGCCGCCGATACAACATGCGCCAGCAGCGGCTTGCCGGCGATCTCATGCAGAACTTTGGGATGCCGCGACTTCAGGCGCGTGCCTTTCCCGGCGGCAAGGATAGCTATCGCGAAGGTTGATTGCGCGCTGCGGGCGGACTTTGTGGAGGATTTCTTGGGCATGATTTGAGAATTAAGAGATCAATTTCACCACAGAGAACACTGAGAGCACAGAGATTTTGTCTCTAGATTTTTCCTCAGTGCTCTCCGTGATCTCAGTGGTGAACTATCGTTCTTGCTGCAGCGCCGGCACTGGCGAGTCGCGCAAGCCCATCATCAGTCGCAATAGATCCTGCGCCACGCGATGGGTTTGGTGCCGAGCGATCAGGCCCTCGGTGGAATGGACCTCTTCCGTCAGGTATTCGCCAAGCACGGGCTTCACGCCGAGCGACTCGATCTGATCCACGTCAGCTTCAATTTGCGACTGCCGCTTCTCCGCATACTTGGCCGCGAGTTGCGGCGACGCGGGGGTGCGATTCACCAGTGCGTAATCGAAGAACTTGATGTCGCGCGTGTTTATAGAGAGCGCGAATGTGGTCGGAGGCGCTCAGATCCAGGCTCTCGTTGGCCTGCGTCATCAGGTTGCAAACGAAAACCTTTACCGCAGCCGAGCGCGCGATCGCGTTCGACACATTGCGGACCAGAAGATTGGGCACCAGGCTGGTGAACAGCGATCCCGGGCCGATGGTGATGAGATCGGCGCTCTCGATCGCTTCCATCGCTGCCGGCAGCGGAGGCGCATCGGCGGGATCCATACGCAGTTCGACGATGCGGCGATCGCTGGCCGTGATATTGGTTTCGCCGCGAACGGTGGATCCGTCGTCCATGATCGCGTACAGTTGCGCATTGCTGGTGGTTGCCGGATAGATGTGGCCGCGCGTTGCCAGAATCGCTGACGAGTCTTTGATCGCCTGGCTGAAGTCGCCGGTAATGGCAGTCATTGCCGAAAGGAACAGATTGCCGAAGCTATGTCCGCCGACGCCCTCACCGGCAGGGAAGCGATACTTGAAGAGCCGCGATAGCAGCGCTTCTTCCTCGGAGAGCGCGACGATGCAGTTGCGAACGTCGCCCGGCGCAGGGAGATTGAGTTCCTTCCTAAGGCGCCCGCTGGAGCCGCCATCGTCGCTGACGGTGACAATCGCGGACAAGTCGGAGATACAGGGCAGCCCGTCAGCCGCGTTGGTCTCGCCCGAAGACGTCACGTACTGCTTCAATCCGTGCAGCAGAGTCGAGAGCCCGGTGCCTCCGCCCATGGCGACGACATTGACGGGGCGCAGCTCGGCGGAATTGAAGTAATTCGGCATGATCGTCTAGATTGCGCCGACTAGTAACGCCACTTCTCGGGTTCGATCGGCGCATCGGCGCTGGTATCAGGATAAAGCAGTTCGGTGAAGCGTGGATCGTCGGCCAGGTTCCTGAAGTCGGAATCGTTGCGCGCCTGGTAGCGATTCGCGGGATTGAGGCGGATGGCCTCGCCCAGATTGGTGATGGCTTCGGGAAAACGACCGGTCAGACAGTTCAGCGCTGCCATGCCGTACCAAATGAAATCCAGCTTCGGCGATTTCTTGCCCAGTATGTCAAAGTTTTCGCGCGCAGTGACGTAGTCGCCCATGTTCATGAGGGAGACGGCGTAGTCGAACTGTTCCTCGGGTGTCTTGAAGGTGGTCGAGACGCGGGTCATCTGCAAATTGCAGGTGTTCAAGTGCACGGAGGCACGGTCGGCTAATTCCGGGCTCGGCCCGGTCATAACCTTCTCAAAATATCCCTTGGCCTTGTCATACTTATGGGCCTGAAGGGCCTTCAGGCCAGCCTCGTAGTTTTGCACAGCATGTGCAAAACGCGGATCCTCGGAGACTTTCATGGACTTATTTTCCCGGCCAGTCGGTTCGGAGGCAGACGGTGACATCGACAACATCTTTCCTTTGTTTGGCTTGGAGGGGATTCCCTTAACGTTCTCTGTGAGCTTTTTCTTCATCCGATGAGCATCCCGTCGATCACTTGCGACAGAGAGCTGCTGTTGGTTGTGGAAAACCCCAAATCAACCTGCAGTTGTGTTGCGCTGAGTTATAACCGCAAGCCAGTAGGTTCGTCAACCCACCTCGAGGCACGCTCATTCGACAACGGTTATTCGGTCTTCGCCGCGGATTCGAGATCAATATTCTTCCAGTCGCCTTTGATAATGCCGGCGCGAATCTGGGCGGGCGTCTTCTTCAGCTTGGTTTGCTCGTACGCGTAGAAAACTTCCTTCATGCAGAGCGCGCAGTGCGAACCGTGCAGGCTCTCGAAGCAAGTGTGCAGACTGTTATGTCCAATGCGCTCGCAATAGCAATAGCAAGGCAGTTGGTAGATTACATCAGGGATCTTAGCCGCCAACTGATAAGCGCGAACCTGATAGGGAAACTTGAAGTTTTCGCCCCACAGCTGATCCTTGGGCAGTATGGGCAGGGCATCGCCAGGCTTGGGCGGAGCGCTGTTATATGCGGGAACATGATCACCTTGGGCGAAGCACATGACTGCGAGGAAAACAACAAAGAGAAGCGCCACAGATTTTGTCATCAGCCGAAGAATCCTTGCGAGGCATTGTATCGAAGAAAACGCGAGGCCGCACAGATGTGTGATAAGCCAGCCCGTGGCTCGGGATGAGACGCTTGTCATCTCTGAGACAGGCTCATGGCTCATACCAGCACCTTTGTGCAGAAACGAGATAAACTCTTGACCTATTTTTTCGTTTCTGCAAGTATTCTCCCCAGTTATGGCCATCAAGTTTTCTGGTACCAAAACGGCGTCGGTTACAGCAGGCGTACTCTTCGTAGTCGTAGTCTTCGCCATCTTCTTCCTGGTTGGGGGCGATTATGCGGTGTGGTTCTTCCAGGTCCTGCCTATCAAGTTCTCACGCTATACCGAAACCACTTTTCCGCTGCTTTGGGAGTACAAGATCCACCTCTTGACCTTGATCGTCGTGGTGTTGGTGATCAACTTTCTGCGCAAGGTCAATGACGGTCCAGTCAAAAAGGTTTAGGGTCGGCCGCAGAGCCGAGCCGGAGAGAAATACTGCTCCGAATCAGGCCTGGTAGCCGTCAGTTCCCTCGGTCGTCGTACCGAAGTAGGCTTCCACTGCTGAAAATACGGCCTCCCGATTCAACTTGATCTCTTTTTGTTCGTAGCGCGCCGCCCAGCGAATCTGATTCACGATGTCGCGCGGATGGCAGGCTCGCAAGGGTTCGTGGAGCTTGTTCTTGATGACGTCGATCAGTTCATCAATCACGTTCGGTTCGCATTCCAGTTCGAGTGGTTTGCAGACGCCGCGGAAAATCTCGTGGAACTCGTGGTTGGTGATGGCGCCGACATGAACCTTAGTCTGAATTCGGCGCAGGAAGGCGGCATCAACCAACGTCGCGGGATCGAGGTTGGTGGCAAATACCACGAACATCTCGAAAGGAATTTCGACCTTTCTGCCACCCGCCAGGGTGAGGAAGTCGATGCGGCGATCCAGTGGCACCACCCAGCGGTTGAGCAGTTCTTCGGGACGAATACGTTGGCGACCGAAGTCGTCGATGATCAGTACGCCATTGTTGGCTTTCATCTGCGCGGGAGCGGTGTAGTATTTCGCGACCGGGTTGAGTTGCAGCTCCAGCATATCGATCGTCAGCTCACCGCCGACCAGTACCGCAGGACGATGGCAGAGCACCCAGCGCGCATCCGTGGTGGGAGTCTCGGCTTGGCTGACTTTGGGGTGAACGTTAGGATCATGCACCGCGATGATCTGGCCATCCACCTCGATGGCATAGGGAACCCAAATCTGATCCAGCGACATCACCGAGGAAAGAGCGGTGGCGATCGAGGTCTTTCCCGTTCCGCTGGGACCATGCAGGAAGATGGACGTGCCGGAATTGAGCGCGGCTCCGAGTTTGCGCAGGGTCTTGGGTTCGATCACCAGATGAGAGAGTGCACGCTCTACATCGGGCGGATGGATTTCGGCCAGACGTACGCTCTGTTGCTGCACTCGTCGCACATAGCTCTCCAGCGAGACCGGAGCCGAGCCCGTGTAATGATTCAGCGACAGCAACTCGATGGCGCGCGATCGGCCGGCGGAAGTGATGGCGACCTGCGGAATGTTGGCGTGCATCCCCGTCACTTCGCAAAGTTGCTCGGCACGCAAACGGCGAAGCAGTTCGTTCACCACCGCAAACCCAAGCCGAATGTGGTTGGATAACTCGCGCAGCGATAAAGGCCCGGCTACACACAAGATTTTCAGAGCCAGGTCTTCAAGAATGGCGTGCCGGATACCGGTTTCCTCAACCGTTTCGGGAGCCTCGGGCGCTCCCATCAGCACTTTGGGTGTGACCACAGATGCCTGACTCATGGTTGGCTCCTTGACGTAGCGCGATTCAGTGACACGAATATACCAGATGACCGCAACACCTTCATGGGGATTTATTCGCTGACAATATGGCACCGGTTGTGTCCTGATTTGGCGATGGTTGGCAAAGGCGACAAATTCCCGGCGTCCGTGTTCCCAGCTATGTCATCATATGAGGAAGTGAGGTTACATAACTATGCGGCGATCATCGTTGGCGGTCGTCATGTGCGTGATTTTCGGTGCTGCGATGTTACAGGCTCAGCGAGGCGGCGGCGGTAGTCATGGCAGGGCGGAGGAGCTCACGGAGCTTTCGGCCCCGCAGCGAATAGAAGTATAGGCGGTACTGGACTGAACCCCGGTTCCAGCGGCCTCGGGTTCGGAGGCCGCGGGTTTGGCCGTCGCGGAAATTGGAATCGCGGATATGGGAACGGTTACGGCAACGGGTATGGTTGGTCGCCAGCTTACTACGCTGATTATGGCTATGGCTTGGATTGGGATTTGCCCTACTGGGATTACGTGAACTTCCCGCCGACGAGTGGTGCACCTGGACCAGACAATGAGGCGCAGGGTTACGCGTACAACCAGGCACCGCCGCGGCAGATGGCTGCGATGCGCGAGAGAGCGCCAGCACTCCCCGTGGAGTCGCCGAAGGTGATTGAAATACCGCTGCCCAAAGATGCCGTGGTGAAGCCGCAGCCTCCGGCGTTGTTTGTGCTGACGAATGGCGAAAAGTTGGAGAGCCGCCGTTATGTGCTAAGTGCCGACTCTCTGCAAATTGATGTCAACCGCAGGCAGCGCACTATTCCCATCAGCGAGCTCAACCTGGACGCGACCGTCGCGGCCAACCAGCAGCGCGGCATCGATGTAGCGATTCCGCAGGATCGAAGCTCGTTGTTTGTGGGATTCTGATCGCTTAGATTGGGATGATTCCTGGGCGCTGGAGAAACTCTTCAGCGCCGTTCTTTTATCTCAGATCAGCCGGGACTTCCGATTCGCGCAGAATTCGAAATGCGGTCACTTGAACGGGGCCGCGATCGGAAGACTGAATCCTGACCGCGCCTTCGGTTCCTGCCGGCATGGGCCTGGGTTTCCTGAAGATGAATGCGGCAACATCGCGGTCGGTGGCACCGATGAGAGGAATTCCTTCGCTGCCGGTGCCAGCCTGACCGCCGACCGCCCGGCAAGGGTGATCGCAGATCGCAACAAATGCCGGAACATTCAGCGCGCCATAGATGCGGAATTGCACTTCGGCCGCTCCCTTGCCCACGTCTTGATTGCTCTGGATCCAGAAGATATTGGGCGTTCCATCCGCTTGTTTTGCAGCAGTGGAAGCTGCACCGGTGTTTGCCGCTGCGGCATTCTTGTCGCCAACTACATTGAGCGCGGTGCCCTGGTTCGGCAGCTGCGACTCCAGATCGGCGATCTTCTTGGTGAGAGACCTGATCTGCTGCTCATACCGCCTGCTCACCTCATCGGTTACCCGCTGCGTGGTTTCGGAAACTACACGAGTAGAAGCGTCCGACAGGGCAGCGTCGCGCTCTTGCTCGGCGCGATTGGCAGCTCGCATCTGCTGAAAGTAGAAAACCGTGCCGAACAGTACACCGACCAGGATACCGCCAGTAACGAGCTTCCACTGCTGAATATAGTCAGGAGGAAGTTTCAAGGCGAGATAAGCCGCACCGCCGGCGGCCAGCAAGGTTACAACCAGGATGAAAAGTCCAAACATCGCGCAAACCTCGGAGCGAGCACGGAGCCCGGAATAGGCGGATTGTGCTACGCCGGTTTATTCCGCGTCAAGAATGCAAAATGTCGATCGCGCGGCCGCAACGACAAAAACACGGCCCGGGATCGACATTTCTTTCCGCGTACTTGAGACATCAACGGAGAAGTCCGGCTTGGGGTTTAGACGCTTCTCAATGATGTCTGGCGTGCGTGTTGGTGCTCCGAGCGATCGTGCGATGCTCGGACCAGTGAATTAGGACCTTTAGAAGCCCAGCATGATCTGGCTCTTGTCCGTCGGAAACTTGATATTGAGACCGCGCGCCCTGTTGGCTGCGACGGTGCCATCAACGTTGAGTTCGCTGAGCGGGATGGTGCGCTGCATTCCGTTCTGCTCGACCCGAACAGAATTCATCGTCACCAGATAGCGTGCGGTCTCCACGCGATCTCCGTTGGAAAGGAGGAACACAGCCGGCGGAGTCGGCTGTGCAGGAGGCTGCTTTTTGCCGGGGGTCTCCGGCGCTTCCCAAATCACTGCCTGCGGCGCATTGGGATCGGGCGCGGGTGCGTGGGCCGTTCCAGACGCAGGAGCAGTCCCGGGTGCTGCCGCGATAGTACCCATTGCCTGGTCCACCGCGCGGGGTACTGCTGGAGTCGACTTCACGACCTTGGTAGGCGTACCAAGGTTCGAATACTCCACCATGGTCTGGGCGTGACCCGCAACGCCAAGCACGACAGTGACTGCCACTACAGCGATCAAAGTGGTTTTCATGCGTCTCTCCGGAAGCGCTCGATTATCGGGAAATTCTATCGCCAACTCGTGTCGGAACCAGCCACACGTCAGCACGACATCAGACAATAAGTCATATCGTGTGGCCAAGCCCATTGGGAGCTGCTTGTCTTCGACGACTACACATTTTCTCTTAGTCCGTGGCCGATGGCAAAAGAATTATTGGCAGGCTTCGGAAGATAGTCAGTTAACGCAAAGGCCAACGGCACTAACGTGCTGCGAGCGTCCGGAGTCCTCAGCCTCGCTGGGAGACGATCAGATGATCGAGCTTGGCGGGTGACGTGGTAAAGCTTGGAAATCGGAAGAAACTTCGCCGTCATGCCACTTACGGTTGATTCCGCAGCATAGGCTGTCCTTGTTGCATCGCAGCAGCCGCACTTGCCGAAATCGAAATTCAAGTTGAATAGGCCTCCGAGATTCCACTAAACTTGCCTCAATTTTGCGGGCACGCCGAGTGCTCCGCTGTACAAGGGGCGAATGACATGAGCACACCTCAAGTTTCCAAGCTCGACATGGACAAGTTGAACGCCTTCATCGGGAAGTTCGTAGGCGATCTCGGGGCCGCAGCTCACGCCGGCATGGTGGTAATTGGAGAGAAGCTCGGGTTGTACAAGGCGCTGGCTGAAGGTCCGATGATGCCAAGCGAACTCGCCAGGAAGACGCAGACCGACGAGCGCTATCTGCGCGAGTGGCTTTCCTCGCAGGCCGCCGGCGGCTATATCACCTACGATGATGCGACGAAGAAATTCAGTTTGAGCGAAGAACAAGCCTTCACCATGGCTAATGAAGACAGTCCGGCGTACTTGCCGGGAGCGTTTGAGCTGGCGCTGGGATCTTTGGCTGCGGTGCCGCGCATTGCGGAGTCGTTTCGCACGGGCGCGGGCATGGGCTGGCACGAACACGATGACGGCGTTTTTCACGGCTGCGAGAAGTTCTTCCGGCCGGGATATGCAGCCAACCTGATGAGCTCGTGGATTCCGGCACTGCACGATGTGCAGCAGAAGCTGGAGTCGGGAGCGCGGGTGGCCGACGTGGGCTGCGGCAAAGGCGCGTCCACTTTACTAATGGCCAAGGCATTTCCCAAGACGCAGTTCTTTGGCTTTGACTATCACGACAAATCGATTGAAGCGGCGCGCGAGATCGGCGAAACGCGAAGGCGTGGCCGACCGCGTCAAATTCGATGTTTCCAAGGCGAAAGAATATCCGGGCAAGGATTACGACTTCGTAGCGGTCTTCGATTGCTTGCATGACATGGGCGATCCGGTGGGCGCGGCCACGCATGTGCGGCAATCGTTGGCGGACGACGGAACATGGATGATCGTTGAGCCGTTTGCTAACGATCAGCTGAAAGACAATCTCAATCCGGTCGGTCGAGTTTACTACTCGTTTTCGACGTTGCTGTGCACACCCTGCTCGCGCTCGCAGGAGGTAGGTTTGTGCCTGGGCGCGCAGGCCGGCGAGGCACGCATTCGCGAGGTGGTGACGAAGGCCGGCTTCAGCCGCTTCCGCCGCGCCGCCGAGACACCGTTCAACATCGTGTACGAAGCACGGCCGTAGACAGGGAACCGCAACCACTCAGGACGGAACCATGGCGGTCCGATTGGAATTCAGATCGGCTGCCACATCCAGAATGATGGTTTTCAAATCGCGTTTGGGACGGTATCCCAGCAGTTGGCGCGCGCGCTCCAGGTCGGGCGCGCGACGCAGCATATCTTCAAATCCTTCGCCATAGGCCTGTTCAAAAGGGACATGACGTATTTTGCTGGGACTGCTCAGCAGCTCGATGACCGTCTTGGCCAGACGGTTGATGCTGACCTCTTCGTCGGATCCCAAGTTGATGACTTTGCCCTGGCAGTCGGCTATTTCCAGGATATTTTCCAGAGCCTCAACCACATCCAGCACATGACAGAAGCAGCGGGTCTGCTGGCCGTCGCCATAGACGGTAAGCGGTGCACCCTCCAGGGCAGCCTCGACGAATCTCGGCACCACCATTCCGTATTGCCCGACCTGACGCGGGCCAACGGTATTGAACAATCGAGCAATCACAACCGGTAGCCGTGTCTCGCGCCAGTGAGCCAGCGCGAGAAACTCATCCAGCGCCTTCGCGCACGAGTACGCCCAACGATGCCTGCAGGTCGCGCCCGTGAGCACATCGTCGTCCTCGCGAAATGGCACCGTCGTTCCTTTGCCATACACTTCGCTGGTACTGGCAATCAGCACTCGCTTACGAAAACGCGTGCAGTGCCGCAAAACAACGTCGGTACCGCGAAAGATCGTTTCAATGGTTTTGACCGGCTGCTCCAGTATCAGCTTCACCCCGACCGCGCTGGCCAGATGGTAGACGCGATCCGACTCGCGGATCAGTTCCTCGCTCAGCGCGTCGTTCAGGACGGTGTCTATAATCAGCCGGAAGCCTTCGCGGCCTTCCAGCTGCGCGATATTGGAATAGCGGCCGGTGGAGAGATCGTCGAGCACCGTGACCTTTTGCCCGGCGTTCAACAGCGATTCTGCCAGATGGCTGCCAATGAAACCCGCTCCTCCTGTGATCAATGAGTGAATCTGAGGCATGAATCGCTCTTTCCCTGCTGACGTGCAGTTCAACAAAAGATTAACTTCACGACGCTTTTCGAGATGTTACACCCAGGCCTTCATGAGAGGGAATCGTGCTTTCCGAGGCAGCTTTTCCCACAATGCGCTTAGTGATTTCTAGCCACGCCCATATTGCGTTGACCCTTCGGCTATAAGCATCTAGGATGCGAATCGACCCTCTATGACGACGTCCCATCTCACTCCTGGCCATGTCTTGGGGCACTTCCGCCTGATCGAGGAGATCGGCGCTGGTGGAATGGGCATTGTCTACCGGGCCTGGGATACCCGCCTGGAGCGCGAGGTTGCGGTCAAGGTACTCAACCCCAAGACGCTCATTGATGGCTCGGCTCGCAAGCGTTTTCGCCGCGAAGCGCTCATGCTCAGCAAGCTGAACCATCCCAATGTTGAATCGGTCTACGACTTCCACACCGAGAACGGCGTCGATTACCTGGTGCTGGAATATGTCCCCGGCATGTCGCTCGACGATCGCATTGAGTCCGGTGCCCTGACCGAAAAGGAAGCTCTTGCCATCGCGATTCAGCTGGCCAGCGGACTGGCCGCCGCTCACGAACAGCGGATCCTTCATCGCGATCTGAAGCCGGGAAACATGCGCCTCACGCCGCAGAATACGCTGAAGATCCTCGACTTCGGATTGGCGGAGTTGTTTGCCCCCGGCGAAGAGACCATTACCCAGGCCGTGACTGTCCAAAGTCCCATGGCTGGAACGCCCGCCTATTTGTCTCCCGAACAGGTAGAGGGACAAGAGCCCGACGTCCGCTCCGATATCTATTCCGCCGGCGTGGTTCTCTATCAGCTCATCACCGGCACATTGCCGTATCCCAAGCGTGGGCCGAGCCTGCGTGAGGCGATTGTAAACACGCCGCCGCCGCATCCCAGTAGCAGGAACAAGAAGATCTCCGGGCCGTTTGAATCCGTAATCCTGAAATGCCTGGAGAAAGATCCCGACCTGCGTTATCAGTCGGCTAATGAACTGCTGGAGGATCTGAACGAGATAGGGAGGTTGTCCGGCCCGCATCGCCCGGTCGGTGTGGTGATCCGCAGGTCGCGATACAAGCGGCTTTGGTCGATCGCCGCGGTTGTGCTGCTGATCGCAATCGGCCTCGCTGTCGCGTTTCGCAAGAACCTCAAGATTTGGTTGGGCATCGCCCCTGAACCGGTATCGATTGCCGTCCTGCCCTTGCAGAACCGGACCGGCGATCCGTCGCTGGACTACCTCGGCGCCGGCATCAGCGAGGCACTGACCGATGACTTATCTCGCGTGCCCGATTTGCAAGTCACCGCCGAAGATGTGGCGCGACGCTATGCCGGTGACAAGGCGGATCCCAGAGACGTCGGTCGAGCCCTCGATGTCACCTCGATTCTAGGCGGCTCAATTACCGCCCGCGGCGACAAGATTCGTGTTCCCATTGAGCTGATTAACGTAAAAACCGGTAGAAACGTTTGGGGTCAGATCTACGAAGGCGATCTCTCGCACCTCGCCGATCTCCAGAATCAGATCTCAACCGACGTCGCCTACCGCCTCAAACTGAAATTCGATCCCAACATGAAGGCGCGACTCAAGCGCCAATACACCACCAATCCATCCGCCTATGATGCGTATCTAAAAGGGCGTTACCATCTCGCGCAACGTTCACCGGACTCCCTCCAGCAGGCGATCAACGACTTTCAAGATGCGATCGACCGCGATTCGCAATATGCGCCGGCGTACGCCGGGCTAGCCGACTGCTACAGTTTGCTCGCCTACTACGGCATCCAAAAACCCGTTCCGCTGCTGACGAAAGCGATGAGCTACTCGCAGCAGGCGCTGGAGATGGACAGCACCTTAGGCGAGGCGTATACCTCGCGCGCCCTGGCTCGCACGATCCTGAACTTTGACTGGCAAGGCGCAGAAACGGACTACAAGAGAGCCATCGAACTCGACCCCGCCTACATCACCGCCCACACCTGGTACGGTTTGGCTCTGCTGATGCCGCTCAGCCGTCCGGCGGAAGCAGCTTCGCAGCTGGCGTATACGCAAGCCGCCGATCCCAATTCTCTTGTGACCACGATCAGCCTCGCGACGCTGAGCTATCTTTCCGGCAATCCCGACAAAGCGATCGAGATTGTCGACTCGCACATCCACCAACCCTTCGAGCCGGCAATTCAAGTTCTCGCTGTAGCTTATCTGGCGAAGAATATGAACGACAAGGTAATCGCCATGCTGGAGGGTAATTCGTTGCCGCAAGATGTAATTCGACAACGGGCGGTGCCATTAGGAATTGCCTACGCCAGAAGCGGCCAAAAGGCCAAAGCCTTGCAGCAACTGAAAATCGCCGAGTCCGCGGTTGAGGAAGGCTATCCTCTTTCGTGCGAAACAGCTGCCTTGTATACTGTGCTCGACAATCACCAGAAAGCCCTCGATATGTTGGAACTGGCGTATGAACGGCGCGAGTCGAACATTATTTTTCTGAACGTTAATCCCTTGCTGCTTCCGCTGCACTCCGAGCCTGGGTTCAAGAAGTTGCTCCAGAAAGCCAACATCTCGTAGCTTCTATCGCAAACGAAAGGAACCACCCGATGAACCGAGACGACATGCTGAACAAGCTAGGTGTTTCCATGGAACAACTGCAGGATCTGTTTCAGAAATTTCAGGCCTTCTTTAATTCTCTGGACGCGCAGCAGCAACAGGTCGTCACGACTTCGATGCCGAATGTGAAACAGGCCGTGGCCGCCTTTGGGCCTGAGGCCGCCGAAGCTGACTTGCTGGACCTGTTTCAGGCTGACGCTCAGCGTCCGCCTCTTGCCTGTTTCCTCCCCTTGCAACAAGGCAAGGCTCGGTAAGAACTCAATACCAGAATGGCCGGGATGCTGAAGCGCGATGGCATCGAGAGAGTAGTGTCTGCGGCAGAGACGATTCAGCGGGTGACTGGGGTCGCCGAGTCTCTGGGTGTCACGCGACTGGCTGACATCACCGGTCTGGATCGGATCGGCATCCCGGTCTATTCCTCAGTAGTGCCGAGATCGCACGATTCACTGTCTGTCTACAACGGCAAGGGAGCGCGTCCGGTCGATGCTAAGGCCGGCGCGCTCATGGAGGCTATTGAGCGGCAGACTACCTTGAAAGCAAGACCGCGATGGATTGAGGCAAGCTTCGCAGATCTCAATCAGCAGGGAAGAGCACTCGATCCTAAGACAATCAACCAGAAGCTGAACGACGATTACTCCGATTATCGAACCTACTCCTGGATTGAAGGTACGGACTTTTTCACGGGCGAGCCGTGGTGGGTTCCGGCAAAGCTGGCAGGATATCTGTGGGATGATGTGCCGCATCCTTCCTGCTTCGAAATGAACGACACCAACGGCCTTGCTTCCGGTAATTGTCGCCAGGAAGCGATCTGCCATGCGTTGTGCGAACTGGCGGAACGCGACACCTGGACCCTGGCGGAGCTTGGCGCCCATCACCTCCCGCGGGAGCGAAGGTCGCTCGCCTGCGGAGTTGCTTCCAAAGAAGGTCCCGACGATTTGGAGATGTTCCCCTGTGTCGAGGTGGGTTCGAACGAACTGCTCGACAAGTTTCATGCGGTTGACCTATTTCCGGTTATCCGAGATCTGACCTCCGAGCTAGGTGTCCCCGCCATTTTTGCGTCGGTAGCGGACGAGCACATCACGAATTTTCCAATGGCTCACAGCGGCCTCGGTGCCCATCCGGATGTAAATGTCGCTCTTCGGCGCGCGCTCAGCGAACTGGCGCAATCCCGCTGTGTCGATATCCAGGGAGTCAGAGAAGATATTCTTCCGCCGAATGCAAGCCCCGAGGTTTTCTCCTTGCATACTCGCCGCATTAGCGCAGTCGATCGCAATAGCTGGTACTTGGGAGTTGGCAAGCACAGACGTGCCCTAGGGGATATTCCATCCCATATCTTCGATAGCCTTGAAGCTGATATTGAGTTCGTAGTGAGTCGCTTCATAGCCAATGGGCTTGATCGAATTATCGTGGTTGATTTCACTCCTGATGCAACCGCTTACTCCGTAGTGCGCGTCATTGTTCCCGGGATAGAGTTGTGGGCTACGGACCATGGACGACTGGGCCCGCGCGCAATCGCCTTCTGGAAAAAGCATGCATGACATCGCGATCTACCTCGGCCCCTCCCTGGATCGCGCGGAAGCTTTATCTATCCTGGATGCTAGCTATCTGCCTCCCATATGCCGGGGAGATCTGGCCAAGCTGCCGGAACAAACAGGAATAGTTGGGATCATCGACGGAGAATTTTTCCAGAACCTGGCTGTCTCTCCAAAGGAGATTGTGGCAACGCTCGATCGCGGGATAAAGGTATTTGGCGCTGCGAGCATGGGTGCTCTGCGTGCCGCCGAGACCTGGCACTTCGGCATGGTGGGAGTTGGGGAAATCTTCCGCATGTTTCGCGATGGAGTTCTGGATGGCGATGACGAAGTTGCTCTTGCCTATGATCGTGAATCCTACACGCATTATTCCGAGCCGCTCGTGAATATCCGCCGAGCGTTGGAGATAGCCGTGTTGAAGAGCGTCATCGACGAGCAGGAAAGGCAGCAGCTGGTGGAAAAGATGAAGTCATATTACTTTCCCGACCGCTCCTATCGTGCTGCTGACAACGTTGTGTCCTCGTCTGCGTGATTTCTTTCAGCGCTGCCCACCACCCGACGTGAAGCGTGAGGATGCCCGCCAACTGCTGCTTGCAATTCGTAACAGTATGAAACCTGGCCTACCAGACGAGAGCAGCAAGCAGATAAGCTAGCGCCAAAGTCACATCTTGCTCCTAAGCAACTACGAACTTGCTGGCGCGCAACGACGGCCCACCTCACTTTATATGACAATTCGTTAACAGTTGTTTGGCACCGCCAGGGCTTGGTGTTGCTTTGAACTCTGATCCCGGCGGGAGGCCGATTGCAAGTTGACGCCAATTCGTATTTTGCTTGTTGATGACTTTTGTGCGTGGCGGCGTTGTGTTTCCACAATGTTGCAGGAGTGCCGGGAAGTCCAGATCGTCGGCGAAGCATCGGATGGTCTGGAGGCGGTGCAGAAGAGTGCTGAACTGCGGCCCGACGTGGTTCTGCTCGACATTAATCTCCCAAAGCTCGACGGCATTGAAGCCGCACGCCGTATCTGCTCCATCGTTCCCGACTCGGCGATTCTATTCATCAGCGGCAACCAGTGTCTGGAAGTAGTGCGCGAAGCTCTCGGCATTGGAAGCGCGGCGCGAGGCTACGTGGTGAAGTGCGACGCTGCCATCGATCTGTTGCCCGCTCTGGAAGCAGTCCTAAAGAACCAGCAATTCATTAGTGGCAGGATTGCGCGCGGCAGCGATAGATTGCCTCCCGAATCATAGGCTTGCTTGAAAGTCCTACCTCTTCCCGCAATCCGCGATAGCTACTCTCCACAATTTTCGTCGCTGGCGAGGAATGCGATTCGGAGATAGAATCGCGTTAATTTCATTCTCCAAAGGCGCGATATGACGACCCCAGAGCTGCTGAGGACGGTGACCAAGCTCAGGCCGCCGTTTCTGGAAGATCTTGCTCCTTCTGACACCGGCACCATCCTCGCCGCCGCAAAGCAACTTCGCTTCCTGCCGAACTCGGTGATCACCAACCAGGGCCATCCGGCAACACGGCTCTTCATGGTTCTCAGCGGAGGCGCTCGCAGCTTTTACCTCACGCAGGGCGGACAGAAGTTGCATGTGCATTCCTATCCTCCAGGCGAGATGTTCGGTGGCATGGCGATCGTGGCGCGCGACTCGGAATATGTGGTGAGTACGGAGGCGGTCAAGGATAGCCACATGCTGGTCTGGGAGCGCGCGAGTATGCGGGCATTTGTCGTCAGACATCCGCAGCTGCTCGACAACGCATTGTCCATCGCAGCCGACTATCTCAATATGAGTATCGCCACGCAGGTTGCTCTGAGTTGCCACACCGCGCGGCAGCGATTGGCTGAGGTCCTGGTCAACCTCGCCAGTGGAGTCGGTCGCAGAGTCGGTGGCGGAATTGAACTGATGGTTCGTAACGAGGAATTGGCTACCGCCGCCAACATCACCCCTTTTACCGTGAGCCGACTCATCAGTGAATGGCAGCGCACCGGAATGCTGGCAAAAAGCCGAGGAAGGGTTCTGCTGCCCTCACCCGAACGCTTGCTGCTGCAGGATGTCTGAGACGAGCGTGACCTTGCTTGCGCTCGCGCAATCTTATGCTTGCAGTCGGGCAACGACCAACCCGCCGGGTGCGTGCGATGATCTTCAACGGATGGGCGACCGACCCGTCTTCCAGGTGATTGATTGGAGTTGGATACGCAGGCGGAGAGCCACTGCATAAGTGGCTCTTCCGTTCTATACGGTACTCCTGAGTCGCCGTCTGTGAGTCTTGCCACTTCGCTGCCATTGAGCGCGCGACCATAGCACTGAAACTCCCAGCAAGGAAACCTCTGATCTGCAATGGAGAAGTTCTGTGCCTGAAGGAAAACCCGTAGTCATTTTGTGTGTTGATGACGATCCCAAGGCGTTGATGGCGCGCCGCCTGGTGCTTTCCACTGCCGGCTATGACGTTCTAGCCGCAGCCTCGGGTGAGGATGCGCTACGTATTCTTCGTCGTCGCGATGTGGATCTGGTGATCGCCGACGCCTTTCTCCCTCGTTTTACAGGCGCCGAGATAACTACGGCGATTAAACGCTACAAGCCTGGAATCCGGGTCGTACTGCTCACCGGAGCTCCGGAGCTGCCCTCGGGCATGCTGGCTGACCTCATTCTGGTCAAGGGCCGGGCTCCATCCAATTTCCTGGCAGAGATCGCGAAGGTCTTAGCCGGAAAGCCTCCCGAAGAACCCGATCCCCACAAGCCGGGATAATTGAAAGCGGTACCGAGATATGACTGGAATTGCAGGTATCATCCACCAGCAGACTGGGCTATTTGATGGAAGGGAACTAGAGGCAGAGATACTTTCCGCGGGAATGTCGCTTGAAACGTGCTGTGCGGTCGTCAACCGCCCAGTACCCGGTGCCTGTGCAATAGTTGGCCATTACGCTGCGAATATGATTCTCGGTGTAATTGGCGCGGAAGTGTTGGCGAATGTCGTTAACGCCGAAAGGTGACGGCAGAGCTCCACTCTTGTACAGAACAACGATCTTGTCGGCGAGCGGAGCGCCGTCCCGGAGATCCGACGCAAAACGTCCTTCGAGTTCGACCCCAGAAAACGTACGATCTTCAGCCATGTTGGAATTAGTGGGTTACTTTGCTGCGATGCCATCAAATTCAACGCAGCGACTCTCGGAGAAAATGAGCTGGCCAAGAATCGCTGCGTGTTATCGCCCAAACTTAGGGATGGCCCCTGTCTCATCCCGGGCGAATAGGAGGCTCCGCCATCGGGCAGCTAGAGGAAGTGGCGCAAGCTCCACCCTGCTGAAAACCTGTGCGATGGCAGAAAATTTACCCTCGGCTAAGCTACTTTGAAGGCCTGCTGCGGCGTGTAAGGTCTAGGTAAAATCTCCGTCCGAATAAAACAGGGAAGTAGCACGACTAGACTCACCCCGCCAGGCTCAGCAGGCTTTCGCTGGCGCATAGCTTGAGCCAAACGCATGCGACTTCATACCGTGAATTTGTAACCAATCCCTTTAATGGTCTGAATCAGAGTGGAGCGTTCAGGATCAGCCCCCAGCTTGGTGCGGAGACTGGCTATGTGGACGTCCACCGTGCGGGTAAAAGCATCGGCAGAATAACCCCATACTTCCTTCAACAGTTCCTCTCGCGTTACAGTCTTGCCGCGATGCAGAACCAGGTAGCGAAGCAGTTCAAATTCGCGAGCCGAGAGGTTCACAGACGAGCCATTTATCGTAACCTCGGTACCGGCAAGATCAACCCTCACGGCACCAAATTGATAGACATCGGTGTGAGCTTCTGCTCGCCCTGTTCGCCGCAGCAAAGCTTCGATTCTGGCCAGAATCTCTCTTACTTCGAATGGCTTCGTAACATAATCGTCGGCGCCGAGCTTGAGGCCAGTGACTTTGTCGTCGATTTGTCCTCGCGCTGTCAGGATCAGGATCGGAGTAGCCATTCCTGCCAGTCGTATCCGGCGACATACCTCAAGGCCGCCCAATTCCGGCAACATGAGATCGAGGATGATCGCGTCGAATGCGGCAGAAGTGGCCTTTTCGAGTCCCTCCGTGCCATCACAGGCGAAATCGACCGCGTAGTCTTCGCTGAGCAGGCGGTCTCCTAAGAACGCTCTCATGCTTGCTTCGTCTTCGATAACCAGGATCTTCGCCCGCATATAGCAGCCCTCAAGATGCCGCGATCTTTTCCACTACCAATGGAGCGCTTTCTCTTCTTCCCGTCGGAAGGTGCACGAGGAAGGTAGTGCCTTGGTTGGGGGCACTCGAGACCGAAAGGGATCCACCCAGTTCTTGAATCGTGCTCTTTGCCAAAGTCAACCCCAGCCCGGTTCCGCGAATCTGTTTCGCGACCACGACTGGACTGCGATAGAAAGGCTCAAAGATGTGATCCACTTCTTTGCGATCGATCCCAATTCCACGGTCTTCAACCATGACCTGAACCTCGGATCGATCGCCATTCAACTGCGAAATCCCGGCGCGGATTCCCATCCAGCCTGCTTCGCCGCCGTACTTCACAGCGTTGGTTATCAGATTTTGCAGGACTTGGGCGAGTCCGTCGGGGTCGGTTAAGACGGGAGGCAGATCGGCTTCGATGTTGACGTCAACCATCACGCCGGCCTCATCGACGAGCCCTGAAGTATTGCGCAAAGCAGTGTCGATCACTGCGCTGATTTCAACCGGACGAATGACATAGCTGGCCACTTTGCGCTCCAGGGATGCGAACGCCAGAATCTGTTCAACTCGCTCGGTCAGCTGGCGAACCTGGCTTTGCAGTCTCATCCCATACTGAACCGCCGCGTCACGGCCTTGAACCAGTCCGTCGGCGAGATTGTCGGCAGCAAGACTCATCACGGCGAGGGGCGTTCGCAGATCGTGTGAAACGCCGGCTACGAAGTCCACCTGTAGTTTTGCCAGATGATGCGCCCGTCGGCTCGCCAGCATCACCAAGCCCATGCTTACGACGAGCAGCAAGAGAATTCCAGAACTGATGAAAAGATCTCTGTGCCATATGCGCGCGAACATTTCGTCGAGGGAACCGTGTCGATACTTGACCAGCAAATACCAATCCTCACCCTTGCCTGCGCCCGGGATAACTGGAAACCAGAAGGCACCACGGAAATCGTAGCTTCTGGCAGGCGGCGCATAACCATGAGCTTCAGCATCACGGGAGCGATCTTCGGCGAAAACAATTGGCGGCTCCAGCGACGCTGGTTGCAACCGTGCAAAGAGGTTCATCGTGACGTCCGGCCGCTCCGTCCGGGCCCATGGGTCGGACGAATAAATGAGCGAGGCTGGATCCACTCCGGAGACGACCGCTAGTTGATACTCCAAGCCATCCCGCCCGGCGAAGTAGCGTTGCGCAAGCTCGGGCAGGAGCTCTCGGCGAAGGACGTCGGTGTTGTATTCGATGACCACCCAGTCGGCGCTCAACGGCTGACGCCGAGGCTGGTCGCTGCTGCGCGACGTTTCATGTGCGACGGGGTGAAATATGGCGGGGATTCGCGGGTCGAAGACCCAGCCACCGAGCGAGTCATCGGTGTAACCACCGGTTTCAAAGGGCCGGTCCTCCTGAGGATGATCGGCAAAAAATTCTTCCGGCGAAGAAGCACCGGCGATGGCCAACTCCAGCGAGGAGGAAGCTTTCTGTAATCGCTTACGCAGGGTGTCGAACTTGTCGGGCCACGGTGCGGGCTCAAAGCTTCCTGTCGCAGGGCTTAGCCGCAGCATCTGCGAATGCCGCTTGTCATTAACGTCCCAAATGTAAATGTTGGAAACAATATCCGGATAGGAGGCTCTGGCTCTCCATTCCTGATAGCGCCTGGCATACGCTTTTCGATCCTGAAACTGCTCCGGCTCAGTATTCAGCCGCAGCGCCACCGGGGTGCCGGCCAAACTACGGAAGAGATCCAGGTGCCAGCCCAGGATGGATTTGCGCAAATCGGCAGTCGCATGCGCCCGCGTGGCATCGCTCACCTGCTTAGCCCATTTGTATTGGAAATACGTGAGCGTGGTCAGCACCAGCACCAGTATGACCACTATGGCTGGCCCCGCAACGTGTTTTCGGGTCAGAGCCGACATCGCAAGCAGGCAGCAAAAGGATTCGACCGCAAACAGGGGTGTTTCACTGCATCATACGCCCTCGGCCTTGCCGTCGAGGGTAGCATAGAACAGCAAATCAATTGGGAGCTATCACTGCCACGGCGTTACCCGGGCAATTTCCTAAGCAGGTATTCAGCTTTCCTTACGACGTTGCGCACCGACTCTCAACTCTCAGCCGACTTTCCGCGAAGCTGTTCTCTCGGCTGATACATCTATTACTCGCATGAAACCGCCCTGCGATGAAGCCGTCATCCGCTCGCGCGTCGCAGCCATGCCCTGTCGTCAGGAGCACGGCGTGTGGGTCCTGGTGGCGACCATTCTTGCATCGAGCATGGCCTTCATTGACAGCACGGTTGTCAACGTTGCCCTGCCTGCGTTGCAAAACAGCTTCGGCGCCAGCGTCGTCGGGGTGCAGTGGGTGGTGGAATCCTACGGCTTGACCCTTGCCGCGTTGATCCTGGTCGGCGGGTCAATGGGGGATCTCTTCGGCCGGCGGAGAATGTTTCTGCTCGGGGTCGCGGTTTTCACACTTGCATCCGTTGCGTGCGGGCTCGCTTCCAGCATCGGGCAACTCATCGCAGCTCGCACGGTCCAGGGGATTGGCGCCGCATTTCTCGTGCCCGGCAGCCTCGCCTTGATCAGTTCCTCATTCGGCGAGCGAGAACGCGGTCGCGCCATCGGCACCTGGTCTGGATCGACGGCGATTACTACGGCGATCGGGCCTGTCCTGGGCGGCTGGCTGGTCGAGCATTTGTCTTGGCGTTGGGCCTTCTTCCTGAACGTGCCTCTGGGGGCCGCGGTCATATTGACCAGCTTCTGGTGTGTTCCTGAGAGCAGCAGCCGGCAACATAGGAGAATCGATTGGCCCGGCGCGGTCGCAGCCACTCTGAGCTTGACGGGGCTTACGTTCGGCTTTATTGAATCCACGCGGTTGGGATGGACGCATCCACTGGTTCTAACAAGCCTCGTCGTTGGCGTGGTCGCGACGGTTGCATTTCAACGCATCGAGGCAACGGCGGTCTCCCCGCTGGTGCCGCCGAGCTTGTTTCGATCGCGTGCCTTTAGCGGTGCGAACCTGCTTACATTCTCGCTGTATGCGGCCATTGGAATCTTCTTTTTCCTGCTCCCACTGGACCTTATTCAGGTGCAACAATATTCGGCCACCATGGCTGGCGCTGCGGTTTTGCCCCTAATCCTGATTGTGTTCCTGTTGTCGCGCTGGTCGGGAGGCTTGGTCAATCGCTATGGGGCTAGACTGCCGCTCATTGTGGGCCCAGTGATTGCAGCGTTCGGATTCCTGCTGTTCTCGATACCGTCCGTAGGGGGCAGCTATTGGAGCACATTCTTTCCAGGGGTAATTGTGCTTGGCTTGGGATTGGCTGTCAGTGTCGCTCCTTTGACCACTGTGGTGATGGAAGCCGTGGATGAGGATCGAGCGGGTACAGCTTCCGGTATCAACAATGCCGTTGCCCGCGTAGCTGGACTTCTGGCGATTGCGATTCTCGGCCTGGTGATTGTGGGCGCTTTCCGGAATCAACTCAATCGTCACTTGGCAACTATCGCGATGCCCAGCGATCTGCGAGCCGAGTTGCAATCGAACGTAGGCAGATTGGCTGCCTTGAAAGCACCGGCTGGCGTTGATCCGGTGACTGCTTCTGCTATCGAGTCATCGATTCTTAGCTCGTTCGTGTTCGGCTTCCGGCTGGTTATGTGGATTTGTGCAGCTCTCGCCCTCGCCAGCGCAGCCATCGCATGGCGCATGATCCCGGCACCGTCAGCCGTCACAGCCGCTCAGCAGGTAAGGGCAGGCAAAGCCGATGGCTCACTGACCTATTTTGCCGGCGAGCAACTGTGAGTATCGCCCCAGTCGGGCTACAGCCGGCCCCAATCAAGCTTCTCGTGCTTGAGCTGGCGTTTTCTCCCATCACCGGGCAACACTGCGGGACCGCGCCGCCATCCCTTCTTGCAGGGGTTGCTCATGAAATCCAAAGACGCTGACGCGAACAAGGGCGCCGTCGAACAGGACCGTCGCCAACAGAAGACGAACGTCTCCCTCACCGGCCAGAACGGACATCGCGATCAGGACCCGCTGCTGAAATCCGCCAACAGTGATTTCCCCGAGCCGGGACAAAATGAAGAGCACACAGGCGAGCCACGCGCCGAGAACGAACTCAACCGCGATACCCAGGTGAATCCGGAGGGACTGACCCAGGACCAGGATCCTGGATTCCGCCAGAAGCAAAATCAGAATAAGACCAAGGACGATCCCCTGGCAGCGTGAGGTCGGTCAAGCTGGAACTTGCCCTCGGGATCATCGTTGATTGATGATCTCCAGCATGTCCTCCCGATCAGGCGGGGCGCTCACCTGGGTGCGCGATTCGCTGCGCCATCGCGGTCTCGCCGGCAGTGTGCGCTACTACGCTCGCGAACTTCGCGACATGCTGATCGATCTCACTCCTGAGCGGCGCAAGTCCCGATACGGCGACATCGACTTCGACTTCGACCACAACGTCGACACCACTTGGGCGACGGTTTCGTTGCGCACGCGTCTTCGTGAGTGGCTTTCCGGCGGGCAATATCAACCCACCGAGCCTGCGGCTTTTCATCAGATGATCGATGCAATTCCGGTTCCCGTCAACGGCTTCACGTTTATTGATCTCGGCTCCGGCAAAGGGCGAACCTTGTTGATGGCGTCGGACTATCCGTTCCGGCGAATCATCGGCGTGGAGTTGCTGGACGAGTTGAACGAGATTGCAGTTCGCAACATTGCGCGTTATCGCGATGATCGGCAGCAATGCGTCGCTATCGAGTCGCACACCGGAGATGCGCGGCACTTCGACTTTCCCTCGGAACCTACTGTCGTCTATCTCTTCAATCCCTTTCCCCGGCACATCTGGCACGAACTGCTGGCCAATCTGCAGCGTTCGCTTCTGGCTGCTCCGCGGCCGGTCTACGTGATCTATCACAATGCTGTGCATGAAGACATTCTCGCGGCCGAGAGCTGGCTGGACGAAGTAGGAAGGACACATCAATTCATCGTCTATGAAGCGCGATCATTTGGATCGAGCCTCGGAAATTGAATGCGCTGGTTGCCGGTCCATGCTTTACAATTTGTCGCGACATGCGATTGTTTGCCCTGGCCATCCTGCTATTCGTGCTGTTGTCAGCCGTTGCTTTTGGTCAGGCAACTTCGGCGCGCCCCGATGGGAGGGGCGACGCTTCTGTCGAGCTGAGCCTGCTGGCGCAGAACTCGGCTGCTCCCAATTCTCGTCCGCAGCCGGGCGGTCAAACGCCAAGCGAACCCACGCAGACCGTCAAGATCAGCGAGTTTCCTCCGATATCGGTGGCCAAGGATTGGAGCGACCAGGCTTACTGGGTCTTCACGTTATTTCTGGTTGCCGTTGGAGCCTTGCAGGTTTTCCTGTTGTGGGGAAATCTTCGCGCCATTGAACGGCAGGCGCTACAGATGGAGCGCCAGACCGGCATCCTGGAGAAGTCAGTCGCGCTCGCCGAGAAGAGCGCCGACACGGCGCGCCAGAACGTGGAGATGTTCGTCAACCGCGAGCGTGGACATCTGCGCGTGGAACTGATGCCGCTGCAGTGGCCGCCGACCGGAGCCGTCAGAGTGACCTACAGAGTCACGCTCCACGGGGCGACCGAGGCCAACATCAGCAGCTCCTGCGCGCGAGTGGAGATTACCGATTCTTCGGAGCCCGGTGACGATGGTCAGTGGTGGCCGGCCATGAGCATCCCGCAGGTGATCACTCCCGACAACCGCGCGCAGGAAGCTCAGGTGCAGGGCGTGTTTCCCAAGTCCAACCTGGAGCAGTCCGACATCGCAGCCATCGACGCGGGCAAGAAGTTCATTCACTTCCGCGGATTCGTCAAATACAACGACGTCTTCGGCGCGGAGCGGTGGACACGATGCCGTCGCGTGTGGGAGTTTGCCATGCTGCGTAATCCCGACGGCTCCCGCTCTGGGCACTGGAGTAAGCGCGGCGGCGCTAAAGACAATTCCGAGACCTAGGCCGATCGACCGAGCGGTCTGAGATCCTTCTTGATGAGCCGCGGTTCGGAGCGGCGATGTAAGCGGCCCTCCGGTTTGCAATGCGCGCCGATGCGATTAATATGTTTTGCAGGTGCGCAATGCCTGAAACTACCAATCCAACTCCGGGGTCAAGCCAGGATCAGGAAGCTGCTCTGCACGTCGCTGAAGCCCATCGTAAACTGAGTGCCTTGCGACAGCGGCTCGATAAGCATCCAGATCTGGAAGAGGCCATCGCCAATCTGGAATTGGCGCTCAGTATCCTGACCACCAAGACGGCTGGAATGTTGTGAAGCAGCCGTCAGCCATCAGCAAAGTCCAGTACTCGTCTGCTGTTGCGGTCATTCGTTTGAGCGACATTGAGCAGCACCCCCAAAGCAGCTCCGGCGCCGGCGAGACGTAACCTGCGTCCAAGAAGTGAGCGGCTCCTTACGTGCTGCTTCGTCAGCCCAGTAGTTGAGGTTTTACATGTGCAGGAATATCAAAATTCTATTCAACTTCGATCCGCCGGTTACGGACGAGGAAGTTCGCGCTGCCGCTCTTCAGTTCGTACGTAAGATCAGCGGCTTCAATAAGCCGTCTAAGGCGAACGAAGCATCGTTTCAAAGCGCAGTTGACGAAATCGCCTCCACTGCGAAGCGCTTGCTGCTATCGCTGGACACCACGGCGTCTCCGAAGAACCGCGAAGAAGAAGCGGCCAAGGCGAAAGCACGATCCGCCGTGCGCTTCGGTACGTGATCTGCGCTCGCATTGACAAGTGCCGCGACTCGTTGGAACCGATGCGAACTGCCGCGCTGCTCTGCAGTCGTCGTAGTATCCTTGCTGTACAGGGTTCGTACGGCCTGCAAAGCCGACAGTGGAAGGATCTACATCCATTCCGGCACGAGCGTCGAAATGCGGATACAACATGAGTGCGTTTGACCAAGGGCCGCAGAACGACGACCTCGCTCAGGCGCACGGGCCGGTCCTGGTGGTGCCGCCGCAACAACCGAAGCCAAGCAAATGGGAGCTTTGGAGACGCCGCATCTTCCTCATTGTGTTTGTCCTCTTTTGTCTGGAAATCGGCATCATACTGACGGTCGCGCCCTGGACCTCGTTCTGGCTCAACAACTCGCTGATTTTGAGTTATCCGCAGGTGCGGGAAGTACTGGCGTACCCTTTTGTTCGCGGATTGATCAGCGGCCTTGGGATAGCTGATGTCTGGCTGGCAGTCGCGGAGGTTGTCCAGTACAGCGAACCGTAGTAATCGGCCGAGCCTCGCAAACTGCCGGCTTCAACTACTCAGATCGCAGCAGCTGAATTTGTAAACTGATTCATTGCAGACATGGCAGATAAGAAAGACGGACCTCCTCAACAGCATCGTTCACCCCTGGCCTACGAGAACAAGAAGTTCTTGAACGGGCCCGACGGCCGCATCCTCCGTATTCTTGCGGAATATCAGGAACCGCTGGCGCGATTTCGGCGTGAGCGCATCCAGGACACAATCGTATTTTTTGGCTCAGCCCGTTTTCACAGCCGGTCTCAGGCTGAACAGGGATTGCAGTTGCTCGACAAGCCCGGCTCAGCCGCTGCTGCTCCGCCGGAAGAGCAGGAGCGCATTCGCCTGGCCAAAGCCGATGTGGAGATGGCGCGTTACTACGAGGATGCGCGCCGGCTGGCTTTCATGATTACGCAGTGGACCAAGACCATCAATCAGGCGCGACATCGCTTTGTGATCTGTACCGGCGGCGGTCCCGGAATCATGGAAGCTGCCAACCTGGGCGCGTCGGAGGCCGGCGGCAAGACCATCGGCATGAATATCGCCCTCCCCTTCGAGCAGATGCCGAATCCGTATATCACTCCCGACCTGAACTTCGAGTTCCATTACTTCTTCATGCGCAAACTGTGGTTCGCCTATCTCTCGAAGGCGCTGGTTGTTTTCCCCGGTGGATTCGGTACGTTTGATGAGCTGTTCGAGTTGCTCACGCTGGCGCAGACCGAGAAGCTGGCCAAGCGCATCTGCGTGGTGGTTTACGGCAAGGACTATTGGGACCGGGTGATCAACTTTCAGGCGTTCGTAGATGCAGGAACGATTTCGCCCAAGGACCTCGAACTGTTTCATTGGGCAAATACTCCGGAGGAAGCCTTCGAATACCTGCGTGCGGATCTAACCAGGCACCATCTGGAGCCACAGGTGACCACTGACAAAGAGCCTGACATCATGAAGACGAGGCCGTAGGGATCGCAAGGCTCAGGCTGTCGCGTCACGCTTCAATCTGAAATAATCACACCGATTCTCCGCATCAAGAAGAGGTTCAACGTTGCGTGTACTGGTGACAGGCGGCGCAGGTTTTCTCGGTTCGCATCTTTGCGATGCCTTACTGGCCGATGGACATTCCATTTTGTGTGCGGACAATCTGCTGACCGGCAGAATGGAGAACATCGCCCATCTTCGCCAGGAGCCGCGATTCGAGTTTCGCCAGCAGGATGTCTGCTTGCCGTTCGATTTCGGCAAGGTCGACTATGTCTTCCACCTCGCTTCACCCGCCAGCCCCGTCGACTATCTGGAACACGCGATTGAAACTCTGCAAGTCGGCTCGTTGGGCACGATGAACTGCCTGGAGCTGGCGAAGAAGTACGGCGCGAAATTCTTCCTCGCTTCGACCTCGGAATGTTACGGCGATCCGCTGGAGCATCCGCAAAAGGAAACCTATTGGGGGCATGTGAATCCCATCGGTCCGCGATCCGTCTATGACGAAGCTAAACGCTTCGCCGAAGCGGTCACCATGGCCTATCACCGCTACCACAACGTCGACACCCACATCGTTCGCATCTTCAACACCTACGGCCCGCGTCTGCAGCTCAACGACGGCCGCGTCATCTCCAACTTCATGAAGCAGGCATTGCTGGGGGAAGACCTCACGGTTTACGGCGATGGCTCACAGACGCGCAGCTTCTGTTACGTGAGCGATGAGGTTGCGGGAATTCTGGCGCTGGCGAAATCGGACGAGCACGAGCCGACGAACATCGGCAATCCCGGAGAGTTCACGATTCTGGAATGTGCCAAGGTCGTGTTGGAGGTGACCGGCTCGCGCAGCAAGATTTGCTTTGAGCCGCTGCCGCAGGACGATCCCAAACAGCGCCGTCCTGATATCAGCAAGGCGAAGCGACTGTTTGGCTGGGAGCCGAAGATCGATCTGCGAACCGGGCTGCAGATGTCGCTGGAGTATTTTCGCTCAGCCGTAGCGAATAAGGTTCCGGGCGCGTAATCAGAGCCGATTCCCGTAAAATGGATGCGAGGTCCATTCGATGGACGCTCCAGTCGAATTCGAGTCCTTGCGTCGCGAGGCGGCTTCCTGGTGGTACATCGCGCGTCGCAAGCTGTTTCGTGAAGCCGTAGCGCAGGCCTTGCGCAATAAACGCGAAGCCCGCGTCCTCGATCTTGGGTGTACTGCGGAATTGGCGTCTGCGGACTCACCGCATATTCGCGTGCTGAACGCGCATGCTTCGCTTCCTGTCCTCGCGTTCCATCAGATGCACGGTCTCCACGATTTGATATGTACCGGCCCGGAAGAGCTCGGGTTCGTGTCGAATTCCTTCGATGCCATCGTTGCGGGCGATATCTTGCAGACGGTGCCAGATGACTTGTCCGCGCTGCGCGAGATGCGGCGCGTGCTCAAAGACGGTGCGATGCTTTGTCTGACGGTGCCCGCGTATCCATTGCTCTGGGGCGAGAAGGACGAGGCGCGCGGCCATCGGCGCCGCTACACGGCGACCGAACTGCGTCGCAAGCTGAACAATGCGGGTTTCGAGGTGACGCGAGTTTCTTATCTGGTCGCCTCCGGTTTCTTCCCCGCGATGATTGAGCGCATCGGCAAGAACATGTTCACCAAGTCGATCGATCGGCAGCGGCAGGCGTTGCCACGCACGGGGAGCGTCGCCATGGTTTTGCTGCTCGATGTCGAGCGTCATCTCATTCGCTACATCAACCTGCCGTTCGGCACGCGTGTGGTGTGCTGGGCGCGTAAGCCTGCTCTGGTCGCTGAACGCGTCACCGTACCTCTCTGGGAGCGCCAGTGGGCCAGGCGTCCGCTGCCCCAGGGCAGCAGCTAGTCCGGCGGACTACCCTCCCACGGTACAATCGTTTCGTGGCTTTGTTGCGCAGTATTGGAACCACGCTGGAGATGATCAAGTGGGAGCACTCCGTCCTCACGCTCCCGTTTGGCCTGACCGGCGCCGTTCTGGCCGCGCGCGGCATTCCTGATCTGCACACTTGCATCTGGATCATCGTCGCGCTGGTGGCGGCGCGCTCGGCGGCAATGTCGTTTAATCGGCTGGCCGACGCGAGTATCGACGCCGCTAATCCTCGCACCAAAATTCGTGCGCTGCCTGCCGGCAAGCTCAGCAGGTCTTTTGTCGCGTGGTTTGTGGTAACAACTTCCGCAGTCTTCATCTTCTCCGCATACAAACTGAATCCCCTGGCGTTCGATCTGTCACCGGTCGCGCTGGGAATCGTATTTCTGTACTCCTTTACTAAGCGCTTCACGCGCTGGTCGCACGTTGTGCTCGGCCTTGCGATGGGCATTGCTCCAGCCGCCGCATGGGTCGCTGTGCGCGGCTCGCTCGATCCGCGAATTCTGATTCTGACTGCGGCGGTCGTATTCTGGGGCGCCGGCTTCGACATTCTCTATGCCTGCCAAGATTACGAGCACGATTGCTCAACAAATGTCTATTCCGTGCCCAAGGCTTTTGGTATCCGTTCGGCACTGCTGATTGCCAGAGCGTTCCATGTGGTCACAGTTTTGTTGCTGGTATGGATGACCATGGCTTTCGGCCTGGGCAAGATCGCAATCGCCGGCGTCGTGTTTGTCGCGTTGCTGCTGATCTATGAGCACTCGCTGGTTAAGCACGACGATCTCAGCCGAGTGAATGCCGCATTCTTCACCATGAACGGCCTGATCTCGATGGCGTTTCTTTTCTTCATTGCCGGCGACCTGCTGCTGTCCCGGTGAGTGAGTCGACGCGCATTCTGCAAGCTCTTACCCTATAGAGGGTAAAATGAACCTATGACTAGGGAAGTACAGGATCTTCTGCAAAAAGCCATGACGCTTTCCGCGACTGATCGCGCCGAATTGGCTGGATCGCTGCTGGATACGCTGGAAGACGCAGTGGATGAAGATGTCGAGATAGCGTGGCAGGAAGAAACTGCTCGGCGTTTGCGGGACCTTGAATCAGGGGAGGCACAGACCGTGTCTTGGACTGACGTCCGTCGTGGGCTAGTTGCAAAGCTGCCGACTCGTGGCTAAGCAGATAGAGTTTCACAATGCGGCGGCTGCTGAATTGGAAGCCGCATTTGACTGGTACCTGGACAAGAGCGAGGAAGTAGCTGCCAGATTTCTGACTGAGATCGATCAAGCTCTCGAATTGATCATGGCAGCTCCCCATCGATGGCCTGTCAGCCAGGGCAATGCACGTAAATTTCTGCTTCGCCGCTTTCCCTTCGTCATCATTTATTGCGAGCGGCCTTCTATGATCCAGATTGTCGCTGTTGCTCATGGTCGCCGCCGTCCTTTTTATTGGAAACGACGCCTTTAGCTCTGATTCCGCGGCCACGTGGGATATGATTGCAAAGATGCCTGATTCGCCTGTCAGCAACCATCGCCATCCTTTTCAGACCGACGACGCGCGCCTGCGCCCGATCCATGACAAGGTCATGGCTCAGGAGCGGCTGACGGCAGAGGACGCGCTGGCGCTCTACCGCTCGGGCGACATCCTGGCGATTGGCTGGCTGGCCAATCATGTGCGCGAGCGCATGCACGGCGACATCGCGTACTTCAACGTCAATCGGCACATCAACTACACCAATGTTTGCGTTGCCGCGTGCCGCTTGTGCGCCTTCGGCCGCAAGAAAGATTCGCCCGGCTCCTACACCATGGCGCTGGAAGAAGTCTGGAACACCGCGGCGACCGGCTACACCGAAGCCATCACCGAGTTTCACATTGTGGGCGGACTGCATGCCGATCTGCCATTCCAGTATTACGTCGATCTCATCGCCGGCCTGAAGGAGCGCTTTCCACAGGTGCACCTCAAGGCGTTCACCATGGTCGAGATCTCGTTCTTCTCGAAGATCGGCAAGATGACGCCGCGTGAAGTGCTGATCAAATTCAAAGAAGCTGGGCTGGACTCCATGCCTGGCGGTGGCGCGGAGATCTTCTCCGATCGCATCCGGCACATCATCTGCGATCACAAGATCGATGGCGACCAGTGGCTGGAGATCGCGCGCACGGCGCATGAGGTCGGGCTGAAGTCGAATGCCACCATGCTCTACGGACATGTCGAGAACGACGAAGACCGCGTCGATCACATGCTGAAGCTACGCGCACTGCAGGACGACACGCACGGCTTCCAGACGTTCATTCCGCTGGCTTTTCATCCCGCCAACACTCCGCTGCAGCACCTGCCCACGACCACCGGCATGCTGGACCTGAGGCAGATCGCCATCGGCCGGCTGGTGCTCGACAACTTCCCGCACATCAAGTCGTACTGGCAGATGGTGACGCCGAAGATGGCGCAGATCACGCTACGCTTCGGCGCCGACGATATCGACGGGACGGTGGTGGAAGAGAAGATCTATCACGACGCCGGCGCGACCACCCCGCAAGGTCTGCGCCGCCAGGATCTGATTCGCCTCATCACCGAAGCCGGCCGCGTGCCCTTCGAGCGCGACACGCTCTACCGGCCGGTAACGCGCACCGAAACCACTGTCACCGTCGCGGTATAGGTTCGCGTCGCTACTTCTTCTGCTCCGGCGCCAGGTGCTCCCTCTCGGGCATGGGCGGCCAGCCGATTGACTTTCCCTGGAACAGCGCCACCGCCGTCTCATATCGTTTGGTTCCATCGTGAATGGCGAAGCGGCGCAGGTGGCCGGGAGGGCCGCTCCACATGCAGACACCGGCATACGCGCCATCCTTGCGCAGGATGTAATAGCTCATGTCGACGTACTGCATCTTCGCCATGTCGCCGTTGAAGTTGCGGACGATTCGCTTCAGCGCATCCATGCCGGCCTCTTGCGGTGACATTCCGCGGCGCATGTTTTCGACGATGGTGTGAGCGCCGCAGACCTTGATGTTCTCTTCGCCGTTGCCGGTTGCGCCCGCCGCGCCCACATCCTGGTCGACATAGCATCCGGCGCCGATGATCGGCGAATCGCCGGCGCGCCCGGAAATCTTCCACGCCAAGCCGCTGGTCGTCGTCGCACCTGAGATCTCGCCCTTCTCGTTGATGGCTGAACAGTTGATGGTCCCAGTCGGAGGATGCAAAACTCGTTGCACCGCGGCGGCGCGAAAATTGGGCTCGATGCCCAGCTTACCCGCGAGTTCCTCCAGCTTCTGAACCCGCTCTTCATACAGCTCGGAGTGGCTCGCATCGGGCAAAACGTATTTCGGACTGGCCAGGCCCGGACCCCACCAGTCCTTGTTGGACATGGTTTCCTTCCACAGCAGCCAGACCTTGCGCGAGCGCTCGGTCAGGAGGTTGACTTCGCGGAAAGCCCATGTCGAAGCCGAACTTCTGCGCACCCGCGCCCACCAGCATCACGTGCCCGGTGTGTTCCATCACCGCTTTCGACAAGCAGCGAGACGTTCTTGATCTCTTCGACTGCTGCGACCGCACCGGCCATGCGCGTCGGGCCATGCATGCAGCAGGCGTCGAGCTGCACCACGCAATCCTCGTTCGGCAAGCCACCGAGCCCCACGCTGTCATCATTGGGATCGTCTTCCGGCCCGGTGATCACCTGCATCACGGCATCGAGCGTGTCGCCGCCGCCGGTCAGCACGGCATATCCGCGATCCAGATACTCGTAGCCATTCGCGGCACAGATAATGATCGGCTTCTTCGGCGGATTGCCTGGTAAGGCAGCGGTGCTCTCAGGCTTGTTTTGCCCTTGCAGATCAAGCGCAAGCGAGGCGGAGCCAACAGCAGTGGTAGCGATAAAATCGCGGCGTGAAAACTTCATGCAAATGCCTCACGTACAAACCCTGAAGGATAGCACGCGGGAGCGTGCGGCCAATCGCCATTCCACTCCGCAAAATGCAAAGGCACAGCCAGAAGCTGTGCCTCGCGACTACCTGTTCTGATTCGGATCTAGCCGGCTGCTCTAACCGCGGTGTTTTGGTCCGCCCTGAAGCGCAGCATGGCGGCGATACGGCCGATGCGATCGAACTCCTCATCATCGGGGATATAGACGAGTTCCACACCCGTCCGGATAGCATGTCCCACGACGGCATCACCGATATCCTCCAGTTCCGTGTTTTCCTTGCCACATACGGCGCAGGTGGGAACTACGTGCAGATCCATGTGGCCGCAGTGGTAGCACTTCACGCCGGGGGCGGAGAAATTCGACCCCAAGAGCAAAGTCAGGACCTCACCCTGCTCGAGCGAGCGCAGAACGCGCCGCAGTCCGATGGCGCCACGACCGTTGCGGTGCGCCTCGCCGATCACGTCGCGCACCAGATCTTGCTTCATACTTGCGCGGTATTCTGCCAGCTTCTCCCGCGCCATGTGCTTCACCTGCTCGGGTGTGGCGACCTTGGAATCGATGCGGAACCGTCCAGCCAGACGCTGTCTCGCCCTGGATTGCAGGTGGGGCTCGATCTCCGACCAGACATCGTCGCGGCAGCCGATCAACAGGCGGTCGCAGCCGCCGCGCTCGAAGTACTGTTCGATGTGGTCGGCGACCAGCTTGAAGTGCTGCGCGGCTTCGTTCATCACCTTGCGCTCGGCGTGTCCGGCGTCGTAGCCCGCATAGCCGGCGCTCTTGCCGCGGCGCGTCAATTCGTTGACAAAATCCTCCTTCTCGGCGATCTCGTCATTCATCAGTTCGAAGACGCGTGCCTTGGTGCGATCAGCGAGCAGCACGCAAGCGCGCTGTTCTCCGTCCAGCACCGCCGCCAAAGGCTTCAGATGGAAGCGATGGCTGACTGCGACTTTCGGCGTCAGCAGTTGCGCGGGAATGTCAAACTCGCGCCAGAATCCCTCCTGGCCGCAGGCAAAGATCGCCTTCGCTTTTCCGCTGTTCCCATGCAGCGGGTCTACCATGCCGCTGATTTTCTCCAGGTCACTTCGAGTTGAACCGTTCTTACCGAGTTTCTGCGCTTCGCGCAGGGCAGTACGAATAAGGTCCTTCACCAGGATGGCTTCTTCCCGGTGCGATTTATTGAGTGGCGTCGCAGGCTGATAGTAGAACGTTACGGCGCAGCCTTGCGGCGATTTGAAGTTAGCAAGTTCTCGGATGTCATCGCGTGTGATCATTCCGTTCTCCTGTTTCAGGTTTCGTGGATCGATGACGAAGGCGGGGACTGCAGCGGCAGCCCCCGAAATCAGGCGCTCTTGGAATACTCCAGGAGCTTGTCCTTGAGAGGATCTTTCATGGGCAAGGCGCGTTGCAGATGATCGCCGGCCCGGCGAATGGCTGCGCGCACCTCCTCCACTTTGTGGTTATTGATGTCGGCGATTTCCTGCAGGGTAAAGCCTTCCATGGTGTACAGAATGAATGCTTCCTGTTCGTCGCGGCCCGCGCCTTGCAAGGTCGTTTCCACCAGATTCAGCAGCTCGCTTCGCGCTGCCAGCTCTTCCGGCGTATTGGCTGCGGGATCGGGAATGACGTTTTCCTCTGTCAACTTGTCATCGGGCTGATGGAATTGCAACGTTGCCTCATCGGAGCCCTGTACATTCTGCTGGCCGTGCGAGCGTTCCAGCGGAACCATGCCGGTTTCGAGACCGTCGGCGGACAGCCGGTTAATCGCTTCCCGCGCCAGGCGATGCACCCACGGCTCCAGCTTCACCTTCTCGGGCATGTCGTCCTGCTCGGCCAGAGCGTTGGCGATGGCCTCGTTCACCACGTCTTCCACGGTGATCTGGTTGGGCCGCAGTTGGTCCTGGTCCTCGCGGTATTGCAGCTCGCGCTGGATGAAGCGCTTCAGGCGGGGCAGATTGATGTTCACGTAGCCGGTGATGTCGCTGAAGGAAATTTTCTCCGGCACCACCGCCGCAACCGTCTGTTCGAATGGAACGGTACCTGACGTGGCACGACTCGGTCCGCGGCGCCCCGGCCATTTGTGGTGGTTGCGCAGCAATTCCTTGTGCCGCTTTACCTGCGCACAGATATCGTCGAATGCCGACTTGATGGCTGTGGTTGCCGTTGGGCTGCTCTCCTGCGAAGCCATCTGCCCCGAAGGCAATCGCAAGTTGAGCGACACGACAAACCCCTGGCGCGCGGAGTTCTCCTCCACGATGCCTTTCAGGTGCACCAACTCGGGGCGGAATACCTGGAGGTACCGCGCCAGCTTCTCCACTTGTTGGTTGATGATCTTCTCGAGGTCGGCTGTCTTGGAAACCTTGTAGCTGACATGAACGTTCATGAAAGGCCTCTCCGGATGGACCGTTCCACCCGCAGCTACAATCCTTTGTCTAACTGAATTTTACTCCTCCTATTACAGAAGCAAGCGGAAAATGAGGAGTTGGCTCATATTCGGAACTCTGGCCGGAAAGAGCCACATTCGAGGACGATTCCTGATTCTCGCGTATCCGGGGCCCAAAGCTTGGCATCTCGAATTGCTAAAACAGAAACGGCCCTCCCGGTGAAGGAGGGCCGATCACTTCCGAAGTTGGCGTATTACCGCTCCGGAATTCTGACCTTCACATCCGGACGGCGGTCGAGATGAATCGTTTCGATGAAGCGAACCTTGCCCTTGCTCAGCTTCATCACCAGCGACGTTGTACGCACGCCATCGCCGAAGAACCGTACACCTTTGAGCAACGTCCCTTCGGTGACGCCGGTAGCAGCGAAGATGATTTGCTTGCCGGGCGCCAGCTCGTCCGCCGTATAAATGCGCTTCGGATCGGTGATGCCCATGTCCTTCATGCGCTCGCCCTGTTCCGGCGTGTAGCCCACCAGCCGGCCGACCATGTAGCCGTTGAGGCAGCGGACAGCGGCGGCAGTAATAACGCCTTCCGGAGCGCCACCCGTTCCCATCACGGCATGTACGCCGGACCCGAGCATCGAAGCGGCCACGCCCGGTGAAAGGTCGCCGTCGGAGATCAACCGAATGCGGGCGCCGGCTTTGCGGATCTCGTTGATCAACTTCTCATGCCGCGGACGGTCGAGGATGATGATCACCAGATCTTCCACATCGCGGTCCAGAACTTTGGCGATGACATGCAGGTTGTGGCCTACTGGAGCCTCGAGATCGACCACTCCCTTGCAGGATGGGCCGACGACGATCTTCTCCATGTAGCAGTCGGGAGCGTGCAGCAGCCCGCCTTTTTCCGACGCCGCCAGCACGGTGATTGCGCCCGGAGATCCCGTAGCGCAAAGGTTGGTTCCCTCCAGCGGATCGACCGCGATGTCGACGGCGGGATAGCTGCCGCCATCCTGCTTGCCGACCTTCTCGCCGATGTAAAGCATGGGCGCTTCATCGCGCTCGCCCTCGCCGATGACGATGGTGCCGTCCATCGGCACCGAATCCATGACGGATCGCATGGCCTCGGTTGCCATCTCGTCGGCGTGCTTGCGGTCGCCCTGGCCCATCGTCTTGGCCGAGGCAATCGCCGCTTCTTCCACAACCCGCAAGAACTCCATTGCGAGATCGGTTTCAAAATTGGCGGTGGGAGTATGTGTCATCATTTCTGGGTCTTTGGTTTGAATTGTTGTTGCCATCGAGCCTCCATAGGCGCGGCCTGCAAATGCAGAACTATGAGCTACGACTGCGGATTCCAATCCCAGCAACCCAAAATTCGCCGCTTGTTGGGGACCTCGGCAAGCCGTTCGCCATGTCTTTGATGCGCGGAACTTGGGCAGAAGAAGGCCCAATCCAAGCACAAACGCAAAGGATACACCTGTTGTGGTCAAGGTTCGAGGACTTTCATCACTTACCGAGGCCCGGAGTCCCGAACCGGTCAGCCAACTGACATCTGACAACCGACCACCGACAGCAGCTTCTAGAACGCCGCGTGACCCGTAATATGGTCGCCAATGATCAGGGTGTGGATGTCGTGCGTGCCCTCATAGGTCTTCACCGACTCCAGGTTCGCCATGTGGCGGAAGATCGGGTACTCGTCGGCGATGCCGTTTGCGCCGAGAATGTCGCGTCCCAAACGCGCGCACTCCAGCGCCATCCACACGTTGTTGCGCTTGGCCATTGAGATGTGCCACGGCTTAGCCTTGCCCGCGTCCTTCAGCCGGCCGACCTGCAAGGCGAGCAGCTGAGCTTTGGTGATCTCGCTGATCATCCATACCAGCTTCTCCTGCACCAGTTGATGCGAGGCGATAGGCTGATCGTGGAACTGCTTGCGAAATTGCGAGTACTGCAGCGCGCAATCGTAGCAAGCCATGGCGGCGCCAATCGCACCCCAGGCGATGCCGTAGCGCGCCTGGTTCAGGCAACTCAGCGGCGACTTCAGCCCGCCCGACTGCGGCAGCAGATTTTCTGCCGGTATGCGCACATCCTGCAACGAGAGGCTGGAGGTCACTGAAGCCCTCAACGACCACTTGCCGTGCACGTCCGCAGCTTTGAAACCGGGACGGTTGGTCTCGACAATGAAGCCGCGGATCATGTCGTCCTCATCTTCCACCTTGGCCCAGATGATGGCGATGTCGGCGATCGAGCCGGAGGTGATCCACATCTTCTCGCCGTTAAGGACGTACTCGTTGCCGTCCTTCTTGGCGCGAGTGCGCATGGCAGAAGGATTCGAGCCGGCGTCTGGCTCGGTCAATCCGAAACAGCCAAGGATTTCGCCCAGCGCCATCTTCGGCAGATATTTCTGCTTCTGCTCCTCGCTGCCGAAGGCGTAGATGGGATACATGCACAGCCCCGACTGCACGCTGACGAACGAGCGCACGCCGCTGTCGCCCCGCTCCAGCTCCTGCGTCATCAGCCCGTATTCCACGCTCGACATGCCGGCGCAGCCGTACCCCTTCAGGCTGGCGCCGTAAAAGCCCTAGTTCGCCCATCGGCTTGATCAGCTCTTTGGGGAGGCGGCCGTCGCGGTTGCACTGCTCGATGATCGGGATGAGGTTTTCCTCAATGAATTTGCGGGTGTTGTCGCGGACCAGCCGCTCGTCATCGGTGAGCAGCGTGTCGTACTCGATGAAATCCACGCCCTTAAATTTGAGTGCCATGGCTAATCTCTCTTATGGAAAATTTGCGATGAAGACGAATCTTTGAAGGTAGCAGGCCGCGGAGAGCGGGGTCAAACGCATGAATCGAGCAGCGACTCGATCGGCTCAAGCTTCTTAGTTCGGGGGATCTCTGTGGGAGACGACCTTACCGTCGCGTTTAACCACCGTGTAAGCGTGTGCGTTGGTTCTTGCGGCAATCACTCGGTAGAAGCGGCCGTCGATGAATTCGATTGCGCAACCGTTCTCGACAGCGATGCCCAGTCCCCCGATCTTCCGGATCATCTCCCGGAACTCCCTTCTTCGGGGAACGCCGCCGGTCATACCGTTGTAGTGCGGACAGTGAATCCCACTTACTAGTCCCAGGCCTTTCACATTGATGTATTTCCACTTTTTCGGATTGTAGAAAGACATTGAGTCCGAGTGTCCAGAATCGAACCAGCAGATCGAGCCTGCGCTGGCCCCTGAGAGCACAATGCCTTTCTCATACGCCGCCCGGAGGAATTTATCCACTCCCAGCCGCCGCCAGAGGCGCATCATCATCAGGGTATTTCCGCCGCCCACATAAATGATGTCCGCCGAAAGAATCTTGCGCTTGATCTCATCGCGTGACGGCCGCTCCTTCAAGAGCCAAAGCACGTCCACCCGGCATTTCAGAAAATCACCAAAGTATTCGGAAATGTGCTGCCAGTAGAGCTCCGAGTCGGAGCTTGCGGTGGGGATGAAAAGCAGGCGGGGTGCTTCTTGCCGGAAAGACGGACAATTTCCCGATCGATGGGGGCTCTGCTCCCGTTGGTAAATTTACCGCCGCCAATTGCAACAATCGCCTTCATAGTCGCGTCAGTATACGAGAATCACTGTGTCTGACATTGTGGATGATGCCGCAAATCATCGAGTCTTACATTGTGGCATAGCGGCGAGGAGCAGCATCTCCGCGGCGGGATGTGCCACAATCGGGGATGACACAATGTGGTAGGTGCGCAGAAAGCGCACTCAGCCTTTTATCCACAGCGGTTTTTACAATATATTTACGTTTTATTGATGTCTGCATAGTTCGAATCCCTTAAGCTAGGGGCAATTGCAAACCTGATCGGAGAGAGAGGGGAGATGGCCAAACAGCCGCTCCCCATTTTGTTTCAGCTGTCAGCCATCGGCTTTCAGCCGTCAGCTCAAGAATAGGCTCGACAACCTTCCACTTCGCCTCTTGCAGAATCCCCCGCAGGACGCTTTAGCCGAAAGTTGACGGGCGACAGGTGACGGCTTGTTTTTGGTCCATCCCTCGCACTACCATTCCCTTGTTATGTCCGTCATGACCGATTCATCCGTTTCTTCCTACACGCCGGTGCGGGCGCCGCGCGGCAATGAGTTGTCCTGCAAAGGCTGGGCGCAAGAAGCCGCAATGCGCATGCTGATGAACAACCTCGACCCCGACGTCGCCGAGCGGCCGCAGGACCTGGTTGTTTACGGTGGCACGGGCCGTGCTGCGCGCAATTGGGACTGCTATCACGCAATCGTCAATTCGTTAAAGTCGCTGGACAACGATGAGACGTTGCTGGTGCAGTCGGGCAAGCCCGTGGGCATCTTCCGCACCCACGACTACGCGCCGCGCGTGCTCATCTGCAACTCCAATCTGGTGGGCCACTGGTCCAACTGGGGGAAGTTCAACGAGCTCGAGAAGCTTGGCCTGATCATGTACGGTCAGATGACCGCCGGCTCGTGGATCTACATTGGCTCGCAGGGCATCATTCAGGGAACATACGAGACGTTTTCCGCCGCGAGCGAAAAGCATCTGGGCGGCGACTTGGCGGGCAAGCTGATCGTCTCGGGCGGCATGGGCGGTATGAGCGGCGCGCAGCCGCTGGCCGCGACCATGGCCGGCGCCTGCTACCTTGGCATCGAAGTCGACCCCGAGCGCATCAAGAAGCGCCTGCGGACCGGTTATTGCGACTTCATGGTCAACTCGCTCGACGAGGCGCTGCGCATCATCAAGAACGCGGTCCGCAAGAAAGAAAACATCTCCGTTGGACTGATCGGCAATTGCGGTGACATCATTCCTGAGCTTGCCGAGCGTGGTGTGGTGCCCGACATTCTTACGGATCAGACGTCAGCCCATGATCCGCTGAACGGCTATGTGCCGAACGGCATGACGTTGGAAGATGCTCTGGAGCTGCGCAAACGCGATCCCAAGGCGTATGAAGAGCGCTCGCTCGACACCATGGCGCGTCACGTCGAAGGCATGCTGAAGCTGCAGAAGATGGGTTCGGTGACCTTCGACTACGGCAACAACATTCGCACCTTTGCCTTCGATCACGGGGTGAAGAACGCATACGATTTCCCGGGATTTGTTCCGGAGTACATTCGTCCGTTGTTCTGCGAAGGTCGCGGGCCGTTCCGCTGGGCGGCGCTGTCGGGTGATCCGGCAGACATTCACGTCACCGACGATTTGGTGTTGGAGATGTTTCCGGGCAACCGCATTCTGAGCCGCTGGATTGATCTCGCGCGCAAGCGGATCAAGTTCCAGGGACTGCCGTGCCGCATCTGCTGGCTTGGTTACGGTGAGCGCGCGGAGTTCGGTCTCGCGCTGAACGATCTGGTGAAAAAAGGCAAGCTGAAAGCGCCGATTGTGATGGGCCGCGACCACCTGGACTGCGGTTCTGTCGCCTCGCCGTTCCGCGAGACGGAAGCGATGAAAGATGGCAGCGATGCGATTGCCGACTGGCCTCTGCTGAACGCCTTGCTGAATACGGCTAGCGGCGCGTCCTGGGTGTCGATTCATAACGGCGGAGGAGTCGGCATAGGGTATTCGCAACATGCTGGGCAGGTGACGGTAGCCGACGGCAGCGACGGCATGGCCAAGCGCATCGAGCGCGTGCTGACGAACGATCCGGGCATCGGCGTTGTGCGTCACGTGGATGCTGGCTACGACGAAGCCAAACGCTTCGCGAAGGAGCAGGGAGTGAAGGTACCGATGGAAGGGAGCAACTAGCGTTTGCCCAACAACGCCCGATCGGGAGCGCGGACAATTCTGCTGGTTCATGCCGCTCAACTGCTGACTTTACGCAGCGCCTCCAATGAGCGCGGTCCGCGCCGCGGCGCGCAGATGCGAGAACTTGGGATCATTGAGGACGGCGCGGTACTAATTGCCGATGGCAAGATTGTCGCAGTCGGTACAACAGACGTAGTCACGAGAGAGAAGCACCTGGCGAGTGATTTCTTTGAGGAAATCGACTGCTCCCACAATGTGGTACTGCCGGGATTTGTCGATTCCCACACTCATCCCGCGTTTACAACTCCTCGCCTGATTGATTTTGAAAAACGAATCTCCGGCGCGAGTTACGAAGAGATCGCTGCGGCAGGAGGCGGCATTCGCTCCAGCCTGCGTGGAATCAGGGAATCGTCGGTCGATGAAATTGCCTCCCACATTGTGGGAGCATTAAAAGTGATGGCTGCGTACGGCACAACGACCGTCGAAGCGAAGTCCGGCTACGGACTGAGTCTTGAGGCTGAGCTGAAGTCGCTGGAAGCAATTCGCCTTGCAGCACAGAAATGGCCGGGAACGATCGTCCCCACCCTGTTGGGAGCACACGTGGTACCACCGGAATTTCGCGAGAATCCTGATGAGTACGTGAACATGGTCATCGAGGAGATGATTCCAGCGGCAGCCATGCAGAAGCTCGCCGAGTTCGTTGATGTCTTCTGCGAGCGTGGTGCTTTTACGATGGAGCAGTCGGAACGGATTTTACGCGCGGCGGTCGAGCAAGGCCTTGGCGTGCGGGCGCATGTTTGCCAGCTCACCCCGGCGGCGCTGGCGCCGTTATTGGAGTTTCATCCTGCTTCTTTCGATCACATGGATTTTGTGGGTGAAGAAGACATCGCGGTTCTGGCCACGGTCGACACCGTCGCGACGCTGCTTCCAGCGGCGAACTACTTCCTGGGACTGCAATCGTTTCCGCCAGCGCGCAAACTGATCGACTCAGGCGTCGCCGTGGCACTTGCTACGGACTACAATCCTGGGACCGCACCCACGCCGTCGATGCCGTTCGTATTGTCGGCAGCATGTACGCATATGAAGATGTCGCCGGCAGAGGCGATCACTGCCGCCACCTACAACGGCGCGTGTGCGCTGCGGCTCCAAGGCAAGAAAGGAAGCTTGGAAGCGGGGAAAGACGCCGACATCGCAGTCTTCGATGCCGACGACTACCGTGAGCTGGCCTATTGGTTTGGGGTGAATCGCTGTCGTGAAACTTTCCTGCGCGGCAGTCGACACGTTCCCTGACTACCGATCGCCGGTCCGCATTGCCGGCAAGTGATCGACTCGCTCCGCCAGTCCTAGCCACTCAAGCCGCTGACGCACAGACGCGCCAATCGTCGCCGGACTTAGAATGTCCGATACTTTTGTCTTTGCCCGCAATCCGAGACTGGCAGCGGCTTCACGGTGGCTCTCGACATACCGCATAAAGTCGACCGCGTAGTCGAGGTCGGGATCGGCCCACTGGCAGCCCGCCTTGTAAGGCCCGTGGGTTCGGTCGATGGCAACCATCCTGTACGGAACAAGAAAGCTATCCGAGTCGGACATGAAGTCGACATTACCCGAATAGGCGGTTGCTATGACGGGTTTGCCGCACATCATAGCTTCTGCGAGGGTCAAGCCAAAACCTTCTGAGCGATGAAGAGAAATATAACAGTCGGCGGTCATCATTAATTGCTGTTTAGCATCTCTGGTCAAGACAGCGTCCAGTATCCTGACATTGGCTCCGCTCGCGGCATCCTGTAATAATGCCAGCTCGTCTTTATGCTGGGCACTATGAGAGGACTTGATCAGTAGCTGAACGTCCTTCCTGTCGCCAAAGGCCTTCTTATACGAGCGAATCAAGCCGAGAGGGTTCTTGCGCTCGAGAAAGCTATGAAAATCGAATAGAAACAGAAACAGGAAAACATTCGGATCAAGTCCGAATGCGGCGCGGTCAGGTGTGACATCGAAGTCTGTACTTACAAGCGCGTGAGGGACCACTCTGACTGGAACAGGAGAACTATGGGCGACGGCCTCAGAAGTAAACTTGCTCGGAGTCCAAATTTCATCGGCATAGCCGAATGAAGTATCCCATTCATGAGGGAAATCGGAAAGCTCCCAGGCCCAATAGCCGATATTGTAGTGACCGGTGAGGTAGTCCGAGTGATTTCTGCCAAAAGTCTGAAGGCCATCCGCATTCACAGTCATCAAATTAATGACATAGGGATTGCTGGTATCGAGTTTGTCCGAGACGGCCTCTACGTTGCTGGATCCTGAATCGACCCAATTATTAAGGACGTAAGGAAGACCAGTAGCCTGAATAATCCTGAGGTTGCTTCTTACCCCTTCACCGACCCCTTTTTCAGATTCGAAATAGCCGAGCAGGTTGACACCGGGTGCAAACTCACTACTTCTGTTTAAGTCGAAGCGAGGAACCGGCGGCTCTCTGGTTGGGTTCAGCCATGTGAAAGGATTGCCGAGATAGTCGACATCGGGACCCAAACTCCAATAGTAGCGCCGGGCTTCGGCAGGAATCTTAACTCCGTTGGCGAAGAAATTATGACTGTAGGTCCAGTCCTTGCACTCGTCCCATCCACTATCGATCAATAGCTTACGGTATGACTCATAAAGAAGTCGAGTCTGGCCCGCATTGGCCATCTCATAGCGGTCCTGATACTTGGATATGGTTGCTGGCTTATCCGGGTTAAAGCCGCTGAAATGAAAAAAGCGCAGCGGCCGGCCATTCACACGTACTCCATCGTCCAGCGAAATTGCGCGTTCGTGAAGATTCCAGTATGCGATGTTATAGGCAGGATCGCGGATGACGTGTACTGCCTCGAACAAGCCGGGCACCATATCAACCCATCGCTGATCGACAAAGAGGTTATTCTCAAATGAGACGATACATTGGTGGTATAACTTCTCAGACCACCAACGAAGAAATCGCCTGGACTCAAGAGTATTTCTGATACCTAAGAAGCCCAGATTATAGGTACCGGCCTGCAGTATTTCATGCTCATTCTGTCCACGGCCATCCGATGGTAGAGGAGACAGTAGATGCGGTGTGAGAAGCAGGTTAGCGTTTTGCAAAGCATCGCGCAAACCATTGAGCGACTCAAAGATCAGAATGTCAGGATCAAGATACAAAAGCTTGTCGACGGAGTACTGCCGGAAGAGATAGTTCAGCAGGTAAGGTTTGACGGCAGTACTGGCCTCCAGGATGCTGTACTTAAAGAGGAAGCCGGGAAGATTTCGAATTGGCAGATCGGAGGCGAAGACGGAGCAGAACGGTTCGTCTTCCGGCCGAAAGAAACCTTGCGGCGAGTCCAGGAACAAGACAAACATCGGGCAATCGGGATGGAATTTCCGCCACGAATCAGATAGGACACGAGCCATCGGCAAGTAGTTCTTGGCGATGATGGTACAGGCGGCGAATTCTATGGGTTGGGAGTTCATCGGCTTGACAGTTCCGTGGAAGCTGCTTAGGCACGCGTACCTATGGCCGCGTAGGCCGGAGCATTAGTTACAGTTGGCTGGAGAGGGATCTCGCCGCCGCGGCCATTTCCAGAGTGCACGCCAGCTTCGCCATTATTAGCGACAGAGACGACATGCGGAGCAAGGATGCAGATCTGCGAATCGTGAAACCCATTGCTCTCAAGTAGTGATCGCAAAATCTCCGGATAGATGGGATGGAGGTGACTAGGGTCGAGGCGCCAGTTCCGTCCGAAGGGTGAATCGGAGTCGGGATTTATGGTCTCAATCACGATCCGGCCGCCTGGTTTTAGCTTAGATGAGCACAAAGCTACGAATGTAGACTGCAGGTGAGGAGGCAGGTACTCGATTAGCCGCGCGGTAAAAACTCCACCTAGCGACCGCTCGGGTAGTTGGGTGAGATGTTGAAATAAGTCAGCCTGAACAATGGTCAGGCGCTGGCGGCGAGCAGCTTCGCAGGCTGAGGGACTGGAATCGACGCCGTACGATTCAATCCCTGTGGCTCTCAGCAGTTCGAGAAATTCTCCGCGGCCGCAACCGAGATCGACTACCGGCGAGAGTCCGTGAAAAAGCTGAACATATGGGCTCTGCTGTTCCTGGGTTGCGAGCCTCGCGCTCTCGAATGCTTCGTCCAAAGGTATGCCAGTCTGAAGGTCGAGTAGTTGACGCTGAATCGAGTTGATCGCTTGTCCCTGTAGCTGAATCGCCTGTCCATTTAGCTGAATTGCCTGTCCATGTCGCTGAATTGCCTGTCCATTTAGCTGAATTGCCTGTCCATGTCGCTGAATCGCCTGGGCGACATTGTGGTGAAATGCCTGCAGGGAACGCGTGTACCAGCCCAGAGAACGCTGTAGCACCTTCTTAAAGAACTGGATCAGATGGTTGAGCAGACCGGGATTCCTCGGATTAAGTTGTCCGACCGCATTACTGGCATTCCAGACCTCGGCGGATAGCTCTTCTACTACTGGAGGATCAATCGCGGATAACTCTTCTACTACTAGAGGATCAATCGAAGCCTTGGTGCCGGACTCATTCGGGCTGGGGCTTTGATAGCTAGCGACATGCGCTCTGAGAGTCGACAATACTTCTTGCTCTTCCATCAATTCTCCTGAAATGGTCACGTCTGGAGACTTCACGAACTATCTGCGAGATTGTCGTGGACCAGATCGCACTAAGGCCATGAGTTTGCGAAGCGGCTCGGTTACTCTCCAAGATAGAGAATGATGCATTTGGAAAAGCACATCTTCGGCGACGAGCAGCTTCTGTTGTGTTTCATGGAGGGCGAGTTGGGCCGCTTCATTTCTGGCGGTCAACTCATCAGCCTGCGCTGTTCTTGCGCCCAAGGTCGAGGTGAGAGCCTCGCACTCGCGCTGCAGCGCCGCGACTTGCTGTTCGTGGTGTTGCTGCCGTTCTATCTGCAGCCGCTGTTGCTGCTCTATCTTTTGTCCTAACTGCGACGTAAACAATTCGAATAGATCAATGGCTTGCCTGGAAGCCGGAACTATCCTGAGAGCGATCGTCACTTTCGCCGGACTACTGATCTCGGGCGGGACTGCGATCAAAATCTGAGGATCGCCGTCGCGGCTAAGCAGGAACGACGGGCTCTCGGCCAATGGCACTACACTGCTTCCGGCAGGCGAAAAGTTTCGCTCGGTCGATGAAGCGCGGGATTCCCACACCAGATCTTCAGAGTTGCCAGAATGTATCAGGATATCGCCTACTTCAATAAAAGATGGCTCCGACCCGGGATCAATTCGAAGAGGACCGAGACTAAAGGGTACTCGCAGATCAAAGGTCAAGGTCTCCCATACGTTCGGTCGCATGGGACGAATCTGGCAAGTCTCCTCCGAATAGCCGTGTTCTCCGAAAGGAAACACTTGCACTCGGATGTCGGGCACTCCATTGGCCGGAGCGGGACGACCGGCGGCTAGTGGAAAGCGACCTAGAAGATTCTCGAGGTGCGATGCATAGATAACATAGTGACGGCGCAGATTCTCGCGAGCCGAAGGCGAACTATCGAAAAGAAGTTCGGTGAGCGGGGAATGTCGGGTTATACGTCCTTTGGCAACGACGCCAAGTCCCCAGCTGTGATGAAACTCAAAGGTATCGGGGAACTCGGCCTTGATCTCCTCCCATAACCGCCAGACGCCAAAGTCTTCATGACGCGGGGTTATGTCGTGCAGCAGGATTATTCCGCCGTTCTTTACCTTCGGCAGCCAGGAGCGGAAGTCGTGAGTTATAGCTTCGTAGGTATGAAGACCATCGATGTGCAGAAGATCGATAGAGCCGTCATCAAATTGGGAGAGTGCATCGTCGAAGCTTCGCCGTAGAAGATAGGAGAACTGTCGATAGTAGCGATTGTTGTAGTCATTGACCTCGTCGAAAACCTCTTCGCCATAAAGGCCGGCGTGCTCGTCTCCCTGCCAATGATCGACGGCGTAACACAAGCAAGAGAGGTTCTGCTCTTCGATGGTCTGGCAAAAAGTGAAGTAGGCCTCGCCCCAATGGGTGCCGAGTTCGACAATCAGACTGGGCTGCATGGCCGCGATCAGGTCATTGGCAAAGGTGAGGTGACCTGTCCAGCTCCCGACATTTCTGGGCTTATAACGGCGAGGGAGGAACCGGGGCGGTGGAAGGCCGAAACTTGTCGCCGCTTTGGGTTCTTCTACTTGCAGGATGACACAACCTCCAAACATGATTCGCAGCTATCTGGTGCGAACACTAGCTCCGGCTAAAGGAATCGTGCAACGTAACTACGCCATCGTCAATGCTAATGATTATACCGCGTGTTTACAATGCGATTACGTTGGTTGGCGTGCCGGAGGCGTGGATGGGCTGAGGGGGCATCGTGACGGCTGAAGCGTTGTAAGGATTGGGATTGTGCCGGCTGCTGAAAAAGTCGAGAAGCAGATCCCTCGTCGGCCTGAAGGCCTCCTCGGGATGACAAATCAAAGGGACCTTATCGGCACGACTGAAGTCGTGCCCTGTTACGAACCGGTCGCGGCACGACTGAAGTCGTGCCCTGTTACAAAGCGCGCGCAGGACGATTTTTTCAGCAGCCTGCGAAGCCGACTCAGAAGAGGCAATAAGCCTCCTACACGCCGGCCTGAAGAGCTTGTGTCGCGACCCGTGTCGCCGCTCCGCGGCTCGAACCGCAGATCCCTCGGTCGGGCTGAAGCCCTCGGTCGGGATGACAAGAAAAGAAGGAGCCGGGGACGCCGGCCTGAAGAGACTGTGTCGCGAGTGGTGTCGCCGCTCCGCGGCTCTCCATTTGTCCCACCTACCCGCGGGCTTACGCCCGCGGCTAACACAAATGTCGCCGCTCCGCGGCTCGAACCGCAGATCCCTCGGTCGGGCTGAAGCCCTCGGTCGGGATGACAACAAAAGAAGGAGCCGGGGACGCCGGCCTGAAGGCCAGCTCTACCCGGCCAAGCCGGGAGACAGCTTTCGGGCCGCCGTTAAAGTTCGCGGTAGTTCAAGAGGCCAGCCCCGATGATCGCAAAGCACAACGGCCAGATCCAGGAGGGGATGGAGCGGTCTTCCTTTGGCAATCGAAGCTCCAGCCAGCGCGACCAGCCGGCAACGACTCCGACCACCGCCAGCGGCGTATGACTTAGCTCGGCCAGACGTTTCTTCCCGCACATTGGTAGTTCCGTGAGAATGGGTGAGCAGCAGGGCGGCACCGACGGCGCAGAGGAGCGGGAAGATCAAGGGCAGAACGCCGTGTTGCGAAGGGGTGCGGCGGACGCGCAGCTCGAAGATTGCGAATGCGATGCAGAGCAGAGCGGCGGCGCGATGCTGGAAAATTTCCGGATCGGCCCATGTCGCCCAGAAGCTCTTTGGCCCAAGCGGCCAGGTGTCGGGATCGCCACGGAACAGGATGAAGATGCCGATGCCGATCATCAGCAGCGGCCAGTTCTCGGCCCATTTGGCGTGGCCGGTTCGCGCCAGCAATGCCAGAAGGCCCATGCCCAGCACGATCAGCCCCATCCAATGATGGTTGTACTCCGACCACTTCCTGTCGGCAATGCTGCGGATCGACAGAGGCGATCCTTCGCTGGTATAGGAGATGGTTTTGCGCGTGGGATCATCCGCGGAGTAGTGATGTCCGGGCATGCGAGTGGAGAGTGCTGCGAGATCGGGGCTGCGCAACAGCGGCCACTGGGGTTTGAGGCGAGCAAGGATGTGCGAAGGCTGGACGGTATCGTTGGGCAAGTCGACAGCGGGAGGCGAGGCGGTCATGGAGGCGGCGGCCAGCACGATGGTAATGCCGATTCCCACCTCGGCCTCGACCAGCCGGCGCAGGCGGGGAATGGTTTCGCCGGGAGCGTGACGCCGCAGCATCAGGAAGTTGATCGCGCCCAACGCGAGCATCGCCGCCAGCATTGCGACTTTGGCCAACAACATCAGACCGTACGCGGTACCGATGAGCGCGCGCCACGAGCCGACGTAGGAGAGGCTCATCCAGACGCCGCTGGCGACCAGCACGACCACGCTGATCAGCGCCAGCTGCGAGAAACGTTGCGTCAGATACCACTGCGTCGCCCTTTCGCGGCTGACGTGCAGGCCCATCAGCAGGAAAGGCAGGCCGCCGATCCAGAAGCCCGTCGCGGTCACATGCAACAAGGTGAGGCTGATCAGCAGGGCGCGTCCCTCGATGCGCGAGGCGGCGTGATCGGTCATGACGGAGGCGATGAGTACGCCTGCGACCAGCAGCACCAGCAACCAGACCGTGTGCCTGTGCAGGGCGATGAGAACAACGATGACCAGCGAGCAGACCAACATGATGCTGCTGGCGATGAAAAAGTTCGCGCCCATAACCTCGCGGAAGCCGATCTCCGCCGAGGCCATCAGGGCGGTCGAGTTCACATAGAGGTAGAGCAGTTGAATGAGGACGAGGCCAATGGCGGAGGAGCGAAAGAGCCGAAGCGATCGCGAACGAACCCGCTCCAGGCTATCGTCGGCGAGATTGGCGCTGGGGCGCGCAATCCAGAAGCTGAAGACGAGGCCACCCAGCAGCAGGGACTGTGCCACGAGGGTCGCCGCGCTGAGGATGACGGCGAGGTAGCCAAAGATGTCGACGAGCTTCAGCATCGGGTGCTAGTTGACGGTGAACTCAACCACGCCGTTGCTCATGTGGCCGTCGGAGGCCAGCACGCGCCACTGTAACTTGTAGGCGCCGGGCTTCAAACCGCTGACACTCGACTCCAGAATGTCGGGAGCCGACTGTTTGAGCGAGTTAACGGCAATGGTGGAACCGTCGGGCGCGATCAGTTCGAGATGCGAACGCTTGCCGTCAACGCGAACGTTGAAGCGCAGCCAGATGGGAACGTCGGGACCCTTCACGGTGGCATTGGTGGCGGGCTTCGACTGCATGAGGACCGCATGCGCCCAAGCGGGTTGAGCGAAACAAGCCATGAGGACGAGGATCAGCAGGACCGGGAGAGCCGGTGATTGCAAAGCACGGCGCAAAATCAATACCTCCACAGGATTATCGAGTCGGTATTGGCAGAATACTATCTTCGGGAGGCTGGCTCAAACGGCGGGAGACTGTCAGGGAAATAGGGGTCCTTCGACTCGCGCTGCGCGCTCGCTCAGGATGACACGGACTCGCGCTTCGCGCTTGCTCAGGATGACACGAATGAGGGGTGGGCCTTGAACGCGGGCAATCCAAGCCTCCACGGTGCGCCCTTAGCGGACCTAAAGCCCCGCTCTACCCGTTCAGGATTCTTCGCGCTTACTAATGCGCATGCCGACCAGGCGGCTGACCAGCAGCGCGGGATACATGATGCCGATCACGGACTCGATGATCGCCAGCGAGCGGGCATGACTTGCCCAGGGAACGATATCGCCGTAGCCCACGGTGGTCAGGGTGACGAAGCTGAAGAAGGTAAAGTCGGCGGGAGTGAATTGCCTTCCCGGTTCTATGCTGTCGCGAAACGATCCTGGTATCAGGCCATGGATGATCATGTAGGCAACACCAAACGTGATGCCGATCAGTAGATACGCGGCCACGGCTCCCGCCAGGGTGTCGCCGGTTACGCTGGGATTCGACAGAATGGACCACACGAGCACGCTGGTTACAAAGATCAGGAACGCGATGCCGAGGAACTCATCGGTCAGTTTGAACAGCGTGCGGTGCTCGACCAGACGGACCAGGCGCACCACGATTGCGGGAGAGCCAAGAATGAAAGCGATGGTGGTGATTCGTCCCCGACCCATGACGGCATAAAGCGAGGTGCAGAAGACGATTACGGCGAGAAGCCGAAACAGCTCGTCGTGATAGCCGATGTTGATCAGGAAGGGATAGAAAAGGATCAGACCGAGCTCGGCGAACAACAGCGCGGCATAAGGGTGCAGGCGCCTGCGATCGCGGAGTTTGACGACTGTTTCTTTTGCGGTCGAGACAGCACGCACCGAATGTTCTCCTCCCAGTCGCCTGAGTATGCCGCAGAGATCGTGCAATTCAAAATGAAAAGGTTGGCAGGTAGCAGGTGAGTTCGGTCCCTGCGATGTGTGCCGCCGACTGAAGAGGCTGCTGAAAAAGTCGGGAAGCAGATCCCTCGTCGGCCTGAAGGCCTCCTCGTGATGACAAAAACAAAAACTTGCAACGGCGCACCCGTTCGGCAGGCTCAGGGCATGGCTGAAGTCTGCGCCCCTTCAAAACATTCCACAATCGACCTTTTCATCGGCGTGTGAGGCCGGCTCAGCAAGTTTAATAGCGCACCTGGAGGCTGGCCTGAAGGAGTGTGTCGCGGCCCGTGGCGCCGCTCCGCGGCTCGAACCGCAGATCCCTCGGTCGGGCTAAAGCCCTCGGTCGGGATGACAAACGTGAAAGATGGGCTGGGACGCTGGCCTGAAGGCCAGCTCTACCACAAAAAACGGAAGGAGGCGGGGACGCTGACTTGAAGAAAGTGTGTCGCGGCCCGTGCCGCCGCTCCGCGGCTCGAACCGCAGATCCCTCGGTCGGGCTAAAGCCCTCGGTCGGGATGACAAACGTGAAAGATGGGCGGGGACACTGGCCTGAAGGCCAGCTCTACCACAAAAAACGGAAGGAGCCGGGGACGCTGACTTGAAGAAAGTGTGTCGCGGCCCGTGGCGCCGCTCCGCGGCTCGAACCGCAGATCCCTCGGTCGGGCTAAAGCCCTCGGTCGGGATGACAAACGTGAAAGATGGGCTGGGACGCTGGCCTGAAGGCCAGCTCTACCCAAACATGGCAACGCCGGGTTATCGCAACAGTGCTCTGGGTTAGCGCAACAATACTCGTGGATCGGGATCGGCAGCTGCTGGATTCGACGGAACGGTCTCGGTTTCTTCGACGGTGTCGCCTTCGCCGGGTGCGAGAAAGAGATTCTGCTCGATGCCGTGCTGTTTGGTATAGAGCTCGTAGTAGCGGCCGCCGAGATCGAAGAGCGACTGATGCGTGCCGCGCTCGGCGATGCGCCCGGCTTCGACCACGAGGATCTGGTCGGCGCGGCGGATGGTCGAGAGGCGGTGGGCGATGACGAAGGTCGTGCGGCCCTGCATCAGGTAGGAGAGGCCTTGCTGGATCAGCGCTTCCGATTCGGAGTCGAGGCTGGAGGTGGCTTCGTCGAGGATCAGGATGCGAGGGTTCGCCAGGATCGCACGGGCAATGGACACTCGCTGGCGCTGGCCGCCGGAGAGTTTGACGCCGCGCTCGCCGATGATGGTGTCGTATTTCTGCTCGTACTTTTCTGCAAACTCGTCGACGCGCGCGATGGCGCAGGCGCGAAGGATTTCGGCTTCGGTCGCGTGGGGTTTGGAGAACGCGACGTTCTCGCGAATGGAGCCGTCGAAGAGGAATGAATCCTGCAGCACCATGCCGAGTTGCGTGCGATAGGACTCCAGACGGACGGTCGCGAGATCGAAGCCATCGACCTGCACTTCTCCTTCGTTGGGCTTATGAAATGCGGCGATCAGGCCGATGATGGTCGACTTGCCGGAGCCCGACGATCCCACCAGCGCCGTCACCGTTCCCGGCGAGGCGTGGAACGAGATGTCGTGCAGAACAGTCTTCTCCTGTTCGTAAGCGAAGGTGACATCGTGGAAGGCGAGGTCGCCGCGAATTTCGCCCAGCGTGACCGTGCGACCGGGGTCTTCGTTCTCCGGCGTCTCGTCGAGGACTTCGCGAGTGCGCTCCAGCCCGGCGATGGCCTCGGTGATCTGCGTGCCGATGCCGACGACCTGAAAGAGCGGCGCGGCGAGATATCCCAGGAACATGGTGTAGGTGAAGAAGCCGCCGAGGGTGAGCTTGCCGGCGAGAATCTGGCGCGTGCCCATAAACATCACGATGGCGCCGATGATGCCCATCAGCGTCGAGGACGACAGGCTCATGACCGAAGTCGCGGTCAGCGTCTTGAAGACGTTTTGCAGCAGGCGCTCGACTCCGGAGCTGAAGACGTCGTGCTCGCGGGCTTCGGCGTGATAGCCCTTGACCACGCGCACGCCGCCCAGCGATTCGGTGAGGCGGCCGGTGACTTCGGCGTTGATCTTGGCGCGTTCGCGGAAGATGGGACGGATGACGCGGAAGGCTTTGCGCAGCCCGATGCCGAAGACCAGCAAGAAGGTGAAGGCGATGGCGGTCATCACCGGGCTGATGCGCATGAGAACGGCGAAGGCGATGACCGCGGTCAGCAGGCCGCCGACGAAATCGACCAGGCCGGTGCCGATGAGGTTGCGCACGCCCTCGACGTCGGACATGATGCGCGAGACCAGCATGCCGGTCTTGTTGGAGTCGTAATACGAGACCGAGAGGCGGCCGACGTGCTCCTGGACGCGGCGGCGCAGTTCGGCGATGAGCTTCTGCGCGGCCTTGGAGAGCGTCTGCGTGAGGGCGAACGAGGTCAGGCCCTGGATCAGCGTCGCGACCAGCACGACGCCGACCAGCGGGTAGAGCAGCTTGAAATGCCGCTTGGCGATAACGTCGTCGACCAGATATTTGGTGGAGGCGGGCAGCACCAGGCCGGAGACGCGATTGATCACCATCAGGGCCATGCCCAGGCTGAGCAAGGCACGGCGCGGGCGTATGAGCTGCAGGATCTCCGGCAACGCCTTGAACAGCTCGGTTTTCTTTTGGCCCGCGCGCGGGGCGGGGCCGGCCATCATGTAGTGCAAGTTGATTGGATTCTAAAGGACGGCGGTTGGGTTCGGAATGCGGGGCGGTACGATCAGATCGGAACCTGACCGACGGTTTTCTCTGGAGTTGCTTGTGCTCCATGAGCACAGGGTCTAATTTCGACGAGCGGTGGGGCCTCGACCACAGAGACGGCCATTCGTCCCAGCGGCTTCCTGAGGCCCAATCCGGCGGTATTCCCATTCCGGGACGAACTTGCGGACTTGGGCGGGGCCGGGACGAGTCCGAGGAGCATGTTGTTCGCGGAACGGTGACGCGATAGACTGCCGCAGTCTCTGAGAGGATCATTGCAGAGCTCCAGGCAGCCGATGAAAACTCTTCTGCTCTTTCTCGCACTCGCACTTCCGGTTTCGCTGATCTCTCAAACCAACCAGCAACTCCAACCCGATCCCGGTTTGCTGGACGAGATCAACCACATCAAGGCGATCGACAATCATTCGCATCCGCCGGCGCTCAACGGGCCGCATGGCGAGAAAGACGACGACTTCGACGCGCTGCCCTGCGATCCGCTGGAGCCGACCGACGCGGGCTGGTTCTTCCGCGAGGACAATCCGGTCTACATCCAGGCGTGGCAGAAGATGTTCGGCTACAAGTACGACGACTTCAAGCCGGAGCACGTGAAGGAGTTGATCGCCGCCAAGGAGGCGGTCAAGCAGCGCGAGGGCGACAACTATCCCAACTGGGTGCTCGATCAGCTGGGCATCGAGACCGAGCTGGCGAATCGCGTCGCGCTGGGGCCGGGATTGCAGCCGCCGCGCTTCCGCTGGGTGCCGTTCGACGACATCCTGCTGTTTCCGCTGAACAACTCGTCGCTGAAGGCACAGTCGCCCGACCGCAAGATCTTCTTCGATCGCGAAGAGCTGTTGCAGAAGCGTTACCTGAAGCAACTGAACCTGACTGCGCTGCCTGCATCGCTCTCGGCATATGAGACGACCGTCATCACGCCGCTGCTGGAATTGCAGCGCAAGAACGGCGCGGTGGCGATCAAGTTCGAGGCGGCGTATCTGCGGTCGCTGGACTTCGAGCCGGCCAGCGAAATGGACGCCGGCGGCATTTATGCGCAGTACATCAAGAGCGCCAAAGCCCCCAACGACGCCGAATACAAGACGCTACAGGACTACCTCTTCCGCTACATCGCGCGCGAGGCCGGGCGGCTGGGCCTGGCGGTGCACTTCCACACCGGCGGCGGATGCGGCGGCTACTTCCGCATGGAGGGCGCCAATCCGCTGCTGCTCGACTCGGTGTTCAACGATCCCACGCTGCGCAAGACCAACTTCGTCATGCTGCATGGCGGCGCGGGCGGCTTCGAGCAGTTTGTGCCGTATCTGCTGATGAAGCCCAACGTCTACGCCGACTTCTCCGAGCAAACCTGGATGACCTCGCCGCGCCACATCGCCGCCAGCATTCGCTTCATGCTGGAGTTCTATCCCGACAAGGTGCTCTTCGGCACCGATCTCTATCCCTTCGAGCCGCAGGTGAATTGGGAAGAGACGGGATACGAGACCGAGACCGCGGGACGGACGGCGCTGGCCATCGCGCTGACCGGCATGATGGAGGATGGCGAGATCACGCGCGCGCAGGCCAGCGAGATCGCGCGCAAGGTGATGCGCGGACAACGCGATCAAGCTTTATGGGCTTAGCGCGAAGCCGTAAGACTGTTCACCACGGAGGCACGGAGGGCACGGAAGTTCTTAAAATCTCCGGTTTCTCTCTGGTGAGCGCTACGTCATCGGCGGCGAACCGCGACAGGGTGCCGAACTATTCCAATAAGGGCAAGCTGATCGAAGTGAACCTTAAAGAAATAATTCCGTGCCCTCTGTGCCTCCGTGGTGAAAATGATTTCTCTTTTCCACAACAGCGCGCAATTTCCCACAGCGCGCGCAAATGAAAAGGCCACCCGGCAACATGGGCGGCCTCTTCTTCAAGGGAGAATAGTTCCAACGGAGGCTAGACCGTCAAAACTTTCTGGTCAAATACTAGGGTTCCGGGAAGTGCGTGTCAAGGAATTTTAGAGACTTAAATCACTGTGTTTTCAATAGCTTGCAACAAATCCAGAAAACTGTAGAGAAGCGGCCGGATTTTGTCCGATTTGGGCCAATTCCGCCTAAGTGACTGAAAAACTGAGTGTTACCGGTCGGTTGGCTCTTCCAGGTGCAAGCTGGATGATCTCCATCTCCTCCGGGCGGTCAAACACCTTGTTAGGGAAGAACCGCTTCGCCACGATACGAATGCCGCCGAAAAAAACTCCAAAGATGAGCGAGATCAGCAGAATAATTCCGATCAGCGCGAAGACCGCGACGATCAAGTTGCCGATGTTGTCGCGCTTGCTGAGCGAGGTCGCTTCGTTCCACGTCACCTCAGCTTCGTAGTTCACCGAGTTGAGAAGCTGCTGCGCTTCGCTGCTGCCGACCGCGGCGCCGCTCACGACTTCCAGGATCGGTCCGGTGCGCCGCTCGAGAAAATTGCTGGAGCCCTTTTGCGCTGCCTGCAATGCCCGCAAGCGCTCGCCTGCGATCTGCGGCGTCGGGATAGTCGAGCAAGGTCAGCGTCAAATCGCCGGCCTTAGAGGAATAATCCTGCATCAGGACCTCAGGCTCGTGGCTGAAATCGACTTGCTCGGCGGTGAGCGGTGACTTCGCGGCCACCAGCGCCTGCGGACCAAGCACGTACTTCGCGGAATTCTCCACCGCATCTTTCTTGGGCAGGTATTCAGGCAGGTTAGGCAGATTGTCGGCCGGCCCTTTCGCCACTGGCAGCATCGCGGCCAGGTCGCGCAACTCGCTCGCCGACATGGCGCTGACGCGATCGAAGTTCGCCTCCACCAGCACATTGCTGCGGAAGAAGAGCACGCGGTCATTCGCCGACGCAGCCTTCGTCCCAATCTCCTCGGTTCTCATCACCGGCTGCCGATAGAACGTGAACGCGCCGTAAGCGCCGGTGGCGTCGTTAAACCGGGCGGCCTTGATGGTCAGCTTGCGGCCGTCATCGCGAGTGTACGTTGCGGTCTCCGCATCGCTGAAGCCGTATTCCTTGAGGACCGCGGGATAGGCAGCGTCCGCTCGCGCGGCATCGGTGGTGATTTGCGGCTGGCCGGTTTGAGTCCATCCGGCGAACGACTTCGGCAGAAAAGCAGAGTTGTCGGCTGCGATTGCCAGGGTTGGGAGCCACAGGCAAACGACAACCGCGATAAGGGTGCGCTTCATGGAACAACGAGACAAAGAAGTTACCTGCAATGATTAGACTACTGCGGCTGGGGCAAAGTTTCCAGGAAGTGCTGTGAGCCGTGGGCCGTGGGCTTTGAGCCACGAGCCTCGAGCCGGAAGCATCCGTCATAAACAGGACGCCGCCGATCGCACGAATGTCGGTGGTGGCCCTCGCTCCTGCTTGCAGGATGACTGGTTGTGGTGCGGTCCCCGATTGCCATGAAGAGAAAGTAATTAGCCCAGCGCGGAAGCGCTGGGAACTCGGCCCCATCGTCTTCCGAGCCCGTTCACGGGCGGCACAAACGATCACAGCAGACCCGTCGTGCCGCCCCTGAAGGGGCTTCCCACTTCTAAATAGGAGCGCTGTTCCCAGCGCTTCCGCGCTGGGCTAATCACTTTGTATCTTGCGGGAGGAGAAAGTTTAGGACCACAGAGCACGCCTTGCCAAGAAGCTCGAAGCTCGTGGCTCGAAGCTCTTAAGCTAATTGCTAATCGCTAATCGCTAATTGCTTCCTTACTGACTCGCTTCCCGATTGAACTTGGTCGCCACCTTCACGCCGCTGAGGCCGCCGGCGTACTTGGCGATTCCCTTGTACAGCGACTCGGCGATCTTCTCGCGATACTCCGGCGTTTCCAGCTTGCTCTCGTCGGTGGGGTTGGAGACGAAGGAGATCTCCGCCAGGATGCTGGGCATGTTGGCGCCAATCAGCACCACGAATGGTGCCTTTTTCACGCCGCGGTCGCGCAGTGTGGAATGTCTGGTTGCGAGGCCGCTGTAGAGCGATTGCTGAACGTCGGTCGCCAGCTCGCGCGATTCCTCAATCTTGTCTTTCAGCGTGATCTTCTTTACCAGGTCCTGCAGCTCGAAGATCGACTTCTGCGAGACCGCGTTCTCGCGCGCCGCAACCTCCAGCGCGTCGGCATTGGAGGTGAAGTTGAGGTAGTAGGTCTCCACTCCGCGCGCCGAAGGATCGCTGCTGGAGTTGGCGTGGATCGAGACGAACAGGTCGGCCTGATGCTCGTTGGCGATCGCCGTCCGCGTCTCCAGCGGAATGAAGGTATCGTCGTCGCGGGTGTAGATGACGTCGGCGCCCAGCCGCGTCTCCAGCAAGCGGCCAAGGCGTAGCGCAACGTCGAGCACCAGGTCCTTTTCCATCAGACCGTCAGGGCCGATGGTGCCGGTATCGTGACCGCCGTGCCCGGCATCGACCACGATGCGCCCGATCTTCAGGCCCAGCGTCCGAGTCAGGCTGCGATCCCCGAGCGATGTCGGCTCCGCCTCGTGTCCGGTTGGTGTGCTGGTCGACGCGGTCTTGGTGCCTTTCTTGGAATCCTTGTTCTTGGAATCCTTGGCGCGCGGCGCGACGGCTACGGCAGTCGGAGCGGTCGTCGGTTCGGTGGTCGCCTTCAGCTCAGGGCCGCTGGTGTCCTTCGGTCCTGCGAACAGCGGGTCGTTCAATTTCACCGCCGCGGTCTTGGTAGTGTGCTCGCTCGGTGGCGCGATCACATCGGCGCTGTCGTCGTTGTCGTCGACCACCACCTTGTGCACCGCTGCCTTCTTCGAGCTCGCGGTAGTCGCGGGCTGAGCGGACTGAGTCGTCCCGGCCGAATCGTCAACCGACACGGCCGTCTTCTTCGCCGAAGCGCTTGCCGCCGGCGGCGTTACAGCTCTGTCCGCTTCATTCGCCTTTTCTACCGAGCGAAACGACTTCTCCTTGGCGACGCTGGTCACCGAGCCTTCCACGTTGGCGGCGCTCGCGGCGGAGTTCGCCTTCGCAATCAGCGTCTGCGACTGCGGCTGGCGGCCGTGGATGTCGATGATCAGGCGATACGGATTGGGCAGCAGAAAGGCCGAGTAGTCGGAGACGTCGGCAACTTCCAGGACGACCCGCGTTGCTCCAGGCTGGTACTGCGCCACGCGAATCTTCTTCAGGAAGCCGTCCTGCACATCGAAGCTCTTGCCCACCAGCACCGAGGCCAGCTTGGTGTCGGCCAGGTCAAAGAAGATGCGGTCGGGATTCGGCACGCGCCCGGCTTCGTACTTCACCTCGTCCTCGACATCGATGGCCACGCGCGTGTAGTCGGGCGTGGACCAGTGACGGATTCCCGTCACCAGCGTCAGGCCGGACTTCTTCTTCGTGGTGAGCGAGGCAGGAGTCGCGGACGTGGTCGCGATTGGCGCGGGGGATATGTCGTTTGGCGGAGGCTCGGGCTTCTCCGCGTGCGCCTCTTCGACCGGCTTCGGGGTCGGCTTCGGCTGATTCAGCTCCGCCAGCGCCTGCTTCGCCTCCGGCGCCAGCGAGTTGCGCGGGTAGTGCTTCAGAAAGTCATGGAAGGTGTCGCGCGCCGCGTCGTCGTCGCCGAGGTCCTCTTTATAGATCTGGCCGATGGTGAACAGCGCCTGGAAGCGGTACTTGCTGCCGGGATATTCGCGGCGCAGGAACTCGTACTGGCTGATCGCTGCGCGCAGGTCTTTTTCGCCGGGCTGGAACTGGCGGCCCTCATCGGCCAGGATCTCGGCGACCGCGACCACGCTGGCGTCGGCCTTACTCGATGCCGGCGAAACGTAATAGACCTTGCGATAGGCGTCGGCGACATGCTGGTAGTCCTTGCGGGTGCGCTGATCGGCGGGCATGCCGTTCAGCGACTCGCGCATCTGCTCGGCCTTGTCGAACTGCTCGCGGGCCTCCTGCTTGCGGGCGGCGGGGCTGGGGGCGGCGTCGACGGCGACGGTCAGCAGGACGAGCAAGCTGACAAGGGCCAGAAGTCGCGAAGTGCAGCGCAGAGAGGAACTTACGTTTTGGCTGGCATAGGGTGAGGAAGGCCGCGGATCCGGGGTCCCTGGCGAGTCCCTCATTTGGACTTGCCGGGGTGCAGGAGTCGCCATTCGACCGTCGCCGGGGAAGGGGATCGCCATGCGATTCAGGTTCCGCAACTCACCAACGCAAGCTAAGGCAGTTCACAATTGATGTACCCAATTCTTCTTTGAAGGGGCGCGCCTTCAGGCGCGCCGTCGAGCATCGTCCCCGAGTCGGCTTTAGCCGCTGAGGGCCAATCCCTCAGGGCCTAAAGGCCAGTCCCTCGCGGATTCAGCGGCACGGCTGAAGCCGTGCCCTTTCAAAGACCGGATGCACCTTCATTGGAACTGCTCTAACCGCTCGCGCCAAGGCGCACGCACTTACGTGCACACCGGGAGTGAGACGCGGTCCGGCGGAGGCTTTTTCGTCCAGAGCAATTCGATTATAGGTTGGGGGCAAGGCCGAACAAGTGTCGAAAGCGGAACGGAATCAGGGGAGTGACCCCTGCTCCGACAAGCGATCATTTCGGATAAAGCATTGTTCCCCAACATGATCAGCGTCGGCCGAATGTCTTGGCGTAAATCCGGCGAGCCCGTCTCCTCATCTAACAGTCCCTAGCAATGTCGAAGACCAGCAAGATCATCCAGATCGTCATCGTGGTCGCCATCGTGGCGGCGGCCATCAACCTGTATCTCACCTACCGTGCGCGGCGCACCGGGGTGTCGGTCGCCGAGCAACCGAAGGTCGCGCTCGATCCCGACTACTACGTCACGCCGAAGAAGCTTCATCCGCAGGATCTGAAGGACGCCAAGGAGCTGACCAAGCAGCCGGTCTGGGTGCGCGACGGCTATCGCTACACCTACTATCCCTATGCCGGCCACAGCGACTACGACCACGCCGCCGGAACGCTGGGCCCGATCGAGAAGCTCGAGATCAAGGACGTGGTGCTCGACCGCACGCCCGGCTCGTCGTCGCAGAAGCAGGTGATGGCAGTCTTCGAGAAAGACGGCAAGCGCTACGCCTTCCCCATCGGCGTCGAAGAGGGCGGCAACTACACCATCTATAGCGACGACATCCTCTTCATTCAGGACCCGCACGAGCTCTACAAGCACTGGTCCGCCGATACCTGGAAGGCGATTGAGAACCACGAAGTCAAGCCCGGAATGAACGAGCTGCAGGCGTTCTTCGCCATTGGCGTAGGCAGCCCGGAAGGAACGGGCACGTCGAACCCGCGCATCGTCGATTTCCCCAACAACGGCCATCCCTTGCGCGTCAGCTTCACCGATGGCAAGGCGACCGACATCGAGCAAGGCAGTGGTTAATGGCCAGTGGCTAGTGGTCAGCGGCAGTCAGTGACTAGTGGCTAGGGAGGCTCTGATTAAGTCCCGGTTTTGAAAGGGCACGGCTTTAGCCGTGCCGCAAGCGAGTACACAAAATCCAACTTTACGGCTTTAGACCGCTGAGGGACTGCAGGTCGACTTAATCAGACCCTCCCTAGCGGAAGAGTCTCGATCGCAGCGCTTGCGGGTAGTGCTGGCTTTAGAGACTGTGTCGCAACCGGGAACCGAATTTCGTGGTGGAACAAACTGTCGGAACTACGACCGCACCAGCCGCGCAGCGGCGGCAGCGCAGTGAGCCCGGGGCGTGAGCCTCCGCGTAGTGGCGACAGTGTACTCTCCAGGCCAGCGTCTCAGTCGTCTGTTTCGTGACGACTACCACTCAATCGCAAAAACTGCTACGTTCTGGCAGGAGAAAACCGTGAAAGCCATACGCGTGCACCAATTCGGCGGCCCTGAAGTGATGAAGCTGGAGGAGGTCCCCGATCCCCAGCCGGCTCCGGAACAAGTTGTGATTCGCGTTCATGCCGCGGGTGTGAACCCCGTCGACGCGTACATCCGCACCGGAACCTACGTCTTCAACCCAGCCTGCCTTACACGCCAGGCAGCGATGCCGGAGGAGTAGTCACGGCTGTCGGACGCGACGTGAAGAGATTCAAGCCCGGAGATCGCGTTTACATCACCGCCTCGCCAGCCGGGACGTACGCCGAGCAAGCCTTAGCCGATCAGTCGAAGGTGCACCACCTGCCCCCGCGCGTCAGCTTCGAGCAGGGTGCGGCCATGGGCGTTCCTTACGGCACGGCGTATCGCGGACTCTTCCAGCGCGCTGCGGCCAAGGCGGGCGAGACGATTCTGGTGCACGGCGCGAGCGGCGGTGTTGGTACCGCTGCCGTCCAGCTTGGGCATGCGGCCGGAATGATCGTCATTGGCACCGCCGGCGACGAGGATGGAATCAAACAGGTGAAGGAGCAAGGCGCGCACCACGGCCTGAATCACTCGGCGGAGGGATATCTCGACGAGCTCATGAAGCTGACCGATGGCAAGGGCGTCGACGTGATCATCGAGTTGCTGGCGAACAAGAATCTTGGGCGCGACTTGACGGTGCTGGCCAAGAAAGGCCGCGTGGCTGTGATCGGCAGCCGCGGACCGGTCGAGATCAATCCCCGCGACACCATGGGTCGCGAAGCCGACATTCGCGGAGTAACTCTGGGCAGCACGTCGGAACCAGAATATCGCGAGATGCATGCCGCGCTGACCGCCGGTCTGGAGAACGGAACCTTGCGGCCCGCTGATCGGCAAGAAATTTCCGCTGGCGGAAGCGGCCCGCGCCCACGAGGAGATCATGCAGCCCTCGGGAGCGCGCGGGAAGATGGTGCTGGTGCCGTGATCAAGATGACGCAATGGCGTAGATCCGCTTACTGATTAGCGCCGCCGTGCACCCGCCGAACTAGGCCGCTGAAAACCGGCGTAAACATTAAAACTGCACGGTCGTCCGAGTAATTAGCCCAGCGCGGAAGAGGCTGTTACGAAACTCAGTTCGCTGTTGCATCGGTGGAGCAAACCATCGGAAAACAGAGCGCCCTTGGCGCGTGCATGACAGCCCAGCACGGAGCCGAAGGCGGAGTGCTGGGGTCAAGTGGAAGAATCTCTCCGAGTCCCTCGGGTGTCTGTGTCGTAGCTGCGATTCGCGCTGACCGGTGGGAATAGACCATCTTCTTTGGGATCGAACCAGCCGCGCAGCGGCGACATTTGTTTTAGCCGCGGGCGTCAGCCCGCGGGAAGTGGGAAAAACAATTGAGCCGCGGAGCGGCGACACAGCTACGACACAGACACCTCGGGGACGACAGAGTTTCGTAACAGCCTCGCAAGCGCTGGGTACGCGCCCAAAATGAAGTGGGCAGCCCCTTCAGGGGCGACACAACTCCTGGAACCCTGCGCCGATTGCCAATCAGGATTCTCCAGCTACAGTTGCGCTCCGCGGATTGCCCACTGCTACTACAATCGAGCCATGCTCCGGAATCTGGCCGCCTGCTGCATCTGCGCACTAATTCTGTCGATCCAGATTTCGGCATATGCAAGCGCTCAACCGGCAAGCGAAACTCTGCAGATCGCCACATCGCGAGCGATGGCAGGACGGAGCGGAACAGCTATTGTGCTCGATGTCCATTCCGGCCAGGCTGCTGGCGGCTTACCATCTCGATGTAGCGTCGCGTCGCGTGGTGCATCCCGGCTCCAGCATCAAGCCGTTCACGTTGATGGCGCTGCTGGAACTCGGCAAAGTGAATGAGCAAACCGCATTGATGTGCAAGCGCCCGCTTTCAATCGGCGGGCACAAACTGGATTGCACCCATCCCGCGACCGCGCAGCCGCTCGACCCAGCCGCCGCGCTGGCGTACTCCTGCAACTCATACTTTTCGACGGTTGCTCTGCGCCTGACTCCGGCGCAATTGCGTGACAGCTTTCTGCGTGACGGATTTGGCTCAACGACATCGCTGTGCGCCAGACGAAGCTGCAGGCAATGTCGCGCTGGCGCAGTCGCCCGAGCAGCTGCAGCTCGAAGCCATCGGCGAGTGGGGAATCAGCGTCACGCCCCTGGAGATGATCCGCGCCTATCGTCAGATCGCGCTGCTCGAACCTAAGCACGATGCCAAGCTCGATCCGCTGTTTGCAGGCCTGGAGCAGTCGGTCGCTTATGGCATGGGACACGAGGCGCAGCCGCCTTCCGCGATGAAGGTCGCTGGCAAGACCGGCACTGCGAACGCCGACGAAGGCCCGTGGACTCATGCCTGGTTTGCCGGTTACGCTCCGGCGGGAAATCCTGAGATCGTGCTGGTGGTTTTTCTGGAGAAGGGACACGGCGGCAGCGACGCCGCGACTGTGGCGCGCGAAATCTTCGCGTCCTATGCTGATCAGAAGAAGGCCGGCGCGATGCAGGCCAAGGGAGCAGCGCGATGAAGCGAGTCGTCGTGCTCCTGACCCTGTTGCTTGCGCTCCCGATCGCCGACGTCGCGGCCTCCAGTGATGTCACCGCCAAAGCAGCTTCGCACAGCGGCTTTCCCCAAACCGTTCGCGTGCGATTGTGGTATCTGCATCCGCCGCATGAGCTGCGACTGCGCGCCGATGCCGGCCAGGCGCAAGTGCGGAAATGCGCCACATGCAAAGACTCGCCCCTGACGTCGCTAATCGCGCAAGCCACCGGCTCATCGCTCGAAATTGATCGTTCCCAGACATCTGAGCTTCGCATCAGCGGCAGCTATCAACTGACCGCAACTGACTCGCCGCCGATTCATGCTGACTTTCCCGATCGAGCTGCGCGCGGAGAACAATCATCTGCTCGTCACCGCGCTGATGCCGATGGAGGAGTACATCGCGGGAGTGCTGGCCGGCGAGGCCGGCAACTTCAAGTCCGAGGAAGCGCTGAAGGCGATGGCCGTCGCCGCGCGCACCTTCGCAATGCACTTCGGCAGCCGGCATGCGCTCGATGGCTTCGACTTCTGCGATACCACGCATTGCCAGGACTTGCGCCTGACCGGCATCAATCCGCATTTGCGGCAGGTCGCCGAGGCAACTGCGGGCGAGGTGCTCTGGTACGACGGCGAGCCCGCGGCGACCTATTACTACGCCAACTGCGGCGGCACCACCGAGGACGGCCAATACATTCTGGGCAACAACGAAGCGCCTGCGCCGTATCTGAAGCAGCACTCCGACCGCTACTGCATTCGCGATGGCGGTTCGCAGTGGAGCAGCGAGATCTCGCGGCGCGAACTGCAGACCGCGCTCGCCGATGATGGCATCGCGATTCCCGGCAAGCTGCGGTCGGTTTCAGTGTTGCATCGCACGCCCAGCGGACGGGTTGAGTTTCTTCGCGTGGTCGGCAGCAGCAACGTGACAGTTTCGGGGCTGCTGTTTCGCTCGGCCGTTGGCCGCCACATCGGGTGGGAGCGGATGAAGAGCAACTGGTACGACGTGAGCCTTCGCGGCGACCAGATCGTCTTTCACGGGCGCGGACGTGGACACGGCGTCGGTTTGTGCCAGATCGGCGCGGAGGTGATGGGCGAGGAGGGCCACTCGTATCGCGAGATTCTGGCGTTCTATTATCCGGGAACTCGCCTTGGCGTCTCGGCGCAGGGCATTGCGTGGCAGCAACTGGCGAATGAGGACATCGAATTGTTCACCACGCGGCCCGATCGCGATCGTTCGCTTCTGCCGCTGGCGACGCGCTTCATCCACGAGTCGGAGGAGGCGACGGGACTTGTTTATTCGGCGAAGCCGCGTCTGAAGGTGTACGCGACAGTCGCTGAGTTTCGCAACTCCACCGGCGAGCCGGGATGGGTTGCCGCGTCGACCAGAGGAAAGACCATCCAGATGCAGCCGCCGGATGTGTTGCGCGACGCGGGAACACTGGACAGCACGATTCATCACGAGCTGCTCCACATGCTGATCGACTCCTACACGCGAGCTGGAACTCCGCTGTGGTTTCGCGAAGGGCTGGTGCTGTATCTGACGTCACCGAGCGATGCGATGCCGCAGAAAGCCGCGCTGGGCGATGTCGCTGTGTTGGAAAAATCGCTGCGCTCTCCGCAAAGCGAGGAAGAATTACGCCACGCTTACGCTGAGGCACGAACTCGGGTGTCGCAACTGGCGCAGCAATACGGAAAAGACGCTCTGCTGCAGTGGGTACAGAACGGCTTGCCGGCAGAAGCAACCGGTACGATCCAGCGCGCCGGAGCGCATTAGCTCTGGCTGCCTCCTCTGGCAAGCCGCCGAAAAGATTTATTCCCTGCTTTTGTTCGGGTAGTGCTGGCCTTCAGGCCAGCGTCCAGGTCGTTTATTTCCCCACCTGAGTCGGCTTTTAGCCGACGCCACAGTCGTTGCACTGCCTCACATCGGCATCGGTTCGGGCAGCGGATCAAACCCTGGCCGCACGTCGGGATCGGCGCCCGGTTCCGGCTCCGGATCGGGTTTCGGCTCCGGCTTGGGATCGGGCTCGAGGGGTGGAATTTTCTGAGACTCGGCTGCGAACAAGGTAGACATGCGAGCTTGGATGCGTCCGCGCACGCTCGCGCCAAGTCATCGTTTGTTGAATTGGTCTTGCTATGGTCGGTTGCTGGAAGCCGGCTCACTTGCCGGAACGATTGGCTCCGGATCTTCTTTCTCCACGCGCTCGCCGATCACCAGCAGCAATGCGACCCAGGCCGAAATCAGCAGCAGATATGCCAGCGCAAAGCGGAAACCGGCGCTCCAGGCTTGCTTGCGAAGCGTGCTGAGGTCGGGAATCCACCAGACGAGTTTGTACGGCAGGTAGGCCCCGCTCAGCAGAAGCACAACCACCCACAGCCAATAAACGGGCCGCTTCAATAGGCGCAGTGAACGCCACATGCGCTTGGCCTTGAGTCCCGCGGCGGCGACCGTGCTCCCGACCGGCAGCCAAATGAATGGCAGCAGCCAGATCACGAACCACAGCAGCCAGTCGCTGACGCGATAGACCTGGCGCGGGCTGCCGAGTCCGAAGTGCAGCCGGCGATTTCTGCCAGAACCACACCCCGAATTGCGGCACGTAAATCCGCAGCGAGATCAGGCACCATTCGACGACTGCCAACGGAATCACCCACAACACCAGCGCGATGATGTGTCGCAGCGCATGACGAAACGCGTGCCACACCGCCGCATGCTCGCGGAATTCTCCAACCCGGAAGTAGGCGAACGATCCCGCGCGCAGCCACACTCCGAAGAAGATGACCACCAGCGCCAGCAGTCCTGACGCTGCCACTTGCCAGCCGTGCGCATCCGGCAACAGCAGCCAGAAGTAGAAACACGCCACCAGCGCGGCATTGCCGACAATGTTCAGCAGCCACAACTTCGCCGCGCCTTTGTGCTTCGCGTTCATTTCACCGTCACCGTGATGGCATCGCTGGTCGAGAGATACTCCGGCTGATACATGGGCTGCACGCTGGTCGGGCTCACCCGGAAGACGCCGGGATTCACCACCTTCAGCAGGTACACGTACTCATGCTGCCCCTGCGGGAAGTACAGGTTGAAGAACGTGGTGCGATCGTCGCGCAGTTCGCGGTCGCTGAACCAGCGTCCCCACCATGTCGGCTGCTCGTCGAGCGCATACAGATCGTCGCGCGCAATCGATTCCGTGCCCGACGGAATCGGGTCCTCGATCATCAGGTAGCTCCAAGCATTGCCGCCGACGGTGATGCGCACCGCCAGCGTGTCGCCCACCTGCACCGGCCCGGAGAGCGGATCGAGGTGGTAGACGATCTTCCCGTTCTTCTGCATCGAGGTCAGCTTGTAATACTGGCGCGCCGTGCTCAGCTGGAAGGTACCGGCATTCACGACCTTCTTCTCGTTCGAGTAGTACTCGCCGCGCGTCGACCAATAGAGCCGCCCGTCGCCCTTCTTCACGATGCGCACCTGATTCTCGCCTTGCGCGTAGTTGCGATTCGTTCAGCGTGACCGTTGTCGCGGGCGCAAGCGCATCGTCCGCGGTGAACTTCTTCGTGAGCAACACTCTTGCCGTTCACTTCAATCTCGACGACTGTAGTTCGGCTTCAGCTCCTGCGTGCGCTCCAGATAATCGGTGAGGCCGTAGACGACCATCGCGGTCTGCTCAGTCGAATCCCAGTAAAAGGCGTCGCTGCGATGGCTGACGAGATAGACTGCCGCTTTCGGAATCAGCGGGCTGGTCGGGTCGGTGTGGTTGATGAGCTTCAAGGCATACGCCGTCGACTGCGGCGTGGTGTCGCCGGCATAGTCCATCAGGTAGTTCTGATCGCTCGGCCACCACGCTTGCGAATCGTCCTGCTTGGCTTCGCCTTCGAGTTGCGTCGTCAGATCTTTTGCGCGGCTGTCATTGACCGCCAGCATCGCCAGACCCAGCGTAGCTTTGCCATAAGCGGTGAGCGTCGAGCGCTGCTGCCACACCGAATCGATGATCTGAGCGTTGCTGTCGCTGCCGCTGAGCACCAGCGCGTACGCCATGTAGGCGCGCAGATCGGTACGGACTTTCGTCGACTTGTTGAACTCCGGCAGCAGCCAGGCGCGGCCCTTGTCGATCGCATCCTGCTTCACGTCGAAGCCCGCAGCCTTCGCCTGACTCAATCCGGCGAGGACATACGCGGTCATGAAGGGATGGCTGTCGTCGGTCTGCCACCAGCCCCATCCGCCGTCGTCGTGCTGATAGTTGTAGAGGCGGTCGAGCCCGGCCTGCACCTGCTTGTTCAGCGTCGTGGGATCGATGTTCGACTTCACGCCCAGCTTCTTGAGCGCGTCGGCGACCAGTACATCGGGCAGGAAGCTCGACATGGTCTGCTCGGTGCAGCCGTAGGGATACGAGGTGAGATAGTCGAGCGCCGCGAAGACCGATCCCGCAATCGACGGCATCACGCTGATGGTGAGCTTGCGCGTCCCCGGCTTCGATGCCATCAGGGAAGGTAATGAATTGCGACATATCGCCGCCAGCCCGCAAACGAGCCCGACTTCGACATCGCCAGCTTCACGCCGAACGGCACGACCGGCAGCGTGAGTTCCATCGCATCGCTCTCGACATCGGTTAGCGCTTTGCCCAGCACCTTGGCCGAATCGACATCGAGCACGCGCACGCGATAGTCGACCTTCACCAGCCCGCGCGTCGGGACGTTAATGTTCTGCTGCGAACCGTCGAGCACTTGCAGCCCGTCGAACTGCATCGACACCTGCGCGACCTTATCGGTCGGCAGATAGTTTTGCACGATGGTCGAAAGCGTGATCTCGTCGCCGCGGCGGAAGAAGCGCGGCACCACCAGCCGCACCATGATGTTCTTGCGCACGATGGTGTTCTCGACCGCGCTGCCGACCTTGGTGTCCTGGGTGACGCCGCGCGTGGTGGCGCGCCACGACGTAATCGCGTCGGGATAATCGAACTTCACCGTCGCCTGACCGTTGCCGGCGGTGCGAACGTCGGCGACCCAGAATGCGGTATCGGGGAAGGCCTTGCGAATCTTCGGCTGCACCAGTCGCCCGGGCTTCAGTTGCGCCAGCGACTTCGACCGGCGCACCGCGGCAAGTTGCATCTTGCGATGTCCGGCTTGCCCGCTGAAGTAGTAGCTGAGCGAGCTCTCGGTCGAGACCTGCGAATACACCTTGCCGTAGAAGGCGTTCAGGATGGTGCCGACGGTCTCCGGCTTGATGGCGTAGATGGCTTCATCGACCACGCCGAGGCTGAACTCGGCGACCACCGGCTTGCCGCTGGAGTCGCTCGCCTTGATGGTGTAGCTGGCGGCTTCGCCCGGCTGATACTGCGGCTTCGACGGCACCAGCTGCACGTTGAGCTGATGTTGCGTCGGCGGCACGCTGAGGCTCTTCGATCCTTCGTAAAACTTGTTGCCGCGAATGAAGACTGCGCCGACATAGAAGTTCGGCGCGTACTCCGGCCGGATCGGAACATCGACCGCGACGCTGCCGCCGTTGCTCTTGATGACTTGTCCGGTGTAGAGGCCGTTGCCTTCGGCGGTCACCAGCACCGACGCCGGCTCTTTGCCGGTGACGATCAGCACATGCGCAGTGTCGCCCGGCTGATAGCTCTTCTTGTCGGCGACGATCTGCACGCGCTCCTGCTCGGTGCCGCTCAGCCACGAGCCGCCGCCCGGCGCCCATAGATAGGCGTCTGCCTGAACATCGCGCTTCTCTGGCGTGGTCGCGGTGACCAGCACGCGGAACTCGCCGGAGTCGGGAATCGTCAGCTTGACCTGCGCTTTGCCGCTGGCGTCGGTCTGGCCTTGCGTCGTCGTAATCGTCGGCCCAGCGCCTTTGCGCCAATCCCAGCGATTCATCTCTACGCGGAAGGAAGTCTGCACCGGCTTCTTGTCGTAGTTCTGCGCGGTAACGGCGATGGTCGCGGTGTCGCCCTTGCCGTAGACGTAGGAGTTCGGCTCGGCGGTCAGATAGAAGCTGCCGTAGGTTGCCAGCGCGAAGCCGTGCCCGGAGATCTCGCGATTGCCAGCGTCGGTGACACGCGCTTCGATGCGATAGACCAGGTCCTGATGCTTGCTGTCGACGCGCGTCGGAATCGTGATCTGCAGTTTGCCGTCGGCGTCGAGCGTGCCGCTGGTTTCCTGCTCCTGATCGCCGCCGTAATCGTTGTCGTCGCTATCGGCGTTTTCGTCGCCGCCTCCGCCCTCACCACCGTTGTCCTGCGCCTGATCCTCGTCTTCGCTGCGTCCCATCGGCCAATACGGCGACGTGTGCACCACCCACTTCACCTTGGCATTCGCGACCGGCTCGCCGAAGTAATAGCGCGCGTCAATGGTCGCCTTGATTGGCTGGCCCTGAGCACGCGCGGCGTCTGCGCGGTCGACCTTCACCGAGTACTCCGGCTTCTTGTAATCCTCGACCGCGAAGCTGGTGCCGTCGACGTAGCTGTCGCCCAGCTGCATGGAGAGGGAGTACGAGCCAAGCTTGGCATCGGCGGGGATCGCGTAGTTCCAGTACGCCGTGCCCATGTCGGAGAGCTTCACCGTCTGCGTCCACATCACGTCGTAGGTCTGCGGATCGCGCATCTGCAGGCTCAGCTCCTGCCCTTGCGGGATGTTGTAGCCGCTGGCGGTCTGCGCGCGCACGATGGTCTTGAAGTGCACCGTGTCGCCGGGACGATACACCGGACGATCGGTGTACGTGTAACCCTTCATCGTGCGATTGGGATCGCTGCCCAGATTCCACGCGCCCGGCGTGTTGATGGCAAACTGCTCGGCGTTGACCGCCAGCACTGCGACGTTCTCCGGCTTGGCTGCGGTGATGGCCGCGTCGACCAGGCCTTGCTGATCGGTCGGCTTCGACGCGACTTCCTTCTGATCGACCCAGACCTTGACCGGGATACCGGCGATGGGATCGCCGCTGCGGCGATCGACCACGAAGCTCATCAGGCGGCCGGTTCCAGCCTTCGTGATGACGGCGATGTCGGTAATGATGACGATGGTGTAGGCGCGCAGTTTGCCGTCGGTGGCCTCAACCAGGTAGACGCCTTTGTCGCTGACCGGAACGGTCGTCGTGACACTCTCGTATTGCTCGTGCGCAGGCACCGTCCACTTCCACACCGAGACAACTTGCTGTTGATTCAGCACCGGGATCTGCGCGAAGCCTTCGACCTTCGGTCCCTTGGGCTGCTCGCCTTCGCCCATTTGCCACAGGCGAATGGTGTGGCGCGAGTCTTCGGAGAATTGCGCGCGGATGAAGTCGCGAATCCACGCCCAGATGCGATGCTTCCATGCGTGAAATTTCTCCAGCCACGAGTGCGACTGCTTCGGCATCTTCGGACCTTGGCCGCCGAAGTTGTGCAGCTCCTGCATCTGGCTGAAGAACTTCACCGGGTTGTTCACCCGATAGACGCGGAACTCGAGTTCCTTCACGTTGTGCGCGTTGACGGCGATCTCCGGCTTCTCGCCGGGAAGGAAGGTCTTCTGGCTGGTGAGCGAGAACCAGGATTCGGTGTCGGTGTCCTGGGCGAGGAGCGGGAGAGTCAGTAGCTGAGTTAGAAGCAAAACGAGGACGAGACAGCGAGTGAGGACACCTCGGACCGCAGATTCACCCGGGTGCCCCGTTCTAGCCATCGTTTGGCTAGGGCGGGGCAGTTCGTCGAAACCACACCTTCTGCCCGTCCGCGTCGTTTGCCCCACCCTGGCCAAAACACGGCCAGAATGGGGCACCCAAGGTTGAAGCGTCACTCGATCGCAGCCTCTCGTCGTCATTCGCCGCCTCGCAGAATGTTCCAGCGATAGACGCCGAGGAACGCGGGATTCGACGCGACCGGCCGCCAGCGCGCGTCGGGATAGTTCAACAGCTCGGCAATCGACAGCCGCTTGATCTGGCCGGGCGATTTGCCATCCGGTCCGGTGTGGTACACGACGAACTGTTCGCTGCCCGGTTCAACCTGGCTGCGGCCGAGATAGATCATCGCGTGGAAGGGCATTCGCTCGCCAGGGTCCTGGCGGAAGAAGATCAAATCGCCGGGACGCGCGTGCGAGACGTTGCGTCCAACCGCGAAGGTGTTGTGCCGCCACAAGGTTTCTGCATCAGCGAACTGCGCGAACCCACCGTCGCGAAGATCGCCCGCTGCAAATCGCCCGTCGCGCACACGAAACAGCTCCGCCCCCAGCGGCGTGAACGGATACTGATACTGCTGCACATCGCCGGACGCAGCCGGAGCGGGCAACGCCATCGCATGCGACCAGTTCGCATCGTGCTCGCGCAGAGCCTCGCGATAGGCAAAGCGCAGCAGCGCGGCGCAGTCGTCAATCTCCGGCAGCGGCTTGCCGCGATAGTATTGCGACTCGGCCAGCAAGGTGAACCAGCGTCGGAAGGCCAGCCGATCGGCAGGATCATGCAGCCGCAAGAAGTCGGGCGTTCCGTCGCCGACAACATCCGCATCATCCGGTGTTGTCTTTAGTGCGATCTCCTGCTGCGAGAATCCCGGAGCCACGATTCGCAGCTTGGCATCGCCGGGATTCACGCCCGATCGCAGCGACGCTGTGACCGAGCCGCCAACGACGCTCAGCGACTCGACGACAACTTCGTGCGGCGTCTCGACCTCAATCTGCAACCCGCGCAAGTCGCGGCCGTTGGGCGAATGAATGGTCAGCTCGGCGGAGGAGAAGCCGTCGGCGGGAATTGCGGTCTCGGAGAGCTGCGCGACCAGAACAGCAGGAGCCAGCGCGCGATGCACGGTGAAGGCGCACACCACCGCAACAACTACCAGCACAGCCACCACCGCGAACCAGCGAGGCACGCCGCGCACGTCGCTTTCTCCTTACTTAGCGGGACGGGCGGATTATAAGAGCAGTCATTAGCAATTAGCAATTAGCATTTAGCAATTGGCATTTAGCAATCAGCAGTCAGCAGTCAGCAGTCAGCTCAGCACAGCGAGCAATCGACAAGTTCTTGGGTGGTTTCACTCCTGGGATTCCAAAGGGGAGATTCTGGACCGGAGTTGACTGCTTTAAGTAATGATTGCCGCAAGCTTATTCGCTAATCGCTGATTGCTGATCGCTGATTGCTGACTGCTGATTGCTGACTGCTGACTGCTGATTGCTGACTGCTAATCCCGCAGTTATCATGATGCTATGAATCTCGGCATGCCGGAGATGATCTTCATCTTCCTTCTGGCCCTGGTCGTCGTGGGGCCGAAGAAGCTGCCCGAGCTCGGCCCGCCAGCTGGGCAAATTCCTTGCCGAGTTCAAGCGTACCAGCAACGAATTCAAGCACCAGATCGAAGCCGAGATGCTCAACATCGAGCTGCAGGAGCGCGCCAAAAAGCAGCAGGAAGATCCCAAAGTCTTGCCGCCGGAGGAGCCATGGGAGCGCCTGATGCGCCCGCTCGCCGACACCGTCAGCCGCACCCGGCAGGAGCTGGTCTCAGTCGCGACCCCCGACCCCGACACGGCCCACCAGCGCATTCCGCCTGAACCCGTGGAGCCGCCTTCCGCATCTGCTAACTCAGCCAATCACAGCTAACATGCCCAGCCCCGTCCTCGAAACCGCCCAGCAACGCGCCTCGGAAGAGATGACCGGCATGAGCTTCCTCGAGCATCTCGAGGAACTCCGCCGCCGCATCGTCTTCAGTGCCCTCTACATTGTGGGCGGCTTCGCTGTCTGCTGGTGGTTTCACGAGCAGATCTTCACCTTCATGCAGAAGCCCATCACCACGGCGCTGGCCAATCACCATCTCGACCAGAAGCTGGTCTACCTGAATCCCACCGATCCCTTCAACATGTACCTGAAGATTTCTTTCATGGCAGGGATCTTCGTGGCCTCGCCGTTCGTGCTCTATCAGGTCTGGGCCTTCATCGCGCCGGGACTGTATCGCAATGAACGGCGTTACGTTCTGCCTTTCATGTTCTCGACGGTCGGGCTCTTTCTCGCCGGCGGTTACTTCGGCTACAGGCTGGTTTATCCGGCGGCGCTGGACTTCCTCATCAGCTTCAGCGGGCAGTTCACGCCGATGATCACGGTGCAGGAGTACACCAATCTCTTTCTGACCATCATCGCCGGCCTGGGCATCGTCTTCGAGATGCCGATCCTGGTCTTCTTCCTTGCGCTGATGGGCATTCTCAGTGCCGGCTGGATGTGGCGCAACTTCCGTTACGCCATCCTGGTGATCTTCATCATCGCCGCCATCATCACGCCCACCACCGACATCATGAACATGTGCATCTTCGCCGCGCCCATGATCGTCCTCTACATCCTGAGCATCGGCATCGCCTGGTTCGTCCATCCCACCCAGCGCAAGAAGCGCGCCGCGAAATCTGCGGGCAACTAGCAACTAGCTCCGAGCCGCGAGCTTTGGGCCGCGAGCGTGAGCCCGGAGCTTGAGGTTTGAATCGCCTCGGTAACTCTGCCCAGGTGAGCTTGCCTTCAAGCCAGCCTCCCACGCCTTCCTTTAATCCCTTGTCATCACGAGGAGGGCTTTAGCCCGACGAGGGATCTGCTTTCCGACTTTTTCGGCCAGCCTCAGAGCGTGCCGAAGAGTTCTCGACCTTCTCTTGGACGCTAACCCGCGCCAATGCTACCATCCGCGAAGGAGCGTTCCCATGCCGTTTGTGGATGTCACTTCACTTCGTGTGACCGAGCGGCTTCCCGGTTGGCACGGCCGCTACTTCCACTCGCCCAACATGACCTTCGCCCATTACGACTTCGTGCGCGGCGCGACTATTCACGAGCACTTTCATCCTGAGGAGGAGGTCTACGAAGTGATTGAGGGCGAACTCGAGGTCACCATTGACGGGGTTGCCCAGATCGTGCGGCCCGGATTAGTGGCCGTCGTTCCATCCGGAGTTCCGCACTCGGTGAAAGCGCTCACCGATGGCCGCGTCATAATCGTCGACCATCCCGCCCGGCCGGAGTTCAGCTAACGGTCATAAGCGCGCTGGGGCGGCACAATGACGACACACTTTTCGGCGGAGCCGCTCAAGTCCGGTGGAAGAATCGGCTTTAGACCTCTGGCGATACGCTCTTGGAATAGGCCGACTAATCACTGGCGACTGACAACCGACAACTGACAACGGGCTACTAGTTCCCGACTACTGGCCACCGATTTTTCCCAATTCCCCCGTTTCAAACTCCTTCCAATTTTCGATCACAGTAGTCGTCGTCTCGTGCAGCTTCGGCACCGCTGCTGCTGCCTGCGTGGTTGGCGCGGCATCCACCTCCTGCAGCATGGTCAGCAATTGCAGCAGAGAATCGCGCGTCCCCGTTAGGCTCTCGGTGTGCGGGCCGCGTCTAAATCTGCGCTGGCCGCCTGCAACGGCATCCAGTTTCTTGCTCAGCTCGTCGAGCTTTGTCGCCTCAGCTCCGCTCGCCTTAGCGCGCATCTGCTTCAACTGCGCCCGAGCCGCATCCGCCTTTTCCACCACCGGCTGCAGCGCCAGCAGGTCCTGATACACCGTCCACGACGCATCAAACTGCTTCTGCAAATCCTCCAGCGACGTCTTCACTCGCGGATCCATCTCGATCCTGAAGGGCACACCATACTTCCGCCCGTCCACCTTCAAGATCAGGCTGTAATATCCGGGCATGATCCACGGCGACGTTGCCTGCGGCGGTGTGTTTCCCGGCACGGCGGAAATCGGATACTCCGGCTTGATGCCCGCCACCGGCGCCCAATGCAGGTCCATGACGTAGCGATGGAATCCCGCCTCCGTCGACAACTGCTGTGGCGGCCGCACCCAATACGCCGGAATTGCCAGCTCGGGATCGGGAGGTGGCACCGGGTCGGCGCTGGAGATCTTCCGCTGCAGCGCACCTTTGCTGGTCATAATCTCCAGCGTTATCGGCCCGGTCGCCGGCGTCTTCAGGTAGTAATCGACGATCGCGCCGTCCGGCGGATTCTGTCCCGCCGGGGTGTCCGGCGGCAGCGGCGTGTCGCTGTTGCTGTTCCAATGAATGCGCAGCGCCGGCTCGGAAGCAAACAGAAACGCCCGCTGTTCCAACACTCGCTCATCCAGCTGGCGCAGAGCCGCGATGTCGTCCAGAATCCAGAAGCCGCGCCCGTGCGTCGCCACGGCCAGATCGTCGTCCTTGATCAACAAGTCGCGAATCGATGTCGCCGGCATATTCAGCCGCAGCGACTGCCAGTGACCGCCGTCGTCGAACGAGACATAAACCGCGCGCTCCGTTCCGGCAAACAGCAGCCCGATGCGTCGGGTGTCCTCGCGCACTGAGTTCACATTCTCGTCCGCCGGAATGCCGCTGATAATTTCGGTCCAGCTCTTCCCGCCATCGCGCGTGCGATAGATGTGCGGATGCAGATCATCCAGTCGCAACGTATTGACCGCGGCATATGCGGTCTTCGGGTCGGTGTGGCTCGCCTCGATCACCGAAACTTTCTGCCAAGCCGAAAGCTGCGGTGGCGTGACGTTGTTCCAGTTCGCGCCGCCGTCCGTAGTGACCCAGATCAGCCCGTCGTCGGTTCCCGCCCACATGAGTTTCGGATCGACCATGGAAAGTGCCAGCGCATAGATGACGCCGCGCTGTTTGGGTTGGGCCGTCGGTTCGGAGCGATAGATGCCGACCGACGCCGGAATGTCGAAGGTCTTGCGCGTCAGGTCAGGGCTGACCTGCTTCCAGCTTTTCCCGCCGTCGGACGTCGCCCACAGCGTGTTGGCCGCGAAGTACATCAGCTGCGTGTCGTACGGCGAGAAGGCAATCGGCTCAGTGCGGATTACGCGGAAATCCGGCGAGCCCAACGGTACCGGCAGGATGTTCTGCGCCTGCGCGGTGCGGCGATCGTAGCGCGTCAGCTTGCCGCCGACGACGATGTCCGGATCGACCGGATCGGGCACCACATAGCCATATTCCTCCGCGCCCACGGGATGCCAATCGCGAAACGTGATCTCGCCGTCGTTGCCGCGGCTGGCGATGCACACCGATCCGCTCTCCTGCTGCCCGCTGCACAGCCGATAAGGAAACGCATTGTCGGCGTTGACGTGATACAGCTGCGCCGTCGGCTGGTTGTACCACGAGCTCCATGTCTGCCCGCCGTTCACGCTGATGATCGCGCCCTGATCGCTGGCCAGCGCAATAATGCTGGGATCGTTGGGATTGATCCAGATGTTCTGGTAGTCGTCGCCGCCCGGCGCGCCGCGGAATCCCGTCCACGTTTTGCCGCCATCCGTTGACTTCCACGTCACGGTGCTGGTGATGTAAATCACGTCGGGATTTTTCGGATCAATCGCGGGAACGGGCAGGTCTCCGCCGCCGATGCGATTCTTCTCACGCGAATCGGTCGTGACCGTCGCCCACGTCGCGCCGGCGTCTTCCGAGCGATACAGCTCAGCTCCAGCTTTCGTCGCGACCACCGCCAACAGCCGCTTGTGGTTGCTGCGCGAGATCGTCACATAAGCTTGCACAATGCCGGTCGGCAATCCACCGGCAAGCTGCTTCCACTCTTTGCCGCCATCGGTCGACTTGAAGATCCCCCCGCCCGCGCCGCTGAACTCGCCGTTCTCCCACGGTCCTTCACGCGCCTCCCACAATGTGGCATAGACCACTTTGGGATCGGAGGGATCGATCTCCACATCGTTGCCGCCGATGTTCTCGTCTTTGTAGAGAGCCTTCTCGAACGTCTGCCCGCCGTCGGTCGAGCGATAAATTCCGCGCTCAGGATTCGGACCATAGGGATGTCCGGCCACGGCTACAAACAGCCGATTAGGATTCTTCGGGTCGACCGCGATCTTCGGAATCTGCTGTCCATCGCGCAGTCCCAGATGCGTCCAGGTCGTGCCCGCATCGGTCGACTTGTAGATTCCATCGCCCACCGAGAGATCGGGCCGGTGCAGACCTTCGCCGCTGCCGACATAAACAATGTTCGGATCCGACGGCGCAACCGCAACCGCGCCAATCGATCCGGTCGGCTGCTGATCAAACAAAGGCTGCCAGGTGCGGCCGTAGTCGGTCGTCTTCCACACTCCACCATTCACCACGCCGATGTAGAAAACATTCGGCTGGCTGGGAACGCCGCACACCGCGCGCGTCCGCCCGCCGCGAAACGGCCCGACATTACGCCACTTCATCTCCTTCAGGATCGAAGTGTCGAGCTGTTGTGCGGGGAGCTGGAGGGTGAGGTTCGTGACAACGAGAATTGCCAAGCTGAGCGCAATCAAGACTTGCTTCTTCAACATCAATCAATCACCTGTTGTTTTTCGCAGATGGATCGCTTGCAGCGAAGGCCGGATAGCTCGTCGGCTCATGCCGCAAGGCGACAATGTAATGTAATCTATTCGCACCGATTTTTGCAGGGTAGAGGATCTCCGATTTGAGCCATCGCGTAAGACGTAGTTGTTCGTCTGTCGTTGTTATTTTCGCTGCGCTTTTTCTGAACATTCTCGCTGTCGCCCAGACCGTCCCTCCAGCATTGTTGAGCGGACTGCAGTGGCGACTCATCGGCCCATTTCGCGGTGGCCGTGTGGCTTCCGTCACCGGCGTGACCGGCGGTGGAAGCGTCTTCTACTTCGGCGCGGTTGACGGCGGTGTGTGGAAGACCGCCGATGCCGGCGTCACCTGGACGCCCATCTTCGACGGCCAACCCATCGCCTCGATCGGCGCGGTCGCAGTCGCGCCCTCGAACGCGAACGTTCTCTACGCCGGCAGCGGCGAGTCCGACATCCGCTCCGCGCTTAGTTCCGGCGACGGCGTCTACAAATCCACCGACGGCGGTCAGACGTGGAAGAACATCGGCCTGCGCGATTCGCGCCAGATCAGCCGTATCGTCGTCGATCCGAAAAATCCTGACATCGTTTACGTCGGCGCTCTCGGTCACGCCTACGGTCCCAATGCGGAGCGCGGCGTCTTCAAGTCAACCGACGGCGGCACCACCTGGACGCACGTCCTCGACAAAGGCCCGAACATCGGCGTCTCCGATCTTGCCATCGCCATCGCCAGCCCGAACATCCTCTTCGCCGGAACGTGGAATGCTCATCGTCCGCCGTGGAGCACGTACCCTCCCATCAACGGTCCCGGCGGCGGCATCTATCGCTCGACCGACAGCGGCGCGACCTGGACGCAACTCACCGGCAACGGCCTTCCTGAAGGCGATTGGGGCCGCGTCGGTGTTGCCGTGTCGCCTGACGGCAAGCGCGTCTACGCACTGCTCGACGTGGGCAAGAAGTCGGGCCTCTACCGCTCCAACGATGGCGGCAACACCTGGACGCTCGCCAATAGCGACTCGCGCATAACCAGCCGCGCCTGGTACTTCATGGGCATCACTATCGATCCCAACAATCCCGACGTCGTCTACATGCCCAACGTCGCGCTCTACAGGTCGGAAGACGGCGGCAAGACCATCTCGATCGTGCGCGGCGCGCCCGGCGGCGATGACTACCATCAGCTCTGGGTCGATCCCAAAGATTCCGTCGCACCTCATCCTCGGCACCGATCAGGGAACGACCATCAGCGTCAATCGCGGCCAGACGTGGTCCACGTGGTACAACCAGCCGACCGCGCAGTTCTATCACGTCGTCACCGACAATCAATTTCCCTACCACGTCTACGGCGCGCAGCAGGACACCGGCTCGCTCGGCGTGCCCAATCGCACCGATCACGGCATGATCACCGGCCGCGACTGGTTTATGGTCGGCGGCGGCGAGAGTGGCTGGCTCGCGCCCGATCCCAGCGATCCCAACATTCTTTATGCCAGCGGTGTGTATGGCAGTGTTGTGCGCTTCGACATGCGCACCTCGCTCAGCCAGGACATCACGCCCTGGCCGATGCCCAACTTCGGCAGCGAAATCAACCTGCGCAAATATCGCGATCCCTGGACGCCGGTGCTGGTGCTCTCGCCCATCGAGAAGAACTCGCTCTATCTCGGCACGCAGTACGTGATGAAGACGACCGACGGCGGCTTGCATTGGAACGAGATCAGCCCCGATCTCACCGGCGCCGAGCCGAACGCCGCAATCGAACGGGAGTCTGGACCGGCTACCGTGCAGAACGCCAAGCAACGCGGCTTCGGCGTCATCTTCAGCATCGCGCCCTCGCCCCTGAAGGCCGACGAAATCTGGGCGGGCAGCGACACCGGTCTGCTGCATCTCACGCGCGACGGCGGCAAGAACTGGCAGGACGTCACGCCTCCCGGTGTTAGCGAGTGGAGCAAGATCGCCATGATCGAAGCCTCGCGCTTCGATCCCGCGGTCGCCTATGTCGCCGTCGATCGTCATCGCCTCGACGACCAGAAGCCCTACATCTATCGCACGCGCGACTATGGCAAGACCTGGCAACCCATCGTCACCGGCATCGCAGCCAACTCCTACGTCAACGCAATTCGCGAAGACACGCAGAACAAGGGACTGCTCTTCGCCGGCACCGAGCTTGGGATCTACATTTCGTTCGACGATGGCGATCACTGGCAGCCGCTGCAGTTGAATCTGCCGGTCACGTCCGTGCGCGACATCACCATTCATGGCGACGATCTCATCATCGCCACCTACGGACGCTCGTTCTGGATTCTGGATGACATCACGCCGCTGCGTCAGATCACGACTGCAACTCAGGGCGCACGACTCTATAAGCCCACGACCGCCGTTCGCGTCGACAACGATGTCTTCCTCGGCACGCCGCTTCCGCCGGAAGAGCCGACCGCGAAGAACCCTCCCGATGGCGCGATCATCGACTACTACCTGCCGAACGCCGCGAAATCTCTGACGCTAGAGATCTCCGATTCGAGCGGCAAGCTCGTGCGTCGATACGTAGCCGGACCGCACAAAGAGCAGCCTCATCCGCCAATGCCGATTGCCGAGCGCTGGATTCCCAAGCCGGTCGTGTTGGAGAACACCGCCGGCGCGCATCGCTTCGTTTGGGACCTGCGCTGGGGAAGCTCCGGTTCAAATCCTGAAACCGAAGAGGAAGAGGGATTCATGGCGCCGCGCGGTCCGCGCGCCATCCCCGGGACGTATCAGCTGAAGCTCACCGTCGACGGCGCAAGCCTCAACCCAGCCGTTGAAGGTGGAGATGGATCCGCGCTCGCAAATTACATCCGCCGAGCTCAATGATCAGCTGCGCGTCGGGCTGCAGATCTTCGCCGAAGTGCGAGCCAGCCGCAAAGCGCTGACCGAAATCGCTGCGGTCAAGAAGCATCTGACCGAGATTGAAACCCAGAGCCTGAAGCACCATGGCGAACTGCTTGCTCAAGTGACCGAGGTCAATTCACTGATCAAGAACATCGAGCGGCCGGAGAAGCCGCAACCTCCCAGTGTGATCGCGGGTCTCGAATCCGCCAGCACCGGATTAGGAGCAGCCCTGCGCGTCGTCGAAGGCGGAGATCGCACCATACCGTCGCAGGCGATGGAACTCTATCGCGAATCCAGCAAAGCGGCCAGCGCCAGCATCGATCAGTGGACCCAGCTGAAGAAGGCGCAACTGGCAAAGCTGAATGAAGCCTTGCAGAAGGCCGGCATCGCCCCCATCCAGATTTCGGAGGTCGAGCGAGAGGCGAATATGAGGTGACGGAGTAGAGAATCAGAGCCGGTCTAGCCGCCAAGCAGCTCGCATGATATTTCTTGATCGAGTCGGCCTTAGGTTGCTGAAAAACCATACCGAGCGCGCTTCGTCACCCGTCTGTTAGTCGCGCGGCTGAAGCCCATTTTTGTCTCAGGGGACTTCAGCACGACGGAATCTGCCTGATCCGGCTTGGGGAGACCGCATTCACCGCTCCACCAGCCTCTCCAAATCCTCGAAGAATCCCGGATACGAAATCTTGACGCACTCGGCGTTGCGAATAACGCTATCGCCATCGGCCCGCAGTGCTGCAATCGCGAACGCCATCGCGATGCGATGATCGTCGTAGCTTTCGATCTCCGCGCCGTGCAGCCGCTGTCCGCCGGGAATGCGCCATCCGTTCTCCGTCTGCTCCACCTGCGCGCCCATCGCTTGAAGATTGCGTGTCACCGCGCTGAGCCGGTCAGATTCCTTCACGCGCAGCTCGCCCGCATCGCGAACCTCCAACCCTCCGGCGGTAAACGGAGCAATCGCCGCCAGCACCGGCAGTTCGTCAATCAGCAGCGCCGCCAAAGCACCTTCAATCGTCACATGCCGTCCTTGGCCCGGGATCAGGGCGATTGTCCCTACCAGCTCGCCGTGACTCTCCTCCACTCGCACCATCGAGATGCGGCTGCCAATCGCGGTCAGCACATCGAGCAACGCTGAACGAGTTGGATTCAGCAGCACGCCATCGATGACGAGATTCGATTCCGGAAAAATCGCAGCCGCACACAGAAAAAACGCCGCCGAAGAAATGTCGCCGGGTACAAACGCTTCGAGTGGTTTCAGTGTTTGCCCGCCTTGAATCGATGCTGCATGCTGTGTCCGCTCTACCTCGGCTCCGAACGCCCGCAGAGCCAACTCTCCATGATCCCGCGTGCGCGCAGGCTCATGCACCGTTGTCTTGCCCTCGGCAAGTAGTCCGGCAAACAGCACAGAGGTCTTCACCTGCGCGCTCGCTACTGCCGGTCGATATTCGATGCCGTGCAGCTTTCCGCCATCAATGCGCAGTGGCGCCCGGTCACCATTTGTTGCACCGATCTTCGCGCCCATCTGCGTCAATGGCTCGATGATCCGCTTCATCGGCCGGCGTGACAGCGACTCATCTCCAATCAACTCGCTGGTGAACGGCTGCGCCGCCAGAATGCCCGACAGCATCCGCATCGTCGAACCGGAGTTGCCGCAATCCAGTGGCTTGCTCGGCGCCTGTAGCTGCGTGCCCAGTCCATCAATCGTCACAACGCCGCTCTCATCGCGCTCGACCGTGCAGCCAAGCTCCCGCACACATCCCAGCGTGCTGGCGCAATCCGCGCCCGGCGCGAAATTGTCGAAACGCGAGCGTCCCGGCGCCAGCGCCGCCAGCATCGCGTAGCGGTGCGAGATCGACTTGTCTCCCGGCACCCGCAGGCTTCCCAGAATGTTGCGCGCCGGTCGAATCGAAACGGAATCGTTTTTGTGCATGTGGGTTTCGTCGGAACTTTAGTTGCCCAGACGATAGATAAAATATTTCATTCGTCGCGAGAAGTAGTCAGCCAACTATTTTCGCAAAGACTCATCTCACGTTGCAGTGCGACGCGAAAAAATGCTCGCACTCAAGCGTGGCAGTCTCCAGACCAACCGCAAGGGAGGTCGAAGGGAACTACACCTCGCAGAACTTGGCGAACAGGTGGGTACCATGGTTTCCCGGGCCTCTGTTGTAACGTTAACCCTCGCACTTTGTCTGACCAGCTTCAGCCGAGCGCAAATCAATCAAGATTCGAACTCAACATCTGCCAGCTCCGTGATCGCCGCGGTTGCAGGTAAAGTACTAGCGCCGGACGGCCGGCCGCTGCCCGGAATTCGCGTCGAAGTGGACGAAGCCAGCACCGCCGTTCCCATAACGTCCACCTACACGGAAGCTGACGGCACCTTTGCACTCTACAACATTCCCAAGGGAACCTACGAAGTGGTGGCCGAGTCCGGTGATGCTCGCGTGAGCGACGATGTCATCCTGCAGCCCGATCGGCGCCCCCTGGAGTTGCGCTTCGCCGGTGACACAACAAACTATTACTCCGATCCGACCATTTCCGTGGCTCGCATACTGGTTCCCGAGAGCGCGAGGAAGCTCTATCGCAAGGCCTATGCCGCCTTCACGGAAGGCAAGAACGACGAGGCCGAGTCGCTGGTTGACCAGGCATTGCAGATCGAGCCGCACTTTGCCGACGCGCTGAGCCTGCGCGGCCTGCTCGAGATGCAGAAGCCGGACCTTCAGGAAGCGCAGCAATATTTGGAAGCCGCGATCCACGTCGATCCGGCGTACAGTCCCGCCTATATCGCGCTGGGAGCGGTCTATAACCATGAAGGCCGCTTCGACGATGCGTTCCGCGCTTCTGAGCGAGGCGTATCGCTCTCGCCGCGCGCGTGGCAGGCTTACTTTGAGATGGCGAAGGCGTCGGTCTCCAAGGGCATGTATCAGAAAGCGCTGCAATTTGCCCGGCAAGCTCAGCGACTGGGCGGTAACAGCTTTGCCAGTCTGCATCTGGTGAAGGCCTGCGCGCTCTTTCCCATGAAGCTTTACAAGGACGCGCGCTACGAAATCCAGGCAGTGATGACGCGTGAGCCGAAGGGCACCAGCGCCAAACAGGCTCAGGCCTTACTGGCCGAGATCGATGCCGCGGAACGTCCTGTCGCGGTCGCCGACGCCCACTGATCGCCTCAACCACGTGACCCCTTGAAATCCTGACTTGTGTCGGACACGCGCCTCGCTGTTTATAATCCTGCTTTCCAATAGGAGGCACTCATGGCAGGCGTGGAAGGGCGCGTCGCACTGGTTACCGGAGCATCGCAAGGCATCGGCCGCGCGGTCGCGCTGGTTCTGGCCGAGTCGGGCGCAAAGGTTGCGTTGTGCGCGCGCAATCAGGAGAAGCTCGATCAATTAGCCGCTGAGATCAATGGCAAGGGCGGGGAAGCGGCGGCCTTCAAACTCGACGTCAGCAGTGAAGACGAAATCAAAGTCGTCGCCAAAGCCGTCATCGCGCGCTTCGGCAAGATCGACATTCTCGTCAACAACGCCGGCATCACGCGCGATCAGCTGGTTATGCGCATGAAGCGCGCCGACTGGGACGACGTCATCGCGACCAACCTCACCGCGCCATTCCTGCTGATCCAGGCGGCGATTAGCTCCATGCTCAAGCAACGCTGGGGAAGGATCATCAACATCACCAGCATCTTCGGGCAGATCGGCCAGGCCGGCCAGGCCAACTATTCGTCGTCGAAAGCGGGCCTGATCGGCTTGACCATGTCGGTTGCTCGCGAGGTCGGCTCGCGCAATATTACCGTCAACGCCGTTGCTCCGGGCTTCATCGAGACGGCGATGACCGAGGTCCTTCCCGCCGAGTTGAAGGAAAATATTCTCAAGAATATTCCGCTGGGACGCGCGGGCAGCGATCTCGACGTGGCGCACGCGGTGAAATACCTGGCTTCCGAGGAAGCGGCTTATGTTACTGGTCACGTCCTGAATGTGAATGGCGGCATATTGATGGGATAGTCGGCCTTGGCGATTTATCTTTAGGGTGGAGCTCGCCGTCACCGGCTGCTGAAAAACTCAGTGCGCGCGCGTTTGTAACAGGGCACGACTTCAGTCGTGCCGATAAGCCGTTTATTTTTGTCCTCCCGAGCGGACTTTAGTCCGCGAGGGATTTGCATTACCAACTTTTTCAGCAGTCTGTTGAGGCGTGCCGAACGCTACGTAATCGCTTCCGCTTCAGCCGCTGAGGTAATCCTGGATCGATTGGTGCGATGTGTCTGAAATCGTCGAAGCGACAACACCAGAACAGATTGAACAGGTTCGCTATCTCTTTGGCGAATACCGCGCGCAACTGCCGATCGATTATTGTTTCCGCTCTTTCGATGAGGAAGTCGCGGGCTTGCCGGGCGAATATTCTCCACCGAAAGGCCTGCTTTTGCTCGCGACCGTCGTAGGTCAGCCGGTCGGCTGCATTGGCCTGCGTCCCTTTCCGCGGGAGGGCACGTGCGAGATGAAGCGGCTCTATGTGCGACCTGCGTTTCGCGGCGGCAAGCTGGGAAGGGAACTCGCCGAGCGGCTGCTGGATGAGGCTCGTCGCCTCGGCTATTCTTCTATGCGCCTCGATTCCTACGCATCGCTGATGCAGTCGGCCGTTGGGCTCTACCGCAAGCTGGGCTTCCGCGAAGTCGGGGCGGAACCGCTGGAAGCCGTGGAAGGTCTGATCTACATGGAGCTGTCGTTGGTTGGTCAATAGTCGGTGATCAACCGGTAACGCCGACCGACTCTAGATGATGCGAGACGCCCCGATTTCACACCAACTTAGCTTGTGAATATCGACTCGCGAGAATTCACTTGCCAGTCTCGTCGGCAATGGTTACTATGCAGTCACCCCATGGCCACCTCCTTCCAGGGCGCAAAGCATCCATGAACATCGGCGAGACCATTCGCAACTTCCGCTTGCAAAAAGGCATGTCGCAGGGTGACATCGAAAAACGCACCGGCCTGCTGCGCTGTTATCTGTCGCGAGTGGAAAACGGTCACACCATTCCATCGCTGGATACGCTGGCCCGCATTGCCACGGCCATGGATCTACCCTTATCGAGATTCTTCAGCGAGGGTAGCAGCGACAATGGCAGCAAGGCGCAGCCGCAGCTCGCCGAAGATGAGGTCCGCTTCCTCACCCAGATTCGCCGCTATTCGCCCAATCTCAACGACAGTGATCGCAAGCTGGTTATCGCCATGGTGAAGAAGATGGCAGCGACCGCGGGAAAGTAAAACACGCTTTTCGCTCCTCGCTGTTCGCTCTTCGCCAGAAGGGCCATCATTCTCATCAGGGTTGGATTTGGGCTTAACCAGGAATTAGCCGGTCGCAATCAGCGTCCACTGCGCAGATTGCCCTTTGTATCTCAACGCAGGTGGTCCGAAGAAGGATAGATCTGTCCTTATGCGATTGGCGATTGGCGAATAGCGAATAGCGAACGGCGCTAACCTCACGCCGCTTTGTTGTCGATCTCGCCCAGCGCCAGCACCGCCAGCTCCAGCCGATCACGCGAACCCGTCTTTGAGAAGATGCTCTGCAGGTGCCGTTTCACGGTGTTTTCGCTGATGGTGAGCTCCGACGCGATGTCGCGGTTCTTCATCCCTCGCGCCACCATGTAGGAGATCTGACGTTCGCGTTCAGACAAGCGCGTCATCGAACTTGGGGCAGTGGGCTGGTTGGAGACCATGGCGTCCAGAACGGTGCGCGCAATCTCGTCGGAAAATGCAAGCTCGCCATCGGCAACCGCGCGAATGGCGGCGAAAAGTTTTTGCGGATTGTCTGCCTTCAACACCAGTCCGCGCGCGCCCAGTCGCACTACCTGGACGTAGTCGTCGCGACTCTCGGATCCAGTCAGCACCACCGAAGCCACGCGGCTGCCCGCGCGTTCCAGCGTGCGCAACACCTCAAAGCCGTCACTCTCCGGCATGAAAAGATCCAGCACCAGAACCTGCGGCTTGTGCTCCTGCACCAGTTGTAGCGCTTCTTCGCCATTCGCGGCGCCGCCGACCACGTCGAAGTCGGGCTGCGATTGCAGCAGTGCGGTCAGCGACTCGCGCAAAACGGCGTGATCATCGGCAAGCACGATGGCAATGCGATTCTGTTCCATCCGTCGAACTTAGATGCGGGACAGGGCGGTCGCGGGATGCGTTATTCTGAATATTCAGGCATTTTATGGACTACGTGGAAAGGCATTCATGGCAAGAATTCAGCGGGCAATCCTAAGCGTAACCGACAAGACAGGGCTGGCCGACTTTGCGCGCAGACTGGCAAAAATGGGTGTCGATCTGGTCTCCACCGGCGGCACGGCCAAGCTGCTGCGCGACTCCGGCATCAAGGTTAGTGATATCTCCGATCTCACCGGCTTCCCCGAAATGCTGGACGGTCGTGTGAAGACCCTTCATCCCAAGGTTCATGGCGGCATCCTCCACATGCGCAGCAAGCCGGAGCACGTCGCCGCTGTTTCCGAACATGGCATCCAGCCCATCGACATGGTGGTGGTAAACCTCTACGCCTTCGAGAAAACTGCAGAGAAGCCCGGCGTGGAGTTCGAGGAGATCATCGAGAACATCGATATCGGCGGCCCGTCGATGGTGCGCTCGGCGGCAAAGAATTTTCAGGACGTTGCCATCGTTACCTCGCCGTCGGACTACGACGCGATCGCCAGCGAAATGGAGAGCAGCGGCGGATCGCTCTCGCTCGCCACCAAGTGGCGGCTGGCGCAAAAGGCTTTCGCAACGACAGCTGCATATGACTCGGCGATTGCGTCAACGCTGGAGCGGATTGGCGCGCCCGACGATCACGGAAAGTTCGAACTCGGCGGCAACGATGGTTTTCCTGAAACGTTGCGACTCAGCCTCCGCAAGGCGCTCGATCTGCGCTACGGAGAGAATCCGCATCAGAAAGCTGCGCTGTACTCGGATGGTTCGGGCAAGGGCATTGCGAATGGCAAGCAGTTGCAAGGCAAGGAACTCAGCTACAACAACATCGTCGACCTGCAAGCGGCCTGGGACCTGGCGCAGGAGTTCGAGGAGCCCGTCTGCGCGATCATCAAGCACACCAATCCTTGCGGCACGGCGGTCGCCACCACGCTGGTCGAAGCTTACAAGCGCGCGCTGGAGTGCGATCCGGTGTCGGCCTTCGGAGGAGTGATCGGCGTCAATCGCCCCATCGATCGCGATACCGCGACCGAGATGGCAAAGCTCTTCGTCGAAGCGATCGCAGCGCCCAAGTTTGACGATGCGGCGCGCGAGATCTTTGCGGCGAAGAAGAATCTGCGACTGGTGGAAGTTGCTCCGCATGGAGCAGAAGTGGGTGCTGAAGAATGTCTCCGGCGGCGTGCTGCTGCAGGACAACGACATGCGCCCGCTCACCGAAGCCGATCTGAAGATCGTCAGCGAGCGCAAGCCGACTGAGCAGGAGATGCGCGATCTGCTCTTTGCCTGGAAGGTCTGCAAGCACGTAAAGTCCAACGCGATTCTCTACGCGCGTAACGGGCAAAGCACCGGCGTGGGCGCGGGCCAGATGAGCCGCGTCGATTCGGCGAAGATCGGAGCCATGAAATCCGTGCTTGGGATCAAAGGGCTCGGTCGCAGCGTCCGACGCATTCTTCCCGTTTCCCGATGGAGTCGAGGAAATCGCCAAGGCCGGCGCGACGGCCATCATTCAGCCCGGCGGTTCGGTGCGCGATCAGGAAGTGATCGACACCGCCAATCGGCTGGGCCTGGCGATGGTGTTAACCGGCGTACGCCACTTCCGGCACTAGAAGGCAGCTGTCAGCGGTCGAGTAGTGCCGGCCTTCAGGCCGGCGTCCAGAGCAGCAGAACGAAACCACGATGTCGCGACTGCGATCGAAGATCGCAGTCGCGACGCCAGTAGGAGAGAAAGGCTTCAGAAGACGCGGGCCTGAAGGCCCGCACTACCCGATCAGAGCAACTAGATTTTTATGCTACGATTCAACCCAAATCAGGCATGACCCCTTCCGTCGCCATTCCCAGCACTGAGCAACAACAGCTTTCGGCACGCGAATCACCTTTCGCGCGGCGGCTGTTTCTCCTCTTATCAGCGGTCGCCCTCATCTACGCATTTTTGGCCGGGTTGCGAACGGTTCAGGACTTCGATCTTGGCTGGCAGCTGGCGACTGCGCGCTGGGTGATCCAACACCGCCACGTCCCGACGACGGATGTGCTTTCGTACACCATGCAGGGACAGCCGTGGACGTATCCCATCGGCTCCGGAATCATCTTCTACGCGGCGTTCCTGCTGGGCGGTTACGCGCTCATCTCCTGGATTGGCGCGGCCGCCTGCGTTGGCACAGTTGCCTTGCTGTTGCGCCGGGGCTCTGTTGCCGCAGCTGCGATTGCGATCCTCGCGGTGCCACTGATTGCGGCGCGCACTACCCCGCGTGCCGACATGTTCACCATTGTCTTGTTCGCGGCATTCCTTTCGCTGTTGTGGGAAAACTACCGGAGCGGCAAAGCTCGCCTCTGGCTGTTGCCGCTGCTGATGCTGGCGTGGGTGAATCTGCACTTCGGCTTTGTCTCGGGACTGGGGTTGGTGGTGGCGTATGTCGCTGCCGAATTATTCGAAGCGGCATTCGGCCCCGAGCGACGCCGCGCCGCGCTACAGCGGTTGCGCAGTGCGTGGGTATGGTTGGTCTGCACGTTTCTGATGACGCTGATCAACCCCTGGGGTTGGGGGATCTATCGGCAGATCATGCTGCAACAACGCGCCAACGCGCAACAGCAGCTCTGGATCAACGAATGGGCTCCCGTCCCGCTGAACTGGGTCACGCTCGGCCGGTCACTCTTGCTGCGTCAAACCGGAGGCGCCATTTACTTGTTGTTGGCCGTGGCTGCGATCGCGGGGGTGATCGCGCTCTGGCGCGGGCACTGGGCGTCAGCGATCTTGCTCTTCGGGGCGATGTATCCGGCGGTGCAGGCGGTCCGCATGGGTGCGGTGTTCGCGTGCGTCGTAGTCGTAGTCGGCGGAGCGGAGTTGGGACCGGCGCTGGTGATGCTGGGTCAGCGCATTCGACTACCGCAAGCGCGCCGGCTGATCGCCGGTATCGCCGCTGCGGGGTTCGTCATGTCGCAGGATTGCGCTCCTTCGATCTCGTAACCGATCGCCACTACTTCGCGACCGCCGATGAAGCGGTATTCGGCGCCGGACTGTGCTCGTGGTTCCCGGAGCGCGCCGCCGAATTCGTCCAGCGCGAGAATCTACCGCCGGAGATTCTGAACACCTACGCTGCCGGCGGCTTCCTGACCTGGAAGCTCGGCCCGCGAGCGTCGCGTCTACATCGACGGCCGCGACACGCTCTACGGACCTGCGCATCTGTCGCGCCATAGCGAACTGATGTTCAGCGCGCCCGATTCGCAGGCCTGGCTGGAAGAGACGAGCCGCTACAACATCAATACCGTGATTCTCGCGCTCGCCCGCGCCGACGGTCTTCAGCCCGCGCTATTGCGAGGTCTGTGTAACAGCCCGATCTGGCAGCCCGTATACCTTGATGAGCGCTCTGCCGTTTTCGTGCGCCACGCGCCGGAGAATGAAGCGTTAATCCAGCGATTCCCCGTGAACTGCGCCACCGCGCCAGTACCGGCGAGTTCAGCTGCCAGCACTCGCGCGGAGGCCTTCAACACCTGGACGAACGCCGCCATCACGCTGGCCGCGCTGGGACGCAATTCGGAGGCGCTGGCCGCGTACCAGAAGGCGTTCTCTATTTTCTCCGGATGCCGCGTTTCTTCATCGCTACTACGCCGACCTGCTGTTCGCGATGGGCCGAATGGACGACTCCGAGCAGGAGTATCGCACTGCTATTAAGCTGGATCCGAGTGCGGACACGTGGGGCGCTCTGGCGCACAGCTATCTTCGCCGCAGCCGAATGCTCGCCGCCGCCGACGCGATGGAGCACGAGGCACAATTCTCGCCGCGTCCCTATCTCACGCTCAACGACCTGGGATATCTCTATCTCAGCCTGAATGAACCCGAGCAGGCGTTGAAAGCGTTCGATCGCGCGGAACGCAAGACGCCCAGCGCGTTGAAGGCGGCCGACAACGGTTTCTTTGAATTCAAGGTTGCGCAGGGACAGTCTGCGGCGTGGGATGCGCTGGGAAATCTGGAGAAGGCGACTGTCTACCAGGAGAAAGCAGCCAACCTGCAACCCAACGTTCCGCAACCGTGGCGACGTTTGGCCCAGCTCTATGAGAAGACCGGTCGCAGCGCCGATGCCGCGAGAACTCGGGAACACGCGGCAGGGTTGGCAACGCAAAATGCGAAGTAAGACTCGGCAGAGCTGGCCTTTCAGGCCGTCCGTATGCTCAGCAAATCATTGCGGATTTAGCCGCTGAGGGCCTCTAACAGAGCTTAATCTGAGTTCCCTTAGCTCTTAGACGCCGATGCCAACTTGTCCGCTATAACCGAGCGGAAGTACGATTCAAGTATGGCGATGACAGCAAGGATCAGCTGGCGCATCAAGCCGGAATTGAGGAAAGCTCTGGAGGCCGAGGCGCGCCGGGAGGGCTTGACGGCGTCCGAGCTCCTGAATCGGATCGTCAAACACTGGCTCGATGAGCGGGTTCGCAGCCACGATGCGGACGAGGCGGAGCAGAAACGACTGCACGCGGCCGTAGCAAAGTTTGCCGGTACCATCTCGGGCGGCGATCCGCATGCCTCCGAAAAGGTCAGATCCACCGTCCAGGCGCATCTGATGAAACGTTACAGGCGGGGTGCTCTAGGAGATTACCCTCTACTCCGCTTTACTGATAATCGCTCTCCGCCGCCAAATTCTCAAACCGCGTATACCGCTTCACGAACGCCATCTTGATCGTGTCGGTGGGGCCGTTACGCTGTTTGGCAACGATGAGCTCGGCCATGCCTTCGAGATCGGGATCGTCCTTCTTGTACACCTCTTCGCGGAAGATGAAGGCAACCACGTCGGCGTCCTGCTCGATCGATCCTGACTCGCGCAAATCCGCCAGCTGCGGACGATGATCGCCGCCGCGGCTCTCCGGCGCGCGACTCAACTGCGAGAGCGCGATTACTGGTACCTTCAGCTCCTTCGCCAGCCCTTTCAGCCCGCGCGAAATCGCCGACACTTCCTGCGTGCGATTCTCAAAGCGCTTGCCGCCGATCGGCACTGCCGACATCAGCTGCAGATAGTCGACGATTACCAGGTCGAGCTTCTCCTGCCGCCGCAGCCGTCGCGCCTTGGCGCGCATCTCGCTCACCGAGATGCCCGGCGTGTCGTCGATCCAAATCTTCGAGTTCATCAGCCGTTCCATCGCGCCGGTCAGCTTGCGCATGTCGTCCTTGGTCAGAAAGCCCTGGCGCAGGTTCTTCGAATCCACTTGCGCGCACGATGCCAGCATGCGCATCAGCAGCGCCTCGCGCGACATTTCCAGCGAGAAGACACCGACCGTTTTGTTGTCAAGGATCGCGGCGTTCTCGGCGATGTTCATGGCAAACGCGGTCTTGCCCATCGATGGCCGCGCCGCGATGATCACCAGGTCCGATGGCTGCAGTCCGCTGGTCAGCTTGTCCAGCTGGGTGTAGTGCGTCGCCAGGCCGGTGATCTCCTGGCCGCGCGCATACAGCTCCTCCAGCGATCCGAACGAGCCTTTGATGATGCCAGGGATGTCCATGAATCCCTGTTCCATGCGGTTTTCGGACAGCTGGAAGATCGCCTGCTCGGCGCGTCCCAGAACCTCTTCGGCTTCGTCGGTGTGCTCGATGGCTTCGGCGATGGCGTTCTGCGCGATGTTGATCAGCCCGCGCAGCAAGGCTTTGTTCTTGACGATGCGAACGTAATGCTCGATCGAAGGCCGCTCGGGAACGCCGTCGATCAGCGACGAGAGATACGCGACGCCGCCGATGGCTTCCACTTCCTTGCGCCGGTCGAGCTCCTCGACCAGCGTGATCATGTCGACTGGCCGGCCGGTCTCCTGCAGATCGTGCATGCGCGAGTAAATGCGGCGATGCGCGTCGAGCGAGAAGTGATCGGCGCCAATGTGTTCGGCCGCCTGATCGTAGAGCGAGTTGTCGAGCAGGATCGCGCCCAGGATCGACCGCTCAGCTTCAATGCTGACCGGAAGTCCGCGCTCCAGACTGTAATCGGTGGTGGCCATTGCGACTCATTCCACTTTAGACAGCGACCGCGGCGAGCGGCAATACCGACTCAGGTTCGAGAAAAATTATTCAGTGAATTTCTACTGGAAAAAAACTGATGGCTGTGCAAGACAGGACCGTAGCGCCAATAGGGGTCCTTCGACTCACGCGCCAACATCAGGCGCGTTCGCTCAGGATGACACCGTGAGAGGATCAATCATGGTTGGAGCGAAGGTGCGAAAAGCGAAGGGCGCCTCAACCGACAACCGCTTCCAAAACGTTGCGGCGCGAGGCCAGCCACCTCGCGCCGCGTTTGAGACCAAGCTGTAACGTCCTTGTGACGTTCGTATCGCTTCCGTCGCTCAGCCCAGAGCAATGGCGATGAACACCGGCGCGTTGCGCAGTTGCGCTGCCTTTGGGATACGGACTCGGAGGAACGCGCTCGCAGCCTGTGAGGCCCGAGTGTAGTCCGTACAAAGCCACGCCAGGGCCCAAACTGCCTTATTGGTTGAGATGTCCAGCACGTGGCAATTCCCAGCGCAACCAAGGTTACACTCGGAAAAAGGACCGGGTACGGTGCTCGCTTTTGCAGTCCGCCAACCGCTGTCTCAGCTTCTGATGGACTACCGCGCCGAGCCCGGATCGCCTCTCATCGCCTTTGGTCGTCTCAACCTGGAAGCGGCACGCTTATTTAGCTTGTGCCTCGATGCGTGAAAGGATGCCTGAAAGTGGGAAAACACACAAGCACAAAAATTACAAGTCTGTGATTTTTGTGTGCAAGCTGCACATTTGTTGTGCAAAACTTGTTCCGAACCGGCATCCTTCCCGCAGTTGCTTGCTCCAGCGCAACCTTCCACAGCAGTTAACCGGCTAGTCACTACCGCCCATTTCCGCTTTCCATATATGCTCGCTCTTATGGCTGTATCGGTAACGGTCCTGGCAAGCGGGAGCAAAGGGAACTGCACCCTTGTCTCTACCTCCGGTACCCGACTGCTGGTCGATGCCGGCCTGTGCTGCCGCGAGATCCTGCGGCGGCTGCTGCTCAGTGGCCACGATGCCGGCGGCGTGGATGCCGTCCTCATTACTCACGAGCACTCCGACCACATCGGCGGATTGCGCGTACTGGCGCGCAAACTCAAGATCCCGGTTTACATCTCCGGCGCAACTTATCAGGAGTATCAACGCAGCGCGCGCGACGCCAACGGCCATCGCGTCAACCTTGATCGCCGCGAGACGTTTCGCCCCGGCAGCGCCTTCCAGATCGGCGACATCACCGTCACGCCGTTCACCATCCCCCACGATGCCATCGATCCCGTCGGCTTCACCTTCCGCAGCGACGGCATCAAGATCGGCATCTGCACCGACCTCGGCTACATGCCGGCCAGTGTTCGCGATCATCTGCGTGGCTGTCATGTGCTCATGATCGAGTCGAATCACGATCTGGAGATGCTGCGCGGCGGCCCATATCCCTGGAGCGTGAAACAGCGCGTCATGAGCACCACCGGCCACTTGTCCAATGATGCCCTCGCGAATTTCCTGACGACCGACTATGATGGAGGTGCTGAGTTCCTCATTCTGGCGCATCTTTCGGAGCAGAATAATCACCCCGAAATTGCGCGCATGACGGCGGAACGTGCCTTGGGCGCACAGCGCGACCTGTTGCACAATCGCTTGCTGCTGGCTGCCCAGCATGAACCGCTGGCGGCAGTTCGACTGTAGTAAGCGCCTTGCAGTGCACCTCCCAGCGCGCTCGGCGGCGTTGACCTTCATCGATGGCAAAATGCACTGACCCTGTCGTTGGCAAGATCCTGGCCGGGTGGCGCTACGACATCTCCGGAATAGCCCCTGAAATGCGCGGCGACTACGAAGCCCATCTGGCCGAGTGTGCCTTCTGCCGCTCACGCCAGCGCCTGCATCGCGGCATCGATATCGGGCTGATGGCGCTAGCCTCGGCCTCCATGGTCGTCTTCCTGCTCGCCTACGGCGTCATCCGATACTTCCATCCCAGCCACGCCTTCTGGCTCGAGATCGGCGCGCTCGGCGGATTTCTGCTGTCGATGCTGTTGTGGCTGGTGGTCGCGCTGGTCACGCCTGCGCCATTGGTGGTGAAAGATGCCGCGATGACCGGTGCTAGGATTGGTCTGGAAAAGCTGCCGGAAGAAATTCGCGACCGCATTCCAGAAGACTTGAGGCTGAAGATCTCGGGGCAGAGCTGAAGAAGCTGAGAGCCGCGAGCCAGGAGCTTCGAGCCACGAGCTTCGGGCCACGTCATATTGGTGCTGCGATCTGGCCCCGATTTTCTTCAACATCTGAGCTGATGGGAAAAATCGACCGACCGTGCTCAATGGAGCGGGTTGTGCTCCATGAGCACAGGGTCTAATTTCGACGATCGGCTGAGGCTCCGACCTAGACCCCTCCGCAATGAAACCGAGGCGCCAAATCGCCTCGGAAGCGATAGTTCGTGCCATCTATTGGAAGCTGGTGCCCGCGGGGGACCGCAGCTGGACACTGTGGGAAAAACACCCGAGGCGCGGAGCGGCGACATCACGCGAACATCGGCCACCAGTTAGCACATCTCACGGAGTTCATCGATCGTGATGCCTAAGTCTTCCACAATGCCTCGGAGTGTTTTCGGCTTAAGATTCCTTCCGGCGTGTAAGGGAATTACAGCGCGTCGCTTGTCGCTCGCGCGGACATAAATAGCGTGACTGCCCGTTTGCCGGCGGAATTCAAAGCCAAGGCGTTCGGGCAATCCGTGCAAGCTCCTTACCCGTTGTTACGGGAAGCTTGGGAGTCACGCGGTAATCTCAACCGGTTTGATAAAGATGTCTTCCTCGGGGATCGGAAGGCCATCTTCAACCAGGCTTTCCACATACAGTTGAATCGCCTCCCGAATGTTGGCAAGGCCCTCGTCTACGCTCTCGCTTTGCGTGTGGCATCCCGGCAGCGTTGGACAAAATACGTGATAGCCGCCGTCGTCTTCCTTTTCGAAAATTACCGTGAATCGATGAGTTGTGTTGCGGTGTTTAACGGCCATGTGCGATCCCCTTCCCTAATCTGGCGCTTCCGCATGCACCACGCCAGGTTCTCTTTAGTCGAGCCAGTCGCTAGTTGCTAGTTGCTAATTGCCGTCTCTCCATCCTACCGTCTTTCCCCGATTCTTCTCATCCAGCCACTGCTTCAGTGGATCGAAGTATTCCATCATCGCGCTCGCGTCCATCTCGCGCTCGCCGGTCAAAACGTACAGCGCGTCGGGCCAGGGCTGGCTCTGTCCCATCTCCAGCATGGCGTTCAGCTTTGCTCCCGCGGCCTTGTTGCCGTAAAACGACGAGCGATGCAGCGGTCCCGTACATCCAGCTTCGCGCGCCATGCTGCGATAGAACTGGAATTGCAGAACGCGCGCCAGGAAATACCGCGTGTAGGGCACATTCGACGGCACATGATACTTCGCGCCCGGGTCGAAGTCGGCTTCGCTGCGCTCCACCGGCGCAAACACGCCCTGATACTTCTCGCGCATCGCCCACCACGACTTGTTGTAATCGGCAGGCTTGATCTCGCCGTTGAAGACCTTCCATCGCCACTGATCGATCAGCAACCCAAACGGCAAGAACGCGATCTTGTCCATCGCCATCCGCAGCAGATATCCAGTGTCATCGGTCTGCGGAACCGTTTCCAACAATCCCACCTGCTGGAGATATTCCGGCGTAATCGCAAGTGCGATGGCGTCGCCGATCGCCTCGTGGAATCCGTCATTGGCGCCGTTCTTGAACAGATACGGCAGGTGCTGGTACGCGCGCTGGTACATGGTGTGTCCCAGCTCGTGATGCACGGTGACGAAGTCCTCGCCGTCGATCTGGATACACATCTTCAGACGCAGGTCCTCAAAGTTGTCGACGTCCCAGGCGCTGGCGTGGCAAACCACCTCGCGATCGCGCGGCCGCACAAACAGCGAGCGCTCCCAGAACGATTTCGGCAGCGGCGCGAATCCCAGCGAGGTGAAGAACTGCTCGCCATATTTCACCATGCCCACGGCATCAACGTTGTTCGCCTTCAGCAGATCGGTGACGTCATACGGCTGCTTCTGTTGCGCCGGCGCGACCAGCGAGAAAATATTGCCCCACTCCTGCGCCCAGGGATTGCCCAGCAGATCGGCGCGAATCCTGCCACCGGCATCAATGGCGATCGGTCCGTACTTCTCCACCAGCTTGCCGCGAACATAGGCGTGCAGCGACTCATACAGCGGCTTCACCTGCTGCCACAGCCGCTCGACTTCGGCGCTGAATTCATCCGGAGTCATGTCGTATCCCTCGCGCCACATCGCGCTCAGATCGCTGAATCCCATCTCCCGCGCGCCTTTGTTGCCGAGCTCGACCCAGCGGGCGTAGCGCTCGCGCATCGGCGGCGCGATCCTGTGCCAACCGACCCACACGTCTTGCAGTTCATCGGGATCGGTGCTCGTCGCCATGATCTTCTCGATCTGCGTGATGTCGAGGGATTCACCGGCATGTTTGCCGCTGCTTGGGCAGTATTTGCCCTTGCCGTAATCGGCCTCCAGTGACGTCGCGATCCGCGACATCTCGGCCAGCTCTTTGGGATCGCTGGGAGCAGGCGCCGGTATCGCCGCCGACAGCTTCAGCAGAAGCATCTTGCGCGCTAACTCAGCCGGCAGTTGCAGATGGTCATACTGCGTGGCCTGCTTCGCCAGTTCGGTTGCGGCGCCGGTCAGCGCCTCGTTGGCCTCAGCCGCAAGAATCTCGGTGTCGTCGGTGATGTACGTCATTTGTACCCACGACGCGCGGCTGGCCTTCACGGACAACTCCTGGAGCCGTTCCTCTGCCTCGCGCAGAAATTCCTCGGCGTCGGCGACAGTCAGCGGTTTTGCTTCGATCGCGGTTTGAGAATCGATAGTGCTTGCACTTTGAGCATTCATAACGTCACCAGAATAGTTTATCGTTGATCGCCGTATCTTAGGCCGATTCTCGCCGCTGTCGTTCACTTGAAACTCTAAACCTGAAACTCGAAACTGGTATTTGAAACTCGAAACTTGAAACTTGAAACTGATTCTCAGGAAACTGACTCTAAGGAAACATGGCGCCCACTCTCATCACCCAACCCACTCGCATCACTGCCGCCGGCAACAAACCCAAGCTCATCGACGAATACATCGGTCGCGTCAACTCGAAGCATGCCGCCGTCAGCGTCGCGCATATGCGCAGTCCGCAAGGCTGGATCGAGCCCGGACAGACGCCCGAGTTCGACGAGTTCACCGTCGTGTTACGCGGTCTCCTGCACGTGAAATCCAAAGCAGGCGAACTCGACGTTCACGCCGGACAAGCTGTGGTCGCTCACGCCGGCGAATGGATCCAGTATTCAACTCCGCACGCCGATGGTGCGGAGTACATCGCTGTCTGCCTGCCGGCATTTTCCATGGAGACGGTGCATCGCGATGAGTAAGCAAAGAGTGGTCCGCGCCGCACGCTGGATCTTTCTGATCGCCGGCATCCTCGGCCTCATCGAAATCGTTCCTCTGTACTTCATGGAAGGCCTGATCGATCGCATGCAGCCGCCGGCCATCACCCATCCCGGTTTCTATTACGGATTCGTCGGCGTCGCGCTCGCCTGGCAGATCGCGTTTCTCATCATCGCGCGCGATCCGCTGCGCTACCTGCCACTGATGCCCGCGCTGTTTCTGGAGAAGCTGCTCTACCCCGTCGCCATCTTCACGCTGTACGCACAGGGCCGCGCGCCTGCGCAAAATCTGGGGACGGCGATCGTCGATCTGGTATGGTTCGTGCTATTCGTGATCCTGTGGGCGAAGCTGCGCAATATTGATCGGGAGGCGGCATGAAGCACGCAATTCTGGGCTCGGGCGCAATTGGTGGACTGATGGCAACGGCCCTGGGCTATATCGGCGAGGATGTTGCACTGATCGTTCGTCCGGAGAAGTTGCCGGCGTATCCGAAGACGTTGACGCTGCATCAGCCCGAGCGCACAATCACCGCGGCGGCGCATCCCATCGCGAAGCTCACTGAGCCGGTAGATGTGCTGTGGATCGCCACCAAAACCTATCAGTTGGAATCAGCGCTGGAGTCGATAACGGCGACACCGCGCGTCGTTCTGCCATTGCTCAATGGAACAGACCATGTAGCGTTGCTTCGTTCGCGCTTCGGCAACGATCGCGTGATCCCGGCGACCATCGCCGTCGGCGCCGATCGCAAAGCCGAAGGCGAATTCGTGCAGGGAAACGTCGTTCGCCTGCATGTGGCCGCCAGCGGCGAGGCGCTGCTGGGCAAAGTTCTCGCCAGCTTGCAGGAACGACTTGGCTTCATCTGCGCTTTCATTGCCAACGAGCAGACGCTGCTATGGAACAAGCTTTGCTTCCTGGCGCCGTTTGCGCTGGTGACCGCCGCGTCGGGTTTGGACAAGGGCGGCGTCTTCGCCGATCCGCACTGGAAGCGCCAGCTTTACGCGGCCGTCGAAGAGGCGGTTGCAGTGGCGAACGCCTGGGGCGCAGACATCGACGCAGCTGCGATCAAGTGCATCATGGATCCGTTGCCCAGTGCGATGCGCAGCTCGCTGGCCAAAGACCTGATGGCCGGCCGCCGGCTCGAGCTGGACGCGATCGCCGGCCCAATTGTTCGCGGCGGCGAGAAGTTTGGTATCGCGACGCCGACTACGAAGGAGCTGATGTCCAGGATCGAGGCGAAGGTCAGCGCGAAGGCGTAAGCACAAGTTTCGAGTTTCAGAGTTTCAAAGTATGATCGCTCGTATTCGCGACGCGGGGGAACCGGCTGATTCCCCTGGATTCTCATCCCGAGCGCAGCCGAGGGATCTGCGGTTCGTTTGCAGCGGCAGCCTGCTGTTCCTGGGACTTGAAACTCGAAACCTGAAACTTGAAACTGGGTTTAGAACTTCTTCGCCGTAATACGGTCGGTGCCCATGTACGGCTGCAGCACTTCAGGAATCACGACGCTGCCATCGGCCTGCTGATAGTTCTCCACGATCGCCACCCACGTCCGCCCAATCGCCAGCCCGCTGCCGTTGATTGTATGAACCAGTTCCGTCTTCTTGCCGCCCTCGGGACGATAGCGAATGTTGGCCCGCCGCGCCTGATAATCCGTGAAGTTCGAGCAGGAAGAGATTTCGCGAAACAGCTGCTGGCCAGGCAGCCAGACCTCGATGTCATAAGTTTTGGCCGACGACCATCCCATGTCGCCCGTCGACAGCGCCATCACGCGATAGTGCAATCCCAGCCTTTGCAGCACCTCCTCCGCGTTACGAGTCAGCTTCTCGTGTTCGTCTCGCGACTGCTCCGGCTTGGTGAACTTCACCAGCTCGACTTTCTGGAACTGGTGCTGGCGAATGATGCCGCGCACGTCTTTTCCATACGACCCGGCTTCACTGCGAAAGCACGGCGTGTAGGCGGTCAGCGAAATCGGCAGACGCGCGCCGTCCAGCGTTTCGTCACGATAGAGATTCGTCACCGGAACTTCGGCGGTGGGAATCAGGTACAGATTCTTCTCGCCGTGCGGCACCTTGAACAGGTCGGCTTCGAACTTTGGCAGCTGCCCCGTGCTGTACATCGAATCGGCGTTCACCAGGAACGGCGGCAGAACTTCCGTGTAGCCATGCTGGCGCGTATGCAGGTCGAGCATGAAGTTCATCAGCGCGCGCTCGAGCTTGGCTCCGAGGTCCCAGTACACCGCGAAGCGTGCGCCCGTCAGCTTGGCGGCCCGCTCCAGATCGAGCACGCCCAACTCCTCGCCCAGCTCCCAATGCGGCTTGGGCGTGAAGTCGAACTGCGGCGGCGTTCCCCAGCGTCGCACCTCGACGTTGTCGGCTTCGCTGGTGCCGATGGGCACGCTGTCGTCGGGAAGGTTGGGAATGCCGATGAGAATGTTGCGAAGCCGCGCATCGGCTTCTTCCGCGACCTTCTCGGCTTCAGCGATCTTCTCGCGCAGATCTTTGGTCTCGTTGATCAGCGCAGTCGCGTCCTGCTTGTCTTTCTTGAGCCGGGCGATCTCTTCGGTAGCTTTGTTGCGCTGAGCTTTCAGCGTTTCAGCTTTGGTGATGGCCGAGCGGCGATCGACGTCGATCGTATAGAAATCTCCGAGGATAGCCTCGGGATTCATTCCACGCTGACGGAGTTTTTCTTTAACCAGGTCCTGATGATCACGAACGAAGGCAAGATCGAGCATAAGAGATCAGAGTAATTGAAGAAGGCGCGCATCACCAAACAGCGCAAACGTTGTATTCACCACGGAAGCACTGAAAACACGGAGGAATACGTTAGATCAACGAAAGCCCAATCTGGCCAGCGTCAGGGCTAGTAACAGTTCGAGACGGACTCGCGCTGAAGGCTTTGACAAAATTCCGTGCTCTCCGTGCTTCCGTGGTGAACACGCTTTACCGCACCGACTCGAAGTCCTGCTGTTTGCGCGCGAGTTGTTCGTGCCACCTGGCTGCGGCTTTCACAAACGCGCGAAACATGGCGCGTGAGGCCGGCTCGCTGTCGCAAGTGCGCTCGGGATGCCATTGCACGCCCAACACAAAGTGATCGGGCGCGGTCCCCTCGACCGCCTCTTTCACGCCGTCGTCCGGACACCATGCCGCCAGGCGTAGTCCATCGCCCAGCGTGTCTGCCGCCTGATGGTGGCTGGAGTTCACTGGAATGACCGGCTGGCTCGTCGTCTGATCGGCGGCGCCGCCGCAGACGATGTCGGCGAGATGGGATGATGGCAGCGCGCCGGCGTCACGCAGGATCGCCGCCAACTTCGATTCCGGATCGACCGCCACGCGATGAGCTTGCGTCACGCTGCGTCCCGCTTTATGATTCACGCCTTTCGGCAAAGCCTGATCCAGCGTGCCCGTGCGCCAGACGTTCAGCGACTGCAGCCCATAGCAGATGCCGAAGACCGGCTTGCGCATGTTGTAGGCATCCTGCAGAAGCAGTTCATCCGTGTTGTCGCGGAAGGAATCGGCGGCCGCGGTGTCCGGATGGCGGGGCGCACCATACTTTTCCGGATCGACATCTGCTGGACTGCCGGGCAACAGCACACCGTCACAGCGCTTCACCGCCTGCGCGATCTCCGACGGTGTAGCGGTAACGTCGATGACCACCGGCTCGCCGCCTGCCTGGCGCACCGCATTTTCATATTGCGGCAAGGACAGTCTGGCGTACAGCGGCCTAGTCGAGTGCGGTACCGGAATGGCGATGCAAGGTTTCATAGGCAGCAATTAGCAACTAGCAATTAGCGATTAGCTTTTTGCTCTTAGCAATCAACACTCAACAAAGTAGCAGTCTGGCTTGCTAAGAGCTAAAGGCCGATAGCCGATAGCTTAATGTCACGATCGCAATTCCTCCTGCCGATTTACCACTGCATTGGATTCATTCGCCGGCGCACGCGACGTGCATTTGGCGCGGGAATCATACAGCTCCGCCATCACCTGGCGCGTCTGCGCGGCCAGCTTCTCGATGTCGCGCAAGCGCAAGCCGGCAGTCGGGATGGGCTCGCCGATTACCAGATCGACATCACCCGGAATCACGTGAAAGCTGTTCATCGGCAGCAGTTCGTAGGTGCCCACGATCGCGATTGGCACTACGGGCGCCTGCGCGCGAATCGCAACGTAGAACGCACCGGCCATGAACTCCTGCAACTCACCAGTCTTCGAACGGCCCCCTTCTGGAAAGACCATCAGCGGCATGCCGTTGCGCAAGGCGTCGCCCGCGCGGTTCAAACTGCGCAGCGAGGCGTGAGCGTCGCCAAGGACGATCGGGATCTGACCCGACCGCTTCAAATACCATCCCAGAAACGGATAGCGAAACAGCTGCCGCTTGGCCATGATGCGGAATTGTCCCGGCAGGCTGGAATAGAGCACGGGAATATCAATCGCCGACAGGTGATTCGCCGCATAAATAGCCGGTTGCGGTGGGTGCAGATGATCTACCCCCTTGACGTGCACTCGAATGCCGGCGGTTTTGAGGATTAAACTCGCCCAAATGTGGGCGATCCGATGCTGGATGCGCCCAGTGCCGTCGAATAACGAAACCAGCAGCGCCAATGTCCCCAGCACGCCGGTGTACAGGTACACCACGGGCAAGCAGAAGCAATACGAGCGCAGGCGCGTGAAAAACGATCCTCGCTGCGACTGCTTCGCGATTTGGCCATCATTCGGATTCATCGGAAAGCTTATTCACCACGGAGGCACGGAGGCCACGGAGAATCCCTGAAGGTTGTCATCACGAGCGCGGAGTTCTGGCGCGAGGATCCGCTTTTCGACAGCAGCAAGAGCAGATCCCTCCTCGGCCTGAAGGCCTCGTCGTGATGACAATTCTTCAAAACCCCGTGTTCTCCGTGCCTCCGTGGCGAAAACGATTTTGTCATGCCGCAATGCCCATCGCGCTCATCGCCTCGCCAACCAGAAAAATTGATCCGGTTACGACGATGACGCCCTCCGGCTTGCTCAGCTCGCGCGCGCGCGACAGCGCAGCCGGGACGTTGGGCTCTTCGTGCAGCGACGCGCCAGTTCGCGACGCGGCTTGCAGCAACTCGCCGGTCGTGGCGCTGCGTGGATTGTTGACCTGCGTCAGCACCACCTGCTCGGCAATTGGAAACAGAATATCCGCGATCTCCTGAATCGCCTTGTCGCGCATGGCCGCGAAGACCATCGTCAGCTCGCGGTCAGGGAAGTTTTCCGACAGCGCCGAGCGCAACGCCCAAGCACCGGCGGGATTGTGTGCTACGTCCAGCACCATCTCCCGCTGCCCGGTCGCAGCGAGATGGCGGAAGCACCTGGAATCGCCCCGGCCAATGCGTTTCACGAATGCCTTGCTCGATCTGCTTGGGCGTGACCGGAAATCCGAATTGCGCCAGCTCTTCCGCCGTCGCAATCGCCAGCGCAATATTGCGTAGCTGATGCCGGCCGACGAGCGGGGAATCGACCATGATTTCTTCGCCCATCACCGCCAGCGGATATCGATTTCGCCCCGGCATCTGTACCGCCTGCTCCATGTACACCGCCGCGCCCGGCGAAACCGGCGGAACATATTTCGCCGCGCTCACGCCGCGCGCGCCGTGATCCAGAATCGCCTGCCCGATGACATCGTTGGCTTGCGGATGCTGCGGCAGCGTCACCACGACGCCCTTAGTGCGAATGATGCCGGCCTTCTCGCGAGCGATCTCGGCAATCGTATCGCCCAAATACTTCTGATGATCGAGCGAAATGTCAGCAATGACAGAGATCACAGGCTCAACAACGTTCGTCGCGTCCAGCCGGCCGCCCATGCCGACCTCAAGCACCGCAATCTCAACACCAATGCTGGCGAAGTACTCGAATGCCATCACCGTCAGCATCTCGAAGAAGCTAGGATGCCACGGCAGCTTGCCCGAATGCAGAAGCTGTTGTGCTACTCGCTCAACGCGTTCGTGCATCGCGCCAAACTCGGCGTCCGAGATCATCTCGCCATTCGACGCGAATGCGTTCGTTGATGCGCAATCAGGTGCGGCGAACTGTAAAGTCCCGTCTTGTATCCGGCAACCCGCAGGATCGACGCGAGCGTCGCCGCGGTCGAGCCCTTGCCGTTGGTGCCCGCGATGAGCACGCTGGCAAAGCGCCGCTCGGGATGGCCGAGCGCCTCCAGCATCTCGCGCACATAGGCCAGATCGAACTTGTGCGACGGCGTCGACGCCAGCTCGTGGCCGAGCGCGTAGAGCTGTTCAACTGTGTCCTGGTAAGACATCGGGGCCTGATTTCAGATTACAACAATTCCGCCGTCAGCCTTAATGGCAAGCACCGGAGATGACGTCACCGGTTCGTAGCTAGACATCTTTCAGCTGCTCTTCGGTCATTCCGAAGTAATGCCCCAGTTCGTGAATGACAGTCCGCCGAATCTGCTCGCGGACTTCGGCCTCGGTCGTGCACACAGCCTCAATGTTCTTCTGATAGAGAACGACATAGTCGGGACTGCCGATCGGCCCTTGAAAGAAGCTCTTTTGTGTCATTGGTACGCCGTGGAAGAGTCCGAGCAGGATGCGACGTGGCTGGCCGGGTTGCGAGGGTATCGCAGCAGGAGGCAGGTCCTCAACCAGCACGGCGACATTGCGGATGCGGCTGCGAAACTCTGCTGGCAAGGAGTCCAGAGCCTCGGCCACTGCCTGGTTGAAATCTTCGCGCTTGATGTGAAACACGGAGATATCCTCACTTCATGCCCGAGGTCTCTGGGGAGACTCCGATTAGGCTCGGTTTTTGAAGGGGACGGCCTTCAGGCCGTCCGCATGCACCGCAAGATCACTACGGCTTTAGCCGCTGAGGGACTGCATCTCGACCTAATCAGACTTCTCTTAGTTCTTAGTTTCGCTCCAGTTCAGACTGGTCTTCGTTAAGTCCAATGCTGGTGAGTTGAGGATCGGAGATGGTCACTCTATCAGTGCTTGGCAGCCCGCCGTCTTTATTTGCTGCCCGCGGCCAATTCCTTCTTCACCGCCTCGCTGACGACCTTGCCATCGACCCGTGCGCCGCCGAACTTCGCCATCACGTTCTTCATCACCGTGCCCATGTCCTTCATTGTGGGAGATCCCATTTCAGCGATGATGGCGCGCACGGTGGCAACAATCTCTTCTTCGCCCATTGCTTTGGGCATGTAGCCTTCGATGATCACGATCTCGTCGGCCTCCTTTTTCGCCAGCTCAAGGCGGCCGCCCTTGGTGAACGCCTCGATCGAATCCTTGCGCTGGTTGATCAGGGTGCTGAAGACCTGCAGCTCTTCCTTCTCGTCGAGGTCGGCGCGCTTGTCGATGCGCTTGTTCATCAGCGCGGCCTTCATCATGCGCAAGGTCGAGAGGCGCAGCTCCTCCTTGCTCTTCATGGCCGCAACCATGTCTTTCTGCACGCGTTGGGTCAGTGTCATGGGGCAATTATAGGGGAGCAAGGGAATTGGGAATTGTTATTCGGGTAGTGCAGGCCTTCAGGCCCGCGGAAAAGCGCCAAGTATCCTCTAGCGACGGCAATCGCAGAGGGCCGCCGAAACGCGGACCTGAAGGTCCGCACTACCCTGTCACCCCCGCCTGTGACCCACGCCACATAGGACGCGCCAAGCTGAGGTAGCTTACCCGCCTGCGGAGTTCTATAGTTATCTGTCCGGCGCTGCTTCCGCCCAATTCTGCGCAACACGGCGCGAAGACGGGCCCCGAAGCTGGCTGGAAATCTACGAGCAGGGGAATCGCTATGCTACGTAAGACCCGCCTATTTACTCCCGGCCCTACTCCTCTTCTTCCGGCCGCGCAAAACGCCATTGCGGCCGCAGACATGCATCACCGCACCGCCGAGTTCCGCGAGATCTTCAGCCGCACCGTGGCTGATCTCAAGACCTTCATCGGCACCAAGAATGATGTTCTGATCCTTGCTTCCTCCGGCAGCGGCGCCATGGAAGCCGCCATCTCCAATCTCACCTCGCCGGGTGAGAAGGTGGTTGTGCTCACCGCCGGCAAGTTTGGCGAGCGCTGGCGCGATCTGGCCAAGGCTTTCCACTGCCAGATTGAACTGATCACCGCTCCCTATGGCGAGACCTTCGATCTCGGCGAAGTCGGCGCCAAGCTCGACGGCGCCACCGTTCTCTACATGCAGGCGACGGAAACCTCCACTGGCGCGCGCCATGACGTTAAGGCGATCGCCTCGCTGCTGAAGGGAACCGACACGCTGCTGGTGGTCGACGCGATTACCGGCCTCGGCACCACGCATTTTGACGTGGACAACTGCGGCATCGACATCCTCATCGGCGGCTCGCAGAAAGCCGTGATGATTCCTCCCGGTCTGGCGTATCTCTGCGTGAGCGAGCGCGCCTGGCAGCGGATGGAAACCGCGAAGCAGCCGCGCTTTTACTTCGACCTCCGCAAGGAGCGCAAGTCGCAGACCAAGGGCGAGACCGCATTCACTCCGGCAGTCGCGCTGGTCGTCGGCCTGAGTGCGGCGCTGGATTACATCCGCAAGTCCGGCAACGGCAATCTTGCCGATGGCCGCGATGCTCTCATCCACAACGCCGAAACTTCCGCAGCGATGGTTCGCGCGGGTGCGCAGGCGCTGGGATTGGGATTGTTCGCAGCGAAATGCCCGGCTGCGGCTGTGACCGCGATTCTGGCGCCCAAGGGCGTCGACTCCGGCGCAATCGTGAAGGAGTTTCGCGAGCGCTTCTCCATGGTCGTAGCCAACGGTCAGGGCGAGATGAAGGGACAGCTCTTCCGCATCGCGCATCTTGGCTACTACGACTATCTGGACGCGATCGGCGTGATTGGCGCGCTGGAGCATGTGCTGGTGAAAGTTGCTCCATCCCATAACTTCGAACTGGGCGCAGGCGTGCGCGCCGTGCAAGAGGTCTTTGCCGGGCAATTCGCCGAGGTGGCTAAAGTATGAAAATCGTCATCGCAGATAAAGTGTCACCTTCCACGCTGAAGGTCTTTGCCGAGCACGCGGACTGGATTGTGGTTCAGCCCGACAAGGAGACGCTTGCCAAAGAGCTGCCTGATGCGGACGCCATTGTGGTGCGATCGGCGACCTTCGTCGACGCGGCCATGATGGCCAAGGCGCCCAAGCTACGCGTGATCGGACGCGCCGGCGTGGGCGTCGATAACGTCGATCTCGATGCTGCCACCAAGCGCGGCATCGTGGTCATGAACACTCCCGGCGGCAATGCGGTTGCGGTCGCCGAGCACACCTTCGCTCTCATGCTGTCGATGGCGCGCTCCATTCCACGCGCACATGCCGGCATGGCGGCGGGCAAGTGGGAGAAGAAGACGCTGCAGGGAACCGAGCTTCGCGGCAAGACGCTGGGCATCGTCGGACTCGGCCGCGTGGGCGTGGAAGTTTCGCGCCGCGCGCTGTCGTTCGGGATGAAAGTGGTCGCGCACGATCCTTACGTCGCGCCCAGCTTCGCGCAGCAGCTGAATGTCAGCATGGTGCCGCTGGATGAGCTGTACGCGCAGTCCGACTACATCACGCTGCACGTCGGGCTCACGCCGCAGACGCACGGCATGATCAACCCCGATTCGATTGGCAAGATGAAGAAGGGCGTGAAGCTGGTCAACTGCGCTCGCGGAGAATTGATAAACGAGCAGGCGCTGATCGAGGCGCTGCAATCGGGACAGCTCGGCGGCGCGGCGCTGGATGTCTACAGCCACGAGCCGGTGAAGGACTCGCCGCTGGCGACGCTGCCCAACGTCATCCTGACGCCGCACATCGCGGGCTCGACCCACGAGGCGCAGGAGGCCGTCGGCGTGCAGATCGCGCTGCAGGTGCGCGAGTATCTGCTCAAGGGCGTCATCCAGAACGCGGTCAACGTGCCTTCCATCAGCGAGGAAGAGTACCAGCTGATGCTGCCGTATATCGCGCTCGGCGAGCGGCTGGGAGCCTTCCTGGCGCAGTCCCGCGAAGGCGGCGTGGAGGAGATCGGCCTGACCTACAGCGGCGATATCGCCGAGTGGAAGACCGCGCTCATCCGCAATGCCGCCGTGGCAGGCGCGCTCAACCAGATCGCCCATGCGCACGAGCGCGCCAACCTGGTGAACGCTGCTTCGATTGCCGAGGAGCGTGGCATCCGGCTGACCGAGCGCAAGCAGGCTCGCGATGCCGGCGGAACTGCCGCGAACGTGCTGCGGATGACCTTCAAGAGCGGGCCACAGGAGAACACCGTTGCCGGTTGCGTGCAGCCTGATGGCCAGCCGCGCCTGCTGGAAATCGACGGCATTCACGTGGAAGCGCCGCTCGAAGGCAACGTGGTCTACCTGCGCAATATCGACGTGCCCGGAGTGGTGGGACGCGTCGGTACCGTGCTCGGTCAGCACAACGTGAACATCGCCAACTTCTCGCTCGGTCGCGGGCCGGAGTCGAAGGCCGTGGCCGTAGTGCATGTCGATGGCGAAATCAACGATAAGGTGCTGGAAGCGCTGCGCGGTATCGAAACGATTCTGCAGGCGAAGGCAATTCGCTTCGTCGGGTCGCAGGCGAAGCAGGCAGTAACCGCGTAACTCTCTTCGATGAGAAAATCCCACCCAGGCAATATCAGCTTGGGTGGGATATAAGGAAATACGAGCTATGGAGAAGTGGAGGATTTCCGTGAACTACCGTTGGGAGCATGCCGGACCCAAGCCTCAGACCGGCTCGGACGAAGAACTCAAATTTCTAGAATTTGATTCCACGAGGACAGCGCCAGACGCTGCGATTAACCTAAGCCGCCTAGCCAGCCTGTGGCGCCGTCCACATGTAGATTGTCGGCTTACAGGAATTACTGTCGAAATTCAGAAGGAAGTGAGTGGCGAATGGGAAAGAACCGAGCCTCCGATCAATCTGAACGGGTAATTTTCCCGCTCAGGTATCGTTCGGATCAGGCATAACAGGCTCTAGGTTTTTATAGAACACCCTCCAAGCTGCGACAACGGCACCGACATTGGCGATGTAAATTTCAATGAACTCGCGTTTTGGGTATAGGACACCGGCGATTTTCACCTGCAATGCCATGCACAAGCTGAGAAAGCCCTTCAAGGGAGGCCTCCTGACCCTCCAGAACCCGCATCTTGTCCGCTCCGCATCAGTTACCTGATGGTGAATGTATCGCGCGATGGCGGAATCGAGTCCGATCTTATCAGCGAACGTTTTTCGTACGATCTCTAGTTCCTCTGTCGGATATCCGCGCAGGAATTCCAGAACGAGCGCGCCGTAAGCATTCCTCGGCCGTGGGGAAGGCAATGCCTGAATGACGCGCAGACTCGCGAGGCAGAAGTGAACTCTAAGCAGCTCCTTCTTTATCGGCTCTGCATCGAGAAGAGATGCGATTTCCGTCTTGTCCCGCAGCACTTGTGACATGCTCTAACGCAGCAGTGACTATCGTTATCGCCGTTTCGTGGGGTGTGCAGTTTCCTGGCGGCTTCAGCTTCGTGCGGCACAATGTAGGTAGTTTAAGGCGGACACTAGAGCTCGAGCCAACTATAGCCTTCTTCGGCGAGCCGGTCCTCCAGATGCAGGCGGATGGCATCTTTGATGTTCTCCACCGCCTCCTCGTAGCTGTCGCCCTGGCTGTAGCAGCCCTGCAGTAGCGGGCAGGACACGAAATATCCATCCGCGTCAGCCTCGATTACGATAGGCAGAGTCCGTCGTGTCATACGTGTGGATTATAACCTCAGCGGGGATTTACCGGTAATACGACGGCGTCTTGTTATGCGTCCCAATCCGATTGCGTCCTGCAGACTTCTTAACTCGCCTACTGCACCTGCACTTTGATTTGCAGCCTGCCGTTGATCGGCACCTCAACGTGCTCACCTTGCTTCAGGTAGGGTTGCAACACCGCGGGATTCGCCCACTCCAGCTCCCAACCATTGGCAATCGCAATCACCGTGTACTGGCCGGGCACGACGTTCGGCAGGGTGAATGTGCCGTCACTGTCGCTCTGGTCGCGACGGAACAGCGGAGCGTTGTTTGCCGGATCCTGCGGCACGAGGACGATCATCGCTCCTGCGTAAGGCTGATCGTTGCGCAGGGCCGTGCCCTGTACCAAAGCCGCTCCATGCGAGGCGATGCCGCTGATGCGGACATTGCCGGCGCTGGTCATCTCAATCGTACGGCCCGCGACCTTGGCTCCCGTCGCCGAAAGCCTCTGAAGGAACAAGCCATTTGCGCCCTCGAGCGCAAACATGTAGCGCCCGGGACGCACATCGTCGGCATTGAAATCGAATTGCCCGCGCTCATTAATGTCGCTGCGGAAGGTCTCGCCGGTATCGGGATTGGAGAGGCGGATGGAGGCATGAATCGGCACGCGACCATCCGTGAAGAGAATGCTGCCGCTGACGGTTGCGAAGCCGGGTCCTTCGGAGGCGGTGATATCGGCATCGCCGGACAAATCGACTTCGCGATACCAGGCTCGCCCGCCGACCTTGTCGTTCAAGCCGGTCGAGGGCGGCATCTCGACGACATAATGTCCGGGCGCCAAGCCCGAAATCTCGATCACTCCCGGCGCAACCCACGAATCCGGCGCGTTGAAGACGGAGTCCAGATAGCCCTGAAAGATGCGTTGCGAGATGCGTGGGAAGACCATCTTGCCCAGGACGGGAGACTCATTCGATCCGGTGTGAATGCGCAGGTGCAGCGACGGAACCGCATGCAAGGCGATGTCGGCGGTCGTCTTCTCGCCGGCAGTCAACGTCAGCGGAGTCGCACTGGCGGAGTCGAATGATCCTCCGTAGAAGGTCAGAGGATAAGTGACGTCGAGTGCCGCATCTTCCTGCTGCGCGCGCGCGTCGCCATCGCTATGCGTTCGTCCCGGCCCGAAATTCTGCGCGAACCAGGGCCGCGCCGACACCGCCAAATAGTAAGTTCCGGGAGCCAAATGTCCGATGCGGTACTCTCCCTGATCGTCCGTCTGCGCCTGGGTTATGGGAACCGTCTTCTGCTGGCCCTCCTCAGTCGTCGTCTGGAAGAGTCGAACCAGCGCGTTCTGGACGGGATCGTTGTTTTCGTCGGTGACTTGGCCCTCGATGGAGGCGTCGGGTTGCAGGCGGAAGACGAGATGATCGCTCTCCAGATCAGGGCCGACGGCGATGGCGCTGGCGAAAGGATCGTGATGCTCGAAGTATTGCAGAGTGAAGCCGCGCGCGGCCGCCATCAGCGAGTATTTGCCCTGGCTCAGCCCGGTGAAGGAAAACCTGCCGTCAGCTCCGGTGGTGACGGACTTGGATATGTCGCGATCGGTTCCTTCGCTGGTGGGAGCGATGGCGACAGACGCTGCGGGAATAGCTTGTCCGGTGAGGGAATTCACCACCGTTCCGGCGATGCGGAAGCCGTGCTGCGCCGGTGCCGAAGCGGTTGACGGCTGCTGCGCCGGTGCGGGCGCGGGTGGCCGTTGCGCGGCCTGCTGCGCCGAGAGGCTCGCAACCAACAGCAGCGTGAATGCGATTCGAGTCAGCACCGCGAGATCAGTCTCCCTTTCCAACCGAAATCAAATCCAGCGAGACCTGAGCCTTTTGATTGGGCGTCAAGGTGACGTGCGCAGCCTGGGATGCATAGGGCGCGAATGCGTCAGGATTGGCGTATTCCAGATTATCTATGCGATCGAAGGCAAACACCAGATAGTCGCCGGGCGGCAGCCCGTACGCGCTGAATTCGTTGCTGCCGCCTCGCACTATGCGCGGCGTCACTTTTCCTGCAGGCTGCGGCACCACAACCACCGTCGCAGTCACGGGCGATCCGTCGGAGGACTTCACGGTTGCGGTCAGACTGGCGCTGTCGTCGCGCAACGCGATTTCCATCGGATAACTCTGGCCGCTTGAAACGATCATATCGTCGAACAGCACGTTGCTCTGCGCGTAGGTGGCCGACTGCACATACCACGGCGGCCGCGGCATCAACACAGCGGTGTAGGTGCCCGGATCGACATTCTGCAGGACCATCGTGGGATGCCCACTGCGTTGCTCGAAGGTGGAGAACTGTTCGGCGGTGTTGGGATCGGCCGGCAACAGTCGCACCGAGAGTGGAGGACGATCCGCGCTCCAGGGCGGGTTACTTGAACCACCAGAGGAGCTTCGCGATTCCATGCGAACAACAATCGGAATGGTGACGGTTGGCGCGAGTGTAAGCCGCAGGTCTTCGATGCTGGTTGCGACATTGACCCGCGCCTCGGCGCGCATGGGCTGCAGGCCGGATTGCGAAATAGCTCTGACAATGTAGGACCCGGCTGGAACTTCGTCCAGCTTGAACGCGCCGGTCTCCATGTTGAAGTTGCTGGCCAGCGAGATGTCGTCGCCCGACAACGTCAGCAGCTGGAAGCCGACGCCTTGATCCGGCTGACGTCCCGCGACAGTACCGGCGACCTGATAAATGGGCACCGTGCTGAACGAGAAGTCAGCTTCCATCTGCTGGCCGGCAGTCAGTTGGACAGGCTGCGCGGACGTCAGGTCCGTCACGCCGGGATAGTAGACATGCGGAAAGCCGGTCTTCGCCTTCTCGCCGGCGGCGAGGATATGGGGTTCGGAGTCGAGCGGTCCAGCAGCGACGTAGTATGTTCCCGACGTGAGGTTCGGAAAACGAAAATGCCCATCCTCGTCACTCTCGGTCATCGCGCGCTGCTCCCACATCTTGCGTCCTTCGCGCAGGCTTCTCGCAGTAAGGTGAAGTGGCATGTGCTCGATCGGCTGTCCGGCGAGATCGGTGACGCGGCCGTAGATAGCACTCTGAGGCGTGAGCTTCACCACCAGCGCCGGCGTGTTGGCGCCCACTTGAAACCACGAACGGAAGTCATCGTTGGGCAGGCTGTAGCCGGGCTTTTGCGCTGCTACGTTGGCTTTCATTGACGGCAGACCGTCGATCTGGAAGTGGCCCTCGCTGTCGGTGAAGGCAGTGCGCTGCACCATGCCATTGGTGCGAACCAGAGCGCGCGGGATCGGCTCGCCCGTAACCGAGTTCACGACAGTGCCGCTAATCGTGTAGGTTTCACTGCCCGACGTGGAGGAGGATGATGACTGAGCTGCTGCCAGGCAGGCGAGACTCAGCATGATGGCGAGCAGAGTGAGGAAGCAGCCGCGTCCTCGCCGCTGGCTTTCCGGCGTTTGCAGTCGCCGGCAAGTTCGTTTGGCGACACTGAACGATGGCCGAAGTGACATGAGTTCCCAGCCGGAGGTAGCGATGTTCCTCTAAACTCGATTCCTTCTATGTTAACTCGCAGCGTGCGGGTTTCGGGCTGGGAGAGAGAACGCGAACGTCAAGGTTGTCAAGCGAGGCGAGCCTGGCGTCGGCGAGTGCTTCTTCGGTTATTCTGCAAGACCAACTTGGTGAGCGGCCGTCGCCGCTGCGCTCCGTGCGCTGACTTCAAGAGCTTCGTCGTGGCAGAGCTGCGACCGCCTGCCGTTTCGCAGCGCGCGCCAGAAATGCCTCCTGGCTGTTGAAAGCGTCTTTCTTGTCGTAGTTCGGATCGCGAACGTATTTCCCCTCAGAGGTCATGTGCCGGGCTTTGGCCAGATCCTTCAGGTAGGTCGCCAGAATCTCATCGCGGACCACGCGGATCAGGTTCTTGTCTTGTACCGGGAAGTCGACCTCAACGCGGTGATTCAGATTGCGCGGCATCAGGTCGGCACTGCCGAGATAGACTTCTTCTTCGCCGCTATTCTTGAAGTAGAAGATGCGGCTGTGTTCCAGAAAACGGCCAACGATGCTGGTGACGGTAATGTTTTCGCTGATGCCGGGTATGCCCGGAATCAGACAGCAGATGCCGCGAACCAGCAGCTGAACTTTTACTCCCGCCTGCGACGCCTGATAGAGCAGGCGGATCATCTTCTTGTCGACCAGCGCGTTCATCTTGAAGATCAGCTGCCCGTCCCCGTTTTTCTTCTGGTGCTCGATCTCGCGCTCGATCAGATGTTCGATGCCGCTGCGTAAAGTAACCGGGGCCACCAACAGCTTGCGATAGGACTTTTTCGCCGAATATCCCGTCAGGAAGTTGAAGAGATCGGTGCAGTCGGCGCCGACCTGGGGATCGCAGGTCAACATGCCGATATCGGTGTAGAGCTGCGCCGTCACGCTGTTGTAGTTGCCGGTGGAAAGGTGGGCGTAGCGGCGAATCATGTCGCCTTCCTTGCGCACAATCAGCAGCGCCTTGGAATGCACCTTCAGTCCCATCAGGCCGTAGACGACGTGCACGCCGTATTCTTCCAGCTTGCGCGCCCAACCGATGTTGCTCTCCTCATCGAAGCGGGCTTTCAATTCCAGCAGCACGGCAACCTGCTTACCGTTTTCCACCGCCTCCAGCAGGGCATCGACGACGGGAGCATTGCGTCCCACGCGATAGAGCGTGATCTTGATGGCCAGCACATTCGGATCGCGCGCCGCCTGCTGCAAAAGTCCGACGACTGGCTGGAAGGAATCAAAGGGATGTTGCAGGAGGATGTCGCCACGCCGAATGGTGGCAAAGATGTCCTCGTCTTCTGTGTCCTTAACCATGGCAACCGGCATTGCCGGGACGAAGGTTGGAAATTTCAGGTCGGGGCGGTCGATCTTGGTTAAGGCTCGTACGCGAACCAGGGACAACGGCCCACCGCTGGTTTTGTAAATATCTTCGCGTTCCAGTTCGAGGTTCTTAGTGAGGATCTCGAGTACCTCTGCCGGCATTGCCTCATCGACCTCGACTCGCACGACATCGGCGAAACGCCGCTGCCACACGCCTTCTTCCACCGATTCCAGCAGGTCGCCGGCTTCCAGATCCTGGATCTCGTAGTCGGCATCGCGTGTGACGTGGAAGGGATGGGCCTCCTCGATGGTCATGCCGGGAAAGAGATCGCCGAGATTGGCCGTGATCAGCTGCTCCAGCCAGACAAACGACAGCTCCTTGACCACAGTTTTGGTGCGGCTCTTCGGCTTGGCAGCGCCGCTTACCGGAACCAGTTGCGGCAGCGTGTCAGGAATCTTCACGCGGGCAAAGTGCTCTTCGCCTTCGCCGCCACGGAGCATCACCGCAAGATTCAGGCTGAGGTTCGAGATGTGAGGGAAGGGGCGTCCGGGATCGAAGGCCAGCGGCGTGAGCGTGGGAAAAACGGTCTGCTGAAAATAGGAATTGGCGGTCGTGCGCTGATCTTCGCTCAGATCCGAATAGTTGAGGATGTGGACTCCGGCGGCGTCAAGAGCAGGTAACAGCTCCTTGGTCCAGCTTTCGTGAGCGCTGCGAAAGAGGCGAATGACGGAGGCTCGGATGGCGCGCAGTTGTTCGGCGGGCGTCATGCCGTCGGGGCCGGTTTCGAGCACGCCCTTCTCGATCTGCTGCTTGATGCCCGCGACCCGCACCATGAAGAATTCGTCGATGTTGGAGCCGACGAAGGACAGGAACATCAGCCGCTCGAGTACCGGATTGCGGCTGTCCTGCGCTTCCTCGAGGACGCGCCGCTGAAAGTCGATCAGGCTCAGCTCGCGATTGATGTAGAGCGCGGGGTCTTCAAGCGAGCGGATGCCGTGATAACCGTTGTTATTTCTGGATTCGGAAGCTGAGACTGCCTTTGTAGAGACACGTCTGCTCTTGGCGGGCGCAGGTTTCACCGAGGTGTTCATAGGGTGTTTGGGCACAGAGACAGACGTACATTGTAATGCGGACGCGATGAATTGAACATCCAGTAAGGTGAGCACACTATCACTACGTTGACTCTTCACCGAATATTTACATGTAGATAGCCAATTCAAAGCCGTTTTGGGCTGGGATAGTGAATTCATAAGAACCTGACCTTCCACCAACCGCGAAGTAGCACTAACCGGCTAGTGCCGGGCGATTAGCACACATTGCCCATTTTCTTGTGCAGAATCTCCAGCTAAACTGCACAAGGCTTTGGCTGTGCCGTTGGAGCCGTCCAAACCCTGCGGCGCAACCACAGGCTATTTTTTGTCGGTTGCAAGTGGATGTTTTGCTAGAATCTCGTTAATTGCCGGACCAGTCACGAGTCGATCCATGTCTTCCCCGTTTTTTTCTGAACTGACCAAACTCGACGGTAGTCTCCGGACCATTCAGTCGCAGGTCGACCGGTTGCGCTCGGGCGTGGACGACAACGAAGATCAGCTGAAGCAGAGCGTAGCCGAAGCGTGTCAACACGCAACGGCGTTGCGTGATCTTATCCGTGCGGAAGACGCCGGCGCTAAGTGGAGCGATCGCGAAGCGCTGGAGCACCTGATTCTCGCCCTGGAGATTGCCGCCGACGAGAAGCGCATTGAGCAGCGCCGCACCAAGTTGCTGGAACTGGCGAGTGAGCTGGAAGCAGGCACCGTCAAACATCGCGTCAGCGCTCGCGCCGAGAATCTTAACGAGTTGCGCGGAAAAGCTGTGGCGCAGTTGCGCGATCTGGCTGCGCGGAAGGAGCAGGACAAGGAGCTTCCGGGGCCGGAAGCAAGCCAGTGGGTGCATTGGGTCTGCAATCTGGAAGAAGAGAAGGACTCAGCGGCGCTGTCCGAGTTGCGCGAGAATTTTTCCGCGCTGGACGAACTCGCTGCGAGCATCGAGGAGAGCTTCTGGGTACCCGGACAGCGTGCAGCAATAATTCTGCCTGCGGTTGTAGTGACGGCTCCAAAAACTGAATCAGTAGCGGCCCCAAAGCCGAATCGACTGTGGTTCCAACAGCGGAAGCGTCAACGGCTCCAACAACGCAAGGGCCGGCAACTCTGGCAGCCGATGCGCCAGAGGCTCCCGTCGCAAAGCCAGTCGCTCCTTCTCGCATCAAAGCGGATCGACTGCCTCAGGAAGTGAAGGCTCACTTCGATAAAGCTGTTCGCACCGGGGATTTCAGCGAGGCGCTTTCGCTTTGCTATGACGTTCCGGAGAACGAAACAGAATCGGCGCCGCAGACTGTATCGCATTCAGAAGCAAATACGGCGGCGCAGCCACCGGTCGTTGCGGCGAGCAAACAGCCCGCATCAACCTCGGAGTCTGCCCCGCCGCTGAAATATTGCGAGGAGTGCGGCAGAACTTATCCGAATCGTTACAAAGTCTGTCCGTTCGATAGCACAGCTCTGAAGGATCTTCCTGAGTCGGCTCCGGAGACGCCGGAGATTGCCAGCTTGCCCGATCGCTATAAGGTCCCACCGCCGGTGATCACGAAAACTTCGGGTGCAGATCGCACCATGAATGTCGCCGAGGCGAAGGCCAGCTCGCCTGCACCGGTCGAGCAATCGGCCGAAGCGGCGGCAGTTCCGCCAACAGAGTCCTCGCCGGCGGATGTGTTGCCATCCTCGGCTTCCTCATCCTTTGCTACGTTTGACGAAGTTGGTTCGCGGAGAGGGCCGATGGTCACCTGGCTCGCCGTGGCCGCTCTAGTGGTGGTCTGCGGTGTGTTCCTGTGGATGCATTTCCGCGGATCGAACAGCGCCAAGGCTGCGACCTCGGCTACGACCGCGGCGCCTGCCACTCCCGATGCTCAGGGCGCGAGTGGACAGAAGCCGTTGCTGCACATACAGCCCGCGGAAGGTGCACAGGACAACATTCTGCTCAGCATGGAGAATTGCGAGCGCGCCAACCCCAGTGGAATCGAGTGCTGGGGCTACATCTCGAACCAGCGCAATCAGGATTCGAAGATATCGCTCTTCCGTGTCAATGTGATTGACGGCAAGGGAAACAGCTTCGACTTGAGCAGCAAAGGCCAGGCCGCTTTTTCGGATGTCCACGACTTCACTGTCCCCGCGCAGTCGAAGGTGAAATACAGCGTCAAGGTTCCGGATAACGACAAAGATGCTCGCACGCTGACCTTGTATCTGGATGCCGCCACTCCTCGCGGTTCGGAGTACACCTTCCGCGACGTTCCCGTTTCGGATTAAGAGCCACAACCCCACACTCGCGTTGGAACATGCATCTGGGCTGAGAGTCCCGTCCACAACCGATTAGGGCTTCAGGTGCGGTGCGAATCACCAACACCTTCTCCTTGACCCCCAAGTTTGAGGAGCGCATAATTGCGCCGCATTCAGGGCATGGGAGGCAGAGCTATGCCAGAACCACACCAGCAGATTGGCGACTACGAGATTGTTCGCGAATTAGGTCACGGGGGCATGGGCCAGGTTTACCTGGTGCGCAACCTGATCTCCGACCGCATCGAGGCTATGAAGGTGCTGCTGCCCGATCTGGCGCAGCAGGGTGATCTGGCCAATCGTTTCATGCGCGAGATCAAGGTGCTGGCCAGTCTGGACCATCCCAACATCGCGCAGCTCAGGACGGCCTTCACCGCTGAGAATCAGCTGGTCATGATCATGGAATACGTCGAGGGCGACACCCTGGCGGAGCGCCTGCAGGCCGGTCCGTTTTCGGCGCCGGATGCGTTGAACTACATCTCTCAGGTGCTGACTGCGCTCAGCTATGCGCACGGCAAGGGCGTCATTCATCGCGACATCAAGCCGTCCAACATGATGCTGACGCCGAAGGGCGTGGTGAAGCTGATGGATTTCGGCATCGCGCGCTCAACCCAGGATTTGGGAATGACGGTCACAGGCACGACGCTGGGGTCGCTGGATTACATGTCTCCGGAGCAGGTGAAGTCAGAGCCGACGGACGCGCGCTCGGATCTGTATTCGGTCGGCGTTTCGCTGTACGAGATGGTGACCGGCCATCATATGTTCAGCGCGACCAGCAGCTATTCGGTAATGGAAGCGCACGTCAAAGAGATCCCGAAGCCCCCGATCGAGGTCGTGCCCAACCTGCCCAAGGCGCTCAGCGACATCATCATGATGGCGGTCGCGAAGGATGCGGGACATCGTTTTCAAACCGCGGACGCCATGCGCAACGCGTTGTCGCAGGTTGGCGGTGGGACAGCAGCCGCGGCAGCAGCCGTCGCGGCGCCTCAAGCAGTAATAGCTGCTGCGCCGCAATCGACGCGGCCGCCGATGCCGGTGACCCCGCCGCCAGCAACACCGGCTCCTTCTACTTTTCCACCGCAGGAGCAGCCGGGATGCGCTGTGCTGGAACCGCGTCCGACTAAAGGTGGTGGACGTCACATCGGCTGGATCGTCGTTGCTGCGATCATAGTTCTGGTGGCGCTGTTTGGCGGGACGCAAGTCTATCGTTCGCACAAGCCGGCGCCCGCGATGGAGTCCGCCGCTGCGCCAAGCGCGAGTACTGCTATGACTGCTCCGGCGCCAACTCCCACGACGCAACCTGCGCCCGCACCAACGACGTCTGAAGCTCAGCCTGCCGCTCCTCCGGCCACGCCACTTCCGCCTCCGCCGCCAGCGCCCGGACGACACGGGCAGCAGGGAACTCAGCAAGCGAACATGACGCCCCCTCCTCCACCAGGGCCTTCGCCGGAAGAGATTGCTGCGCAGAAGAAGCTGATGGATGACATGGAAAACGAGTTGGATCATCTCGACAGCCGTGCAGCCGCGGTCGAGAGCAGCCTGGAGGCGCTGGAACAACAGCAGCGTCAAAGCGGCTATGGCTTACGCGGCGACATGGTGTCAGCGCGAGCCAATATGCGCACGGATATGAGCAAAGCCAAGGACGCTTTGCAGGGCGCGGACACGGACCGAGCGAGAAAGTATCTGGATATGGCGAGTCACGAGATCGAGAAGCTGGAGGCGTTTGTCGGCCGGCGATAAGGGAAACGACCGGACGACTCGCGTTTCGGAGTTACTTGCGACATGGCTGGTTATCGCCAGCTATCTGCGAGCAACCGCCCAAAGTCCGCTTGTACGGCTTGGCGACTTCTCGCCCAAGTGACGGGACGGGCCTTTCAGAACGACTTAAAAACAGGGGTGTATTCTCCTTGCGAGGTTAGGGTTACTTTGCTGATTTTGAACTGTTTGGTACGATAATGGACGCGCTGACCACGATCAGTTCAGCCGCGATCGGCTCTCCTTCAGGACACTGATCTCAAGTTGCTGCGGAAGACGACGAATTTTTCTATGTCACGACGGGCCGTTTTTTATCGGCGGAACAGACGGCGACGCGGGTTTGACAGGCTCGAAATCGACGCCAGAGACCTTGACGACGGCCTGCCACGCGGCTTCTTGGCTGGCGCGATCGTGGACGTGTGGGTGGCGCTGCGCCTCAATTGGGCCTGAGAACTTCCCTTGAGCCGAGGCGAAGAATTGCCCTGAGACGTCGGTTCCGAACTCCGACGCCTGGAGGTACCGACGGGCCGCGGTCTCCGGCGTCTGATTCATGCCGGGAATGAGGTTCACGATTGGGATAAACAGATACTTCAACAACGGGCCAGCGCTTCGCACCACCTTGGTGTCGGTCGCCCCACCGGGCGAGACAGCATACACGGCCATGCCGGAGGGTAGCCGGCGCGCCAGCGCCGCGACCCACCAAGCGATAATGAGCTTCGCGTCGGCATACGCATTGTTGGGCACGTACCTCACGTTCGGCCCGTTGCGAATCAGGGCTTCAACAGCGGCGGTTCGGTCACCCCGGTGGTATTTGGCCGCGAAGGCTGGCACGTCGGTGTACTTGAACATGGGGACGCCCCCTCGGGCTGGCTCCGCACCGGCGATAACAATCCGCGCGTTGGGGCTCAGCAGGTTGGCGCGGAGCAACCCGACAGTCAGTTGATGATGGCCGATCAGCGGGGCCTGAGACGCCTCGACGCCCGCCGCAGTGAGCGCGCGCTTCTTAAATGGGACCAACCCTGCATTTAGCAGCAGGAAATCAATCGGCTTACCTAGCTTAACCAGCTCGGCGAGGGCGGATTGAACGCTGGACGGCGTGTCCAGATCCAGCGCCAGCGGCGTGAAGACCACTGTTTTGTTCTCGGCCGCGAGTTGAGCGGCCGCTTGCTGGGCCCCGGCCAGGCTGCGACCGGTGACGATGATCTCGTGCCAGCCCTCTCCGGCGAGCAGACGGGCTGCCGCATGGCCGAGCCCGGAGGTGGCGCCGGTGACCAGCGCGATCGAATGTTCCATGGGCATCTCCGTGGTGAAGTGTGAAGGCCGAGCCGTGAGGCCAGAGCCATCTTGCTAATTTCGAACTATTCAGTTATAAAATGGCGGATGATGGCCATTGTCAAGGAGTTTTGAACCAAATGATTCAAAATACCGCTAGACCGCGGGGTCGACCGCGCAGCTTCGACGAGACGGGGGCGCTGGAAAAGGCGACTCAGGTGTTCTGGTCGAAAGGCTACGACGGAGTGACGATTGACGATCTCGTCGCCGGGATGGGTGTGGGACGGCCGAGCCTGTATGCCGTCTTTGGGGACAAGCGGGCGATATTCTTGCGCGTCCTTAGGGCGTACGCAGAACGGAAGGGCGCATCAGCCGCGAAGGCACTCCTCTCGCCACAGAGTCTTCGCGACTCGATCGCGGACTTTCTGAGGTACGCCGTCGAAAGTGCGACCGAGAAAGGGTCCGCCCGGGGCTGCCTTATGATGTGCGTCGCGCCGATTGTGAACGACGCTGAGGTCCAGCGGTTCCTGCAGAGCGCGGTCGCGGGCGGCGCGGCGCTGGTGGAGCGCCGTTTCCGGGACGGGATCAGCGCGGGAGACATCCCGCCTGACTTTCCGGTAGCCGTGCGCGCGATCCAAGTCACGGATTTTGCTCGTGCCCTGACCATGCGTGCGCAGATAGGCACGCCGCGCAAGACGCTCCTCAAAGAGGCTGAGGAAGCGGCCGACTTGGTCCTCCTGCCGCGGCGCGGAAAAGCGGCGCCAGAACGTTGATGCCGGATGCGTGAAGGTTGCAGCGTAGCGCTCATGGGTCCCCTGCTCGACACGATCCCCGATTGGGGGCTGAGCCTCCGGGTGGTCTTTACAGGTCGCACGATTCGTCGGCAATTCGGAAGTCATCCTGCTGCAAGATCGGCAGAGATTACCTGTTGTGAAATCGCCATATCACACAACTAATCCTGCGCCGTGCATCCGCCTGTGGGATGACTGTAGATAACTGGCGAGTATCGCGGATGACCTGCTGAACCCAAACCTCGGTCGGCATAAGACGCTCGCTGTCAGGAACTGACTCCCATCTCGTCTTGCAGCAGAAATCTGGCGTTTGCCGCCGTCTTGAGCCACCAAACGGGGTTGAGAAATAAGGTTTGTTCTACCGGCTGCCGCGAAACTATAATTCTCGTTTGTCGTCTAATCACTAGATATGAATTCGCCTTCAGGCCCGCAAAGTCCAACCGGGCCTAGCTCCTCCAATTCGGGCGTCGAATCAGCCAGCGGCACAGCGCATAGCCGCAGGCCGATCATGGCCGGCTGGGTGCGCGATGTCGGCATCTCGCTCGCCGTCTCTGCCTTCTTCATCATCTTTCTCTATCAGCCGGTAAAAGTAGAAGGCACCAGCATGATGCCGACGCTGCAGGACCAGGAGCGCGTCTTTATCAACAAGTTTGTGTACAAGTTGGAGCCGATTGAGCGCGGCGACGTCATCGTGTTCCGCTATCCGCGCGATCCCACCAAGAGTTACATTAAACGAGTGATCGCCGTCGCCGGTGACCGCGTTCGCATCGAAGCCGGCGTGGTATTCGTAGACGGACAGCGCCTGCAGGAAATGTACGTGCCGCGAATGTACGAAGACGTGCGCTCCTATCCTGAGACCGTGGTGCCACCGCACTGTTATTTCGTTCTGGGCGATCATCGCAACCTTTCCAACGACAGCCGCGATTTCGGAACCGTTGATGAAAGCTTTATCTACGGGAAAGCGGTTTTTGGCTATTGGCCGGTAGGCAAGCTCGGCACGCTGCGATAGGCCGGCACAAAACACTTCGCAAGAAACTCCCAATCCCTCGGATCAGACCGTCGCCTCGTCGGCACACGATACTTGACGCCTTATTTGTCGAAAAAGACAGGCCGTCCTCCGACGGCCCGCCAATTTGCTTGCGGCGCGAGCGCAAAAGCCGCAACTGCACTAAAATTCTGTGATTCAAGTTCTTACGCGCACCGAGCCACGGCCCCATCGAAATTGGTTGCACAAAAAAACACATAGTTCACGAAACTTTACAGGAGACTGCATAGCCGGATTTCGCAACTAATCTTCGCAGGCACAGTTAATACACTCGGGACTGAATTGAGAAATTGTCCTGGACTGCAGCAGTTGTAACGCTGCACCTCGAACGACTGACTGGGCCGGGAGATCGAAAGGAAAAGGGAGATCATGCGAATCGTCAGATACAGTCGGATGTTGATGTTGGGGTTATTGCTGGTTGCCGTGCCGTTGTCCATGTCGGCGGGGGTCTTCATCTCGGTAGGCTTCGGACCACCGCCATTGCCGGTTTATACACAACCGTATTGCCCTGGGGCAGGTTACATATGGACACCGGGCTATTGGGCGTACGCACCTGACGGCGGATACTACTGGGTGCCGGGAACGTGGGTGCTGGCACCGCAGCCGGGTCTGCTCTGGACGCCGGGCTACTGGGGATGGGGCGGATCGGCCTTCATCTTCCACACCGGCTATTGGGGCCCGACCGTGGGCTTCTATGGCGGTATTAACTATGGCTACGGTTACACCGGAAGCGGCTTCTACGGTGGCGAGTGGCGCGGCGGACAGTATTACTACAACCGCTCGGTCAACAACGTGAACGTCACCAACATTCACAACGTTTACAACACGACAGTCGTGAACAACACCACGATCAACCGTGTCAGCTACAACGGTGGAACGGGCGGAGTTAACGCGCGGCCGACGGCAGCACAGCAGGCAGCGGCCAACCAGCGTCACATCGAAGCGACTGCCGCGCAGACGCAGCATGAGCACGCCGCAGCCCGGGAGCCGGCGTTGCGGGCTTCCGTGAACCATGGTCAACCGGCGATTGCAGCCACCGCCAAACCTGGATCGTTCAAGGGACCGGGCGTGGTAAAGGCCACCAACCGTCCGGTAGATGTTCCGGCGACGCGTCCTAACACGGCGAATAAAGCGGCAAACACGCGGCCCAATACGCCCAACGAGGCACGGCCTAACACCGCCAACAATACGGCGCATCCGACGGCTAACAATGCCGCGCGGCCAACGGAACATGCCAACACCAGCGTTCCCCATCCGCCTGCGGAGAATACGCCTCCGCGTCCGACCAACAACAATGCGGCGCGGCCAACAGAGCACACCAACGCCAGCGTTCCACGTCCACCTGCGGAGAACACAGCTTCGCATCCGACAAATAACAACGCAGCGCGTTCAACGGAGCACACCAACTCCAGCGTTCCGCGTCCGCCTGCAGAGAACACGCCTCCGCGGACCAGCAGTTCCGCGTCGCGGCCTCCGGCTCACGAAAACGCAGCGCAGCCGGCTCCGCACACCAGCCAGCCGCACACTGCTCCAGCCCCGCACGAGAGTACTGCGCGGCCGCCGCAACATGAGAGCGCTCCGCCACAACACGCGAGTGCTGCTCGTCCGCCGGAACACGCTCAGGCAGCTCAGCCGCACAACGCTCCGGCACCGCACGAGAACGCTGCCCGTCCGCCGCAGCATGAGAGTGCTCCACCGCAACACGAGAGCAAACAGCCGGAGCGCTAGAACGTAACGTCGGCCTGAAATGATAGAGCCCCACTCAAGCTACAGCCTGGGTGGGGCTTTTTTCTCGAGGAGCGAGTTTGAACCTAGGGTGTGATCTCGAAGACTACGCCCTTGTGATCGCTGCCACCGTTGGTTGTCGTTCCATATAAATGGCCGGTCGAGTCGAAGACGAGCTGGCAGATGGGATTGGCCCCGTCTTTGCCGCCGGTGAAGTCGTGCAAGGAGGTGTAATCCCATCCGCCGCCGGAGCGCGTCAGCTTAAAAACATTGCCGTAGCCATATTTCCCGTCGGCGTAGCTGGTGCCATACAGGTTTCCGTTCGCATCCATGGTCATCTTGTCGTAAGGACCGAGATCGATGCCTCCGCTCAAGCCGTAAATGAAGGCGTACGACCAACCACCCGATTTATCCAACTCGAGAACCGTGCCGCCTCCGCTGGCGTCATGCACGGTGGTTCCATAGAGATTGCCGGAGTTGTCAAAGATCAGTCCACCCTGTGGAGCGGCTCCGTTGTTGCCTTGAAAGGTGAAGCTGTGAACTGTGCTTTCACGCCAGCCGGAGCCCGAAGGCGACAACTCGTATACCGCGCCGTGATTGTTGGGGCCATTCTGCGAGAAGATGCCAAAGAGATTGCCAGAGTGGTCAAGAACCACACCGCCCATGGGCGAAGCGCCATCGCCGCTACCCTGCGGCTGATAGAGGATGTCCTGGGTCCACCCGCCGCCGGAGGGCGCCAATTTGTAGATCACCCCCCACCCGGCGTCGCCGCCGCCGACGGTCGTGCCATAAATGTTTCCCGAGCTATCGAAGGTGAGCGGGCCTTGCGGATCAAATCCATCCGTTTTCGAGAAGCGAAACAGGATGGTCGGAGCCCAGGTGTTGGCTGGTGCCCGGGAGGATCGAGTAAGCGAGTACACGGTGCCGCATCCCCGATATCCGCTCACACCTATACACGGGCCCGCACCGCCGGCGGAAGTGGATCCATAAAGGACGCCGTCCGGCCCAACCACCAGGGCGCCGATCGGTCCGGCCCCGTCGCTGCCTTCCTTAAACGAGTACATGGTCGTTAGAAGCCAACTGCCCCTATTGTTGTAGAGACTAAAGATCGCGCCGTATTTTTGCGCGCCGCCGCTAAAGGCGGTGCCATAGATGTTTCCCGAACTATCGATGGTCAGGCCGGAGGTGGGGTAAGCTCCGTCTGCTCCGCCTGTGAAGGTATAAATCACCTGGTAAGTCTGAGCCTGAACCGTTGGAGTCATGGCCAGGCCTATGATGAAGGCAAGCGCGAGGACCGATAAAATTCCGACACGCTTTGTTGGACGCCCGGCATATTTGCAGGACAACTGCTGATTTTCCCGGTAATTACGTATCACAACACTACTCCCTTTTCTCGGCCAGAAACTTGCATTCGCCTCAGCAGCTGTGCTGGCGTGGCAGGCCGTTGCGAACACGCAGCTACAGAGGCTCTTAATTAGCAGCCTATTGCGCGCGCTTGCTGCGCGAAAGTTACGAAGGTGCAAAGAGCTTGATCGTACTTTGGTAACGAGCTAGATCACTGACAAGCAAACTACGGCCGTGATACAGCCCGAGGGCGTTATCGATCCAAAGGACGAAGCGGTGGGGAGCCGCACCAATCCAGTAGCGTCGGGATCAGCGCAGCGTTCCTACCTATAAACCTGGGAACCGAAGTGGCCTTGGACGCGGCTTCTGCGTACCACACACGCAAAACGTCCAGAAATAAAGCGGCGTATTGCTAGCCGCTGACTTGCTCAACAGAGAAAGGTTGAATGATTCTCCACACCAGACGGAATCGAGTCAAGAGGGTTGTCGAGAATTCACGTTGCCTTAACAGCTACCGCTGCGTTTGGCTTGGGCTGGTTCCCGCAATGAGATAAAAATCGAGATGCTGCCATGGAAAACCGCCAAACAGAATGACCTTGCGCCCTGGAAGCAGGTATTGAAGTTCCTTCCGAGTTCCGCTGGCGGCAATGACGATGTGATCTTCTGCCGGAATTTCATGGTTGGCGTAGCTGGCCACGCGATGATTGCGGTAGAACGCCAGCCCGTATTCCACGCTGGCCGGAACATCGTAAGCGGCGATGGTGGGGATACGTCCGATTTCGGTTTGCTGCAGTGAGAGCTGCACTTGCCGCTCCGATTGCAGGACGTTGATGATCGGTGCGGTACCACGCAGGACCAGCGCGAAGGCAATCACCACCGGCACCAGTGTCGTAAAGCGCAGCACACGATAGCCCTGATTCTCCAGCGTCAGCCAGTACATGAGGGTGGTGACTATAGCTAATGCCGCGGCGACGATGATCACGGTCTTCGGCAACGCCAGGTGCAACAGCTTGAAGGGAACGATGAAGGCTGCGATCAGCATCGCCGACGACAACAGCGAGTGCAGCAGGACCAGCCACAACGCCGGCTTTCGAAGACTCCTGCTCGCGGCGGAGAATGAAGTCGGCCAGCAGGATTGTGCCCGCAGGAATTGCCGGCAGAATGTATCCCGGCAACTTCGAGTGCGAGAGCGAGAAGAACAGGATGGGGAGCAGGAACCAAAGCGTGAGATAGGTTCGCAAGTCTTCCTGAGCCGGCGGCTGCTGCGTAGAGAAGCGCCAGTCACGTAGTGCGTCGACGAGCGCTGTGATGACGAAGACTGTCCACGGCACCAGCGCCAGCAGGGCAACCGGCAGATAGAACCAGAACGGCTGCGGATGGTGATAGAGATTGCTGCTGAAGCGCTCCAGATTATGCTGCAGAAAGAAGACGCGGAAGAATTGCGGATTCGCGTGCTGCACCGCGATAAACCATGGTGCGACGACGGCCAGGTAGACCGCAATTCCGATGGGCCACAGCGTGCGCAGCAGAAGCCGCGCATCGCGACGCAGAGCGGCGAAGACGACGATGATAGCTCCTGCGAGGAGAACTGCGATTGGCCCTTTCGCCAGCGTTGCCAGCCCGCTGAAGAAGTAGAACCCTAACAGCCAGCTACGACGCTCGCTCGCATACCAGCCATACCACGACAACATTGCGACAGTGAACATCACGGTGAGCGGCATATCGGTGGCGGCGCTGCGACCGAAGCCGATGACGGCAGCTGCCGATGCGGTGATGAGCGCCGCGTCCAGTTGCATGCCGCGACGGAAGCGGCGCGCCCAGACGTAAATGAAGATGACGAGCAGGCAAGAGAGGACGGCGACCGGAAGTCGCGCCGCAGTATCGCTGACGTCGCCGGCAGCTTTGTAAGAGAGCATGGCGAGCCAGTAATACAAAGGCGGCTTCTCCAGCCAGGGAACTCCGTAAAGGACCGGTGTGACCCAATCGTGGCGCGCCAGCATCTCACGCGCTACCTGGGCGTAGCGCGGCTCGTCGACGCCCATGAGGCCGATGAGTTGCAGTCCGAGGAGGAAGAGGAAAGCGCAGAAAGCGATCAGGGCAAGAGAGTCGGTGGCGCGGCGAGTGCGGTCGGGGAGAGTGAGCGTGGGTTTCAAGAGGATTATTGTAATGGCTGCGAGTGCAGGCTGGAGCACCGCTTCAGCAGTGGAGTTGCTGGCGTTGCCAAATGGACCGGCTTTACAGGCCGCTGAAAGAGTCGTCCTGCGACCGGTTCGTAACAGGGCACGACTTTAGTCGTGCCGATAAGCGGCTTATTTCTCTAATTCCGAGCGGGCTTCAGCCCGCGAGGGATCTGCTCTTGAGAGTTTTTCAGCAGCCTCTTTAGCCGCTGAGGTACTGAGAATCTACTTCAGGCGCTCAAGCGCGATCCCTATATCCCTGCAAAGAATGCACACCTGAAGGTGTGCTCCACCCGTGAATTGGCGAAAGAATTCTGGCTCAGGAACCCTACTGTACGTGGGCGTCGTAGCCACGGGTGCGAAGTTGGGCGAGCAGGCGTTCGATGGCGACCGGCAGCGGACCCTCGATGGCACAGCCGCTGGCGCACTCGTGTCCACCACCGCCGAAGGCCGCGGCGACAGCAGCGACATTGACCAATCCCTTGCTCCGCAAGCTGACGCGATAGCGGTCGGGCGACTCTTCGCGGAAGAACAGCGCCACTTCAATTCCATGAATCGCGAGCGCGTAGTTCACCAGACCTTCGCAATCTTCATCACTCGCCTGGCAGCGCTCCATGGTGCCGCGATCGACGTGCATCCAGGCCAGCGTGCCGTCGCGGTGCAAGCTGCTCAACGCCGCGCCCAGCAATCGCATTTTGGAAAGTTGCGTGGAGAAATAAACGTTCTGCGCGATGTGGACGGGATCGGCGCCGCAGCGCACCAGTTCCTGCGCCAACCCGAAGGTGCGCTCGGTGGTACCGTGGAAACAGAACGAGCCGGTATCGGTCAGCACGGCTGTGTAAAGACAAGTCGCGACCTCCGGCGAAATCTTGACGCCGGCTTCGCGTGCCAGGCGGAAGATCATTTCCGCGGTAGCGCAAGCGTGCGGATCGATCCAGTTCACGTCGGCGAAGGGACGCGCGGTTTCGTGGTGATCGATGTTGATGAGGTAGTGCTTCTCGAGTCCGCTGAGACGCGTGCGCGCGACGCTGTCGCACTCCAGGATGATGACGGCTTCGGCGTCCGGCGCCTGCTCGGTGTTGCGGAGCACGGTTTCGGCGAAGGGCAGCGGACCGTAGGTGCCGGGCACGCCGTCCCGAAGGACGACACAGGCCTGTTTGCCCATGGTGCGCAGGATCTGCGCGCAGGCTAGGGTTGAGCCGACCGCGTCGCCATCGGGCCGCGCGTGCGAGGTAAGAATGAACTTCTGTCGTCTACCGATCTGATTAAGGACTTCGTTTAACATGGCCCGTGGTAAGCAATTAGCAATTAGCGATTAGCAATTAGCTCAAGACGGCTCGCGTCGGACCGTTCTCGCTAAATGCCAAGTGCTAACGGCTAACTACTTTTTTTCCTCTTCTCGATCCGGTGCAACAGCTGTTCAATGCGGCCGCCATACTTCTCGGAGCGGTCGAGTTCGAAAAATATCTCGGGAGCCTGGCGCACGCCCAGGCGCCGCGTCAGCTCATGACGGATGTAGGCGCGAGCGGCCGTCAATCCTTCCAGGCTTTGTTCCGCCTCGTCATCACTACCGGCGGCGGTGACGAAGACCCGCGCGGTCTTGCCGCCCGGGTCGAGATGCACTTCGCTGACGCTAACCAGGCCGATGCGGGGATCGCCCAGTTCGCCCTCGACCAGCGCGACGATCTCTTCGCGCAGCTTCTCTTGCAAGCGTCCGCGATGATGTTTCTGTCCCCGGTTCTCCATAGCTGCACTTGGCACTTAGCACTTGGCATTTAGCATTTGGTTTCGAGCCTCAGCTTTCTTGGCCAAATGCCAATTGCCAAATGCCAAGTGCAGAACGTTAGAGCATACGCCTATCAGGGCGATTCGCGGTGATAACCATCACGGTTCCCCGGTTAATTTTTCTCCGAATTCCGCTTCGTGGAGAAAGTCCAAAAAGGAATCGGTGACCTCGCCGCCGGCATTGTTGGCGACCTTGGTGGCATGACGCTCGACATTGCGCATCAGGCCCTCGAGATAGTCGCGCGAATCGGAGATGCTGACCACGCCCAACGTCGCGCGCTGCCAGGCTTCGCTGGCGTCAACTTCGGCGACCGCAACATTGAAGTGATTGCGCAGGCCATCCTTTACACTGCGCACCACCTGGCGCTTGTCCTTGAGGGAGTGCGCGCCCTCGATGCGAATCTCAAGCAGGAGATACGCGATCATCACGAAAACCTATTCACCACGGAAGCACGGAGGGCACAGAGGTGTTCCTCAGAAAATCTTTCATGGACCTGCTCCGTTAACCATCCGGGCAGGTTATTGCAGAACGTCCCGGACCGGCTCCTCTGCGGAGGATTCAGCTCCGGGACGATTCAAAAGCAGATCCCTCGTCGGGCTGAAGCCCTCCTCGGGATGACAATTTAATAAGACAGTAGTCGGCACGACTGAAGTCGTGCCCTGTTACAAAGCTTCTTGTTACAGCAGTCTCGTGTTACAGAAGCCTCGTGTTACAGAAAGCCTCCGACGGTAGACGTCGCGATTGCCAGTCAGGTTACCGACAACCAACAACTGACAACCGACAACTGCCTCTAGACGAACGCTTCGGCGGCCACGCGCTCGGTGACGAAGACCTCGATCACGTCGCCGACCTTGATATCGCCGTAGTTGGTGATCGAGATGCCGCACTCCATGCCGTTGCGCACTTCGTTGACGTCTTCCTTGAAGCGGCGCACTGAGCCGACCTTACCTTTGAAGACGACCACATGGTCGCGCAGCAGGCGCACTTCGGCGTCGCGCTTGATCACGCCGTCGACGACGTAGCAGCCGGCGATGGTGCCGACCTTGGGCACGCGGAAGGTGTCGCGCACTTCGGCACGGCCGAGATACGTCTCCTTCACAATCGGCTCCAGCAGGCCGGTCATGGCTTTCTTGATCTCGTCCTGCACCTCGTAAATGATCGAGTGCAGGCGGATGTCAACCTTTTCCTGCTCAGCCAGCTCCTGCGCTTTGCGCTCCGGCCGCACGTTGAAGCCGATGATGATGGCATTCGACGCCGAGGCCAGCAGTACATCGCTTTCGGTGATGGCGCCGACCGAGGCACGCATAACGTTGATCTTCACGCGCTCGTTCGACAACTTGATGAGCACGTCACCCAGCACTTCCACCGAGCCGCCCACATCACCCTTGAGGATGATGAACAGTTCCTTCTGACCGGCGGTCTTGAGCTGTTCGGCCAAACCTTCGAGCGAGACTCGCGAGCTCTTGGCCAGGGTGGCTTCGCGCGCCTTGCCTTCGCGGTATTCGGAGATGCCGCGAGCTTTCTCGCGATCGGCGACGGCGACCAGTTGATCACCCGCCTGCGGCAGGCCTTCGAGACCGAGAATCTCGACTGGCGTGGAGGGCCCGGCGGATACGAGCGCCGCGCCGCGGTCGTTGAACATGGCACGCACTTTGCCGAAGACGTTGCCGACGACGAAGTTGTCGCTATTGTGCAAGGTGCCGTTCTGCACCAGCACCGTCGCGACCGGACCGCGTCCGCGATCGAGCTTGGCTTCCAGCACGGTGCCGCTGGCCAGACGTTCCGGCACAGCCTTCAGGTCCTGCAGGTCGGCAACCAGGCAGATCATTTCCATCAGCAGATTGAGATTGGTCTTCTGCTTCGCCGACACATCGACGAAGACGGTGCTACCACCCCAATCTTCCGGCATGAGACCACGATCGGCGAGCTGCTTCTTCACGCGCTCAGGCATCGCGTCGGGCTTATCGATTTTGTTGACCGCGACGATGATCGGCACGTTCGCGGCTTTGGCGTGATCGATGGCTTCCAGAGTCTGCGGCATGACGCCATCGTCGGCGGCGACGACCAGCACGACGATGTCGGTGACCTTCGATCCGCGAGCACGCATGCGGGTGAAGGCTTCGTGACCCGGGGTATCGAGGAAGACGATCTCGCGGCCGAAGGCAGGCGAGTTGGGATCGGTGATCGCAACTTTGTATGCGCCGATGTGCTGCGTGATGCCGCCGGCTTCGCCTTCGGCAACGTTGGTGGAGCGAATCGCGTCGAGCAGGCTGGTCTTGCCGTGATCGACGTGGCCCATGATGGTCACGACCGGCGGACGCGAAACCGCCCCCGCGGCTCCATCTTCGCCCGCATCCTTTGAGGGCGCAGTGTCTTTTGCCAGCTGCTCTTCGAAGGTGATGACCGAAGTCTCGGCTCCGAAGTGGCGAGCCATTTCGGTGGCGAGATTGGAATCGAGCGTCTGGTTGACGGTGGCGAAGACGCCGCGCGCCAGCAGACGAGCAATGAGATCCTTCGCGCGAATTTCCAGCTTCTCCGCCAGATCCTTCACGCTGATGCCTTCCGGAATCGTGATGGCGCGCGTGATAGGCAGCGGCTCGGTGGAAAGCGAGAGACGCGGCGGCGGAACGAAGCCCTTCATCGGGCCTTCCTTCACGCCACGCGGAACATAACGCTGACCGGGACGCGCAGGACGTCCCATGGGGCGTCCTGTGGGCGGAGGCGGAGCTCCGACGCCGGGACCGCCGGCAAATCCGGGACGAGATCCTGGAGGTCCAGAGCGCGTGGGATGCGGACCGCGACGCTCGCCGGGACGCAGCGGCGGACGCTGTGCGCCAGTCGGCGGAGCTCCGGGACGCGGACGCTGAAAGATCGGTTTGCCGCGCTCGGGCATGACCTGGCGAGGCGGCACGCTGGCCGCGGGACGCACCGGGGCCGAGTACACCGGACGAGGTCCCGTCTGCGGGACAATCAGGCGGCGTGGCGCTGGAGCACTTGCGGTGCCGGCGGCCGGCTGCATGGGCTGTCCGGGACGAACCGGAGGACGTAGAGAACCGGGTGCAGTAGGTGTCATTGAGGCTGGACGAGCCGGTGGAGCGGCAGGCGTCGGAGGCGCAGCGGGCTTAACTTCGACTGGGGCTTCGGCGGTTGCGATCGCGGGCGCGGAGATGGCAGCCTCAGCTTCGTCGAGCACTGCGACCTGATCTTCCACCAGTGGCTCGGAAATTTTAGCCGCTTCAGCAACCGGCGCGGCTACCGGTGCCGCCGGTGGCGCAGGCGGCTTGGGACGCGAGATGATTGGAGCCGGCGGACGCGGCCCCGACTGCGGCGTAATGAAGCGCGGTGCGGGCTTGGGCTCAGCCGTCGTGACCGGTTGCGTGCTGGCCGCAGCGATCGGAGGAGATGGAGGCGCCGGCTTGGGCGGAACCGCCGACGGAGGAGCGGCAGTGGTCCGCGGGACGCTGGGCGTAGCCAGGCTGGGAGGGGCGACCGGGCGCGCGGGTGCAGCGGGCTGCGCGGCGCGTTGCGTGATCGCCTTCAACACATCTCCCGGCTTGGAGATATGCGACAGATCGATCTTGGGCTTGAATTCATCCTGCGCATGCGCGACAGCGCGCGAGCCGCGGGAGGTGCTGGGCTCGTGCTCGGCAAAATATTTCTTTACGCGCTCGGCTTCGTCTTCTTCGATCGAACTGGAGTGCGTTTTCTTTTCGGTTACGCCGACCTTGACGAGAACGTCAAGGATCGCCTTGCTCTTGACCTCAAGTTCTCTCGCCAGATCGTTGATTCGAATCTTGTGCAGCATTCCGCCCCGTTTCCTCCGTTATGTCCCGTCTGATTACGCCTGCATAGCATCCTCACGGTTCAGGTTAATGTGTGCGGGCTAAAGGCCCGCAGGAATCAAAATAAAACTGCTCCGTTCGGCACGACTGAAGTCGTGCCCTGATACAAATCGCGGCAACCCGCGAACGGCCTTCTGGGCGGCCGATTCGTCGCAACCGACAACCGGCAACTGCTTTACGACTTCTTCTCGCCCGGCTCTTCTTCGTCGGGAACGTTTTCGTTCGGCGTCTCGACCCGCTCGTGAATGGTGCGCTCGGCTTCGTCGGCGAGAGGCGCGTTCTCGACAGCGTCGACCACTTCGGCTTCGAAGGCCTGGCCTTCGTCGGCCAGTTCTTCCACGCTCTCGGAAGAAGCTAACGGCACGTCGGCCAAGGTTTCTTCGTCGCCCGACTGACCAGCCTCGTCCGAAACATCGACATCCGATTCAGCTGACGCTTCGACTTCCGATTCGGCTGCTTCTTCGTCAGGAGCGGCCGCTTCCAGTTCGGCGGTCTCTTCGCCGGCCTCTTCGTCCTCGGCAGCTTCCTCTGCGGCTAACTCGCGAGCTTCTTCTTCAGCCGAGACATCCTGGCCAACCGCTTCGCCAGCGCCCTCGAGGTCCGCGTCAACCTCGTCTTCGGTCGCCGCTTCGAGTTCGGCCGCTTCTTCGGCGGGAGCGCCCGCTGCGCCTTCCGCGCCGTCGGCTGCGGCGACAATCTCGCCTTCCACCGGAACTTCGCCTTCGGCCAGCGCGCCCTCTTCGGCGACCGCGGCTTCCGCGGCATCCAGACTGGAGAAGTAATTGTTGACCGCGATGCTGATCTTCTCGACAGTCTTGGGACCGATGCCCGGAACTTCTTCCAGTTGCTCCGGCGTCATGTCGGCAACGGCTTCGACGGTGGTGATGCCCGCAGCGACCAGCTTCTCGATGATGCCGGGCTCGAGATCGGGCACCGACTCCAGCGGCGTAATCGTGACGTTCATCACGCCGCGCATCTGCTCTTCGACTTCCTGGCGCTTTTCTTCCTCGCTCTTGATGTCGATCTTCCAGCCGAGCAGTTTGGCAGCGAGGCGAACGTTCTGCCCCTTCTTGCCGATGGCCAGTGACAGCTGGCTGTCGTCGACGATTACTTCGAGATGCTTTTCCTGGCCTTCGAGTACGGTGACGCGGCTGACCTTCGCGGGCTGCAAGCGCTTTTTCGGCGAAGACCACCGGATCTTCGTGATACTCGATGATGTCGATCTTCTCGCCGCGCAGTTCGCGGATGATGGACTGCACGCGCATGCCCTTCATGCCGACGCAGGCGCCGACGGGATCGACGTCCTTGTCCTTCGACATGACGGCAATCTTGGTGCGCTCGCCGGCTTCGCGCGCGATGGCGCGGATGACGACGGTGTTGTCGTAGATCTCGGGCACTTCGGTCTGGAACAGGTGGGAGACCAGCTCCGGTATGGCGCGCGAGACGACAACCTGCGGGCCTTTCGAAGCTTTCTCAACGCGCACGATGATGACGCGAACGCGCTCGCCGGGCGCGAACGACTCCAGGCGCGACTGCTCCTTGCGCGGCATGCGGCCTTCGGCCTTGCCCAGGTCGACGATGACGTCCTGACCTTCAGTGCGCTTGACGGTGATGTTGATGACCTCGCCCACGCGCCCGATGTACTCGTTGTAAATGGTGTCGCGCTCGGCCTCGCGGACCTTCTGGAAGATGACCTGCTTGGCCAGCTGCGCGGCGATGCGGCCGAGAACATCGGTCGCCTTGTAGGTGCGGAGTTCGCCTCCGACTTCGGCTGCCGGATCGATGCGCTTGGCATCGTCGATGGTGATCTGCGAGATCGGGATCTTCGATCTGGTCGGCGGTCTCGACGATGGAGCGGACCGCGTAGGCGCGGATCTGGCCGGTCTCCTTGTCGAGCTCGGCGCGGAGGTTCTCCTGCGTCTTGTAATACTTTCGGGTGGCTACGACGATCGCATCCTCGACCGCACCCACGACAATTTGCGGATCGATGCCTTTCTCGCGGCTGAGAGCGTCGATTACGTTGTACAGTTCACTCGCCATAGATTCGTGCCACCTTCACCTGATCCGAAATACCGTTTGTCATCACGAGGAGGGCTTCAGCCCGACGAGGGATCTGTTTTTTCCCTCACGGATGTGCCGCCCCTAAAGCGGCTCACCCTCGGTGAGTGTTCGTTACCCAGGGCTCGCGCCCTGGGCTAATATTGTGCCGCCCTACGGGCTGGCCCCATACCCGACAAGCTCGATAGCGGCGAAGAGCACTCGTCACGAGCGCACATCCTGGTTCTAGAACTCCGGAACCAGGTTGGCCTTTTCGACGTTGGCCAGCACGATTTCAACCTCAGTTCCAGCTTCGACGGCTTCGTGCTTCTTCGACTTCTTGCGCCCCGCCAGCTCCAGCGTGATGCGGCCGTCCTGCAATGACTTCAGGCGTCCTTCAAAATGCTGGTTACCGTTTACCGGCTCCCGGGTCGCCAGCTTCACCAGGCTTCCGAGGAAGCGCTGGTAATCTTCCGGCTTCAACAGCTTGCGATCCAGCCCAGGCGACGAAACTTCCAGCAGGTACGAGCTGCCCGGAATGGCGTCCTCGACGTCGAAGATCGTGCCGGCCTCGCGGCTGAAGCTCGCGCAATCCTCGTGGGTCACGCCGCCGGGCTTATCGATGAAGACCCGCAACATGCGGCTCTTGCCACCGCCTTGCAGATCCAAGTCGACCAGTTCCAGCCCGCTGGACTGGGCCACGCGCTCGGCGATCTCGCGAATTTTGTCCAAACCGGCTGCCACAGTATTCCGTTACGGCTCCCGCTCCTCTAAGCACAGAGCGCCCGTCAGGCTCTGGTAACCACCTGGACTCGCCGTACCGCCAGCGGATTACGGGGTGGAAATAAAAAGTGGGCGATCGCCCACCGGTGTGCTTCGCCGAATCTGCACCAGTTCACTGCCACGCCGCGATCGGTGACAGGAACCGAAAAACACAACAGTACAAAAGTAACTATACGCCCAGAGAAAGGGAAATTCAACGGCGAGATGATCGTCTTGCACCGGGCGCATATTCCCTCCTGGCGCAATACGAACTCTCCCAGCCAAGGGAACTGCGGCTTGGGTGGGGCACACGCACTTCGGCGGGCGCCTTGCTCGAAGCCGACGTTTGCCTAAGCGGCAGCGCAACCCTACAATAATCGTTTACCCCTTCCGCGGAATCAAATAACGATGATCCATTTTCCTGTTCCTGAGGCGCTTACCTTCGATGACGTGTTGTTGCTGCCCGCCAAGTCCGATGTTGTGCCTGCGCTGGCCGACACCACCACTCGTCTGACCCGCAATATCGAGCTGCGCGTACCGCTGATCAGCGCGGCCATGGATACGGTGACCGAATCGCACATGGCGATTGCCATGGCGCAGCAGGGCGGCATCGGCATCATCCATCGCAACCTCACGATCGAGCAGCAGACGCTGGAGGTCGACAAGGTGAAGCGCTCGGAGAGCGGCATGATTGTCGATCCCATCACCATGTCGCCCGAGCAGAAGATCTCCGAGGCGCTGGAGCTGATGCGGCACTATCGCATCTCCGGCGTGCCCATCACCAAGAAGGGCAAGCTCGTCGGCATCCTCACCAATCGCGATCTGCGCTTTGAAACCCGCACTGACGTTCCCATCAGCGAAGTGATGACCAAGGAGAACCTGATCACGGTTCCGGTGGGCACGACGCTGACCGATGCTGAGGCGATCCTGCATCAGCACCGCATCGAGAAGCTGCTGGTGGTCGACGATGCCTACAACCTCAAAGGCCTGATCACGGTGAAGGACATTCAGAAGCGGCTGAAGTATCCGACCGCGGCGAAGGATGATCATGGCCGGTTGCGTGTGGGCGCGGCGATCGGTGCGACCGGAGATTTTCTGGAGCGGGCGCAGGAGTTGGTACGAGCTAAAGCTGATCTGCTGGCTATCGACAGCGCGCATGGCCACTCGACACGAGTGATCGAGGCGATCAAGAAAATCAAATCGGCGTTGCCGCAGGTTGATCTGCTTGCGGGTAATGTTGGGACCTTCGACGGCGCCTGCGAACTGGCGCGGGCGGGAGCGGACGGGATCAAGGTCGGGATTGGGCCGGGATCGATTTGCACAACCCGTGTTGTTACCGGCGCGGGCGTGCCGCAGATCACTGCGATTGCCGAGGCCGCGCGCGCGGTTCGCGACAGCGATGTGTCGGTGATTGCCGACGGCGGCATCAAGTACTCGGGCGACGTCACCAAGGCGATTGCGGCGGGTGCGGATTGCGTGATGATTGGCTCGCTGCTGGCGGGTACGGAAGAGAGCCCAGGCGAGACCATTCTGTATCAGGGAAGATCGTTCAAGACGTATCGCGGGATGGGGTCGCTGGCGGCGATGGCGCAAGGCTCCAGCGAGCGCTATTTCCAGAACTCCGACGGCGATTCCGACGATTCGTCCGTGCCGGTGCTGACTGAAAACGGCAGCGACAACAACCGGCTGGCGAAGCTGGTGCCCGAAGGCATTGAAGGACGCGTGCCGTATCGCGGAACGGTGGGGATGATCGTCTATCAGCTGGTCGGCGGCGTGAAGAGCGGCATGGGCTACGTGGGCTGCGCGACGATTGAAGAGCTGCAACAGAAGGCGCGCTTCGTGCGCATCAGCGGCGCCGGACTGCGCGAGAGCCATGTGCATGATGTGATGATCACGCGTGAAGCGCCGAATTACCGGGCGGAATAGCCTGCGACAAGGACATCTTTGCAGGATTTGAAGGGGCGCAGCTTTAGCTGCGCCGTAGTGTGTTAGCAGAATCCACCGCCGCGCGAAGTGGCGAGGCCACTTCGCGCGGCGGTATTGCACCATATGAGCTGGCCGGCGGCGCGGCTGAAGCCGCGCCCCTTCAAAACCACATTCCGGTCAGGTGTTAGCCAAGCAGGTTGAATTTGCTGAAGCCGTCGTTTCGTTCGCTGGTTCGCAATTGGTGGATGGTCGCCGTCTGGCTGGGAGTCATTCGGATGGAGTCCACCGACATGGCTTCGGCCCACAACACATCTTTCGTTCTGTACAAAGTGCTGTCCATCGTCGCGCCTCACGTGCGAGTCGAATCCGTTGAGCTGCTGAACGCGATTCTGCGCAAGACGGGACACTTTCTCGGCTACGGGATCCTAAGCGCGCTCGTCTTTTTGCTCTGCGAAATACCAATCGCGATCGGCTGCGTCCGCTGCTGCAGCGGCCCTGGGGAATTTATCTGCGGGATTGGTGGCGCGGGGAGTGGGTGATGATCGCGATGCTATTCACGATTGTTACGGCAGCGTACGACGAGATTCATCAGACGTTTATTCCGTCGCGCACTGGGCGCTGGCAGGATGTAGTGATCGATAGCTGCGGCGCAGCGGTGATTCAAATCGTGATTTATCTGCTGACCAAAGCGCGTCTTCAAGCGACGCCTGGAGCTGGCTCCCGAGCTGGAGCTCACGACGATCCGTTGAGTGGTTTCCTTCCAGTTAGCCACCGTTTCGATCAATACAGCAGGTACTTCACCCGCACATCCATGAACTGGTCGAGCGCGGCGCGCCAATCGGCGGCGATGCGATTGGGATCCTCGCCGGCCTGGATCGCGGCGAAGATCGCTTTGTTGACCAGCAGCTGGTTCATCTTGCTGAGGTCGTAGCCCAGCGGATAGAGCTTGTGCAGCGCCGCGGCCAACTCGATGCCGAGCTCGGGCGCGTCGAGCTCCTCGCGATTGGTGACGATGATGTTCACGCCGTAACAGTCGCGGCGAGCGTACGGACCGGAGGTTGGAGTGAACCTTGTCGGCACGAAGCGCACCCCGGGAATGTTGCGGGCGTTGAGATATCTGGCGAGCTCTTTGTCGGTGAAGTAGGGCGAGCCGATGAGCTGGAAGGGAAGATCGGTGCCGCGGCCGACCGAGACGCCGGTGCCTTCGATGAGCGCGACGCCGGGATAGAGCGTGGCTTCTTCGAGACTGCGGAGGTTCGGCGATGGACTGATCCAGGTTGCGCCGGTCGAGTCGAACCAGTCGCCGCGCAGCCAGCCGCGCATGGGGACGACGGTGAGGTCGGCGTCGATGTGCTTCTCCTCGTTGAAGAGCTTGGCCAGCTCACCCATGGTCATGCCGTGACGAACGGGAAGCGGATAGTAGTTGACGAAGCTTTCCTGGCCGGCGTCGGAGATTGGGCCCTGAACGTAGGAGCCGGTGATGGGATCGGGACGGTCGAGGACGACGATCGGCTTCTTCGCTTTCGCGGCGGCTTCGAGAAAATAGCCGAGCGTGGTCTCGTAGGTGTAGAAGCGCGCGCCGACATCCTGCAGGTCGACGACGATGACGTCGAGCTTGCGGATGACATCCATCGACGGACGGCGCTTGGCGTCGGTATCGCCGTAGACGCTGTAGATCGGCACGCTGGTGAGCGAGTCTTTGGAGTTGGCGATGTCGGTGGTGTCGGCGGTGCCGGTCACGCCGTGCTCGGGACTGAAGATGGCGTCCAGCTTGAATCCCGGCGCTTGCCAGAGCACATCGATGGTGCGCTTGCCGCGGCTGTCGATGCCGGTCTGATTGGTCACCAGTCCGATGCGCGGCGTGGCGACGTTGGGAACCTTCAGCGGTTCGAACTGCCGCTCTTCCAGCGCATCGATGCCGAGCAGCACTTTGCCATTGCGCACGACGATGCGGCGCGCAGCCATTTGGGTCTCGTTGTAGCCGGTGATGCGCGAGATGCGCAGCTTCTGCTGCTCGCTGGGATTCAGGTTGAGCGCGGCGGCGACGGCGGTCGCGAGCTCGGTGCGCAGCGAGATGACGTTGCCGTCTTTCATCACCGTGGCGTTGGTCAGGAGGATGATGTAGGTGTTGGTCGTCGGATCGATCCACAGCGAAGTGCCGGTGAATCCGGTGTGGCCGAACGAGCCGACGGGCAACAGCTCACCGCGCGTGGAAGAGAAGGGCGAGTCGATGTCCCAGCCGAGGCCGCGCACGTTGGGCATGTTAGCCGCCTGCTGCGGCGTGGTCATCTTCTCCACGATGAGCGGCGAGAGAATCGGCGCGCCTCCGTCGAGGATGGCCTGCGCGAACTTGGCAACATCGTCGGCGGTGGAGAACAGTCCGGCATCGCCGGCGACTCCACCCATCTGCTTCGCGGTGGGATCGTGCACCGTGCCGCGCACCATCTGGCCGGTGTGCTCGTCGCGCTGCGTAGGAGCGGTGTGAGATGCCGACGACATCGGCGGATTGAAGTGTGTCGAGGTCATGCCCAGCGGACCGAAGACGTATTGCTGCGCGTACTGGTCGAGCGTCATGCCGCTGACCTTCTGCACCAGCTCGCCGAGCACGACGAAGCCGACGTCGCTGTAGAGAAACGTCGAGCCCGGAGGATTCACCAGCTTGGTGGCGTTGGCGCGACTGTAGCCTTCTTCGAGGCCGTTCCATGGCTGCTTCAGGTCGAGATCCGCGGGCAGGCCGGAGTAATGCGTGAGCAGCATGCGGATAGTGACATCTTCCTTGCCGCTCTGCCCGAAGTCGGGAATGTACTTCACGACGGGATCGTTGAGCTTGATCTGGCCGAGCTGCTCGAGGCGCATCACGCAAGTGGTGGTCGCGATGACCTTGGTCAGCGAGGCGAGATCGAAGATGGTGTCCACCGTCATCGGCTCGGGATTCTGCCCGACGGTGCGATTGCCGTATGCCTTGCGATACGCGATGGTGCCGTTGTGGCCGACCAGCAGCACCGCGCCGGGAATGTTGCCGGCGGTCATCGCGTTCTTGACGATGGCATCGAGAGCGGCAAATCCGGTTGGAGCATTCGCGCTGGAGGTTGCAGATTGTTGCAGGTCGGCAGGATTTTGCCGGCGATTGCGCTTCAGAAGATTTCGGGGTGTGTAGTCGCGGGAGTTTTCGCGGTTCCGGAAGTTGCGGACTTTTGCGCCCGAGCGAGCGCGCTGGCGAGTACCACCAGGCAAACAGAGGCCAGCGCGAAGGCTGGCCGGCGCAGACGCAAGCTCAAGACGACCTTTCGGAGGTGAATATGTTCCGCGACTGGTGCGGGAGAACCATTATAAGTTGCGGCAGTGGGTTGGTGCAGGAATCAGCTCTCGCGTTCGACGACGAACTCGGGCACCCAGAGCAGCACGTGCTTGATCTCGGAGTCGGGGAAGGTGCAGATGGCCTCGCGCGCTTTGTTGGCGAACTCGGTGGCGCGTGCGTAGGCCGCGTCGATGGAGCCATGATGATGCAGGATCGCAACGATGTCCGCAGGTGTGATGCCGTTGAAGCCGCCATTGCTCAGCACGGACTCGATGGTCGCGCGCTCGGCCGAAGTGCAGTGCTCCAGCGCGTGCAGTACTGCCATCGTGGCTTTGCCTTCACGCAGATCGCTGGCAACCGGCTTGCCCAGCATCTCTTCCGACGCGGTGAGATCGAGCACGTCATCGACAATCTGAAACGCCATGCCAAGATTGCGGCCGTACTCGGCCAGCCGATGTTGATCGCTGTCGCTGGCGCCGGCGAGAATTCCGCCTAGCTTCATGCAGACCGAGAACAGGCACGCGGTCTTGCGGAAGATCAGTTCGAAGTGTTCGTCGAGCGAGATGGCTTTGCCCAGCCGCTCGATCTGCAGCAGTTCGCCTTCGACCATGGCCTGCGTCAGTTCGATGAGCGTGTCGAGAATGGCGAAGTTGCGCTCCTGCAGTGCGATTTTGAAGGCCTGCATGTAGAGCCAGTCGCCGGCGAGCACGCACTTGGAGTTGCCCCATTGCGTGTTGGCGGCAGGACGGCCGCGGCGCGTCTGCGCTTCGTCGATGATGTCGTCGTGGACGAGAGTTGCGGTGTGAATGATCTCGACCACCGCGCCCAGCTTGATGGCGCCATGTCCCGAGTAGTTGAGCAGCTTGCAGGAGAGCAGCAGCAATGCGGGCCGCAGGCGCTTGCCGCCGCCGGCGCGGAGATATTCGCCGATCTCGGTAATCGCGCACACGCCGGAGACCGTGTCGCGGCCGAACTCGCGCTCGATGGCAGCGAGGTCGTCGTGCAACAGGTCAAAGACTTCTTTGGCGTTGCGGATTACGGTCTTCAAACGTTCTGTGCCTCTAGCCAATACTCGCAGAGTTTACGGCTTCGAAAATCGTTTTCACCACGGAAGCACGGAAATCACGGAAAAATCGAAATCAAGAAATCAAAAAGCAAAGAACATTCCGTGCCTTCCGTGCTTCCGTGGTGATCCATGTTCGCAGCTTTAATTGCTGCGGTAGTTCGTAAACTGCATGTCGATGCCGAAATCCTGTTGCTTGAGCAGTGCAATGATTTCCTGCAGTGTATCGCGATCTTTGCCGCTGACGCGAACCAAATCGCCCTGAATCGCGGCCTGCACTTTCTTCTTGGAATTCTTGATGGCCTTCACGATGTCGCGCGCCTTCTCGATGGGAATGCCTTGCTGCATGGTGATGCGCTGGCGAACGGTGGAACCTGCGGCCGGTTCGACACTGCCGTAGGTCAGTGCTTTCAGCGGCACGCTGCGCTTGACCAGTTTGCTCTGCAGCACGTCGTTCACCGCCTTCAGCTTGAAGTCGTCGGCCGAAGTGAGCACCAGCGCGTCCTTGCCTTCCAGTTGAATATCGGACTTCGAGTCCTTCAGATCGTAGCGTTGGTGGATTTCCTTCAGCGCCTGCTGAATGGCGTTAGAGACTTCCTGCAGCTCAACTTTGCTGACAATGTCGAAAGATTCAGCCATGGAGTTCAGTGTAACAAGACGCGCGTTCCTTGCTGAAATAGAAGAACGCAAAAGCGTATGGCACTTACGAAGGGTTCCAGGGTGCAAGAAAGTCGTATAGAGGCGTTGGACGCGATGCTGAAACGCGGTCGAAAAAACCGGGCGCGGAATGCTCCGCGCCCTCTGGCAACTGACACCCGGCCACTGGCAACTGATTTAGTTCAGCACATGGATGTTCTTCTTGTCGCACATGTCCTTCAGCACCTTCGGCCACACGGTGACGCTGACTTCGCCGAGATGCGCCTTGCGCAGCAGCTGCATCATCGTCCGCGACTGCCCGATGCCTCCGCCAACGCTCAGCGGGATCTCGTGATTGACGATCGCCTTGTGGTACGGGAAGTTGAGGAAGTGCGTCTGGTTGGTCAGTTCGAGCTGCTTCTTCAGCGACTCGGGATTGACGCGGACGCCCATCGACGACAGCTCATGACGCCGCTTGGTCACGGGATTCCATACCAGGATGTCGCCGTTCAGGCCGTGGCGCACGTGGCCGTCGTCGGCGCGCGTCTCGGTCACCCAGTCGTCATAATCCGCGGCGCGCATCTCGTGCGGATAACCGTCCTTCAGCGTCCAGCCGATGCCGATGATGAACACCGCCGGATATTTCTGCAGGATCGCGGTCTCGCGCTGCTTGCGCGGGAGGTCGGGATACATGTCGAGGATTTCTTCGGCGTGCAGGAACTTCAGATTCTCGGGCAGGTTGGGATAGCGCGCGTCTTTGAGTTGCGGGAACATCTCCTGCGCATGTCGCTCGGCGCCGACCATCACCTTCCAGATCTTGCTGACGATGCCCTTCAGGAAGCTGAGACTACGCTGCTCGGGGCTGATCACCCGCTCCCAGTCCCACTGATCGACATAGGCGCTGTGATCGTGATCGAGGAAGTAATCTTTGCGGACGGCGCGCATGTCGGTGCACAGGCCTTCGCCGGGCTGCATGTTGAATTGCTTCAGCGCCATTCTCTTCCACTTGGTTGCCGCCTGCACAACCTGCGCGTTAATCGGGTGTTTGTCGCGATCGTTCGAGATGTGGAACTGGATGGGCGTGCGCGAGCCGTCGCGGTCAAGATAGTCATTCACGCCCGATTCCTCGTCCACGATCAGGGGCACGGTGACCATCATCAGGTTCAGTTCTTTGCAGAGGTTGTCTTCGATGTAGCTTTTCACCTCGAAGATCGCTCTCTGGGTGTCTTTGGGTGACAGCAGCGAGCTGTAATCCGCCGGAAGCACTTGCTCCAGCTCTGTGTAGTCGCCGATTCCGGGACCAGCGAGATCTGCTTTCTTGTCCGCCATGCTGTTCTCCTTGCGATGCGGTCGACGTGGCCGCCAAATACCAGTTGCGGCGTTCTAAGCCTGGGACACACGTCGTCAGATCTAGGAGAGCACCCGGATGGACAAATCGGCAGTAACCGGCGTCACCGGTGAGTGTGCGATGGAGATGAGGATTGGGGGATGAACACGCTCACTGCGCAAGTCCCATGCGGCGCAGCAGCGCCTGGTATCGGGGGTCGGAGTGGAAATTCTCGAAGGCCGGTTCGCATCCGATATAAACCAGCGTGCCATTCCTTTTGGCGTACGCCTCGTCGAGCAAGCGAAAGGCCGCGTCCTTATCTCCCAAAGCGCCGTAGGCCGTGGCTAGCAGATAGGGATCAGCGTCGGGAGACTTCTTCAGTTGCTCCAACATCCGGCGAGCGTCATCCTTCTTGCCGGTAGCGGCAAATACCCACGCCGCGCTGGCAACTAAGGAATCATCATTGTTGGAAAGCTGGAGCGAGCTTCGCGCCTGCTCCTGCGCCAGCTGCGGTTGATTCATGCGCACATAAACCTGCGCCATGCCGCCGCGAGAGAGCGAATCCTCGGGGGACAACTCCGCTACATTGCGCAAAGTCTCCAGCGCGCGGTCATACTGGCGATTGCACTCGTAGATGTCGCCAAGATTGGCCTGGGTGGTGAATTCGAAGGGCGCCAGCTCCAGGGCTTTCTGGCTTTCGCGAATGGCTTCATCCAGCCGCCCTCGGGCCTCCAGATAGAGAGCGTATCCGGAATGAGCTTCGTAATAGCTGGGATTCAGCTCGATGGCGCGGCGGAATTCCCGTTCCGAAGCTGCCCAGTCCCAGTCATGGACGAACCCTACGAAAGCCAGCGCCGTGTGGGCGTCGGCCAGTGAATCATCCAACTGTAAAGCTTTGGTAGCGGCGGCCTTCGATAGAGGAAAGTACTCATCATGCCCCATGGATCCCAGCCAATGGTAGGCGCGCGCCAGCGCCGCGTACGCTTCCGCATAGTTGGGATCGATCTGGATGGCCTGTTGAAAGTATTTGATAGCATCCTCGAATAAGTGGCCACCCACTGGCGCATTACGGCCTTCATTCAGCTTGTACAGCCCGCGCAGATAGGCTTCATGCGCTTCGGGATTGACGGGGCGAGCCCGCGCCAGCCGGTCTTGCGCTTTGGCCGTGACCTTGGCATTGATCTCGCCCGCGATCGCGGCCGCCACTTCGCTCTCTAACTCCAGAACGTTGTGCAGGTCGCGGTCATAACTGCTGGCCCAGAGATGTTGATCGGCGGGCGCATCAATCAATTGCGCAGTTACCTTGACGCGGTCGCCGGCGCGCTGCACCGAGCCTTCGACGATTCCGTTTACATGCAACTCCTTCGCGATCTCCGGCAGAGGTTTGTCCGATCCCTTGTAGCGCATGACCGAGGTTCGCGAAACCACTCGAAACGAACCGATCTGCGCCAGTTGGGTGATCAGCGCCTCCGTCATGCCATCGGCAAAGTAGTCTTCCGCCGGGTTACCCGACAGATTAACCAGCGGTAATACAGCGATGGAATCGATGTGTTTCTGGCCGGAGCGGCCGAGCAGCCGATCTCGCAGTCCGCTGAACGGCAAGGCCAGTAGCAGCAGGGCCATCAGGACGACTGCGGCCAACAGACCGAGCAGCCAACGCCGCCGCGGACGCTGAACTTCCACAATGCCGTGATCCGCCGACCCGTGCGAGCCGAGGCGCTGCAGGTCGATGGCCACCTCTTTGGCGGATTGATAACGCTGCTCCGGATCTTTCTCCAGGCACTTCAGAATGACGCGTTCCAGCTCCGCCGACATCCTCGTATTCAGCAGGCGAGGTTGCACCGGAGCGCGCTGCAAGATGCTGATCATCAACTCCGGAGCATCCTTCTCTGGAAATGGCCGGCGCCCGGTGCTCATCTCGTACAGGACAGCGCCCAGCGCATAGACGTCCACTCGCGCATCGGGCCATTGCCCGCGCACTTGCTCCGGCGCCATGTAGGGCAGCGTGCCGCCGACCTGCAGTTCGCTCACCGTCTCGCGCTCGTTTGCCGGGCTGGGCCGCGAACTGCGCAGAAACTGCGAAAGTCCGAAGTCGAGGATCTTCGCCCTCCGGTCCGGCATCAGGCGCACGTTGTCGGGCTTCAGATCGCAATGCACAATGCCATCCTGGTGAGCGGCGCTCAAGCCTTCGGCGATCTGAATGCCGATGCGGATGACCTTGTCCTCCACCACCGGGCCAGCGGCAATCTCCTCGGCCAGGCTGCTGCCCGCAACGAACTCCATGACCAGGAAATCCACGCCGTTCTGGCTGTCGAAGTCGTATACCGTCTCAATGTTGGGGTGGTTCAGGCGGGATAGGTTCAGCGCTTCTTCGCGAAAGCGTTTTCGCGTGGACTCGTCGGCCAGCAGCCCGGAACGCAATACCTTGAGAGCGACATCGCGGTTAAGCCGCTCGTCGTGGGCGCGATAGACAACCCCCATTCCACCAGCGCCGATCTGCTCACGTATGCTGTACCGCCCCAGCGTTTGACCGATCATGAGGACGAGCCGCACACAATGTTAGGCGCGATGTCGGCGGACAGCAATTGACAATTCGTCTTCACCTGCTTCTCGCGCCGGCCATGCCTTCTCCCGTACACTATTTCCTGCTCCTCCCATCACGACGTTGCAAACCATCATCCAAGCTTGAGGAGAGCGAACGAATGGCACCTTTGGAGACCCAGGAACAGTCCACGACCTTGCTGACCCCTTACGACCTGCATCTGTTCAACGAGGGCAAGCACGCGCGGCTCTTCGAGAAATTCGGCGCACACGTTGCAGAGCGCAACGGCCAGCGGGGTACGCACTTCGCCGTGTGGGCTCCTAATGCCGAGCGCGTCTCCGTGGTCGGCGACTTTAACGACTGGAATGCCGAGCTTCATCCCATGAAGGCGCATGAGAACTCGGGAGTCTGGGAAGTCTTCATCCCCAATCTCGGGCGCGGCTCGGTGTACAAGTACCACATCCGTTCGCGCTATCACACTTATCGGGTCAACAAGGCTGACCCTTTCGCCTTCTACAACGAGCGTCCGCCGCGCACCGCGTCGATCGTCTGGGATACCGGGTACGAATGGGGCGACCACGAGTGGATGCGCACGCGCCACGAGCACAACAAATTCGACAAGCCGATGTCGATCTACGAGGTGCATCTCGGCTCGTGGATGCGCGTTCCGGAAGAGGGCAATCGCTCGCTCAGCTATCGCGAGCTGGCGGTGAAGCTGGCCGACTACGTCTCCGAAATGGGCTTCACCCACGTGGAATTCATGCCGGTGATGGAGCATCCCTTCTTCGGCTCGTGGGGTTATCAGGTCACCAGCTATTACGCGCCCAGCGCGCGTTTTGGCACGCCCCAGGATTTCATGTACCTGGTCGATCAGCTGCATCAGCGCGGCATCGGCGTCATCCTCGACTGGGTTCCATCGCACTTTCCCAATGACGAGCACGGCCTCGCCTACTTCGACGGTACGCATCTTTACGAGCACGCCGATCCGCGCAAGGGTTTTCATCCTGAATGGAAGTCGTCCATCTTCAACTACGATCGCAATGAAGTACGCGCGTTCCTCATCAGCAATGCGATCTTCTGGCTCGACCGGTTCCACGCCGATGGCCTGCGCATGGATGCGGTCGCTTCCATGCTGTATCTCGACTACTCGCGCAAACAGGGCGAGTGGATTCCCAACCAGTTCGGCGGGCGCGAGAACCTGGGCGCGGTTTCTCTGCTGCAGACGGTCAATCGCGAGGCCTACCAGGAATTTCCTGGCATTCAAACCATTGCGGAAGAGTCCACGGCATGGCCGATGGTCTCGCGGCCAACCTACATCGGCGGCCTCGGCTTTGGCATGAAGTGGGACATGGGCTGGATGCACGACACCCTGCTGTTCATGCAGAAGGACCCCATCCATCGGAAGTATCACCACAATAAACTGACCTTCCGCGGGCTATATGCCTTCACGGAGAACTTCGTTCTGCCGCTGTCGCATGATGAGGTTGTCTACGGCAAGGGCTCGCTCTACGGCAAAATGAACGGCGACGAGTGGCAGAAGTATGCCAACCTGCGGCTGCTCTTCGGCTACATGTTCACCCAGCCCGGCAAGAAGCTGCTGTTCATGGGCGGCGAGATTGCGCAGTGGAGCGAGTGGAATCACGACGGCAGCGTCGACTGGCACTCGCTTGGCTTCGCAGGACACCAGGGCGTGCAGCGCTGGGTGCGGGACCTCAATACTTTCTATCGCGGTGAGCCGTCGCTCTACGAAACCGACTTCATTCCCGACGGCTGGCGCTGGATCGATGCCGACGACTCCGATAACAGCGTGCTCACCTATATGCGGCTGCGCAAGGATGGCAGCGATCCGATTGTGGTGGCCGCCAACTTCACTCCTGTGCCGCGTCGCGGCTATCGCGTAGGCGTACCGCAAGCAGGCCATTGGCGCGAGCTGCTCAACAGCAACGCCGCACTTTACGGCGGAACCGACGAAGGCAACTTCGGCGGCAGGATGACCGACGCCCACGCCTGCCACGGCTTCGATAACTCGCTGCTGCTGAACCTGCCCCCGCTGGCCATGGTGGTGCTGAAGCAGTAAAGCAGCAGTTAGCGTAGGCACTGTTTAGCCCGGTTGAAGGCACGGCTTTCTGTGGCGCAACGTCGCAGAACTAGTACGGCTTTAAGTCACTGAGGTACTGCATCCGTCGACTCAACCAGACCTCTTTGGCACTTGGCCTTGGCTCAAGCACGAATCATCCGACCCATTCGGGTCCTTGCAATGCCAAATGCCAACTGCCAATTGCCGCCTTTCCGGTAAACTATTCCGTTGTGCGCATTCTCACCCGCTACATCCTGAAGGAGATCGCATCGCACGCGCTGATCGGCGTGGCGCTGTTCACCTTCATCATCTTCATGCGCGATCTCGGACGGCTGCTGGAGCTGATCGTCCGCAACAGCGCGCCTCTGCCGAGCGTTGCCGAAATCTTCCTCTTCACCCTTCCCGCCACCTTCACCATCACCATTCCCGATGGGCGTGCTGGTCGGCATCCTGGTCGGACTGAGCCGGCTGGCGGCCGATAGTGAAGTCACCGCCATTCGTGCCAGCGGAATGGGCGTGGGAATGTTCATCCGCTCGGTTGCGATCTTTGCCGTCGGTGCGTGGCTGCTGGGGCTGCGGCAACAGCATTTATCTCGCACCCCGATCGGCGATCGCGCTGGATCATCTGCAAGAGCGGCTGAAATCGTCGCAGGCTTCGTTCGAGGTCGAGCCGCGCGTCTTCTACGAGGATTTCAAGAACATCGTCCTTTACGTGCAGGACGCGATTCCGTCCAACGGCCAGGCGCTGTGGCGCGGCGTGTTTCTGGCCGATATCAGCGATCCTTCGTCTCCCAAGATCACCCTGGCCAAACGCGGCGCGCTGTTGAGCGATGCTCCCGACAAGCTGCGCTTCCATCTCGAAGACGGCACGCAGCAGGAGACGGTTCCCAAGGTCGCGGATCAGTATTCCATCACCACCTTCGACAACACCGAGATTCCCATCACCCTGCCCTCGGATGAAGGCAAGCCGCACGATCTGCTGCCCGTTGCCGAACTCAGCCTGCATGGTTTGCTGCAGAATGCGGCGCGCGAGCGCAAGGCGGCAGCGACGGTCAAGAGTTGGGATCCCGGCAGCTATACCTATGACCTGATCAAGGCGCGCTATTACGAGATCGAATTCCAGCGCCGCTTCGCGCTGCCGACCGCCTGCCTGGTGCTGGCCATGGTCGGCATCCCGCTCGGCCTGTCGGCGCGCAAGGGCGGCAAGAGCACCGGCTTCGTGCTGACCATCCTGCTGGTCGTCGTCTACTACTTTTTCTCGATGATCGGCGTCCAGATGGCGCGCCAGGGCAAGATGACGCCCTGGTTCGGGGCCTGGATGGGCAACATGTTTTTCTTCCTCTGCGGACTGCTTCTGCTGTGGCGCGTCGATCGCATGCCCATCGAGATCGCCAATCTGACCGCGGGCTGGAAGCTGTTGCTGCAAAAATTGCAAGCGCTCGGGGCCCATCGCCGCAGGTTCACCAGCGGCCGCAAAGTAGCAACCGAGTCGGCGCTGCATCGCCATCGCTTCAGCGCGCGCTTCCCGCTGATCCTCGACGACATGATCCTGCGCGATTTCGCGCTGTACCTCACGCTGATCATGTCCACCTTCCTGGTGTTGGCGCTGGTGTTCACGTTCTTCGAGCTGCTCACCGACATTGTGCGCAACAAAGTGCCGCTGATCACCGTGGTCGAATATCTGTGGAACCTCAGTCCGTCGATGATCTACCTGATGGCGCCGATGGCGGTGCTGCTGGGCGTGCTGATCACCTTTGGCCTGATGGATAAATCCAGCGAGCTGATCGCGATGAAGGCCAGCGGCTTCAGCGTCTATCGCGCCACGCTGCCGGTTATCGTCATCTGCGGCGTGTTTGCGGCAGCGCTGTTTGTCTTCGACCAGTACTACATCCCGAAGACCAATCGCCAGCAGGAAATCCTGCGCAACGAGATCAAGGGCAAGCCGCCGCAGACCTATCTGCAAGCCGATCGCAAATGGATCTTCGGACAGAGCAACGAGATTTATTACTACCGCGTCTTCGATCCGGACCAGAACATTTTTGGCGGCATCTCCATCTTCGAGTTCGATCCCAATACCTTCCAGCTAACGCGGCGCATCCATGCCGAACACGCGCAGTGGGACGACAATCTGCAGAAGTGGGTCTTCGAGCGCGGCTGGGTGCGATCGTTGCGTGGAGCGTCGATCCAGGATTACCGCACCTTCGACGTAGCCACCTTCGACGAGCTGCATGAGAATCCCGGCTACTTTAAGAAGGAAGTGAAGCAGTCTTCGGAGATGAGTTACGAGGAGCTGCGCCGCTACATCGAAGACCTGCAACAGAGCGGCTTCGACACCGTGCGCCTGAAGGTGCAGCTGCAAAAGAAGATTGCTTTCCCGCTGATCACGCTGGTGATGGCGGTGCTGGCGATTCCGTTTTCCGCCTCAGGACGCCGCGGCGGTGCGCTGGTGGGGGTCGCGGTTGCGCTCGCCATTGCCGTGGTCTATTGGGTGACGTCTGGATTGTTCGAGGCGATGGGAGATGCCAATCAGCTGCCCGCAATGCTGGCCGCGTGGGCGCCCGACTTTATCTTCGCCATCGCCGGCGGATACATGCTGCTGCGGGTGCCGACATAAAGCAGCTATGAGCCATGAGCCATGAGCGCGGCCCCGGTTACCTTGCACATCAGTAGACGCAACACACGAATCCACCCAGGTCGCGCGGCCATCTAAAATAAGCTGTCCGTGCTGATTTAGCTCAGAGCTCACGGCCCACAGCTCACAGCCGATGTTCTCTAACCTTCGCCCGCTGTTCCCGTATCTCCGCAAATACCGCGCGACCTTCGTCTTCGGCGCGGTCTGCGTGCTGTTCAACAACGGCGTCTGGATTCTGTTTCCGCTGATCATCCGCCGCGCCATCGACGACCTGAACCGCGGCGTCACGCGCCAGAAGGTACTGACCTACGCTCTGATGCTGCTGGGAGTTGCGGCCGTCAAAGCCATCTTCCAGTTCCTCACGCGCTGGGTCCTGATCGGCGTCTCGCGCGAAATCGAATTCGATCTGCGCAACGATCTCTTCGCTCATCTCGAGCGGCTCTCCTACAGCTTCTATCAGCGCACCCGCACCGGCGACATCATGGCGCGCGCCACCAACGACCTGAACGCCGTTCGCATGCTGGTCGGTCCGGGGATCATGTACACCGCCAACACCGTCGTGTTCACGGCGGGCGCGCTGGTGTTCATGCTCTCCATCAGCCCGTGGCTGACGCTGTTTGCGTTTGCGCCGCTGCCCATCTTCAGCATCGTGGTGCAGTACTTCGGCCGCCGCATTCACGAGCGCTTCGAGCGCATTCAGGCGATGTTCTCCGACATCTCCGCCCGAGCGCAGGAGAACTTCTCCGGCGCGCGCCTCATCCGCGCCTATGTGCAGGAAGAAGCCGAGATCGAGAAATTCGAGCGCGACAACACCGAGTACATCGGGCGCAGCCTGAAGCTGGTTCGGCTGATGGGCATGCTCTGGCCGACGCTGGAGACGCTGCTCGGCATCGCGATCGTCATCGTGCTCTTCGTTGGTGGTCGCGAGGTGCTGCTGCATCGCATCACGGTCGGCAGCTTCGTCGCCTTCAATACCTACATGGTGCAGCTCACCTGGCCGATCATCGCGCTGGGCTGGGTGATCAACATCTTTCAGCGCGGCACCGCGTCGATGGGCCGCATCCACAACATCATGTCGGAGCAGCCGGAGATTATGGATGGGCCCACCCTCTCGACAAAAAGCGTCGAGAAGGGTGGGGCACCCGTTTCCGCGTCCGAAGTACCGGGTGCCCCATCCTTGTCGCCTGGTTTTGGCGATAGGGTGGGCACGGTTCACGTCGCGAGCGAAGTGCACGGCGACATCGAGTTTCTGAATCTCAGCTTCCGCTATGGCAAGACGCTGCGCGCTACCGAGAGCGGCAATGGCCACTCCCATGGCAACGAAGAAGTGTTGAGGAACGTCAATCTCCGCGTTCCGGCGGGAACCAGCCTGGCGATCGTCGGGCCGACGGGCTCCGGCAAGTCAACACTCGTCTCGCTGATCGCGCGAATCTATGACGCCGCTCCCGGCAGCCTGCTGATCGACGGCCGGCCCATTCGCGAATTCCCGCTGGCGGTTTTGCGCCGCAACATCGGCTTCGTTCCGCAGGAGACATTCCTGTTCAGCGACACCATCCGCGAGAACATCGCCTTTGGAGCCGAAGACGCCACGCTCGACGAAGTCCGTCGCGCTGCCGAAGCTGCCAGTATCGCCACGGAAATCGAGAGCTTCCCCGACGGCTACAACACGCTGGTGGGCGAGCGCGGATTGACGCTCTCTGGCGGCCAGAAGCAGCGCACCGCAATTGCTCGCGCACTCATTCGCAGCCCGCGAATCCTGATTCTCGATGACGCGCTGGCCAGCGTCGATACGCAGACCGAAGATCGCATCCTGAATCATCTGCGCGAGATCATGCAGGGGCGAACCACCATCTTCATCTCGCATCGCGTCTCGACCGTGCGCAATGCCGACCGCATCGCCGTGCTGCATGACGGCGAAATCGTCGAGTACGGCACGCATGACGAACTGATCGAGCGTAGCGGCTATTACACCGATCTGTATAACAAGCAGTTGCTGGAAGAAGAGCTGGAAACGGTCTAGGCGATTGCTTCGCCTCGCCTTTCGCAGTGCCGTTGGAACAGCGTGAATTGTCATCACGAGGAGGCCTTCAGGCCGACGAGGGAGCTGCTTTCTTGGCACCCGTGGAAAAAGCAGATCCCTCGCGAGCTGAAGCACGCTCGTGATGACAACTCGATAAGAGTGGCGCGCTTTTTCACGATTCACGATTCACGAACCACGACACACGATCCACGATCCACGATCAACATGTTCACCGACTCGCACTGCCATCTCGAGAACCAGCGCTTCGACTCCGATCGCGCCGACGTTTTCGCGCGCGCGACTGATGCCGGCGTCACCACCATGCTGGCCATCGGCAACGGCGACGGTCCGGGAACAGGCACGCTCGATTGCGCCATCAAGCTCGCGCAGCAACACGAGCGCGTCTACGCCACCGTCGGCATTCATCCGCATGAAGCTGCGCTCGCTACGCAGTCTGACTTCGACGAACTCCAGCGCTTGGCGAAAGATCCCAAAGTTATTGCCTGGGGAGAGATTGGCCTCGACTACTTCTACGATCACTCGCCGCGCGACGTGCAGCAACGCGTCTTCATCCAGCAGATGGAGATGGCACGAGCCGCGAAGCTGCCGATCATCATTCACAATCGCCCGTCGGACAACAGCGAGAACGCGTGGGAGGACCTGTTTCGTCTGCTGCGCGAGCACTGGGCCTCGAGCGGCCTCACCGGTGTACTGCATTGCTTCACCGGCACCGTCGATCACGCGCGCGCTGCGCTCGATCTCGGATTCATACTTTCCTTTGCCGGAAACATTACCTATCCCAAGGCGCAGAATATTCGCGACGCCGCAGCGATGGCTCCGCTGGATCGCATCTTCATCGAGACCGACTCGCCCTATCTCGCGCCCGTTCCGCATCGCGGCAAGCGCAACGAGCCGGCCTTCGTTGTCGAGGTGGCGCGCCAGATCGGCGAACTCCGCGGATTATCCAGGGAAGAGGTCGGCAGCATAACCAGCAGCAACTTTCGCAGATTCTTCCGATTGATGAAATAGTTTCCGCCGCCCCAGGCTAAGAGGCTGCGCTAGCTGATCGCGAAAGAAGTTCTCATTAACGCCACCACTTTCTGGTGCCGTCATCCCTGCGACCGCGCGCCCTGTGGCTCATCCAATGTGGTAGCCTTTTACTGGGGAAGAGTGTCTCTGGCCGGAAGCGAATCCGCTCGCTGAGCACCGTCCAACAAGGTCATCAAGGTACATCGCATTGTTCAACAAAGTTGCCGCCGCCATTTTTGGCACCAGTAACGAACGCGAACTCAAGCGCATTATGCCGCTGGTCGAGGAGATCAACTCGTTTGAGCCGGCGATGAAGCAGCTTTCCGATGAGCAGCTCCGCGCCAAGACCGACGAATTCCGCCAGCGCATTCGCGAACGCCTCGATCCCATCGAAGATGCCGACGAAAAAGACGAGGCGCTGAAGGCCGTGCTCGGTGAGATTCTGCCCGAAGCCTTCGCCGTGGTGCGCGAGGCCGGCTGGCGCGTGCTGAACATGCGGCACTTTGACGTGCAGCTGATCGGCGGCGTCGTGCTGCATCAGGGCAAGATCTCCGAGATGAAAACTGGCGAAGGTAAAACGCTGGTCGCGACGCTGCCGGTGTACCTCAACGCGCTTTCGGGACGCGGCGCCCATGTCGTCACCGTCAACGATTACCTCGCCAAGCGCGACTCGGAGTGGATGGGCAAGCTCTACACCTTCCTTGGCCTGACCGTCGGCGTGATCGTCCACGACCTCGACGACCAGCAGCGCCGCGAGGCTTATGCCGCCGACGTCACCTACGGCACCAACAACGAATTCGGCTTCGACTACCTGCGCGACAACATGAAGTTCGACTTGAAGGATTGCGTGCAGCGTGGTCATAACTTTGGCATTGTTGACGAGGTCGATTCCATCCTGATCGACGAGGCTCGCACCCCGCTCATCATCAGCGGCCAGAGCGAAGAGTCCACCGACAAGTACTACAAGGTGAATCGCGTCATCCCGTCCCTGGAGTTGGGCGAGGAGATCGATCGCGGCCTGGGCGAAGACAAAGTCCTCACCGGCGATTTCGTCGTCGACGAAAAGCACCGCACGATTACGGTCACCGATGTCGGCTGGGAAAAGGTCGAGAAGCTGCTGGGCATCGGCAACATCGCCGACCCCGAGAACTGGGACCTGAAGCACCACGTCGAGACGGGCCTCAAAGCGCATGCGCTCTACCGCCGCGATGTCGAGTACGTCGTGAAGGACGGCGAAGTCCTGATCGTCGACGAATTCACCGGCCGCCTGATGCCGGGACGCCGCTGGTCTGACGGATTGCACCAGGCGGTCGAAGCCAAAGAGAACGTCAAGATCGAGCGCGAGAACCAGACGCTGGCCACCGTCACCTTCCAGAACTACTTCCGCATGTACAAAAAGCTGGCCGGCATGACCGGTACAGCCGAGACCGAAGCGGCCGAGTTTGACAAGGTCTACCGGCTGGAAGTCGTCGTCATCCCGACCAACAAGCAGCTGCTGCGCGTCGAGAATCCCGACATTGTCTACCGCACAGAGAAAGAGAAGTACTTCGCGGCCGCCGACGAGATCGCCAAGTTCGCGGAGAGCGGTCAGCCGGTGCTGGTCGGAACCGTGTCGGTGGAAAAGTCGGAGCGGCTTTCGGACCTGCTGAAGAAGAAGGGCATCAAGCACGTCGTTCTGAACGCCAAGTATCACGAGAAGGAAGCCGAGATCGTGGCGCAGGCCGGACGCAAGGGCGCCATCACCATCGCTACCAACATGGCCGGCCGCGGTACCGACATTCTGCTGGGCGGCAATCCTGAATTCATGGCCAAGCAGGAGTGCCTGAAGAAGGGAATTGCGCAGGCGCTGAAGGCGGTCGCCGGCGAAGTCTCCGTCAAGCCCGACGATCCCAACGTCTCCTACTTCTATTACGGCGGCATCGAGTACAAAGTCGACACGGCGAAGTGGAACGAGATTTATCAGAAGCACAAGCAGGCGACCGACGTCGAGCACGACGAAGTTATCAATCTCGGCGGTCTGTTCATCCTCGGCACCGAACGCCACGAGGCGCGCCGCATCGACAATCAGCTGCGTGGACGCGCTGGCCGCCAGGGTGATCCCGGCGCATCGCGCTTCTACCTGTCGCTGGAAGATGACCTGATGCGCATCTTCGCCAAGGAGTGGGTGTCGAACCTGCTTCAGCGGCTGGGGATGGAAGAAGGCGTGCCCATCGAGTCGAAGATGATCACGCGCCGCATCGAGGCCAACCAGAAGGCGATCGAGGGGCAGAACTTCGAAGCCCGCAAACACCTGCTGGAATATGACGATGTGATGAACAAGCAGCGCCAGGCGGTATACGCGCTGCGCCGTCAGCTGCTGGAAGGTCTCGATCAGAAGGATCTCATCCTTGAAGACTATGTGCGCGACATCCTCGGCCAGTTGCTCGACAAGTACGCCGGAAAGGATACGCGCCCCGAAGATTGGGACATCAAGAGCCTCAAGAATCAGATCTTCACGCGCTTCGGCGTGGATATCACGGCGGAAGGGGTCGATGCCGATCAGCTCAATCGGCAGGAGCTGGGCGATGCAATCTTCGACAAGCTGAAAGAGCGCTACGAGGCCAAGGAGCAGCTCATCGGCCCCGAGGCGATGCGCCATCACGAGCGCATCATCATGCTGAGCGTCATCGATCAGCAGTGGAAGGACCATCTGCTCTCGATGGACCACCTGCGCGAAGGCATCGGGCTGCGCGGCTACGGCCAGCACGATCCACTGGTAGAGTACAAGCGCGAATCGTTCGACATGTTCGAAGCCATGATGGGGCGCTTCGAAGAAGAGACGGTTCGCTACCTGTACCTGATGCAGGTGATTGAAGCGCCACAACAGCGTGAGCCGCAACCCGTGACTGCGGGCGGCGATTTCAACGGCGAGGCCGTGGGGACGTTCAGCACCGATCGGCGCGGCCGCGCGACAACTTCCATCGACGATATGGAAGAAGCCTTCCAGCGCCGCAAGCGCCGCGAACTGGAACAGGCACGCATGGCCGGCGCCGGCGAGATGGGCACCGTGCAGCAGGTGGTCCGTGGCGACAAAGTCGGCCGCAACGATCCCTGCCCCTGCGGCAGCGGCAAGAAGTACAAGAAGTGCTGCGGAGCGTAGAGGAGCCGCGATTCGTTTGCTGGGCTGGATTGATTTGTTCCGCCCTTCGGTTCATGAGGACGAGTGGAATGCGACAACGAGTGCGATTGCTGCTTGCGCTGTGTGTATTCATTCCAACTGGTGTTTCCGCCCAAACCAATCCACTCCCACCGCTAATCTTCCCTCTCAAGGCCGACGCGCCGAACCAGGACCAGCACCTCACCTCGTCCACCGCGATGACCAACTCCGTCTTCGATCACTCCATGCTCAACTCGACGACGCAGCAATACGGCGTCTACGCGTGCGACGACACGGTGGTTGCCTTCACTGGAACGACCGCGATCTACGGCCCGGGAATTCCGATCTTCAACATCGGCTGCAACGCTGGATACAAAGTCATCAACCAGCAGAATCCGCCGCCCATCTCGCTGGCGCCAGCCATGACCTACTCCGGCTGGGGAACGCCGAATCATCTGTTCTACGACGGCCATCCCGGCATCGACTACGTAGCTGCGATGGATACGCAGGTCTACGCCGCCGTCAGCGGCACCATTCACTATCCCGCCCGCATCGTAGGCCTCGGCTATCCGGCGGCGGGCTATCACGTGATGGAGATCGTTCCCGATCACGCGCAGGGAACGGTGCCGCCGTACCTCTTCTACTATCTGCATCTCGACACCTACATCGGCCAGCAGCAGATGCCGGTGAACGATCCCGATCCGCGGCCGGGATGTGCGGCGACGGTACTGCTGCCGCTGGATGAAGGCATGCGGGTGCAGGCGGGATGCCTGGTTGCGTTATCGGGTAAGGCTGCGCCGCCCATCTACCATTTCCTTCCGCACCTGCACTTCGAAGTGCACGAAGTGGTGCCGAGCTTCCTGGTCTTCTCGCGCTTTGGCGCGCGTAGCGCTGATGTATGCGTCGATGGCGTTATTGGCGCGGGTTACGATTGCGTTCCGGTTGATCCCTACGGCTGGACAGGCGAGCCAACGCAGTGCGATCCGCATACTGGCCTGGCGACTTCGGGTGATCCCTACTATTGCCTGACCGGCGTCAGCAGCCAGGTCCTTTGGTGATCACCCGACTAGAGCCATTTTCGTAGCTCGTTTCGGGGTCGTGTCAGGGCACGACTTCTAGTCGTGCCGACAACGGCACGCCCGAAAGTAGGGCTTTAGCCCCTGCAACAACAGAGTCTTCAGGGGCTAAAGCCCAAGCTTTCATGATCTGTCTTCGGCACGGCTGAAGCCATGCCCTGACACAAGGCATTTATGAGTTCGGCCCCAGCTCCTTCCCATATTCATGCAGAGCCATGCCGAAGAAGTCCGTGATCCTGCCGGAGCGCCGATAGCCATGCTTCTCGTAGAAGCGCATCGCACGTTGCAGGGGTTCAGTCGTATCGAGTGTGACTCGCGAACAGCCTTGTTGCGCCAGTTCCGCCTCGGCCGCGCGCAATAGCTTCTCTGCGATCCCGCGTCCCAGCCATTCCGGCAGACACAGCCATGCCTCGCAAATGTCCCTCGTTCGAATGCTGCTTCGAGCAGGCAATCGTGCCGACGATTTGATCGCCGGCCACGGCGACAAAGACCTGCATCACCGCGAGTCTCGCCGTGATCGTCTCTTCAGTCAGGATCGTGTCGAGATAAGCGTGGTGAGTATAGCTAGTGCGATAGGGTTCAAAGGCAGCTGCGAGACAGCCGAGAATTGCGCGTGAGTCAGCCGCGATGGCTTTGCGCACGACGACGTCAGAGTTCTTCGATTCGGGCACCTTTTCATTGTTGCGCACCGACCTGGATTCTGCCTGCGCGTTGGGCCGAAGTGCATTGGCGAGGGATCACCGCCCAAAGACAAAGCCCAGCCTCGGCGGCTGGGCTCCTAAGATGTTGTGAATTAGGTCTTACGCCGCTCTGGTTACATTTCCCGCTTGCGGACCCTTTTGCCCTTCGACAATCTCGAACTCCACCTGATCGCCTTCCTGCAAACTCTTGTATCCGTCGGCGCTGATCGCACTGTAGTGCACGAATACATCCGAGTTGCCGTCATCCCGGCCGATGAAGCCAAAACCTTTTGCGTTATTGAACCACTTGACCGTACCTTTCAATCTCACTTTCTCTTTCCTCCGGGCAAAGCCCTACAGCGACCCTCCGCAGGCCGCTGGTCGTAAATTGCGTTCATCAGGTTGAAGCCCAGAAGCCAAAGTCTGGATAAGGATGGTTCCTCACGTAGCATTGGCAAGGTGTTTCGGAGCCTGCGTGAACTTTCTATCCTAACTATGTCGCCGCTTCGTGGTGTTGTCAATAGAGTATATAGCGCAGGGGGTGCGTTTTTAGCGGTTTTTCGACATATTTCCGACCACGAGCTACTGCAAATCACTTAATTCGTTGCGCCATTTTAGTGCTGCAGGGGCAAAGTTCAGCTTTGACCGCGCCGCAGCGACTCGGTCAGCCACAGCACTCCGGCGATGGCCTTGCCGTCGTGAATTTCGCCGGAGAAAATCATGTCGACGACCTTTGGCAGCGGTATGAGCTCACATTCGATGGACTCGTCGTCTTCCGGTTGGGCATCGCCGGAGGCCAACTCGCGGGCGAGGAAGATGGTCATGGTCTCGTCGAGAAAGCCGGGGCTGGAGTAGAAGCACAGAGCGCGCTTCCACTGCCGCGCGCGATAGCCGGTTTCCTCCAGCAACTCGCGCTTGCCCGCTGCCAGCGGTGTCTCGCCCGGATCGATGCGGCCAGCCGGAAGCTCCCACAAATAGTCGCGCGCGGCGTAACGATATTGGCGCTCCAGCAGAACGCGCGGCTCACCGCCGCTTTCCTCCACGGCGAGCACCACCACTGATCCCGAATGCCGAATGACGTCGCGGCGGGCGGTGATGCCGGTCGGCTCGGTGATTTCGTCGGAAGTAACCTTGAAGACTTTGCCCTTATAAACGACTTTCGAAGACAGCACCTTGAGACGGTTCTTCGCAGGCTTACGGGAGGATTTAGCACGGGACTTGCTTGGCATGTTAACCAATATAAGACAAGAGCAGCGCGACGTTAGTCATCGGCTCCTCATCCTTTTACGTCTCAACAGGAAGGAAAACCTCGAAGCTGGTACCGCTGGATCCGTTCTGGGTGCGGGAGTGAAAGCGCAAGGTTCCACCATGATTGGAGATGATGGTCTTCGAAACCCACAAACCAAGTCCGGATCCTTTTAGCTCTTTGGTCGTGAAGAATGGATTGAAAACCTTGTTTTGAACTGTGCTCGGAATACCAGCTCCCCGGTCATGTACTGTAACCCGCGCTCCGCGGCCGCTGGAGCGCCGCGCCACTCGCATGCGAACCGTGACATCGCCGCGCGAGGGTGAAGCCTCAACCGCGTTGCGGATTAAATTGCCGAAGACCTGTCTCAGCTGCCCGGGAAATCCAGTGATCGAAACCCCCGGGCCGTGATCGAAAACGATTCTCACCTGCCGCGCCGCGGCTTGCTTCGAGTACATCTCGACTACCTCTTTTACGATGTCGGAGACATCGACCGCGGTGGGCTGAAGCGTATCGCGATGGAAGGACAGCGACTGCTTGGTGATTCGTCCGATCCGCCCCAGTTCGTCGGAGGCGGAGTCCAGGTAGTCCTTAACGATGTTCTGGGTCGTAGCCGCCTGCGCCAGATAGACGAGATTCATGACGGCTTCGAGCGGATTGTTGATCTCGTGCGCGAGCGCTTGTGCCAGATTGCCTGTGGCTGCCAACTTTTCCGCCGTTCGCAGCGCGTAGTCGGCAAGTTTTCTGTCGGTGATGTCGGTAAGAACGAGAATCCTCCCCGGAGGGCTCTCGTCGACGTACAACGGATCGACTCTCAACTGAAAGCTCTGCTCTCCGAATTGCAGCTCAACGGTGTGGTTATGCGTGTCTGCGAGGATCAGGGGTTCGGCGGTGCCGAAGGTGCGGCGCAACACGTCGGAAGCCGGCTCACCAATCTCGTAAGACCCAGCTCGTCGGCAGATGTCGGCGAAGGCCGTGTTCATTCGAACCAGCCTGCCTTCCGCGTCGACCACTGCCAGCCCTTCTTGAAGCGAATCAAACGTCGATTGCCATTGTGCGGCAGCCTGGTGAGCGGCCATCTCCGCTGTGCGCAGGCGAAGCAGGGATCGGACCGTCGCTTCGAGCACGGTGCTGTCAATGGGATGGGTCAGGTAGCCGTCGGCGCCGTCATCCAGCGCCTTGGCTTTGTCCTCGCCCGAGACAAAGGCAGCTGAGATCTGAAGAACGGCAATGTGAGCCGTAAGCGGATCATTCTTGATCCGCCGGCAGACCTCGGTACCGGTGAGATCTGGGAGATGAACATCGAGGATCACCAGGTCGGGCAGAGCCTGTACTCGCTCCAGAGCTTCCCGGGCGGTGCGCGCCTCTTCGCATTGGTATCCGGCGCGTTGCAGCATGCGCGACAGCACGTAGCGGTTCTGCTCGCGATCGTCGACAATCAGGATATGGTGGCGCAGGTCAGACATTCTGCTCGCGAGCTAAGGACTGAGGCGGCGCCAATCCGGCTGAGGCAAGCCAATCCAGAAATGGGCGGGCTGAGAGTTTGGTGGTGACATCCTCTTTGCGCACGATGACCGAGTTCAAGCCCTCGATCTCGGAGCGTTCGTTCTCCGTAAGGGTCTTGGACGTGTAAACAAGAATCGGGAGGGCTTCGGTCGAGGCTCCCTGGCGCAACCGCCGCAAGACCTCGATTCCGCCGATGTCCGGCATCAGCAAATCGAGGATTACCGCATCCGGGCGGTCTGTGTCGATGCACTGTATCGCCTCCAAACCGCAGCTCGCTTCGACAATATCCAGCCACGGACGGTCGAGCAATTCCCGGACAATATAACGGGAAACCTCGTTGTCATCGACAATCAGGAGGCGGCGCGGCGCAGTGTGCGACGTCAACTGGCGCAGCTCTTTCAGCAACGTGTTGCGTGCGATGGGTTTCAGCAAGAACACGCTTGCTCCCTTGGCCAGTGCCATCTGTCCTACGTCGTGGAAACTGGTCGCCAGCAATGGCACCGTCGGATGTTTGTCCCGAGCATTGATGACAAAGCCCCAGACGGAATCCTTTCCGATGGAAGTGTCTGCAACGACGGCAACGGGGACGTGCCGAGCCATCCAAACCTCGGCCTGTGCGACATTACTGACAACAATGGCCTGAAATTCGGAATGTCGCAGGTATGATTCGATTGTCGCCGCTGTTTCCGGGTTGTCTTCGAGAATCAAAACCGGCGAGCGATGGAATTCGGAGCTGGGCAATTGCGTCCTCTCATCGCCGCCGCTCAGCAACTCTCCCCGATAAACAATCGGAATTTCCGCGAAGAACCTCGACCCCTTGCCCAGTTCACTGTCCAGCCAGACCCGGCCGCCGAGCAGCATGGCGAGATTGCGGCAGAGGGGCAGTCCCAACCCGGTTCCGCGATGGCGGTCCTGGAGCGGGTTTTCGACCTGACTGAACTCTTTGAAGATCAATTCGTGATGCTCTGCCGGTATTCCAATGCCGGTATCTTCCACTTCGAAGACGACGCTTTCCTGGCTGGTCGCACGAGCACACACCTGCACCTTGCCGCGCGGCGTGAACTTGATGGCGTTGGAGATGAGATTGCGCAGGATCTGCGAAACCTTGCCTTCATCGGTATGCAGAGGCGGAAGATCCGCCGTCTCATCAAAAAGCAGCTCGACCGAGTTGTTGTCGGCCAGCAACGGCTTGAGCATTCCCTTCAGCGCGCTGAACAGCTCTTCGACTTTGAAGGTCTTGGCACGAATCTTGATCTTGCCGGCCTCCACCTTGGCCAAGTCAAGCAGGTCGTTGACCATCTCGTGAAGATCGCGGGCCGAGGATTCGATGTAGCGAACCTGCTTCTCCTGTTCGCGGCTCAGGTCGCCGTCCAATCTTTCCAGCAGCAGCCGCGCCAGCGAGATGATGGAATTCAGCGGAGTGCGAAATTCATGCGAGACATTGGAAAGGAACTTGGTCTTGAGCTCCGAGGCGCGGCGTAAATAATCAGCTCGCTCGTCCAGCTCCGCATATAACGCAACCACGCCGCGGTTCGTATCCTCGAGCTCGCGGTTCAACAGCATCAGTTCTTCCTGACGCTCCCGCAGTGTTTGCAGCGTCTTCATCAGCTCCTGGTTCTGGCGCTCGATTTCCTCGTAGGGACTCTCCGGCTCGCGCTGCCGCATCGTTTCCCCGAGTTCCCGCAGAGTGCGAGGCGTGATCAGCGCGGTATGTGGCAGCAGCTTCGCCAGCCGGACCGTTGTGCCTTCGGCGGTGGTCGAGATATCGAAGGCGTCCATCAGGCGCTTGGTGCCGATGATGCCCTTTCCCAGGCCTGTGTCGGATTGGTAGCGGCCCTGCAGAATGTCGTCCAGGTTGGCAATTCCTGGCCCGCTGTCGGAGACGATTACTTCCACGCGCGGCGGACTTTCGCGCTGCACGAAAAAGCTCACCTTGCCATTCCGCGCGTAGCGGAACGCATTGCGTGCGAGTTCGGAGGTCGCGGTGGCGAGGCGAATCTGGTCTTGATTTTCGAAGCCGAGCAGCGATGCCAATTCGCGCGCACGCTGCCGCGCCTGCACGACATCGCGTTCATTGCGCAGCGCTATGGAAATGATCGGGTCGGACATGGGTCAAGAATCGGACTTCACTACGACGACGCTGGCGTCGTCTCGTTGCCGGCGAAAATCGCGGAGGAGTGCTCCGCCGATGACTGCCGGATGGCGTGAGAGCAGCCCCGGGTACGAGGACAAATCCCATCTGGTCTGCACGCCGTCAGAGTGCATGATCAGGATCGCGCGTGAGGGCCAGTCCACTTGAAACTCCTGGATTCGCGGCACCGCGATGCCCAGCGTCCCATTGTGCGACGTCAGACTACGCGATACTTTGTCGCTCAGCACTACTGCCGCGGTATTGCCCACCCCCGCATAGGTAAGACGATTCTCAGCCGGCCTGATCTCGCTGATCGCCGCCGCTGCACCCCGGGTCTTCTTCAGCGCGTCATGCATATACGCCAGGATTTCGCGCGGGCTCCGGTGGCTATGCCGATGAAAAACATCGACCGCCTCGTGTGCGGCTTCCGAGGCCTCCCATCCGTGGCCCAGACCGTCTACGAGTAAGATCAGCGTTCGCTGCGGCGTTCGATGATAAGCGCAGGCGTCGCCGCAGAACTTCTCTTTGGGATACGGAACCGTTATACCCGCGATCTGCAGGGAATCGTTTTGGGCCGCAGCGCCCAGTTCCAGGAAAACAATGGTCCCGTTTCCTGCCGTGAAGATGTCCAAAGAGCTGGCGATGCGCTTCATCGCCCCCAGCCCGCCGCCCATAGTGCCCGCGGTGGAATATCCGTCGGCCAGCGCGGCGGCTATATTTTGGATGCCGGAACCTTTGTCCAGGGCCAGAACACCAGCCATTGGTCCGTGATCATTTTTCGCGCCGAGGATGATCGCCTCGCCGCCACCGCCATGAAGAAGCACATTGCGGGAGACTTCCGTGGCCAGCAGCGCCAGCTCGCCGGCCTTCACTTCATCCAGACCCAGGCGCTGGGCGGCCCACATTCCTTTGCGGCGCACCTCACCCACCGAACTGGCATCGACGATCGGAACTACTTCGGAAAAATTTATTTCCACCGGAGCACCGTGACCTTGGTTCCCTTGCCGAGCTCGGACTCGATGGAGAATTCGTTGACCAGGCGCCGGCTGCCGCCGAGTCCAAGCCCCATTCCCGAGCCGGTGCTGAAGCCGTCCTTCAGCGCCTGCTCGATGTCGGGAATGCCAGGACCGTTGTCCTCGAAGACCAGCCTGAGCCCTGCCTTAGCCATGCCATTGACCACTTCCAGCGTCATCTGGCCGCCATGGCCGTGGTCGAGAGCATTGCGCGCAAGTTCGCTGGCAGCCGTCACCAGCTTGGTCTGATCGACCAGCGAGAAGCGCAAGTCAGTGGACCATTCCCTGACTTTTTGCCGGGCCAGAACGACATCGGACGAGCTGCGCAGGGGCAGCTGTTCACGTTTGAGAACGCTCATCCCCTCCACCCGGTTGCATGGCACCCATGTGATAAAGCAATTCCATGCCTAACTCGACGTTCAAGGCTGTGCGAATTCCCGGCAACGACATTCCCAACTCGACCAACGTGATGGCGACGGCCGGTTGCATGCCGACCACGACTGTGTCGGCACCGAGTACGCGGGACATGGCAGCGATATTGGCCAGCATGCGGCCGATGAAGGAGTCGACAATTTCCAGAGAGGAGATATCGATCAATACCCCGGTGGCCCCCCACTCCGCGATGCGAGCGGTTACGTCATCCTGCAGTTGCATGGCGAGCTTGTCATGCATATCTACTTGGATGGTGACTAGGAGAAATGAGCCCATCCGTAGAATCGGAATTCGTTCCATTACTTCTCCTGTGCGGCCGTGGTGCGGACGCTGGGCACCGTTCCATTGGATCCACCGTTCACTTGAACCACGGTGCGGCCGCTTCTTTGCAGCGCCAGGGCGAAGGCGTCAGAGAGTTTAGCCTTGGTTATGACCTGCGACAGATCGATGCCGAGGTGGACGATGGTTTGCGCAATCTGCGGGCGCACGCCGCTGATGATGCACTCGGCGCCCATCAGCCGCGCCGCTGTGATGGTCTTGAGCAGGTGCTGGGCGACCAGCGTATCCACGGTGGGGACGCCGGTAATGTCGATGATCGCGTACTTGGAGTTGGAGGCGACGACCGTCTGCAGCAGGTTTTCCATCACGATCTGCGTGCGCGCGCTGTCGAGGGTGCCGATGATGGGCAGCGCCAGAATCCCGTCCCACAGCTTGACCACCGGAGTCGAGAGCTCCAGCAACTCCTGTTGTTGGCGCGAAATCAGTTCTTCGCGCCTGGCCATGAACGTTTCCATGGTTAGCAGCGCCAGCGAGTCCAGCAGTGTGGTTACACTGGTGACCGCGCGGAAGAGATCGTCGGGATCGGAGATCTCCTTGCGAATCGTGTTGTACAGAGGCTGCTTGAGGGAGAAGACGAAGTTCGCGGTCTCGGAGGGCGTAAACCCTTGGTGCGCACGGGAAGCGGAGATCTCCTGCAACAGCTCCTTGGCTTCGGTCCAGACGGCCCCTGACAACTGCGCCGATTCGTCGGCCTTGAGGCCACGGACGATAGCGCCCAGCAGGCGATGGCTCTGTTCGCGCAACTCTGCGCCCGTCATCAGATCGGCGCGCTGCACCGTTTTGGACATATTGTCCAGCCAGTCATGTCGAACAGGCTCTTCGTTGCGAGCCAGAATTTCCGCAAGTCTACTCATGAATTGCCTCCGGAACGGCACGAAAAGATGCAGAAACGCCGATTTTAACGCATGCTTTGGCGGTGTCGCAGGCTTGGTTGTGTCAACTAGACAAGCTGGGTTGGATGCGCTTCAGCTGGCTTTAGATGCCAAAGGCTGGATGGCCGTCTTCAAAACCTCCACCCCCTGCCATTTCGAGACGACCGCATCTACTTTGAAGAGATTGCAAACTTCCTGCTGGTCTTTGCCGAGTCTTGTCCATACCACCATGCGGGCGTTCAGGCTGTCGCGGTTCTTATGCCAGAACCGAAGCAACTCATGGCCGCTGTCATATCCCAGATCCAGATCGAGAATGACAACATCGGGCGAATCAACCTGCTTTTCAATCGCTGCTTCCAGGTAGGCTCGCGCCGAGCTGGCGGTGCTCTTCGCTTCCACCGAAAAGCCGAGCTTTTCGGCCATATCAGCAGCGGTATAAAGATCAGCGGGATCGTCTTCCACGATGAGTAAGGTAGCCATTCGTTAAGTCCCCAAATCACCGCAATTCTAGCCGCCCGGACGACAGCGTGCAACTTATATGAGGGTCTAGGTTGATGCGGCTAGCGGATATTTATTCTCATGCTTGCCTGTGGTTCCTATCAAGTCGTGGCGGGCGATCGCTAATATTCCCGCGAGCACTATTCTGAGCCTGGCATCGCTGATTCCAATTGCACTGCGCTTGACTCCTACTTCGCGCTACGACAATTCGAGGCCCAGGTTTCCGGTGATGGCTTGCAGCAATTTTTCCGCTCGCTCGCCCAAGGCCTCCACTGATTCCCGAACAAATAGCCTTCCCGATGCGCGGCTAGGTGTACACTGAGGTGCTCAGGTCATCTCGCTATAAGTGCCAGGCATTTATAAGTGAGATTCGAGTGTGGCTGCGTCATCGGAAGTGGTTTAATTGCAGCGGGATGGCGGCATTAGAAGTGTTCCCAGGGAGACCCCGGCCCGGCCATCTTGTGTGTCCAAATTGCATTGACAACGGGCGGGAATCTGTTACAATCTGGCCCCAATGGGGGATGCTCCTATGTCTGATCTCCTTCCTACTCCGCTGCGACGGTTCAGCAACATCGGAAGAAGGACAAGCCTTGGTTTTGGCCGCTCTCGGCATGATTGCCCTTTTGATGATGGCTGGACTCGGCATTGATGTAGGCTACCTGAAATATCAGAAACAACAGATGCAGAAAGCTGCTGATGCCGGAGCTCTCGCCGCGGCGTCAGCGATGATAACCTACAGCGGCCAGAATGGTCAGACGCAGATTCGCACCGCCGGTCAAAGCGACGCTGCCGCCAACGGATTTCAGGACGGATAAAACGGTATCACTGTTGCGGTCAACAACCCTCCCCAGACCATTGGTGATCCATTTGTAGGCAAAGCTGACTATGTTGAGGTGATTGTTTCCCAGGCTCGGCCGACTTTCTTCATGCGGCTCGCCGGCTACAATTCGATTAACGTCAGCAGCCGCGCCGTAGCTACTGCGGCCAGTAGCGCGTCGGGATGTGTTTATACATTGTCCCCGACTGCCGCACAGGACTTTGTCGTAACAGCCGGGCACGCAAATCTCAGCGAATTGCGGCATTCTAGTTGCCTCCAACAGTCCGACAGCGTTTGTGGATAACTCTGGCCTTCCCAACAACGTGCTTGCGAGTTCTGTCGGCATCGTTGGCGAGTGCACGGACGCTGTTCAGTCGTGGGCTTCGCAGCCTACACAGGGCATTGCCCCATTTACCGATCCGCTGGCAAATCTTCCCGCGCCAACCGTGCCCGGGTGCCACTATCAGCTACAATGTTGTTACGTGTCCCGGAAGACAACTCTACTGTCCGGCGGCTACTGCGGCGGGATTCAGATCAATATACAACGGCCCGGTGACGTTTAGCCCCGGTCACTTATTACCTCGAGGGCGGCGGCCTTCAGGTTTTCGGAACTCCGGCGTCTGAATGGTAATGGCGTGACCTTCTACAACACGACTGCACCTGGAGGAGGGGGTTACGCAACCAATCAGCATAATCGGTACGCCGAGCGGAACGTTAGCTGCTCCCACCAGCGGCGACATGGCGGGAATCCTCTTCTTTACAGGACCGTACCATACCCTACAGTCCCTCGAACCCGAACTACATCAACGGAACGGGCGGGGCGATCTATACAGGGACGCTTTATTTTCCCACCACTGGCCTGACCTACCAGGGAGCCAAGGTCACAGACCCATACGAACTCATCGTCGCGTGGCAGTTGACCTTACTCGGCGATACGACAATCTCCAATCATTATTCATCGCTGCCGAGCGGCGTTTCGCCGATTGCCAATGCCACACTGGTAGAGTAGTGTGATCGTTTAGGAGATTGGTGCTTTGTCAGTATTGAACGGTTTCGACATTTCGCAATTGCAGTGACGCTCCCCGCTCCAGCTGAGATTGAGCGGGGATTCGTGTTATAGACACCGGGGAGCAAAGTAGTTAGCAGAGGACGCAGTTGACGCCCGATATACTGAGTGCTACGTTAGTCCCAGCTAGCCGGTTCAGGTGCATGTGATGAGAGTTGCGACAGTGCAGAGGGACCACGGAATGGCAGGCCGCAATATCTTCGAAGGCTGTGCAACGGCGCAAGTCACGTGACGGTGGGCAGAGCTTGATGGAGTTTGCCTTCCTGCTGCCCGTCCTGCTCTTGCTCGCTGTCGGAGTCGTGGAGCTCGGGCGCGCGGCCGCCTTTACGATTGCGGTCAACAATGCCGCTACCGCCGGTGTGGAATACGGCTCGCAGAATGAGGCCAGATGCCCAGAATTTTAGCCGGATGGATGAACGCGGCTACCACCGACGCTAACTTCATCATTTCGGGACAAAATAACTGCTACTGCGACGAATGGCTGCATCTGCGATGACGGAACGGGCATTCCTGCAGTTACCCGGTGCCGGCTGGATCCTGCGTGCTCGGTTGGATTGCCCGCCGACCAGACTATTGTTGAGTGTGTGCAGGTGACTACTACGGGAACGTGGACCTCGTTTTGAATTTCCCAGGAATACCACAATCGTATCCAGGCCACGGTCAAGCCGTAATGCGGGTGCGAAGATAGGCCGCGGGGTCCGGCAGATATTCTGGGCAGGGTCGCGGACCAGGGACGGATGACGAGGTTCGGTGCTGTTGGGAGGAGTTGTGGCTTGTGAGCCTTAGACGACTGCACGGGGAGCAAGGTAACGCGATGGTGGAGTTCGCGCTGTCCTTGACCGTGCTGCTTACCCTGCTGTTCGGAATCATCGATATAGGCCGGGCGCTCTATGCGTATAACTGGCTTTACAACGGTGCGCGGCAAGCGACCCGTTGGGCCATGGTCAGAGGGGCCTTCTGTGACAGCCACCTGCCCGGCTGTCACGACGCAGCCGGCGGGAGCCACTTTGGCCGATATCACCAACTATGTCATAGACCATTGCCGCAGCCGCCATACACCGACGGGTTGGACACGAGCGGAATCGATACCAGTGCGGTCTCGGTTATGGCCGCGGTGCTACTCGAAAACCTTTAAGCAAAATCCACCTTGTGCCCCCACCTCGACGATTCAAATCCAGATTCAATATCAGTTCCAATTCATCACACCCTTCTTGAACCAAATCAAATCCTGGCAAATGACTAGTTCCTCGGAGCGGGTGGTTCAAGGCAGTCCCACCTCCATAGGGCAAGTTGGTAAGCGGTGGCAGCCTTTGTCGCTGGCGTTTGTCTTGAATTAAGACAGCACCAATTAGCCTAACTGCATCCAACCCAACGAGGGGAATGTCACATTCAGTCTAAGAATAGACTTCTCCAGCGGAGGTGCCCCTGACTTCCGACGCAGACAACAATGTTGAGGAATTCGCCTTACGGCATCGTGAGCGCGGGGGCAGATTTCCTTTGTGTCCGGTTTGATCAATCACCGGCCTTTGCTCAACTGGCTCCCAGGCGCAAGCCCAACAACCCGCTTATTGGAAGAATTCCGTCATCTGTGGCGCCGAGCCTGCACCATTGGGAATCGCCGATACACCAAGGCCAGTCATACTGAGCCCCAGCAGGCTGCGATGGTCGTAGGTGACGGTGCCCTGGTATCCCGCTTTTACTCCAGTGCCGATGAGTACGGTTGCTACTCTGCCGCCGCCGTTGGTGTCATCATTCCGCGATTCGTCGGTGGTTATGACTAGAACTCCGCTCTGCTTGAATTGCGTATTGGTCAAGAGTTGAGGAAGGCTCGTGGAGAGCCAGGTGTCAGCGGCTGCCACCCGGACGCCCACGTCGCAATCGGAGCCTCCGCCGGGACAGTCGTGTGCATCGTGCTCGGCATCGGGCGCGATGAAGGAATAGGCCGGCAACTGGCCGTTGGCCAGGTCGGTTGCAAGCTGGTTGAAGTTGACGATGTTCAGATTCAGCTGCGACGGCGGCTGCACATCGGAGAAGTAGGTAATCGGATTGTGGTGGCGAAGGTATGGGTAGACATCGCCGCCCAGATAGCCTTGCTGCGGGAGACTCTGGGCATAAACCTTCCATGACTTCGACGCAGCCTGCAGCTCGCGCACTACGTTGTCGATCGACAGCACGCCGTTGAAGCCGTCGTCGTTGGTGTAAATCTCTCCGGTTGTCATGACGAAGTAGTTGCCGATGGAGGGATGGGTGTTGGCGTAATACTGCGTTGCCAGGCCACCTTGCGCGATCAGGCTGTTGATGTAGGGAGCGTTCGAGCTGCCGACGATGTCGGTGTAATTCAGATTCTCCAACACAACAATTGCGACGTGCTGGACCTGTGCAATGCCTCCGCCCGAACCGCCGCTCCCGCCGGAGCCGCCGGAACCGCCAGAGCCTCCGCATACCGCCGGAACCGCCGCCCCCAGTTGAGCCGCCTCCGCCGGAGCTGCCACTGCCACTGGAAGGTGTGGTAGCGGTGAACGGATTGGAGCTGTTGCCACCACCACCGCAAGCGGTCAGAAGAAGACAAAATAAGATGCCGGCGATAATCGCCCGTGCTCCGTCGCTTGCCGTGACCATACTGCCTCCGGGAACTGTGATGCGGCGAACGCTCAGCGGGGCGTATTACAAAAGTAGTTAACGTCTATCAGGTCAGGGCCGCGGGCGCATCGATCGCGGACACCAGTTTTCCCCAGGTCACTGCTCACTGGTTTGCTCTAGAATCTTGGTAACGCAGATTGCTTTCTGGGCATTGTGAAATCACGACCAAACAAGAGAGAGAACAAAAGCTCTGACAGCGAGAAGACCGTCTCGAAGGCGACGCTTAAGCTGCGTCTGCTGAAGCGCCTGAAGTGTACGCTGAAGTATGAGAAGCTGGCGTGGGGCACGGGAGCCACGCTGGTCGCGGGCGTCGATGAAGTCGGGCGGGGATCGCTGTTTGGGCCGGTGGTCGCTGCCGCAGTAATCCTCGATCCCGCCTATCGCATTCGCGGCTTGCGCGATTCCAAGCTGCTGGATCGCGAGACGCGGGAAAAGCTTGCGCCGCGCATTCGCGAGCACGCATTGGCCTGGGCCGTTGCTGCTGTCGATGTTGCGACGATCGACCAGATCAATATCTATTGGGCTTCGAAGCGCGCGATGGAAGAGGCGGTCGCGATGTTGAATTTGCGGCCTGACCATCTGTTGATCGATGCGCTTCGACTGAGCTGCGAGTGTCTGCAAACGCCAATCATTCATGGCGACGCCTTGTCGGCATCGATTGCCGCGGCTTCCATCATCGCGAAAGTCGAGCGCGACGCGATGATCAGCGCGTGGGACCCGGTGTTTCCGGAGTATGGCCTCGCGTCGAATAAAGGCTACAGCACCCCGAAGCATTTGAAAATGTTGCGCGAGAAAGGGCCGACGCCGTTGCATCGGTTGTCGTTTGCGCCGGTGTGGACGTCATCGGCGCCGCAAGAGGTGCTGGAGTTCATGCTGGAAGAGAATGCAGAAGAAAGCGAAATTCACCACGGAAGCACGGAGGGCACGGAATCTTAAGAAAAATCGGAAACGCTAAAATCTTGAAAATGGAATTCGTAAAAAGAAGGCCTTCAAACGCAGTAATACTCCGAAATCCCCCAAATGAAATCCCCCCAAGATCCTGTGCTTTCCGTGCTTCCGTGGTGAATTCGGTTTTTCACAGCCGCTTAAGAAAGAGTTTCGCGTCTTCCAGTCGGGGAAAGAGCTTTTCTTCCGCCTGAAATTCCGGGCCGTGGACGCAGCGCCGGCTGCCGCGCAGCTTTACGGGATGCTTCAAGTGCAGCATCTCGTGATAGACAATGTACTCGACGGTGTAGCGTGGTACCTGGGGATGATCGAAGACGCGGCTGACGACGATCGCGTTGTGCGCCGGATCGTAGTGCGCCAGACTGTTGCGCGCACGCACGCGACTCCAGGTCATCTGCGGCCGCGCCAGCAGGCCATAAAAGAAGCGCTGGTTGAGGTCTTCGAAAATCTGATCCAAGTCATAAAAGAAGCCGCGAGCGGAGGAGATGTGTTTGCGTCCTCGTGCCTGGCGCAACAGGTGCGCTTTTGCGGTCATGTCGTGACTGGAGACGTAGCGGCGATAGCGGGTGGAGTGCAGCGGCTGGATCGGCTTGCGATAGATCTTGGCTAACAGGATGTGCGCAATGGCTTCAATAACGGTTTCGGGCGAGCCTTCCAGCAGGTCGGAGATGCGAACGTGGATGACGTCCTCGCGCAGGCGGATGGTGTTGTTGACGTTAGCGAAGGCGTAGAACTCCACGCGAAATTCCGGCATGGGAGCTCGCGGACGCAGCTCGCGATAGCTGCGCTCGAAGATCTGATGAACGTTGTCTCGCAATCTGTCACTAACGTACCACGACTCCTTCGAAGGCCGGGCTGACGACGCATTGACCAGGCAGGTACTAAGGTGTTCGTGCTATTGAATTCCACAGAAAGGTGCGCTACTTTCAACAAAGTAGTTTTGTTGTATGACAAACAGCAAGGGCCGCCACAGGGGGAAATTTGGCGGCCTTTTGTGTTTTTGTCCAGTTCGCGTCGCGGGTCGGATCGGTCCGTTAATCCTTGCGCTCAGAATAGATTTTGATCAGCTTCTTCTCTTTCGCCAGCTGGTTCTGCTCCTGTAACTCTTCCCGGGTGTCGTCGCTCATGTCTTTGACAGCGTCGCTGGCATTGGCCAATACAAAGGAGTATTGATCCAGTTCCTCCGGCGGCGACTGTTCCTTCAACCGTCGCAGTTTGTTTTGCCACTCGCTGCCGGCTTCGATGGTCAGGGTCAGCCCCTTCCGCATGTCCGCTTTGTGCGAGGCGTACATCTCGACGTTGTCTTCGATCTCATCCAGAAGCGCGGTGAAGTCCTCAAGCAGGTCATGGATTTGCATGGGACGATCTTTGGCGCTCTTGGCATCGGCGCGCAGCTGATCGATTTTATTCATGCGCTCGCGGGCAAACTGCACCATCAACTCCAGCCGCTTGTCCGGCCAATCCGCCGACTCACGCATCTCGTCAATTTCCTTCTCGTTCAGCGGATCGCGGCGCTGAGCCGAACTCTGCGCTACGCAACCGAGGAGGATCGCACACAGCAAGATGGCGCACGGCATGCGATGTGGTTTCATGATTTGCCTTTCGGTTCTGCTTGCGGTCCCCACATCTTGACCATCAAATCCGAACGGATCTGCTCAAGCTCGTCGACCGCCTGCTTCACCAGCGGCCGATCCTCGAATGCCAGGGATTCGCCGATGTCGTGCATTCGTTCGGCCAGCTTGCGCAATTTGATCTCGGTTTCCTTCAGCTGCTTGCCGGAAGCAGCAGCGGCGTCAGCGCCTTTGCTTGCGTAGTTGACAACTTCACCGATCGCAGCCTGCCCCTTGTCGACCTGGCCGTCGGTGAACAGGGCGTTGGAGTCCTCGAGCTCCATGCGCGCGTATTCCAGGCAGAGCTTGGCCTGGTCGCCGCCATGCGCCGCGTTGGCCCGAGCCTTAAGATGCTCGGCCGTTTCCGCGCCGGCCAGCAGCATGCTGCTCAGCATTAGCACAAGGACCGCGCGTGAAACGTAGGTTCGCATACTACTTTTTCACTTCGTATTTGTCGGCGTGTCGCGGATCGATCGCAATCAGGCGATGCCGCGCCTGCCACTCCTGGTCGGGAAACTTGCCGCCGTCGACCGCCAGGAACTCTTGATAATATTCCACCGCCTGGGGTATCGCTTTCAAGTTGTCGAAGTTGGTGGCACGCAGAAAATACGTTGCGGGAGTCTCCTGGAGAAACCTTGCCCGTGCGTCCAAAGACTGCAGAGAAAGCGTGTAGTCCTTGTTTGCAGCGGCAACGATCGCCAGATTGCCGTAGGCGTCAGCCAGATCGGGCTTGAGTCTAACCGCCAGCAGCAGCTCCTGCTGCGCCTCGGGATACTTCTTCTCATACATCAAGAGCGAACCGAGGGCGAAATGCGGCTCGGGATCCTGTGGCAAACCGTGTACGGCTACGCGGAACTGCTGCTCGGCTTCGGCGTCCTTGTTGGCTTTTACGTAGAGCGTGCCGAGCTCGAGAGCAGCGTGCGGGTCGTTCGGATTGGTCTGCAGTGCGGTGTGGAACTCGTCAGCGGCCTCGCTGTTCTTGCCTTCAGCCAATAACACCCGTCCCAGCTGCATATGCGCTGCGCTGTTCTGAGGATCGGACGCGAGCAACCTACGCAGAGCGGCTTCCGCATCGGAGTACTTCTTCTGTGCCACGTAAAGATCGACCAGTCCGGAGAGAGCGTCTTTTGACGTGGGGTCGAGTTGCACTGCGGTTTGATATTCGCGAGCCGCGGCGTCAAAGTCCTTCTGATTGGTGAGCAGCACGGCGGCGGCGATGTGCGGGTCGGGGTCTTTTGGATTGAGCTTGGTGGCTTCCGCGTAAGCTGCGAGAGCCTGCTGTGGAGCTGTGGATTCCTGGACGCGGCCGAGTGCCTGCCAGGCGCGCGCCAGACTCGCCTCGGGGTGGTCCGTCGGCTTCAGTTGAGTTGCGGCTTGCAAATACTTGGCAGCTTCAGCATGGTCTCCGCTTTTGGCCAGAAGAAGTCCGAGATTCAGATTCGACTCGAAGACATCGGGCTTCGCTGCCACCGCCTTGCGATAGGAGTCGATGGCCTCAGTTTGGCGATGGGTTGCGTTGTAGACGTATCCGATATCGAACCAGGCACGATAGTCAGTGGGCTTGGCGGCTATGGCTTTCTGGAGCAGAGCTTCGGCGGTGGCGAAGTCGCCCTTTTGCATTGCCGTCTCTGCCTGATCGACTTCGGGCGGAGTCGCGTTTTCGTCGGGCTCCTCCACGCGATGATGACGAATTGTGGGCTTGCTCTCCTGCGCGGACACAAAGGGCAATGTCAGCATGATCGCAAACGTCAGCGCGATGGCAGGCGTCAGCAGCAAAGCCGAGGTGCTGCGTTTGCGTGTCAGGATTGCGCGAAGTCCGAAAGGTAGAAAAGTAATTAGCCCAGCGCGGAAGCGCTGGGCGGAGCCAGGGAAAATTATGCCGAGCCGCTTCAGCGGCGACAGGACGTGGCGCTCCTGTGTCGCCCCTGAAGGGGCTCGAGTTTCTACAACGCTGTCTACCCAGCGCTTCCGCGCTGGGCTAATTACTCTTCTGATCATCGGCACTACCCTAATCACCGGCCCTACTTCGATCACCGGCACTGCGTCATCGGCACTACCTCGACTGCGGTACGACCACTAGCTCAAGCCGCGTCGGGTGGTCGTTTTTGTCCAGGCAAGGCATTAGGGAATTGAACGACCTCATCGAGACACTTCTATTTTAGGCTCGATGCGGGCCCGGAAGTTTGCTCCACCTGGTCATCGGAGATCACCGGCAGGACGTGTGCCAGCCACTGTCCCGTATATGAGTTGGGGGCGTCGGCAATCGCCTCCGGTGGACCGATGGCCACAACCTCGCCGCCGCGCGCGCCGCCTTCCGGACCGAGATCGATGACCCAGTCGGCCATCTTGATGACGTCGAGATTGTGCTCGATGACTACGATCGACCCGCCTGCTTCGATTAGACGGCGAAAGGCGGCCAACAGCTTACTGACATCGTCAAAATGCAGGCCGGTGGTGGGCTCGTCGAAGATGTAGAGCATGCGCGGCTGGCGCTTGTCGCGCTCGGCGCGCGGCTTGCCGATGTCGCGGAGCTTGGGCTGGAGATGCGCTGCCAGCTTCATGCGCTGCGCTTCACCGCCGGAGAGCGTCGTCGCCGACTGGCCCAGCCGCAAATATCCCAGGCCAACTTCTTCCAGCACGCGCAGCTTCTCGACGATCTTCGGCACGCCGGAAAAGAAGTGCAGGGCCTCTTTGATGGTGAGTTCGAGGACGTCGTAGATATTCTTGCCGTGATAGCGAATCTCGAGGGTCTCCGGTTTGTAGCGCGTGCCTTTGCACTCTTCGCAGATCAGCTCGACGTCGGCGAGGAACTGCATTTCGACGGTGACGGTACCGTCGCCCTGGCAGACCTCGCAGCGGCCGCCGGGAATGTTGAACGAGAAGTGGCCAGCGGCGTAACCGCGCTTTTCGCTTTCGGGAAGCGAAGCGAAAAGATCGCGGATGGCGTCGAAGGCCTTGATGTAAGTGACGGGATTGGAGCGCGGGGTGCGGCCGATGGGCGATTGGTCGACAAGCACGACTTCGTCAATCCATTCGTCGCCGGTGACGCGTTCGACCTCGGCGGTAGGGCCTCCGGTGACCTGGCCCTTCTCGGCGGCGAGCGCGTTGTAGAGGACGTCGTGAACGAGCGTCGACTTGCCCGAGCCGGAGACGCCGGTGATGCAGACCAGCATGCCGAGCGGGATGGCGACGTTGACGCGTTTCAGGTTGTGGGCGCGCGCGCCGACCAGTTGGATCTTTCTGCCCGTACCAGTGCGCCGTGCCACGGGAAGCTGGATGCGCAGCTCGCCGTTGAGATAGCGACCAGTGAGCGATGCTGGGTTGTGGAGGATTTCGTCGTAGGTGCCGGCAGCGATGAGGCGACCGCCGTTTTCGCCTGCGCCGGGGCCAAGATCGAGGATGCGATCGGCGGAGCGCATTATCTCACTGTCGTGCTCGACGACGAGGATGGTATTGCCGAGATTGCGCAGGTCGTGAAGGATCTTGATGAGGCGCGCGGTGTCGCGGTTGTGCAGGCCGATCGAAGGCTCGTCGAGGACATAAAGCGTGCCGACCAGGCGCGAGCCGAGCGACGTGGCGAGCTGAATACGCTGGGCCTCGCCGCCGGACAACGTCGAAGCGAGACGATCGAGCGTGAGATATTCCAGGCCGACGTCGTTCAAATAGCGCAGGCGATCGTTGATCTCTTCCAGCAGCCTGCCGGCGATGTCGGCTTCCTGGCGAGACAGCTGCAACTCGGAGAAGAAGCGCGTGGCTTCTTCCACCGTCATGGCTGTGACCTGGCAGATGTTCTTGCCGCCGATGCGGACTTGACGCGCCTCGCGACGCAGGCGCAGGCCGCTGCACTCAGAGCAAACTGAGTAACCGCGATAGCGGCTGAGGAAGACGCGGACGTGCAGCTTATACTTCTTGCGCTCAAGGTGCTCGAAGAAGCCGCGAACTCCCCAAAACTTTACGTCACCGCTGACGATGTAGGTTTGCTGATCAGGCGCAAGGTCCTGCCAGGGAACATCGAGCGGGACGCCGGCGGCGCGTGCGAAGCGCTTCATCTCCGTGGCGTAGGGACGATACTTGGGCTTTGTCCACGGCTCGATGGCGCCTTCAGCAAGTGTGAGCGTCTTGTTGGGGATCACCAGGTTGAGATCGAAGTCGATGGTGTTGCCAAAGCCCTGGCAGCGCGGACAGGCCCCGTAAGGATTGTTGAAGGAGAACAGGCGCGGCTCCGGCTCCTCGTAGCGAAGGTTGCACTGCTTGCACTCGAAGCGCTGAGAAAAACGAAAATGCTGGACGGCTTCGCCTTCACGCGGAGCGGTTTCGAACAGAACTTCGCCGGCTTCGCGATAGCCTTGCTCAACGGCGTCGACGATGCGGAGACGCGCGTCAGGTGCAACGGAAATGCGGTCGATCAGCACCAGCACCGGTTCGGCGAAGTTGAGATCGAGCAGCGACTCGGGTGTGGAGAATTCGAAGAGCTGACCATTCTGATAGAGGCGGTTGTAACCGCGCTTGCGTAGCTCGAAGAGCCGCTCCTTCAGCAGGGAATCGTCGGCAGGCTTGACGGGTTTCTTTTTGGCGACGCGGCGGCCCTTGACCTTCTCCGGCTCTGATGGCTTGGGCGGGGGTTGCAAGGGAAAGAAGACTTGCACGCGCGTGCCTTCGCCGAGGGCGAGAATGCGATCGGCGACTTCGTCGACCGTGTCCTTCTTCACCTCCTGGCCGCAATTGAGGCAGTAGGTGCGGCCGACGCGGGCGTAGAGGAGGCGCAGGTAGTCGTAGATTTCGGTTGCGGTGGCGACGGTCGAGCGAGGATTCCGCGTGGTGTTCTTCTGGCGAATGGCGACGGCAGGAGCGATGCCGTCGATGACGTCGACGTCGGGTTTCTCGATGCGTTCGAGGAATTGGCGAGCGTAGGCGGAGAGCGATTCGACGTAGCGGCGCTGGCCCTCGGCGTAAATGGTGTCGAAGGCGAGCGACGACTTGCCCGAACCCGAGACGCCGGTCACCACGGTCAACTCGTTGTGCGGGATCTCGAAGTCGATGTTCTTCAGGTTGTGGACGCGCGCTCCGCGTACGATGATGCTTTCGTTCGACATGGCCCTGGGCTCGGCAGGCGCTCCCCCACAGATTGGTTCAGAATCGGCTGCCGAAACTTCTTATTATAACGGGTTTCGGAAAAGGCATTTTCACCACGGAGGCACGGAGGGCACGGAAAAGACAAAGCTTAGAAAACTTGGTGCTTCGCTCGGCGATGAGTTGGTGCCAAACCAGCGTTAGCCGCAACCCGAGAATTGTCATCACGAGCGAAGCGAGGGATCTGCTGTCCTTCCGAATCGGCGGAAAGCAGATCCCTCGCCCATGGCTCGTGGTCACAATCTTCTATTGGGGACTGCCATTCGTGAACGCGCGCGTGGGGACCGCGACTGGTGAAAGCGAACATCAGTACTGATCGCACCGACTATTCATCACGCCGACTGCGCCTTCAGACGCTGGGCGTATTTGTCGCGGATCTTTTTGACCTTGGGCGCGACGACATAGGCGCAGTAGGGCTGATTGGGGTTGTTAGCGAAGTAGTCCTGGTGGTAGTCCTCGGCGACGTAGAAGGTGGAAGCCGGCTCGACGGCGGTGACGATCGGATCGTTGAAGACCTGGTCGCGGGTCAGTTCGGCGATGACATCTTCGGCGGTCGTCTTCTGGGCTTCGTCACGGTAAAAGATGACGGAGCGGTATTGCTCGCCGACGTCGTTGCCCTGGCGGTTGAGCGTGGTGGGATCGTGCAGGGTGAAGAAGACGTGCAGCAGGTCGTTGAAGCTGATGACCGCGGGATCGAAGGTGACCTCGGCGATCTCAACATGGCCGGTCTTGCCGGAGCAGACTTGTTGATAGGTCGGATTGGCGACGCGACCGCCCATGTAGCCGGAGCGGACGGAGATGATGCCTTCGAGCTGTTTGATGGCGGCTTCGACACACCAGAAGCATCCGCCGCCGAGGTAGGCAGTTTCAGTTGTGGGCATAGCGATTGGATGCTAGCACGGTGGGAAGGAAGCAATTAGCGATTAGCAATTAGCCAATTAGCCACGCCGCAGCGCCCACGGGCGCGAAATAAGAAAGCCCACCGTTTCAACGGTGGGTTAGCGTTCAAGAAGAAATCCTCAGTCCCTCGGGGACGGCACGTGCGCGTGATTGGCGAGACTCGCGCGCCTCGGGCGGCATAAGTTGTGCCGTGCCCGAGGCACTCGGGTCTATTGGTCACGCCTACCCACCTCTGAAGAGGTGGGCTTTCTTATATCGCGCCCGTGGGCGCGCTGACTGTATTCGGCACCTAGCAGGCGCTTGGCCGACGCCGTTTCTGGAACAAGGAGGAGGATGGTCGGACGATATAGGGGTCCTTCGACTGCGTTCGGCTTCGCCTCACTCCGCTCAGGATGACACAGGGTTTTGAGCTTTGGCCAACTGCCAAGTGCTAACTGCCAAGTGCTAACTGCCAAGTGCTAACTGCCAAGTGCTAACTGCCAAGTGCTAACTGCCAAGTGCTAACTGCTAAGTGCTAACTGCTAAGTGCTAACTGCTAACTGCTAAATGCCGACTTCGATTCGTGAGCGCGGATCGAGGTAGTCGCGCAGGCCGTCGCCGATGAAGTTGAAGGACAAGACGGCGAGCATCACGGCAGCGGCGGGGAAGAGGACAAGATGCGGCGAGTCGAAAAGATGCGAGCGGGCGTCGTTCAGCATCGAGCCCCAGCTGGCCGCGGGCGGCGGCACGCCGAGTCCGAGGAAGCTCATGGTGGCTTCGGCCAGGATCGCTCCTGCCATGCCGATCGCGGCCTGCACGATGACCGGCTGGATGATGTTGGGCAGGATGTGGCGGACGATGATGCGCAGGTCGCTGGCGCCGAGCGCGCGGGCGGCTTCGACAAATTCGCGTTCGCGCACGGCGAGCACCTGGGCGCGGACCAGGCGCGCGTAGCCAACCCAACCGCCGATGGATAGCGCGAAGATCAGGTTGAAGATGCCAGGACCGAGGAACGCGACGAAGGCAATGGCCAGCAGGATTCCGGGGAACGACATGAAGGCGTTCATCACGATGACGTTGAGGAAGCGGTCGGTGACGCCGCCGTAGTAGCCGGCGATGGATCCGAAGATGAGGCCGAGGGTGAGCGAGGCGGCGACGACGCAGCCGCCGACCAGCATGGAAACCCGTGCGCCGTAGATAATGCGGGAGAGGATGTCGCGGCCGAGCTCGTCGGTGCCAAACCAATGGGAAAACGATGGAGCCATCAGGCGCTGCGGCAGAGAGATGTGTGCGGGATCGTAAGGCGCGATCCATGGCGCGAAGAGCGCGCAGGTCACGAAAATGAGGACCATTACAACGCCTGCGGTCGCCAGCACGTTGTAACGCGCGACCCGGCGGAAGGAGCTGATCTGGACGGCCGAGGCCATGGAGGGATATTAAAACAAATCCGGGCGATCACCTGCACCCGCGAGTTTTGTAGCTCGTGGAGTCCCACTCATTCGAAAGGCGCGAATGAGTGGGGCACCCGCATAGAGGGATATTAAAACAAGAGGTCGAGAACCCAGGTTAGGCCAAAGGAAGGCCGAACCTGGGGGCGCCGAGCACTGAACAGAACTTATTTCAGCGAACAGAACCTATTTCAGAGTGACGTTGCGGGTGAGGTAGACCGACACGGTCTGCATGTTCTCGACGCGCTTGTCGATAACCTTCTGCTCGCTGCTCTTGTCGCCATATTTCTTCATTCGCAGATCGAGAACCTTCATGCTCAATCCGTCCAGCGACGCCATGTTCTTGTAGGTAAGGACCAGACCCATGTCCCAATCGTCGATGCCGGATTTGGTCTGGTTGAAGAACAGCTGATAGCCCTCGATGAGGCCGTTGGCTTTTTCCGCCTCCCAGACGGGCTGAAGGTTGTTCTTGAGGTCTGCCATGGCGGCGGTGAAATGCCCAGGCAGAATGCGCAACAGAATGACGCGATTCACGGTGCCTTCGGTGTACTGGTCCTGGGCCGAAGCCGCAGTCAGCAGTAAGAACGAGAGAGACAACAAGGCGATGCTAAGCCGCACAGCTTGCTTCATAGGTAACTTCTCCTTGTGTGGAATTGCTAAAGTGTGCCGCAAAGTCGAGATATGGTAAAGGGAAAAGTGCCACCGGTGGTGCCGTGCCCCGGCAAGGGGTGGAGAAAAGTCCCCATTCAAGCCCAAAGGATGGGGTTTGAATGTGGCACCCGGCTTGGCGATATAGGGGTCCTTCGACTGCGTTCGGCTAGCGCCTCACTTCGCTCAGGATGACACCTATACCGGCACCTTTGTCTGCTCCAAATGAGTGTCGGGGCTAGAATAGGGATTCGACGTTTACGTGTGTTGCCAATCGCCGGCCCATGCTGCCCTTCAAACTGATCTACTGCGAAAAGTATTTCCTGCCCATCGGTGAGCACGTTTTTCGTGCGGACAAATTCCGGCTCATCCGCGAGCGACTGCTGCAGGAGCAGGTTGCCGACGAAAGCGATTTCATAGCGCCGCAGCCGGCAAGCGAGTCCGACGTGCTGCTGGTGCACTCGCCGCATTACGTAAACAAGTTGATGGAAGGCAGCTTGAGCGCACGCGAAGAGTTGCAGATGGAGATTCCGTATTCGCCGCAGGTAGTCGATGCCTTCATGCTGCACACCGGCGGCTCGATTCTGGCGGCCGAGTGCGCGCTGGAGGACGGCGTCGGCGTGAATGTTGGCGGCGGATTTCATCATGCGTTTCCGGATCACGGCGAGGGCTTCTGCATGATCAACGATTTTGCTGTTGCGATTCGCGCGATGCAGAAGCGGGGACGGATTCGCCGCGCGATGACCGTCGATTGCGATGTGCATCAGGGCAACGGAACGGCTACGATCTTCGGCGGTTCGGGACATAAGGCCAGTGCGCTGCCTTCGTGGTCGGCCGCGGCGGTTGGTCTGCCGTCGGCGGCCAACATGAGCAACGGGCCGAGCAAAGACGTCTTCACCATCTCTCTGCATCAGGAGCATAACTATCCGTTCGTGAAGCCGCCGTCGTCGATTGACGTGAATCTGCCCGACGGCTGCGGTGATGACGAGTATCTGGCGTGGCTGGACAACGCGCTGAGCTCGGGGCTGCGGCAGTTTGAGCCGGAGCTGATCTGCTATGTCGCGGGAGCCGATCCGTTTCGCGAGGATCAGCTTGGCGGATTGAACCTGACGATCGACGGGCTGAAGCAGCGAGATGAGCTGGTGTTTCGCGCGGCGCGGGCGCGGAACATTCCGGTGATGACGACGTATGCGGGAGGATATGCGAATCGGGTTGAGGATACAGTGACGATTCATTGCAATACGGTGATTGCGGCAGCGGAGGTGTGTCGGACGGCGGTCCTCCGTTGAAACGGTGGGCGTCTTGTGCCGTGCCCGGGGCACTCGGTTCTTCACGGACGCGTACCCACCGCTGAAGCGGTGGGCTTTCTTGTGCCGCGCCCGAGGGGCGCTAGGGCGTTGAATGATATTCTGTTGATACACCGTTGGAACCTCACCGCGTTCCATCTAGTTTGGACTCCTAACCATGTTTGAGAACCTCACAGATAAACTGCAGCGCGCCTTCAAGAACCTGCGCGGACAGGGCACGCTGACGGAAGAGAACATCGGCGAGGCGCTGAAAGAAATCCGCATGGCGCTGCTGGAAGCCGACGTCAACTTCCAGGTCGTCAAAGAGCTGATCGACCATATTCGCGAGAAGGCGGTCGGGCAGGAAGTGATGACCGCGCTGTCGCCGGGCGAACAGGTCATCAAGATCGTTCGCGACGAGCTGGTCAACCTTCTTGGCAAGGACACCGCGAAGCTGAAGTTCGCGTCGCAGCCGCCGACCGTCGTGCTGATGGCGGGACTGCAGGGCTCCGGCAAGACGACCACGTCAGGCAAGCTGGCGAACTGGCTGAAGAACGGCGGCCATCGCCCGATGCTGGTGTCGGTGGACGTGTATCGTCCGGCGGCGCGCGAGCAGCTGAAGGTTGTCGCCAACGCGATCAAGGCGCAGCTTTACGAGGGCAAGGTCGAGGAGTCGAATACCGCGACCGTCGAGCGGTTGGTGCGAGAGGCGCGGCGCGAGGCCATCAACAACGCGTGCGACGTGCTCATCGTCGATACTGCGGGCCGCTTGCACATCGACGAACAGCTGATGGACGAGATGCAGTCGCTGAAAAAGATCCTGAACCCGCAGGAGATTCTCTTCGTTGCCGACTCCATGACCGGCCAGGACGCGGTGCGCTCGGCCGACGAGTTCCACAAGAAGCTGACGCTGACCGGCGTGGTGCTGACCAAGATGGACGGCGATGCGCGCGGCGGTGCGGCGCTGTCGATTCGCAACGTGACCGGGCAGCCGATCAAGTTCATCGGCGTCGGCGAAAAGTACGACGCGCTGGAGCCGTTTCATCCCGACCGCATCGTCGGCCGCATTCTCGGCATGGGCGACATCCTCTCGCTCATCGAGAAGGCCGAGTCGAAGCTGGACAAAGGCAAGTCGGAAGAGTTCGCGCGCAAGGCGCTGTCGCAGCGACGGCTTCTCGCTGGAAGATTTTCGCGGCCAGCTCCGGCAGGTGAAGAAGCTGGGATCGATTTCGTCGATCATGAGCCACATGCCGAAGATCGGGCCGTTCGCCAACATGCAGCAGGCGGCCGACAAGGTCGACGACAAGCAGATCAATCGCGTGGAGGCGATCATCAACTCCATGACGCCGTACGAGCGCGAGCATCATGAGGTCATCAACGGCAGCCGCCGCAAACGCATCGCGCGCGGCTCCGGAACCAGCGTGCAGGAGATCAATCAGCTGCTGCGCCAGTACGCCCAGATGCGCAAGATGTTCAAGACCATGGGCAAGCCCAGCTTCGCGCGGCGCATCGCCGGAATGAAGATGCCGGGGATGTAGGAAGCAACTAGCGATTAGCAACTAGCAATTAGCTAGGAGCTTCGAGCCGCGGGCTGCGAGCCACCAGCGAATGTCGGTGCCCGGGGCGCGGTCGGTTCGAGACCTGGGGCGGTGCGACGCTGAATCCGACCTCTTTGCAATCCCTTCCCGTTTGGCCTATGCTATGGCATATGCCAAAGCAACAGACCGCGGCTCCGGCACGACGCGTCAAGCTCTTCAAGAACGGCAGAAACCAAGCCGTTCGGATTCCGCGTGAGTTTGAGCTTCCCGGTGAAACGCCGTCATGCGCAAAGACGGCGGCCGCCTGATCATCGAGCCGGCCCCGCCGAAATCACTGCTGGCAGTCCTGGCGACTTTGAAGAAGCTCGACGAAGATTTTCCCGCAATTCCCGACGCACCTCCTGGTCGGGTCGATCTCTGATGCGCTATCTGCTCGATACCAACATTGTTTCTGATCTAGTGCGCAATCCGCAGGGCCGCATCGCAGCAGCACATCCGCAAGGTCGGGGAAGCGCAGGTGTGCACCAGCATCATCGTCGCGGCGGAACTGCGTTACGGCGCCGCCAAGAAGCAATCCCCTCGTCTGACAGCGCAGCTCCAGGCTGTGCTCGGCGCGCTTGAGATCTTGCCCTTGCAGGAGCCTGCCGACTTGCTTACGGCGAGCTGCGTACACGACTGGAAAAGGCAGGCCGGCCAATCGGCGGCAACGACATGCTCATCGCGGCCCATGCGCTGACCCTCGGCTACGTCCTTGTCACCGACAACGAGAAGGAGTTCGCGCGGGTGAAAGACCTGCGCCGCGAAAATTGGCTGCGGTAGAGTTGAGATTCCACTACAAGCAGAGCCGGGCAGGTTTGAAGAATCCGGCACGTCTAAGAACGTAGCAGACTTACTGGCGCACCACACTGCACTGGTCGTAAACCTTTTCGAAGAATGGTCTAAGCGAATCGTCGGTACTTTCCCCTGTTGCGTCACTAACTGCCAGCTATAGGCTGTCGAATGACCTGAAATGGCCCAGGTTCCGCCTCAACCAAACCGGATGTTGTTTTCGCCGACGACGGCGAGCACATCGATGAGATGGGTAACGCCAAGAAGCTGACGGACCGACTTGCCAATATTCTTAAGCTGCAGCGCGCAACCGGTGGATTTGGCGGAGACGTACAGACGAACCAGCGTCCCGATTCCCGTGCTGTCCATGTGCGTCAGCTCCGCCATGTCCAGCACGATTCGCTTGCTGCCCGGAATCAGTTCGCCAACCTCGCGGTAGAAACGATCGTTGACTCCCGCCACCAGCTTGCCGCTACACCGCACCAGGACGCTGTCGCCGCAGCGTTCAATGGCGAGTTCCAGGCAGGTCCGGGCCGCCTTGTCAGTCATCAAAGCTCCTTGGCATATCGCTAGCGTGATGAACGCGCTCGAGCCTCACGCAGGTCACTGATTTCCGGGAATCAGAAGACGAGCACTTGTTCCGCGTCCTCTGTCAAGTGCTGCAGGTCGTCTAATGTCTGACGCTGTATCCCTTCAACTAAGGATTCATCAGCAACTCCTCGTGCCTCAAGACAAGTCCGGCATGCACCTATGCTAACTTCCTGACGCATGAGGACTCTTAGCATCTCCTGCAGATTGTACGACGCGTCAGCCGGAGACTCTCGACGCAATCCGCAAACCACACCGTCTCCTAACAGGAATATTGCAACTTCCGCCTGCCCCTTATTTAGCGCACCCGCTAAGCGAAGCGCGTTGTAACTGCGTTGTGTAGAGTAAGGCGAATCATTGACGATGAATAGGTGTTTCATATGCCCCCGACAATCGGTGTTCGATTGTGCGTGCCCTTGTTTCCAACGCATGATAAGGGCCGGAATCGCGAGCGCAAACACAAATCGGCGGGGCGGGATAATGCTGTCGACAAGCCTCGTTCAGTTCGCCGGCTTCCAGAGGGCTGCGCCCAGCACGCGGCCCGGGCCGGGCTCCTGCACAAAGGCGACGACGCGAACGTTATTGACGTCGGTGCCCGGCTTGAGCTTCAACTCGAAGTCCTGGCTGAAGTGATTGTTCTTGTCCAGCTTGCCGACCTTCTTGATCTCCTGCACGACATCGATATGAGTGAGGCGCTTGCCGGAATTCTCGCCGCTCGCGACCTGCGATTCGGCATGGGCCAGAGCGACGGCCACGTAGACATCGGCATTGTGTTTCTCGGAACTCGGTTCGATATCGATGTGCCCTTTGAGATCGGGCGGGGTCTTGCCGTCTGCGCTGACGGAATCAAGATGCAGTGTGATCTTGGGAGCGCTGACATCTTTCTGAAGCGTCTGAAAGATCTGCTGCTGGTCGCCACGAAGTTCGGTGGTTCCATCGATGACGATCTGCGGAGTGTAGGGCTCTTTCAGCTTCATGGCGCGCACATACTCGATCTGGCGATCGGTGATGGAAGAGGACGAGTAGGGATCCTTCCAGCCGTCATGGTCCCAATAATCGACGTGCTCGCTCAGCACGATGAGCTGCGCGCCGGAGATCGGCTGCGTTTTGTCCAACTGTTGCACTAATGCGTCGGCGGGAGGGCAGCTGGAGCAGCCTTCCGAGGTAAACAACTCCAGAAGGATGGGTGTCGCGGAATTGGTTTGCGCGACGGCCTTCTTTAGCGGCACGACGATGAGCACGAGCAATGTAAGCGCTAATGCAACGGACGGGATCGCGATTCGTTTTCCCTGCAGACGATTGGTAAGAGCAATATGGAGCATTCCAAGATCCTTTCCATGTGTTCGAGTACCGAGCAGCGTAGATCGATTCAGAGAGAGAAGCGATCTAGCTTGCACTCCGCCTCACAACGTTAGCAGGGAATTCATTGGCTGGGTCCGATCCTTGTCCTCTAGGCTGGTGAACCCACATTCTTATCTACGATTGTGACGCAAGGAAGTGGTCAGTCCGCAATACCCACTTGCAGTGATTTCAATATAGCCACTATTCTGGGTCTATGGAGAAGGCATCGAGCGCGCTGTTGCCGGTAATCGCCATCGACCGCAAAGCTTCGCTTCCGCTGCACAAGCAGATCTACGACACCTTTCGAGAGCACATCACTCACGGCAGTTTGCGTGCCGGCCAGCAGATGCCTTCGACGCGGGTGCTGGCTCTGGAGTTGAAGCTGTCGCGCATTCCGGTCTTGACGGCGTATTCGCAATTGCTGGCAGAAGGATATTGCGAGACTCGTTCTGGTGCAGGAACTTTCGTGAGCCGCTCGTTACCACGACACGAATCTCTTCGCGGACGACTGACAAGTCGTAATAGGCCTGCCGCTTCCAAGCCGCGATCAGTCGCTCGCCGGGCGCAATGGCTCGCTCAATACAAGCCGCAGCCTTGGCTGGGAGGGTTGGGAGCTTTCTGTCTGGGCCAGCCCGCTTACGACGAATTTCCGTTTCATCTTTGGGCGAAGCTGGTGGCGCGGCACTGTCGGCATCCGCACATCAATACGCTTCACTACCCAGGGCCATTCGGTTCGGAAGAATTGCGGCGGGCGATCTGTACCTATCTCCGAACCTCGCGTGCGGTGCGCTGCGAACCGCACCAGATCATGATCGTCTCCGGCTCGCAGCAGGCGCTGGAGCTAACTGCGCGTGTTCTGCTCGATGCCGGCGACTCGGCTTGGGTCGAAGAGCCTGGTTATTGGTTGACTAAGGAAGTTCTCACTGCTTTAGGTTGCAAGCTTGTGCCAATTCCTGTCGACCGCGAAGGCCTTGATGTTGCGCAGGGATTCCGCCGATGCGGCAAGGCGCGCGTGGCCTACATCACCCCGTCGCATCAATTTCCGTTGGGTGTGACCATGAGCGCTGCGCGGCGGCTTCAGCTGCTGGATTGGGCGGAGCGCGCCGGATCATGGATCGTGGAAGACGACTATGACAGCGAGTACCGTTACGACAGCATGCCGATCGCTTCGCTGCAGGGGCTGGATCGCAACGATCGCGTAATCTACATCGGCACCTTCAGCAAGACGCTCTTTCCCGGACTGCGGCTCGGCTACATCGTCATTCCTGAGGACCTCATCGAGCGTTTTGCGGCGATTCGCAACGCGATGGATCTGGGCTCACCTTATCTTTATCAGGCGGTGCTTGCCGATTTCATCGTGCAGGGACATTTTGCGCGCCACATCCGGCGCATGCGGCAGCTCTACAACGAACGCCGGCTTGCGCTGGTCGATGGCTTGCGAGAACAGTTCGGCCGTACCGCGGAGATTTTTGGTGCCGAGGCAGGCATGCATCTGGCTGTCACGTTGCCAATGAGAATTCGCGACAGCGAAGTATCCGCGCGTGCTGCTCGCGAGAAGTTGTGGGTCGCGCCGCTGTCGTCGTCGTACTTAGATGGATCCGGCAGGCGGGGATTCATCTTGGGTTTTGGCGGAACGCCGGCAGCACAAGCGCCAGAAGCCGTTGCGCGGTTGAACAGACTGTTAAGAAATTCGTAGTGCGACTCACGTGTCGTCGGCTGAAAGCCGACTCCGGAAGGCAAAATAAGGCGCTTGAACGCGGCGCTGAAGCGCCGCACTACCCGACCAAGGCACGATACCAAGCCTCGTTCGGCTTTTTCAGCGGCCTGTGAAAGTAGCTAGTGAGTAACGCCTAGGCCAGCTCCAACTCGATAGTCTTCGCCTCGGGATCGAGCTTCGCGATGCGGAAGCTGCGAATCTGTCCGGCGTGAATTCCTTCGGGCTTTGGTGCGACAGCGCCTGCGGTGCCGCCCTTCCAGCGCGCCTGCAGCATCGAGGAGAGCGATGAAAGATCCGCTTTCGCACCGCCGCTGCTCTCTTCCTTCGTCGGCGCCGACGCCGCCAGACGGCAGGTCGCTTGAATGCCCTCGCCCAGTTGCACGCGCACGCTTCCGCCGGACTCTTCCATCACGCGGCCGGTGATCACGTCCCCGCGCTTGTGCTCGGCGATGTATTCATCGAGGCCGGTGGGAACGAGCTGCTTCATGCTCAGCCGCATGTTGCGGCGCTCGGGATCGATCCCGATGATTTGCGCCTGCACAACCTGCCCCAGCTTCACGACGTCCTGCGGATGATTGATGCGCTTCTCGGCGCTGATCTCACTGACGTGGACCATGCCTTCCACGCCTTCCGCGACCTGAACGAAGGCGCCGAACTTGGTGATGCTGGTGATCGGCCCTTCAATCGCCGAGCCGACGGGGAATTTCTGCGGTACCTCGGCCCAGGGATCTCCCAACGCCTGCTTGAGTCCGAGCGAGAGTCGCTGTTCGCCAACGTTGACGCCGAGGATCACGACTTCGACTGTGTCGCCGGTCTTCACCACGTCGCCCGGCTTGTGGACTCTCTTCGCCCACGACATCTCCGAAATGTGTATAAGCCCCTCAACTCCCGGCTCCAACTCGACGAACGCGCCGAAGTCGGCCAGACGGCTGACCGTTCCGCGGACGCGCTCGCCCGTTTTGTATTTGTCGGCGACGGTATCCCAGGGATGCGGCTGAAGCTGCTTCAGGCCGAGCGAAATCCGCTGCTTGCCGGAGTCGACCTTCAGCACTTTGGCTTCGATCTCCTGGCCGACCGAAAGAACGTCGGAGGGCTTTTCGACGCGTCCCCACGAAATATCGGACACATGCAGCAGGCCATCAATGCCGCCGATGTCGACGAAGGCACCGTAGTCCATGAGGTTGCGCACCGTGCCGTTGACGATGTCGCCTTCCTTCACATCGGAATAACGGCGCTCTTTTACAGCCCGCTCCTCTTCCTCCAGAATGACGCGGCGATCGACCACGAGATCTTCTTCCGTAACGTCGAGCTTGGTGATGCGACAGCGAATCTCCTGCCCGACAAGCTTCTCCATCTCAGCGGCTTCGCGCACGCCGCTGCGCGATGCGGGCATGAAGGCGCGCACGCCGACATCGACGCTGAATCCGCCTTTGATCATTGCGGTCACGGTGCCGATGATCGCGGACTTTTCCGCGAAGGCGCGCTCCAACGCGTTCCAATCCTTAGGGCGAGCGACTCGCGAGCGCGACAGCTCGTAATAGCCTTCGGGATCGCGGCCTTTCACGCTAACCGGGAATTTGTCGCCCGGCTTTATCTCTTCGTTCTGAAATGCCGACAGGGGCAGGATGCCTTCGGTCTTGTAGCCGATGTCGAGCAGCACAGATTCGGCAGTGATGGCGACGACTGTGCCCTGGAGTTGCCGAGGGCCTTCATCGGACTTACGCGAGTGCTCCCGCTCGTACTGCGAAAGAAGATCGCCGAAAGATTCTGTCGGTTCGTTGTCGGCTTGAGTGTCAGGAGGATTTTGGTCTGGCATGAAAGGATGACAGCCTCGTCAGGGAAGGTTCTGATCAGGATAACATCCGCGTGCCTGTTTCCTCACTGCCCGGGATAGCTCTCCAGCTGATAGTTGCAGGTGCCATCCGTCGGCTGCGTGGGCAGGGGCGGAACGGTCAGCATCTCCGGAGTATTGAAATCAAACGGGCCGTTGGTCGGGTCGGTCAGATCGCCGGCCGTCAGATCGCGATGCGTCATCGGCGCCAGGCTGTAGCGCGTCTCGATGAGTTTCAGGATGCTGGTGTAATCGCTTTGCTGGTGGAAAACAAAGTGCGCCTTTGACCATGGCGAGACCACAACGAACGGCACACGAAAACCTGTGACATTGAACAAGCCGTGAATGTAGGGCTGGTTCTCGAACGGCATCGGCACCTTGTCATCCGGCGGAGTTACCAGGATCGGCGGCTGCTGATCGTAGGTCCCGCCGCCTTCGTCATAGGTCAGGATGAACGCCGAGTCGGGCCATGCCGGGCTGACGAGCAGCGCATTCAGAATCTGTTGCACACGGGCCGCTCCCTTTTGGACGTTGTTGCCGGGATGCTCGTCGTAGCCGGTGGCACTGGCGCGTTCGATGAAAACCACCTGCGGCAGCTGCGAGTCCGCTCCCGAACTCGACAGGATGTTGTACCACTCCTGAATATTGCGCACGTTGGCTTGAATCTGCGGGTTGTTCCAGTCCGCCCATTGCGACAAATAGACGCTGTCGTCCTGATAGTAATAACGCCACGAGATACCCGCATCCTGCAGCACGCGGAAGATGGTCGGTCGCTGCCACAACCAATTATTGGTCTCCGGCGTGAAGATGTTGCCATAGGATGTTGCCGCAAACAGGTAAGCGCGATTGACCACCGTTGCGTCGGGAACCGGCGAGTAGAACGTATCGCTGGTGTCGAACTGCGTCGCCAGTTCGTAATAGAACGGCAGATCGGTCCAGTCGTAATACCCCAATGGCCGTGACTCAGACTGATCGTACTGACCAGTTCCGGCGGTAATCAAAAATTTGTCCATCAGGTACTGCGAGCTGCTGGTCAGGTCCAACCAATTATTGCCGACCAGGTCCATGTCGAAATGAGTCTCGTTCCAGTTGGGATTCAAGCCCTCAATACACTCGGTACGCTGATGGAACGGCGGGATATTCTGGCCTTGCGGATTCTGCAAGGTATAGCCCGAAGGCAAATTGTGCAGATCGTTCACATCGCTAAGCTGCGCACCGGAAATGTGGTCGATGTTGACGCGGTAATACGCCAGATTGCCGAAGTAGTTGTCGAAGGCACGATTCTCCTGCAGCAGGAACACAATGTGGTTGAGATTGTGAACGTCGCCGCTGCTGACAATCGCTTTAGTCGAAGCCGAGAGCGTGTCGCCAAAACGATCGGTAGCGGTGCAGGTGTAGTTGGTGGTTCTTGTTGGATGAACGATGACGCTGCCGCTCGTCACCGGCGAGACATTCCCGATGCCCTGGTCAATGCGCACCGAAGCGGCATTTGTCGACGCCCACGAGATCGTGACAGCTCCGCCTGAGGCCGGCGTAATCGGAGTTGCAGCGCACGTGAGATTCATGCCGCCGATCACGGTGACGGGTACCGCCGGCGAATACGCCTGCCCGTTATATGGCCCATTCGCACCGATCATGAATACCTTGTTGCCGCCCAGCGCCGGGGTCAGATACGTGCCGCGACAGCTGGAACCGCTGCAAGAGTCGGGAGCGAGTGGCGTGGTCGAGTTCTCGGGCAGCGTCGTGAGGAAAAACGAGCTGCCATTATTCGGCCCGACGAAGCTGAGCCGCACCTGCCGCCCTGCGTTCACGTTACTGGCCGATGCGGTCAACGTCACCGGCACGATGGTGAGTGGGGCAGTCAAAGGCCTGCTCGCCTGCGGTCCGCCGACCGCCGTGCCCACGAAGGTCGTGCTGGAACTCGGCGCCACGCGGGCGAAGTGCGACGCGCGCGCTGGAAGTTCGGTTTGTTCTTCTCCCAGAAGGTTGGGTGTAACCACAAAACCGCGAGCTTCACCCGCGTTCCAACTGAACTCCACAAACTGCCCGGGCGCGGAGACGGCCGGAGCAACCGTAAAGTAGTCCGAGCCGCCAGAAGGGGATTTTTCACGGGTTGCGGCTGAAGCTGTCTCCAGGTTTGCGGTGATTACCAAAGTTGAAGCGACGAGAATAACGAAGCAGGGAAGGGCCCTTGAAACGATCGTACGGCAATGCATTCGGCCTCCAGCCCGGAGAACAAAGTGGCGATGTTGCCGAAAAATACGATTCGGGAATCGCGATGCAGGTTTGCCGCCGCTCACGGAATTCTCACTTCCGACGCATACGAAGCCGGGCTGGTACTTCTTACAGTCAAAGCCCGCATTTTCTCAGTAGGAAGAATGCTGAACTCGCGATAGCCTAGTACGCGTCATTCCCACACCTCAGGAGACACGCCCATGGCAGAAATTGGAGGCCCCCAGGTCGAGGTAGCTCATCACCTCACCGAACACAAGCATGGGGAGCAAACGCTGGCCCACGAGATACTGGAGATCATTGAAGCCATCGTGCTGGCGGTGGTGGCTATCACGACGGCGTGGAGCGGATATCAGGCGGCTCTGTGGGACGGACATCAGGATGAGCTCTACGGCCAGTCGAGCCAACTGAAGATTAAAGCTGAGGGAATGGCCAACTACGCGAATCAGGAACGTCTCTACGACGCCTCGACTGTCGTGGAGTGGTTGAAGGCGACGGCGGCAGGGAACAAGAAGCTGGCCGATATGTTTGAGCGACGCCTCTTGCCCGAGTTCGTCCCGATCTTCCAAGCCTGGAAGGCCACCGATCCGCTGAACAATCCCAATGCTCCTCCCGGGCCGCAACTGATGCCGCAGTACCACAACGCAAAAGGAGAAGAGGCGGCAAAGCTGAATACGGAAGCGGCGGAGATCTTCGAGCGGGGAACCAAGGCGCGGCAGCGCTCGGATCAGTACGTGCGGCTGACCGTGATGCTCGCAACTGTGTTATTGCTGATGGCAGTCAGTCAGCGCTTCAAGACGCACGGCGTGCGCGTGGCGCTGGCGGTCGTCGCAGTGTTGCTGCTGGCGTTTCCGGTGATCAGGATCTTCCTGCTGCCGAGGGCGTGAAGAAGCAATTAGCAATTAGCTTTCATCATCCGGGACCCGGGTGTTAGATAAAGAGCCAATAAAATACAAGGAGAGAACATGGACCGAAAGCTGGACAGAACTTCTCAGTGCGTTCTTCTAATGGTGATGTTGATGACGGCTGCGGTCGCAGTCGCTCAGGTGGAAAACATCGACGCGATTGCACGCGGCACCAGCACCCAGATGGGGAAGCAGTTCAACGTGAGGGTGAGTATTGACCAATTCTCGACGCCCGAAGACCGGCAAACGCTGATCGCCGCTTTTCAGAAGGGCGGGCATGACGAGCTGGCGCGAACGCTGTCGAAGATGAAGGCTGTAGGCCGAATTCGCCTGCCCAGCAACACGGGCTTTCCTATTGCCTACGCCGTGTCGATTCCTACCCCAACCGGCCACAAGATCCGCTTCGCCACCGACCGTGTCCTTACGATTTACGAGAACGCCCAGAACGAGCGCTCCAAGGGATACGATGTGACCTTCGGCGAGATCGAGATCAATGACAAGGACAAGAACGCGAACAGCGGCGTGCTCTACCCGGCGGTGAAGGTAACCATGAACAAGCAGGGCGAGCTGCAATTTGATTTGTTCCAGAACCCGTGGAAATTAACCAACATCATCGACTGGACGAAGGGGAAAGAGTAGTTGTGGGGCTGGCTTAGTTGGTCTTCGAAGATCAACGGGTCGTAATGGAGAAGGATGGTCACCGCCCAGGTCTCGAAACGCGCGAGACCTGGGGCACCTGGCCGTCGATGGCGAAGCTGATCGTCTTCAACCGCCGCTTTCGCGCAGGCAATCGCTACCGTTGCCGCTGAAGATTGCCGTTCATGGCGTGATCTCGAACACCACACCGCAACCCTGGCCATCAAAACCGCACGTAGGCGATCCGCCATAGACCGTGGTGCCATAGAGATTCCCGGCAGCGTCCATAACCAGGCTGCTGAGCGGATTGGCGCCGTCCGTACCGCCGGTGAAGGCGTGCAGGTTGGTGTAGACCCAACCTCCGTTCGATGGCGTCAACTTGAACACCGAACCGTACGGGCCGGCTGCCTGATTCTGTGTGCCGTAGAGATTGCCGGACTGGTCCATGAGCAGAGACTGCTGGGGGCCAAGGCCGCTTCCTGGCAGGGCGTAGAGGAGGCTCAGGTTCCAACCGCTCCCCGACGGCTGCAGCTCAATGACAGAGCCGCCCAGGTGAGCTCCTCCGGCGCCGGAGGCGCCATAGAGGTTGCCGGCCGTGTCAAGGATCAAGCCTCCGGCCGGACAACAGCCGACCGGACCCTCGCTCAGGAAATCGTAGAGAATGTTTTCCGTCCAGCTCGAGCCTGCGAGGACCAGTTGGAAGACCGTGCCGTAGCCAGTAGTGCCTCCGTAGTATGTCGTTCCATACAGGTTGCCAGCGCTCTCAAAGGTAACTTCGGCCGAGGGATAGCTTCCATCATTCGCGCCGCCGAAGGAATGCAGCACGCTTTCCGACCAGCCGCCGCCCGATGGCGTCAGCTCGAAGACGGTACCGCTGTTGTTGGAGCCGCCCGCGTAGGCTGTGCCGTAGATGTTGCCGGCATGGTCGAAGGTGACGGCGGCGGAAGGCACACCTCCGTCGCTGCCTCCGGTAAAGCGGTACAACACAGTCTCCACCCACGAGCAGAGTGCAGTCTTACAAGCCTGTGCCGAAGGTCGGAGGTTGAAGACCGTGCCGCAGCCGTCGTCGCCACAGTCTCCTATGCCGCCGCCATCGGCGGTGGTTCCGTAGAGACTGCCGTTGGGACCAAAAACTACCTTGGCATACGGGCTGGCTCCGTCACTGCCCCCCATAAAGCTGTACAGCGGAGTCAGGGTCCAACTGGATCCTCGCTGCGACAGCTTGAAGACCACGCCCAGGTGGTCCGCACCCCCGCCGACGGTCGTTCCGTAGAGATTTCCGCCGCGGTCGATCGCCAAGCCGGCGGAAGGGTTTTCGCCGTCAGAACCGTCATTGAAGCTGTGCAGTACCTGGAACGTCTGCCCTTGGAGCAGTGGCGCTGTCAGCAGCGCACAGAAGATCGCTATTGCAAGCGATGCCTGGCAGAATCTGCCGCTCAGCGGTGATGTGGAATCGTGTCGCTCCGTCGTCATAAGACCTCCGTTACCGTGTCTGACTTGAGGGAGCGATGTGGCCTGGTAGCTGGAACTTTACACCGGCAGCTTCGCAACTGCACGAGTTGTTTTGGTAGGAGCGGCTGGTGGATTAGATAAGCGTGCCGGCTTCTTTCCTCCGAGCCTCGGTTGCTTGAGCGCGCCAGTTTACTCGGCGGCCGGGAGCCGACACAGTTATCTAAGCAGCTATGACTGGGGGCCACGCGCGACTGGGATGTCGAGGCCGTGGGTGGCGCCGGCTGAAGCCGGCTCTGAGAACGGAGTAGAGTGGCGGGACGCTGGCCTGAAGGCCAGCTCTACCCGAACTCTTGCGCGCAAGAGATTCTCAGCAGCCCGTGAGGTTGTGGCATGACGAGAAGTGTAGACGGAATCGCGGTGCTGGAAGGATGATCACCCAGGTCTCGAAAAGCGCGAGACCTGGGGCACCCGCCGCGAAGAGCCAAGAGCGAAAAGCGAAGAGCGAATCGCCGATCCCATTTACACTATTCCTTGCGCGTCGCCATCGACATTCGTCGCATCACGGAGTTCGGCGTCGGGACCTACACCCGCAATGCCATTCGCACGCTGGCGCGGCTGGATCACGAGAACGAATACCTGCTCATCGGCATTCCCGACAACATTGGCCCGCGCGGCCGCATCGGCGACATCGGCCCGCTGCCGCCGAACTTCACCACCGTCCCCGGCCAGCCCAACGACTTCTCGGTTGCCAGCTATTTCGAACTGCATCGCATCCTGAAGCAGCACGGCTGCGATCTGCTGCACGTGCCGCATCTGTTCTGGAAGCCGCAGGGCATCCCGTGTCCCTACGTCGTCACCGTACACGATCTGCTGGACCACATGTATCGCGTGAACAGCCAGTCGACGCTGAAGCGCACGCTGCATTTCCAGTTCACCAAGCGCGTGCTGCATCGCGCGGCGCGGATCTTCGCCGTCTCGAATTTCTCCAAGGCCGATACGGTGCGGCTGTTCAACGTGCCGCCGCAGAAGATCGAGGTCATCTACAACGCCATCGACGACAGCTTCCGGCTGGGGCACGCCAGCGATGCCGAGCGCCAGGCCGTCGCCGAGCGCTATCAGGTGAACACGCCGTTTCTGCTGTACGCCGGGCGCATCAGCCCGCACAAGAATGTGGTGCGCATCATCGAAGCGTTCGCCGCGCTGAAGGGCGAGCTGAGCAAGGAAGGGAAGTTCGAAGACCTGAAGCTGATCATCATCGGCGATGAGGTGTCGAAACATCCCGACCTGCGCCGCGCGTGCGTGAAAGCTGCAGTGCAGAACGATGTGCGCTTCCTCGGCTTCGTGCCTATCGACGTGCTGCGGATTTTCTACGATCAGGCGAAGATCTTTGTGTTCCCATCGCTGTACGAAGGCTTCGGGCTGCCGCCGCTGGAGGCGATGGCGCACGCGACGCCGGTGGTGACCAGCAATACGTCGTCCGTGCCCGAGGTGGTTGGCAACGCCGCTGTCATGGTGAATCCGGAGAACGTCTTCGAGATCATGCGCGCGCTGCATCGCGTGCTGGTCGATCAGGCATTGCGCGAGAAGCTGAAGGCGCGCGGCCTGGAGCAGGCGGCCAAGTTCTCATGGGAGGCCAGTGTGCGGCGGATGCTTGAGGTGTACCGCGAGGTTGCGGAGGGGCGGCGAACGAACGCCCGTTAACCAGCACCGAAGTGGAGCTGGCGCTTTGCTGTCAATCACATACCCGGTTACTTTGTGATGTTCCACGTGGAACAATTTGTCGAGCGGAAGAAAACTGGCTGCTTGAGGCGGGAAAACTTGCTCACCTTAGATCAAAATTAGCCAGCACCAATCTTGAAGATTTCTTTTCAATTCAGGTGAATTGCCGGGTTCGACTCGCAGACATCAGTTGGCCCCAGACGTGCTTCTAAGAAAGCATGCGCATATAACTTCTCGGGGCCGAACCAATGCGGGGCAGATCGCTAATACATATCGGGCTAATTTCCTGCGGTTTTCTTCTAACGCTGTCGTTGCCAATGTGGGGACAGTCGTCGAGCCTGACGCTCGATCAGATTCTGGCGCGCATGCAGCAGGCGGAGATCGACTCGCGTGCGCAAAGCGTTGCCTACACGGTCACGCGCGAGTACCAACTTTCGGCAGAGGGAGCGCAACATCCCAGTTCCGACGTGGTGGCGCAGGTCAACGTTCTGCCATCGGCCAAGGATTACAGCATTGTTAAGTCCGAGGGCAGCGATCGCGGCACCGGTATCGTGCGCAAGGTGCTCGAACACGAAGCAGAGATGGCTGGCCACAGCGAGGAGCATGAGATCAGCCAGAGAAATTACGACTTCGTACTGCTCGGCCACGAGAGCGTCGATGGTCACGATTGCTATGTTCTGCAACTCACGCCCAAGCGGCAGGCGGTTGAGCTGATCAACGGTAGGGTTTGGATCGATGCGCAGAATTTCGCGATGCGGCAGATCAAGGGCGCGACCGCAAAGAATCCTTCGATGTGGATTAAGGGATTGAACCTCACCATCAAGTACGGACAAGTCAACGGCGTATGGCTGCAGACCTCAACCCAGGCGGTCGCCGATGTGCGTTTTGCCGGCCCGCACGTGCTGACTTCGCGCGAACTCGAAGTCCGACCCGCGCTGCTCAGCGCGCAGGCGAAGGCGCAGTGGCAGGCTCGCCAGCGTCGCAACAACCATCGCGTCGAAGCCGACACCGCCGCGTGGATAGCGAGATAGGAAGCGACCAGCTGCGAGCCCCGAGCCGCGAGCTTTTTTCAGGAAAGTAGAGGGCCAGCCGATGACCCTAGCTCGAAGCTCATTGCTAATTGCTGTTTTTCTTAGCTGCTGGGCCTGTAAGCCGAATTCTGTCTGCCGCTCTTTCTTCTCATCGAGTGCTCCACAGATTCGCGGTGTTCGAATGTGTGGGAGCTTTCTCCCGTAAGAACAAAGAGCGGCAGGACGGTCATTCCTCTGGGCCGCACATTACTGCACGGCTCTAGCGACCTACCCGGAAGTTGTGACGCACCGAGCCGGCACGTCTCCGCCGTTCTTTCGATCCACGATTGGCCCATCGCCCAATGGGCTTGGGTGCCCCGTTCTAGCCATCCTTTGGCTAGGGCGGGGCAGTTGCCGCGTGAAGCAAAAGAACGGCGGAATCCTCCCCTATTTGGTCTTGCTCCGTGTGGGGTTTGCCCTGCCACCGTCATTGCTGACGGCGCGGTGCGCTCTTACCGCACCTTTTCACCCTTACCCCGATCAACCGAAGCCGGGCGGGGCGGTATGTTTTCTGTGGCACTAGCCGTCAACGGCCCTTTGAGAGCCGCCGCCCGGACGTTATCCGGCACACCGCTCTGTGGAGTTCGGACTTTCCTCTGTGAACCCGCTTCGTCCCAACCGAAGCCGGGATAACGCGCGCCCGCAGCGACCGTCCGGCCCAGCAGCTAACATATGCATTATAGATGTTCGATGATCAGGGTAGATCCGGCGGTATCCAGTTGCAACGTCGCTAGCTTTCCTTGAGTACCAACTGCTCGGCGGCCGAGAAGACGTAGGCGCGAATCATCATGGTGCTCAGCAGCGACGTCAGCCCGGACGAGGCGAGGATCATCGCGATCACCACGAACTGATAGATCGCGGCGTACAGCGGATCGGCGCCGGAGAGCAGCATGCCGGTCATCAGTCCGGGAATCCACACGATGCCCAGCGAGCGCAGGTTGTCGATGGCCGGAATGAGCGACGAATGAATGCTCGCCTCGGTATAGCTCGCGATGGTTTTCTCCGGTGCGGCGCCGAGCGCGAGCGCCGTCTCGACCTCTCCCGCATGCGACAGTACCTCGGAGCGAAAGCGATTGAGCGCGAGCCCGTTGGTGTTCATCGCGTTGGCGATGATCATGCTGCCGACGGGAATCAGCGAAGTGATGGCCGTATCGATCACGCCCGCCCACGTCATCACTGCCGTCACCAGTCCTGCGCCCGCGGCGATGGAGTACGTCGACACCTTGCGCGCGCCGGGAATGTTCTTCGCGCGCCTGGCCGAAATCGATCCTGCGGCGATGATCATGCCGGCCAGCAGAAACACGCTGCTCCATCGCGGCGCCTTCAACAGCAGAACCAGAACCGAGCCGACCACGACGATCTGCACGATGCCACGCAGCAGCGCGATGGCCGTGTCGCTTTCCAGATGAATGTTGCGGCGCCGCGCCAGCAGGATGACCAGCAGCGCCAGCACCGATGCGATGGCCGCCTGCGCGAATCCCAGCGCGATTTGCGAATGGAAAAGAGCTTTAAGCATGCAAGTTCTCCGTTGGATGATGCGCGCTTCCACTCCTGGTCAGCCTGTCTTGAAGGGGACGCGCCTTCAGGCGTGCCGTCAAGAGTCGCTACAAGGACCGGCTTTACAGGCCGCTGAAAAAGTCGTCCCGCGAGCGGTTTGTAACAGGGCACGACTTCAGTCGTGCCGATAAGCCGTTTTATTTCCCCTACTGAGCCGGCTTCAGCCGGCGGCACAATCCGGCTTGCCCGACTTTTTCAGCAGCCTCTTTAGCCGCTGAGGTGCGGTTTGCCCCAGGGCCTAAAGGCCAATCTCAAGCGCGTTTCTTCGACACGGCTAAAGCCGTGCCCCTTCAAAGCCACCTAACACCTCCGCCGGCGTTCCTTGCTGCACCAGCCGGCCGGCGTCAATCAGCGCAACCCGATCGCACAGCCGTCGCGCTTGATCGCGATCATGCGTCACCAAAACAAATGTGTAGCCATTGGCGCTCACCAGATTACGGATCAGAAGCTCGACGCCGCTTTTCGCTTGCTCGTCCAGCGCCGAGGTCGGCTCATCGAGCAGAAGAATCTCCGGCTGATTCGCCAGCGCCCGCGCCAGCGACACGCGCTGCTGCTCGCCGCCGGAGAGATTGGCCACATTTCGCGCAGCAAATCCCGGCAGTCCCACCCGCTCTAACAGGCTGGCGATCTGATCATCGGCAGGCGTCTCACCGCGTTGCGACGGGCCGAAACGCAGATTGGACGCGACATCACCGGGAAAGAGAAACGGCCGCTGCGTCACCATGCCGACGCGCCGCCGCAACTCGCGCGGAGGAATCTGGCGATAATCCTGATCTTCGAGGTACACAGTGCCGGTGGTTGGTTCGTCGAGACGGTTCAGCAAACGGAGCAGAGAGCTCTTGCCCGATCCGCTGGCGCCAACGAGTCCCAGCAGTTCGCCGCGATGCACGGAGAGCGACACATCGTCGACGATCCACTTCTCACCGACGCGGCGTCCCAGATGTTCGGTCCGGAGGACCACCGCGGCGGCTGACGCGTTCATCGGTCGAGATGTCCGTAGTAGATGTTGGTGTCGTACTCGAGCACCACGCGGTCGTCGACCGCATGCGACGAGAACAGTTGCGGCAGAGCCTGCAACATCGCGTCGTGCTTCTCGCCCGACTTGGGGATGTAGGACGACGACAGCAGCCGCCCGCGCAGGCCGTCAAAATCGAGATGCTGCTGATTGTGTTGCTGGATCAGCGTCATCGCACTGGGCGCGAAGAAGTGCTGCACCGCGTCGTAGCTGGCGGCGTAGCTGCGAGACACATGTTCGTAGTCGTTGGAGTGTCGCTGCACGAATTGCTCATAGGCACGCAGAAACGGTGTGCCGAGCGTGTCGCGCTGATGCCATACCACGACCACCCAGCCGCCCGGCTTCAGAACTCGCGCAAACTCGGCGCGCGTTTCGACCGGCCGAAACCAGTGAAACGCCTGTCCGGCAGTCACGAACTCGACGCTCTGGTCTTCGAGGGTCGTTGCTTCCGCGCTACCCTCGAGCATGCGGAAGTTGGGATATTTGGAAAGATATTTTTCGCCTTCCTGTCGCATCGCCTGGTTGGGCTCGACGCCAATCACGCGGTTACCGTTTTCCAGAAAAATCTCGGCCAGCATGCCGGTGCCGCAGCCGACGTCGGCGATCAGAGCCTCGGAATTCAATCCGCAAGCCGCCTTCAGCGCATGTACCACATCGTGGGAGTAGTGAGGCCGATACTTGACGTAATCTTCGGCACGATCGGAGAAGCGGGCCGTGGGGTCGTGAATTAAGTTGGCCATTGAAAAGATGATATACGTACGAATGGCAGTTAGCATTTGGCACTTGGCAATTGGCAGGGGTCGCGGAAGCAGACATCTGATTAGCGGCCGAATGCTCAACGCGAAGTGCCAACTGCTAAATGCCAAGTGCCCAAAGCCGACGACCTATGCCGAAGCGCAATCACCCGTCGAGCGGATTGACGCCGATGGCCACCGCAATTGCTGCGGCGATTCGCAAGGTTCCGCGGGGCCGCGTCAGCACCTATGGCGCTATCGCCAAGGCAGCCGGCTATCCGCGCTGCTCGCGTCATGTGAGCAAGGTGTTGAACCAGGTTGGCGGATTGCCATGGCAGCGCATTCTTGGCTCCGGGGGCCGAATTTCCCTGCGCGGCGAATACGCCATGGAGCAGCGTTTCCTGCTGGAGGCGGAAGGCGTCCGATTCAAGGGCCGGCGCGTTGATCTGCGGGAATACGAGCACCGGTTTGCGGCGCCGAAGCGGCCAGCGGCGGGCCGACCAACCGTTAAGAGGTCACTCCGTAAATGACTGCCACAAAGTGGTATTGCGCTGGCCGAGGCGACTATCTATCGTATTCTCAGTAGCGTAAAATAGTAGTCAGCTTTACAACAGATCAGGGTCATGGTCACGCTCCGCCGAATTCTCCCCCTCTCCGCGCTCCTCGTCTTGTTTGCCGCGCAACTTTTCGCACAGCGTTATCAGGAGCACGACCACACCGTTTTTCATCGTCCGGCGCCGCCCGCGCCCAAGCACCAGTCAGGAACCCCGAATACTGCGGCCGGCAACCACGCTCCCGTTGCCACAAATTCCGGCAATGCGGCTCGCACCTCCGACCCGAATCGCCATCACGATGTGACCTTCAACTCGCCGCCCAGTTCGACCGACATCCGCACTCCACAAACATCGCAGCCTGGGAAGTAATCGTCACGAGATTTCTTCGTAGTACCGTTCCCCCGCACAGCCGCGACACAGAATCCTTCCGTCCCGCCGCACTTCGCGCTGAAAATTAACACCCTCGCCGCACTCGGCGCAGACGATTCGCTCGCCCTTGTAGCCCGGCAGCTCTTCAGGTGGCAGCGCGACCTTCACCCACTGCTCGCTGAACAGCTCGTCGTTCGGCATCTCGCGATAGGCCAGCATCTGCTGCTGATTCTTGTTCTCAATCTCCGGATGCAATTGCCGCGCCAGCGCCTTCGAACTCTCCTTCGCGCACACTCGTACGGCGCGTCCCGACTCCAGATCGACGAACGTCGCCGCCACTTTGCCCCAGTCGCGAAACTTCAGCGCTCGCTTGCCCAGCCGGCAACCGGTGACCACGCCAACTGCGTCGGTCGCGCAGCGATCAATCTCGACAAACGTGATCAGCCGCTTGCGATCCTTGCCATGCGGATCCTCGATGCCCAGCAATTCCAGCCCGCGCATCGCCAGCCGCACGCCGAGAACCTGCCCGGCGCACAAATGCCCATGGGCAATCTCCGCATCGCGCAGCAGCTCGTCGAAGCTCTTCAATCCTTCTTCCTCATCATTCGTCTTCCGAATCGTTGTCCGGCGCCTCATCAGCAAATCGCCCGCTGACGTTCACCGTGAACCTGTCACCGGTCTTCGGCAGAAACGTCACCCGCGCCGGCTGTCGCTCCCAATGCGGCGCCGAGCAGTTGGTGTCGCTGGCATCGCCTGTGATGGCCTTGCCGAGTTCCTTGCGAAACAGCGGCTTCTTGCCACCGATCTCTGCGACTACGGCGTTCACCCGCTCGCCATTGGATGTGATGCCGCAATACGCCGCGTAGTCGCGATACCAGCTGGCCTCCGAGTAGAACGGATCGAAGTCCGCCAGCTTCACCAGCGCGATCCGGCCCGACACGCGGTCCACCAGCAGCCATCCGCCCCGCTGCCACAGCCACTTTGGAGTCTTGCGTTGATCCTCCGGCAGCGCATCATTGATCCGGTAGGCGCGCCGGATCACATACTCGCGCTCGGTAACGTCATGCGCATCGCCAGTGGTGAAGTCCTTCAGCTTGGTGTCGACGTAGAGCGGCCGCACCGTGATGTCCATCGTCTTGTCTTCAGCGGGGCCGATGAACAGCTTGACCGGCATCGCCTTTCCCAGGCTAACGACGTGCGGCCTGGAAGTGGCGTTGGCCGGTAAGCCAATCGGCAAGATCATCAGTAAGAAAACGAAAGTGCGCATGATAGATACCACCGCGACGTTCAGTTCTGCATCGACAGCGGCCGCCCTGCCGAACTCATCCCGCCAAACTTTTCCACTTCGATATTAGCCATCAAACAACTGGCATACAATGAATTTGCGTCTAAGTTTGAGCGAGCATGGTCTTGACCTACAGTTTCGTGGTGCCAGCCTACAACGAGAGCGAACGGCTTGCCGTATCCCTGCCGAAGATTTTCGACTACATTCGACAGCGGCAATTACAGAGTGAAGTAATCGTCGTGAACGACGGCTCAACCGACGACACGGCCGCGGTGGTGCGCCGTTTTATGCAGCTCAATCCCGATCTGCGGCTGGTCGAGAATCCCGGCAATCGTGGCAAAGGATACAGTGTCCGCAACGGCATGCTGCACGCGCAGGGCGACGTGGTGATGTTCACCGATGCCGATCTCTCCTCGCCCATCTATGAGGCGGAAAAATTGTTTGCCGCGCTACAGCAGGGCGCAGACGTGGCCATCGGATCACGCTGGCTGCGAGCCGAGCTGCAGACCGAACGCCAGCCTTGGTATCGCCAACTCTATGGGCGGCTATTCAATCTCGCGCTTCGCATTACCTTGGGACTGAAATTTCGCGATACCCAATGCGGCTTCAAGGCGTTCACCAGGGAGGCGGCACAAACTATCTTCACCCGGCAGCGGATCGAGCGCTGGGGCTTCGATCCCGAGCTTCTGTTCCTGGCTAACAAATTCAAGTTGCGCACAGCGGAGGTCGCGGTCGAATGGGCCCACGACCATCGCTCCAAGATCAGTCCTTTGCGCGATGGCATTCGGATGGGACTGGAAATGCTTGCAGTCCGCTGGAACGATCTGAAGGATCTGTATAAGCTTCCCTCGTACGTTCCGGACAAGGCTGAAGACCAGCCGAGCGTGGTTCCAATCCCGGTCGCCAAAGAGGCTCTAAGTCCTGAAACCAGTGATATCTAGCCGCAAATGAAAGAATCCTATCGGCGGCGAGAATTGTTTTGGCGTAAATTTTGTACCTTTCTTTTTGACTCGCGCATCTTCTCCTGAGTCGATTACTCTTGGGCGCCGGAACGGGGCGGTCCACACATTTCTTGCATCTAAAGGGATTTATGTCACGGCCGCTTGTACCAGTTACGATCGAGAGCCATGCTTCGGGCGCGGCAACGTGTCAGGAAGACACGTCCCTGTTGCAGCAATATCTGAAGCTGCGCGAGAGCTTCACTCAAAATTTGTGCTCCGCTCGGCGTCGAGGACCACAACCTGCAGCCCATGCCCGATGCCAGTCCGGCGAAGTGGCATCTGGCTCATACCACCTGGTTCTTCGAGACGTTCGTCCTGTCGCAGTACATGGACGAGTTCCGCCCCTACAATCCGGCCTTCCGCAATCTCTTTAACTCGTATTACAACGCGGTCGGCGATCGTCCCCTGCGCACGCTGCGGCACACTCTGTCGCGACCCAGCCTGGACGAGGTGCACGCCTATCGGATCTACGTCGACGAAGCGATGGTCCATCTGCTCACGCTCGATCTTCCGCAGGCTGCGGTCGAACTCATCGAGCTCGGCATCAACCATGAGCAGCAGCATCAGGAGCTGATCATCACTGATGTGAAGAACGGCTTGTGGACTAATCCGCTTCGTCCCGCATATCGAGTCAAGCCAGAACATGCGGCAATCGACGACAACTCGGTCTCACCTCTGACCTGGCATAGCTTCTCTGAGGGCGTATATTCCGTCGGCTTCGAGGGCAGCAGCTTCGCCTTCGATAATGAAGGCCCTCGCCACAACGTTTTCCTGCAGAACTTCCGCCTGGCCTCGCGCCTGGTGACCAACGGTGAGTATCTCGACTTCATGCGCGACGGCAGCTACAGCAATCCTCTGTTGTGGCTATCGGACGGATGGGATTGCGTTCGTAACAATCAGTGGAGTGCGCCGCTCTATTGGGAGCAGCGTGACGGCGAATGGTGGAACTACACCGTCGAAGGCCTACAGCCGGTGCGGCTGAACCAGCCGGTTTGCCATATCAGCTTTTACGAAGCGGATGCCTACGCGCACTGGGCTGGGGCGCGGCTGCCCAGCGAGTTCGAATGGGAAGTCGCCGCCAGATCACTCCCGATGAAAGGAAATTTCCTGGAGTCCGACAATCTGCATCCGCAGCCGGCGCAGAGCTCTGACGGCCTCGCGCAGATGTTCGGCGATGTCTGGGAGTGGACGGGCAGCGCCTACACCAAGTATCCGGGCTTCAGGCCTGCAGCAGGCGCGGTCGGCGAATACAACGGCAAGTTTATGTGCAATCAGATGGTGCTGCGCGGCGGTTCCTGCGCCACGCCGCATTCGCACATTCGAGCCACTTATCGCAACTTCTTCCCACCCCATGTGCGCTGGCAGTTCATGGGAGTTCGGTTGGCCAATGGCGACTAGCAAGCAACTGCAGCTTCTCACCGTCTCACCCATCGCCCCCGATGTGTTGCAGGGGCTGACCTCATCACCGAAGCAACTTCCTTCCAAACTCTTTTACGACGAGATCGGTTCGCAGCTTTTCGAACAGATCACCGAGCTTCCCGAGTATTACCTGACGCGAACGGAGCGCGCGATCCTCGAGCAATACGCAGGTGAGATTCTAGAAGCGGCGGGACCGGCGCTAACCCTGGTCGAACTCGGTGCGGGCACCGCGGCGAAGACTTGCATCCTGATCGCGGAACTCCTCGAACGCCAGAGCCGGGCGCTGTTCTATCCCATCGATGTCTCGCCCTCGGCGCTGGACGAAGCGATGCGCCAGCTCGGCAGGCAGTTTCCGTCGCTGCGCGTGAATCCCATCGTCGCTGACTACACCGGAGGCGTGCCCGCGCTCAGCCGCATCACCGGCCGCAAGCTGGTACTGTACATCGGCTCCAGCATCGGCAATTTCGAGCCCGACCATTCAGTCCGGCTTCTGCGGCGTATCCGCCAAACTCTTCGTTCCGGCGACGCCCTTCTGCTCGGCGCAGATTTCGCCAAGAGCTCGCGCATTCTCCTGCCGGCCTATGATGACGCTCAAGGTGTCACCGCCGCCTTCAACAAGAATATCCTGGCGCGCCTGAACCGCGAACTCGAAGCCGACTTTGATCTCGATGCTTTTCAGCACGTCGCGCTGTGGAATCGGCGATGTTCGCGAATGGAAATCTATCTGGAAAGTCTGGCTCAGCAGTCCGTCTTCATAGCCGCACTCGATCTCGATATCTCCTTCCACCGCGGCGAGCGCATCCACACCGAAAACAGCTACAAGTACACCGATGCCATGATCGAATCGATCCTGCACGACAGCGGCTTCATGTTGGAGCAGTCCTGGACTGATCGCAGGAAGTGGTTCGGCGTGCATCTGGCGCGGGTGTGAGTTCGACTATCAACGTTTGGCGTTTATCGGCGTGCTACCGCCCACAGTGTCTCGCCTTCATAGCTTAGCTCGTGCGAGCTATAACCTGCGTGCGTCAAGTAGCACGCAATCTCCTCCGGAGTGTGGAAGAACTCGGGGTAATCGGTTCCCACAATCGCCTCAAAATGCCCCCAGCCGCGCTCGGAGCACAAATTCATCACGCCGAAGAACAGTACGCCACTGGGTTTCAAGGCTCGCTGAATGCCCCGCAAATAGCGATAGAACGTTTTCTTGTCGGCGTGCTGGAAACAGCCAATCGAGTAAGCCAGGTCGAAGTGATTCCCGGGAAGGAAGCTCAAGTCCTCGTCGCCGATCAGTTCGGCCTTGAAGTTCGGTTTGTCCGCAAGCGCTTTCTGAGTGGTGCGAACCATCTTTGGGGCAATGTCCAGTCCCAGAATCGAGCGGCAATGCGGCAGCATTGGTACTGTGATTCGGCCCAGCCCGGGACCGATCTCGATCGCCACCGGATTGGGTGGCGACACCGCCAGAATCTTCTCGGCGACGTATCGGCCCTCCTCGATCCAGCGCTTGGCGTATTGCTCATCGCTTTCACCTTGCCACTGTGAGACGGTTTCGCGACGGGCATCGCGCTTCGCCGCCCGATTCCAATAATCAATGATCCGCTCGTTTTCTTTTAGCATAGAAAGAAGTTACACCCGTCTGGATACCGCATGAGCTATCGGCGTGCGCAATACGGCAAAGAATTGCGATCGCCTGAAAGAACTATACCCGCATCGGAGGTAACAAGGAGGAGCAAAACGAATCGGAGCTAACGTTGTTATCTAGAGGCAGTCTCTGGCAGGCCAGCTCAAATTCCATCCAGCCTACTATTGCAGGCAAAGGAATAGCCGGGAGCGCCGGAAGACAATTTCGGCAGTATCGTCATAGGTTAGTGCTGAACCAGAGCAGTCTTGCAAAGATAAAGTTGACGTCGAACTGCAGAAAAGCGCTCTTAACGCGACGTTGTGCAGTTGAGTTTCTGCAGCGCTTTCTCTACCATGCAGGTTTCGCCGAACATCACGTGCGAACTCCTCGTGGAAACCCTAAGGATCCTCATCACGCGCCAGCAGATCGCGGCCAAGGTCGCGGAGATAGGCGACCGCATCACCGCGGATTTCGCGGGTGAGCCGGTAGTTTTGATTGGAGTGCTGAAGGGCGCAACCATTTTTCTTGCCGATCTGGCGCGGCAGATCAAGCTGGATGCTAGCTTCGACTTCATCGCCGTCTCCAGCTACGGCAACGCCAAACAGCATAGCGGAGAAGTCAGGCTGGTGAAGGACGTCGACCAGTCCATGGCCGGCAAGAACGTCATTCTGGTGGAAGACATTCTCGATACCGGCTTGACCCTGACTTACATCAGGCATTTGTTGCTGGCGCATCAACCAAAGTGTTTCAAGATTGCTGCCCTTCTTGACAAAGTCTCCAGGCGTACCGAGGCCATCAACGCCGACTATGTTGGTTTCGTGATTCCCGACGAATTTGTCGTAGGATATGGACTTGACTTTGCCGAGCGTTATCGTAATCTGCCAGATGTTTGTGTTGTGGACTCCGAGAGGGCATAGAATCTAGTTTTGGCTATGTCAGTGTACTCGTCCGTTGCCGCCACACCGGTCCTGCCGCTCAGCGATTGGCGAAGCGTAGCCAAGCTCATCGAACACACACTCCTGAAGCCGGACGCTACCCGCAAGCAAGTGATCGCGATTTGCCAGGAAGCTGTGCATTACGGCTTTCACTCCGTCATGGTGAATCCTGCGAACGTGGCCCTGGCGGCGGCGCAGCTGCGCGGAACCTCCGTCCGAGTGGGCACGGTGGTCGGCTTTCCGCTGGGCGCCAATTTGACGGTCACCAAGCTCACCGAAGCCGAGGCTGCCCTGCGGCAAGGCGCGCACGAGCTCGATATGGTGATGAACATCGGCGCGCTCAAGTCAGGCGAGCGCGTGCTGGTGCAGAGCGAGATCCGCAGTCTCACGCGGTTAGCCCATCAGCATGGTGGGCTGCTGAAGCTGATCCTGGAGAACGCGCTGCTAACCCAGGAAGAGAAGATTCTGGCCTGTGCGCTTGCCGCCGAAGCCGGAGTGGACTTCGTGAAAACCTCCAGCGGACTGGCCGAGTCGGGCGCAACCGCCTCCGATGTAGCGCTGATGCGCGGTGTGGTTGGACTGAAGATCGGCGTCAAGGCGGCGGGCGGCATCCGCACTGCGGCGCATCTCGCAGAAATGGTCGATGCCGGCGCAAGCCGTATCGGCACCAGCGCCAGCGTGCAAATCATGCACGAGCTCGGCGCCCCTGCGGACCACTAACTCCAGCCGACATCCTTATCCAAAACAAGAATCTGGGATCCATCCTTTTTCCGGATGGAACCCCAGGTTCCTGCTTCGCAATGCTCAACCAATCAAGGCCTAAAGGAGACTCTGATTAAGTTCGGGTTTGAAGGGGACGGCCTTTAAGGCCGTCCGTAAGCTCAGCAAAGTCATTCCGGCTTTAGCCGCTGAGGGCCTTTCATGGAACTTAATCAGAGTTTCCGCCATAAACCGCAGCCTGCCAAACGCCGGACAAATCTTCTTCGCGGCCCGAGCTACTGCACCAGGACGTGTGTCGCTTTGTCTCCTGCGAAGGTCATTTCCTGCAGAACGCGCTCGTTCTTGGCGTTGGTGGTGTAGCGTTGCTGGGTCTGCTCCGCTTTGGCCTTCAACGGAACCAGGTTGCAATTCGCTTTGGCTTCGGCCTTGCCGTTCGCCTGCTTGAAGATCATGACGTGCGTCTGGCCGTTCATCTGATGCGTCACGTTATAGGCGCCGGCCGGCAAAAGCGTACCACCTACAATGGTGGGCGCGGTGAAAGTGATCGTCTGCTTTTCTGCAATCCCCATCTTATTGTCTGTCGCCAGCATCGTGGTGCAGACGAACATTGCGACCACCGCCAGAATGGCGGCGATCATTCGCTTCTGAGACATAGTTCCTCCATGAGAATCCCGCAGTGTCGCGGGCTATAAGACCGGTTTCAGTCTACGAGGCACGGCGGCCATCTTCCGTGAGCTCAGTCACGTCGTGCTGTGCAATGTTTTTCTGCGCGCCTACGATGACTCGGATTCTTCCCGCTTTGGTAGTCGTTCCGAATGCGCTTTTCTTTGCCTCCGCACTACTGCTTCTTCATTGCAATGCCGATAGGACTAACCGACAGTAAAAGTAGCTGAATAAGCCGCGGACAGATGGTTTGTCCAAGCGAATTCGCAGGGGAGGGGTCGAATGAAAAAAGCACTTCGTAATTTGCTCCGGGACGAATCCGGTCAGGACCTGATCGAGTACGCCCTGGTAGCCGCCGTTTTAGCGTTGGCTGCCGTAGCCGGTATGACTTCGCTGGCCAGCAACATCAGCAATGCGTTCAGTGCCGTCGGCAGCAAGCTAAGCAGCACCGTAGCCTGAGCTGCCGCCGTCCGGAGGCGCGCGTCGAATCGCCTGGACGCCAAGCCTTCGCAGCGAGTTGGTTGGGAGTGGCTGCCTGAACTGATTCGCCAATGATCTCAGGCGTAACTTTCCGGCGTCGGAGCTAGTTGCCAGCGGCAACGTCTCCGGTAGCGCTGGACCGGCTTGCGTCCCGCAGCGAAGTTCCACATAGGCGGTGAGCCCAGCTGCGGGCGCCGGCCGCGAACTGCAAGCGAGGCGAGCATGCAGGGCTCCTCCGCGGATATTGCGTATGCAGTGGCATCGTTCGGCTGTGCCGGCATGGGGGCGATCTGCGATGTCCGCACCCGGCGCATTCCCAACTGGCTTACCGGACCCGGCATTCTCGTGGGTTTGCTGCTTCATCTGGGTCTTGGCGGCTGGCGCTCGATGGGCGGAGCAGCACTGGCTGGACTGCTCGCCGGAACCATCTTTCTGATCTTCTACCTGGGCGGCGGATTAGGCGCCGGCGACGTCAAGCTGATCGTGGCCGTTGGCTGTTGCGCCGGGCTGGGCGGCGTTGCCAGTGTTCTGCTGGGTACGGCGCTGCTGGGCGGACTCTTCGCCATTGTGCTTGCCCTCCTGCATCACCGCCTGAAAGAAACCTTCGTAAACATGGGCCACCTGATCGCCTATCACGGCAGATCAGGGCTGCGGCCTCATCCTGATCTGAACCTTTCCAACCCCCGAACCCTGCGCCTGCCTTACGGCCTGGCAATTGCCGCCGGCGCAGGCTCGTCGCTGTGCAGTGTTCTTCTGAGATGAAACCATGAACTCCCGTCGCATATTTCTTGCCCTGCTCATCGCGCTTCTGCTCTCCGGAGCCGTCACCTTTTTCATCAGCCGCAAGCTCAACAACCACGGCGCCGCGGCCTCGCCGACCCATCGCTATGTGGCGGCTTCGCACCCGCTGCAAGCCGGAGCTGAACTCAAGCCGGAAGACTTGATCCTCACCGAGTGGCCGGCGTCGATCCCATTAGCCGAATGCCTTCACCAAAGTCGGAGATCTGGGCGGCCGGGCGGTGATCTATCCGGTGGCGGCTTCGCAGCCGATTCTCGAGGGCTATCTGGCAGCGCCCGGCTCGGGCATTGGATTGACGACCAAGATCCCGGAAGGCATGCGGGCTACGTCGGTGAAGTCGGACGAAATCGTCGGCGTCGCCGGTTTTCTCTTTCCCGGCTCGCACGTGGATGTGCTGGTCACCTTCCGTTCCGACCGGCTGCCGACTCCGGAAACCCAAATCGTGCTGCAGGACGTCGAGGTGCTGACCGTCGGCCAGAAGCTGGAGCCCGATCCCCAGGGCAAGCCGGACACGGTCAGCGTGGTGACCCTGTTGCTGACTCCGGAAGACGCTCAGAAGCTGATGCTGGCCAGTTCGCAGGGGGGCATTCAGTTTGTCCTGCGCAATGGCGCCGACCATACCAAGGTCAAGGCCGTGCCGGTGCAGATGGCGCAGCTGTCGGGCGCGCAGGCCGCACCCGCTCCGGTACTAACCCCTCGTCCCCGCCTGCCGATAACAGATACGTACGCCGTCGAAACCATCCTCGGCGACAAGCGCACGACCAAGAGCTTTGAGTGACGCAATGAAACCCCTTGTCCATTGCAGATTGGTCCTGGCATTGATCGCGTTGCCGCTGTCGGCTGCAGCCTCGAGGGCTCAGATGCCGGCGGCGCAATCGCAAACTATGAGTCCAGCGGCGTCGAATGCCGCGCAGCAGAGCACCCTATCGCCTCCGGCGGCTGCGGATGCAGGCGCCGCGGCGGCAGCATCCTCGCAGCAGCATGTAGCCCCGCTGGCGTTGAAGATTGCGAACCCCGCTGCCGCGCCCTCCGGCGCCGATCGAGCAAGCGCCCAAAACTCGTCCTCGCCGGATGCCATGCAGCTGCTGCATCTGATCGTAGGCCGCTCGCTGTTTCTGGAGTTTCCCGAGCGCCTGCGGCGGGTCTATGTCAGCAATCCGGCGGTGCTGGATGCCATGACCGCCAGCGCCTTCGAGCTGGTGATCACCGCCAAGGCGTCGGGCACCAGCAGCCTGGTCCTGTGGGCGGCGACCGGGCCGGCACAGGTCTACACCGTGCTCTCCGACGTCGATGTTGCCGGGCTGCAGTCAGTCGCTGGCCGAGGCGTTGCCCGGCGATCACGTGGAGGTCGAGGCGCAGCAGGGGCGAATCCATCTCACCGGAGTTGTCGCCAGCGATGCCGCTGCCGAGGAAGCCGCCAAGCTGGCGGGAATCTATTCCAAGGATGTGGTGAACTCGCTGGTGGTCGATCCCCGCCACCTGCCGCAGGTGCAGCTGCAGGTTCGCATTGCCGAGATCGATCGCTCCAAGCTGACCGCCTTCGGTATCAACCTGCTGGGGCTGAATGGCAACAACATCGGGGCGGGAACGACGGAACAGTTCTCGCCGTTCACCTTTCAGAGCGGTGGAAATACGACCCAGGCCATCACCTCCGATTTCCTGAACCTGTTCTACTTCAATATCAAGGCCGGCGTCGGGGCGACCATCAAGGATCTCGAGAACAAGGGCATCCTGGAGATTCTCGCCGAACCCAATCTGACCACGATTCACGGCAAGCCGGCGCGCTTTCTGGCGGGCGGACAGTTTCCCTATCCCATCGTCCAGCCCGGAGGAGCCGGCTCGGTGCCGACCGTAACCGTGCAATTCCAGCCCTACGGCGTGAAGCTGGAATTCACTCCCTTCGTCAATTCCGACGGAACCATACGGCTGAAAGTAGCTCCTGAAGTCAGCGCGCTGGACTACACCAACGAAGTGGTCATTGCCGGATACGCGCTGCCGGCCCTGTCCACCCGCCGGGCCGAGACCGAGATTGAATTGAAGGATGGGCAGACCTTCGGCATCTCCGGCATTCTCGATCACCGCACCACCGACACCCTGAGCAAGATGCCGGGCATTGGCGATATTCCCATCCTGGGGCAGCTGTTCCGCTCCAAGAACCTGAATCGCTCGACCATGGAACTGGTGGTCATCGTTACCCCGAAGATTATCGACACCCTGAACGGTCCCGGAGGGTCGCCCCCGGCCACTCCTGCGATGGCTGTGCCATTCCTGCAGCCGCAAACGTTTGACAAGAATTTGCCGAAGAACTGAGTGAGGTGGGTGGAGAGACGAGAGGTTGGAGACGTGAGCCACGAGCGACTGGAGGAGGGAACGAGCGGAGTCTGCGCTGCCACGCTGTGCGCCGACGCAGAAACTGCCACGGCAGTGAAGCAGGCCATCGCGCGCAAGAACGGAGATTTTGCCGGCGAACTGGCGGACTACTCGCACTATGACAGCGATCCCCTGCTTTTGCAGAAGCTGCAGCGTGCCGAGGTGCCGCTCTGTGTCATCGACTTCGATCACGACCGCCAGGCGGCAGTGGAGGCGGCCGGCTCGCTGCAAAAACTGCTGCATGGCCGCGGCAATCTCATCGCGGTCTCGGCCAAAGCCGATCCGGCGCTGATTCTGGAGGCCATGCGTGCGGGTTGTGCCGAGTATCTGACCAAGCCGGTGGCTGCCGATCAGGTAGCCGAGGCCTTGGATCGTCTGCGCAGCCGCTTGAGTGTTCGCCAGCCGCTTCCGGCCAAGCCTTCCGGCAAGATGCTGGCGCTGCTGGGCGCCCGCGGCGGTGCGGGTACCACCACGCTGGCGGTTCATCTGGGCTGCTTTCTGGTACGCCAGCACGGCAAGCGCACCTTGATCCTCGACGAGCATCGGCGGCTGGGACATGTCTCGCTGTACCTGGGCGAGGACGAAGCCAACTATCACTTCTACGAACTGGTGCGCAACATCGCGCGGCTGGATGAGATCCTGCTCGACGGCTTCGTCATTCACCACTCCAGCTGTCTCGACATTCTGCCCTCGCCCGACGTCTTCGACGACTCGGCCAACGTCTCCATGGACGATATCCAGCGCGCCATCCGTTTTCTGGGGCAGAACTACGAGTTCGTGGTCATCGACTGTCCCCACGGGGTACACAATCTCAGCCTGGCCACCATCGACTGCTGCGATGAGGTCTACCTGATCGCCACCCCCGATGTTCCGGCGCTGCGCGATCTGTCGCGCTACATCGACCGGCTGCTGCAAAGCAACGTGCCGCCCGACAAGATCAAGGTCGTCATCAATCGCTTCTCGTCGGAGGGCGCGCTCAGCCTGGAGCAGATTGAAAAGGCCATTCGCCAGCCCATCGCCATCACCATTCCCAACGCTTCGACCGATCTGATTCGCGCCATGAATACCGGCACCCCCATCCTGCCCGATCGCCGCTCCGAGTTTGCCATTCAGATGAAGAAGTGGGCCGCCAGCCTGGTGCCGGAAAAGGAGAAGCCGGCGGAGGCAGCTGAGCCGAAACGGAGGTTTGCCTTCTGGAGCTGATGGTAAAGACATTGGCCCCCGCTTGAGGAGATTTCATGGCTGAAGCCGCCACCATCCCGCTGGATCGACCTTGGCAGGGCAGCGAGGCCCTGGCGCGGGACAACCCGCTGCTGGCGCGCGCCCAGCAGGAGGTGAAGTCGGCGGTTCATCGCGAGCTGATCAACAAAATCGATCTGGAAAAGCTGCTGTTCATGCAGGACACCCGCGGCAAGCCAGCAACTGCTCGCCTCAATCCTGCAGCTGGTCGCCGAATACGGCGTGCCCTTCAGCGCCAGCGAGCGTACCCGGCTGGCCAACGAGGTGATGGATGAGGTCTTCGGACTGGGTCCGCTGGAGCCGCTGCTGCAGGACCCCACGGTCACCGACATCCTGGTCAATACCGCCAGCATGGTTTATGTGGAGCGCGGCGGGGTGCTGGAAAAGACCACGGTAGTCTTCAAGGACAACAACCACCTGATGCACATCATCGACAAGATCGTCTCCAAGGTGGGGCGCCGGGTGGATGAATCCTCACCCATGGTCGACGCGCGCTTGCCGGACGGCTCGCGCGTCAATGCCATCATCCCGCCGCTTGGCCATCGATGGGCCGATCCTGTCGATTCGCCGCTTCGGCACCGATCCGCTGACCGCCGACGATCTGCTCTCTTATCGCGAGATGACGCCGGTGATGATGGAGCGTGCTGCAGAGCGCGGTGAAGGCGCGGCTGAACATCGTGGTCTCCGGCGGCACCGGCGCCGGCAAGACGACGCTGCTGAATGTGCTCTCCGGATTCATCTCCCCGCGGCGAGCGCATCGTGACCATCGAAGACTCAGCCGAACTCAGGCTGAAGCAGGAACACGTGGTGCGGCTGGAGTGCCGTCCGCCCAACGTCGAAGGCAAGGGCGGAGTGCGGCAGCGCGAGCTGCTGATCAACGCCCTGCGTATGCGTCCCGACCGCATCATCGTCGGCGAGGTGCGTGGCGAGGAAGCGCTCGACATGCTGCAGGCGATGAACACCGGCCATGACGGCTCGATTACCACGGTTCACGCCAACACCCCGCGCGATGCGCTGGCCCGCATCGAGACCATGGCCATGATGGCCAACCTGAATCTGCCGGAGACGGCTTTGCGGCAGCAGATCGCCTCTGCCATTCAGGTTATCGTGCAGGTCTCGCGCATGAGCGACGGCTCGCGCCGGGTTACCCACGTCTCCGAGATCACCGGAACCAGCGACCAGGTCATCAGCATGCAGGACATCTTCCGCTTCGAGAAGCGCGGCCTGGGACCGCACGGCAAGGTGCTGGGACGCTTCTACGCCACCGGCATCGTGCCCAAGTTCTCCGAGAAGCTGCAGGCGGCAGGGGTGCCGATGGAGACCAACCTGCTCAATTTCTCCGAGGAGATATAAGTGCAAAAGCTGTTCACCACGGAGAGCACGGAGGGCACGGAAAATAACTTGAGGCAGGGAATTCCTGGCGCTTCTCACCTGGTGGCGAATTCACCTTCAGCCTGCTGGTGTCGAGAAACTTCGAGGAGCGACAAGGCTGATCGCACTCATCCGCTTTCAAGAAAAGTATTTTCCGTGCCCTCTGTGTCTTCCGTGGTGAATGGCTTTTGTGGATTTGCCGTCGGCTCTAACCAACGCCATCAGGAGCGGCACCCATGTTCCTGATGGTGCTGGTCTTCAGCGCGGTTCTGGTGCTCACCTTCGGGGTCGTGCTGGTGATGACCCGGCCGACCTCAACCGAGCGCACCATCCAAGGCCGCATTGCCAAGCTGCACGCCCCGCAGAACGTCGCCCCGCGGGAAGATGCAACCTCCACCCTCATCAAGCCGACGTATCTCAGCACCATTCCCCGGCTGGATGTACTGCTGCAACGCTGGGGGCTGATGTACAAGATCCATCTGCTGCTCGAGCAGGCGGAAAGCACGTGGACGGTTGCCGGTGTCCTGGCTTGCGGCCTGGCATTGGGCGTCGTGGGATACGGCATCGGCTGCTACGAGCTGTCCAGCCCGCTCATCGCTGTGGTGCCGGCTTTGGTGCTGGCCGCTTCACCGCTTCTGGTGCTGCGCTATCAGCGAACCCGGCGTCTGCGGGAATTCAATCGCCATCTACCCGAAGCGATCGATCTGATGAGCCGCGCCCTGCGTGCCGGACACTCGCTGACCGCGGCCATCGAGATTGTGGGCGACGAATCGCCCGAGCCGGTGCGCACCGAATTCCGCGCCGTCTACCAGCAACAGAACTTCGGCATACCGGCACGCGAGGCTTTGGTCGAGCTGGCCCACCGAATTCCGCTGCCCGAGTTGAACTTCGTGGTCACCGCCATTCTTCTGCAGAAGGAAACCGGAGGCAACCTGGTAGAAGTGCTCGACCGTACCACCGAGTCATTCGCGAGCGGTTGCGTATTCAGGGCGAGGTACGCATTTACACCGCGCAGGGCCGCCTGACCGGCTGGATCCTGTCGCTGCTGCCGGTCGCGATGTTCTTTCTCCTCAGCCTGGCGAATCGCGGCTACACCCGGGTGCTGGTCGAGGATCCGACGGGCCGCAAGCTGGTCTATGCCGGCCTGGGTCTTATGGTGCTGGGCGGGCTGGCCATCCGCAAGATCGTGAACGTGAAGATATGAGCAGCATGAGCCCGGCTTTCGCGATCAGCCTGATGATCACCATCGCCTGTGCGCTGGCCATGATACCGGTGTTCTTCCTGATGCGGAATCCAGGCGAGAACAAACGCCTGATGGATCTGACGCGGGCGCCGCTGCGTCTGGACGAGGAGCCGGCGGAGAAACAGAATCCGGCGAAGCGGATGCTTCTGGCGGTGGTGCGTTTCATTCGCACCCGGCTGGGGTTCGCTAAGGACGAGAAGCTGCGGCAAAAGCTGTTTGCCGCCGGGTTGCGCGAGAGTTCGGCAGTCGATACCTATTTCGCCATCCGGCTGCTGGGGCCGGTGGTCGCGATCGTAGCTGGGACCTTCATTCGCAGCAACACTTTCTTGTGGATTGCGGGGCTGATGGTTGCCGCCTATCTTGCCCCGGACTTCTGGGTGGACTATCGCGCCCACCAGCGCCGCGAACAGATCCGCCTGGGCTTGCCCGATGCGCTCGACCTGATGGTGGTCTGCGTGGATGCCGGGCTGGCCATTGATCAGGCTCTGCTGCGCGCCGGACAGGAGCTGGTGCTGAGCCAGCCGGAGATCTCCGAGGAATTTATCCAGATCAGCTTTGAGCAGCGCGCCGGCAAGCCGCGCATTGAGGCCTGGCAGAGCATGGCCGAACGTACCCGGCTGGATATCGTGCAGAGCTTCGTCCACATGCTGGCGCAAACCGACCGCTTTGGCACGCCCCTGGTGCGGGCACTGCGCGTCTTTGCCGACAGCGTGCGCCAAAAGCGCCGCCAGCGGGCCGAAGAGCTGGCCGCTAAGACCACCGTGAAGCTGATTTTCCCCTTAGTGTTGTTCATCTTTCCCAGCATCTTCATTGTCTTGCTGGGGCCGGCAATGATTCTTATAACCCGAAACCTGAAAGGCCTTTTTCAGTAGGCCCAGGTACAAGCAAGTAAAGGAGCGAGCCAATGGATACGGTCACGATCATTCGCGTAGGTGCCGCCATGTTAGCTGTGATTTTTCTGGGAATCCTGATCATGCGGCGCAAGAAGCACGCCTAGCTGCGATTGCAGTTACAGGCAGGACCCTGCCATCGTCCCGGGTGATGAACTCGCAGGCCAACGTGTGTTTGCGGGAAGCGATGGCAGTGCCTGGAGGAGAAGCCGGGCGATGGTGCCATCTGACGATGGCCTTCGCACCAGCTTGTCGATTGCGCACGTCAGCTGCGATCGTATCGAACTATGACCTCGCCCGGCGGCTTGGGAGACTAACGAGTTCGCTGGTCGTTAGCGGATTAGGGCCGGAGTTGAGAAGGCCTGCTGCCCGGCTGGTGAAGTCGATTCACTGCCGGCCGCGTTCCTCATCTCCCGTGCAAGCACCGCCGCAAGCGTCGCCATCACCGCGACCATCTGTATGGCTGTGGCGGGCAGCGAGGTCGGCAGCACAGGCACGATGTACAGTGCGCTGATGGTTGCTGCCAGTGCAACGTGAGTCGCAGTCCAGCGCTTGTGCAACAGGTGTTGCCCGATCAGGACGATAGGTAACAGAAGCAGAGAATCGTCGTGCAGGTAGGCATGATAGCTCAGCAGACAGCTAACGACGATCGCCAGAGAGTAGCTGCTGGCGGAGACTGCGGGAGATCGCTTCATCACCAGGATGAAGATTGCCAGTAACAGAGCAGACATCGCGATTGTGATTTCGGCAATGGTAGGTTCCGGCAATCCTCGCAGGAGCACGGTTAGCATGCCTCGAAGGGTGGGCATACTCCCCGGATGCTCGCCGCCGAGCGTGCTGGACAGGTGATTGAACTCCAGTAAGGCCCTGGGATAATGCAGGGTGGCGCGCCAGCCGACTAGGGTTGCTGAAAGGCCCAGCAGCACGACACCAGTTCCGGCCATCGCCGCCAGCGTCCTCCATTTACGCCAGATCATCAGCGCCAGCAATATCGGTAGCACCAGCTGCGGCTTGAAGGTTGCGAAGGCCAGGAGGATGCCTGCCCGGCTCTCACTCTTCTGAGCCAGCGCAACGAAAGCCATGGCGAACAACAGCAACAACAGAATCGATGGCTGGCCTTGCATCAAGGCCAAGGCCGCCGGAAGGAAGAATACGGGCGCGAGCAACTCAGCTGCGATAGCTTTGTCGCTCGAAGCCAGACTTCTTCGCAGCACAAATGGCAGCGCCAGCAGCATTCCGACATTCAAGGCATACCAGACGAATTCGGCAGCTCGATAAGGTAGATACGAGAGCGGAGCAAACATTGCCAGCGTATACGGCGGAAATACAAATGGCAGAGAGAACTGGTGGCCTTGATCGACAGCGCCTGTGCCTAAGCGCTGGTCGTATTCGCGCTGTGCGGCAAGATCGTAGACATGGGCGCCATCGCCGGCAATCACCATCCGGCCGGCGCGATAAAAGCAGGAAAAGTCACTGGCTTTGGCGGAGAACACAGCAGGCTTCAACCACACCCAGATCAGGAGGTAGCCAACAATCGCAGCCATTGCAGGCAGCAGAATGGACGTACGGATACGCGAGCGTCTGCGGGTCATGCGGCGACCGGCCTGGCAAGACGAACTCGCTGCCGCGCCAGCATGCAGGACGCAGCGAACGTCGCGTACGCCGCAAACAGCAGCATTGGATATAACCACGCCGCAACCAGCGGCAGCTGCCAGAGTTTCAATCCAGATCCCGGCGCGGCGATGTTCCAGAGAGATAGGGCGAGCGTCGCGATCCATCCGCTGGACAACCCGATCCATGCACAGCTGAAAAGCAGGACCGGCAACTGCCCGTGCTGGCGAATCTTGTCGCTGTTCATTGCCGCCCACAACGCAGCTGGCAGCAATAGAACTTCGTTATAGAGCTGGAAAGGGAAGAGCAACTGAAACGCAGCTACCGAGAAACCGACGGTGAAGAGCAGATCTGAGTTGCAGAACTCAAAGCTCACCCAAACCACTGTGGCTATCAACAGAAGGGCTGCCGGGATAAAGAAGTGTCCATGGGTCAAATCAGCCAGTAGCGGCCGGCCTCCCGCGTAATGTGAATAGGCGCGTATGGTACTGAGCCAGGGAGTTATCCAGCCAGGGAATGCCAGCTCGGACGCGAGTGTTAACCCCAGAAGAGATGTGGCGAGCGAGATGAGAAATGCCTTGCGGATTCGCCAGGAGCAAATAGCCCACGCGGATAACGGAAGCAGGACTGCGACCGCCAGCTGCGGTTTTGCAGCGGCCAGAGCGGCGGCGACTCCTGCCCAGACCAGCCGGCCTGAGCGTGCACGACACACCGAGAAGGCCAGCAGTGCGGCAACCATCAGTGTCGGTTGGCGCAGTTGCAGGCCCACGACCGTGGGATAAGCCGCGAATGTGAGTATCGCAAAGCTGACAGTGTCGAGCTTGCTCAGCCGTGCCCGACCTGTCCACCAACCAATCGATAACACTGACAATGCGACGCAGGCGGCCAGCATCACCCACTGCGCTACATCAAATGGCAGGAGGGCGATGGGGAAGAAAAGAAAGATGAAGATTATGGGATACGCAAAGCGATGCTGGTTGTTCGGGCTGCTTGCCGAAACCGTCTCACCATAAATAGCGAGCTCCACCTGCTGAGTGACTTCCAGTCGATAAGGACTTCGGCCGTGGAGGATTTCGCGGCCGCCGAACCACTCCGGCAACAGCCCCTGTTGCATCGTCGGAGCGCTGGCGCCTAGCGCGGTGGGTGCGATCGCCAGAGCGAAATACCACGCTGACAGAAGGCATAAAACCCCGCCCGCCAATAACAGCATCTGATGAGTCCGGACTGGGGCTACCTCAACCTTGCTGAGCGGGGAGTCGATGTGGACTTGTCCTGCCATAGCGGAAACTTCGGTGCAAACAATCTGTCGGTTAGTGAATTTATCGGCTGATTGGAAGCGGTGGTTGAGAGGTCAAGGCTTACTGATAGGAACGCGGAGTTGATTCGGCACCAAAGAGCTATCCACAAGCACTGTCCTTGACGCGACTTAGACAGGAATGCACAGCTCTTCGACAGAGATTTTCCCCGATCGTGGAAGGAAAGATTCCGCTATAAAGTTGCAAATTCTTGCACCTCAGAGACGCAAAGTAACACAATTTTAAGGGAATTTTGCGGAATTCAGATTGCACTGGACTGCGTAGAAGTTGTGTAGTAGTGTCTCGATTTACTTGGGCGGTCGAACTTAGGCAGAAGCAATAAGTTACGGCTGTTTGCCCGATCGCGACCAACTCTGATTGTGCGCTTCGGCAATCTGGCTGGTGGAGAATGTGGGCGCTGAAGAGTTGCAGCGGGCTGGTCCCTGGGAGGAAATGGAATATGCGCAGGCTTCTCATTCTGGCTGTGGTTTTGTGTGGTGCGGTCTATGCCTATGCAGGACCGGTGGAATTTGAATTTCTGGCCTGGAACGGCGGTAACTGGCAGAACGGATACCCCTACCAGATTCAGGAAGTCGGCGGTTCCGGCGCCATAATCAACGCCATGTGCGACGACTACATCCATGGCGGGCAGCCGGGCGATATGTGGGAAGCGAATATAACCGATCTGGGAAGCGGCAACATCTCGCTGACTCGCTTCAACACCACTCCGGGACCCAATTCGCTCTATCCCCTGATGCTCTACGACGAGGCAGGCTGGATTCTGCTGGAAACAGAGCAGGAGCAACGGTCGCAATGGAAGGACATGAACTACGCGGTCTGGACCATATTCGACCCCAGTGCGCCCTGTGACAGCACCTGCCAATCGTGGATCAGTGCCGCTCAAGGCGCCGTGAAACTGCTTCCCCAAAGCTATTACGACGACGTATTCATTGTGACCCCAGTCAACCAACACGATAAGGATCCGAACGGAATTCAGGAATTCATGTTTATCGGTGACAATAGCTCCGGCGATGCGGCTCAGCAAACGACGCCCGAGCCGGGCACGCTGATCCTTTTGGGCACTGGTGTGTTAGCGGCATTCGGACGCCGCTTCGTCCGCTAGATCGAGTTGCACCTGGGTCGTTAACCCTCCCCAGGAAGAAAACGCTCCCCGCAGCAAGAGGTTCTTGCTCCGGGGAGCGTTTCCAGTCATAATTGATCGTGCACGCCTGCGCGCTCCACTCTGTTTGCGCCAAGAAGCTGGCGGACGCGGCACCCTCAAAAAACAGGCCTTCCGAGCGCACGTTTCAGCGAAATACATCCCTAAATCAGAGGAATCGATGGCAGCAAAGTACATCTTTGTGACCGGCGGCGTTGTGTCTTCCCTTGGCAAAGGCCTGGCGGCAGCTTCCATCGGCTGCCTGATGGAGGGCCGAGGGCTGAAAGTCACCCTGCAAAAATTCGATCCCTATCTGAACGTCGATCCTGGAACCATGTCGCCGTTCCAGCACGGCGAAGTTTTCGTTACCGACGACGGCGCCGAAACCGACCTCGACCTCGGCCATTACGAGCGCTTCACCCACAGCAAACTGACCCGCGACAATAACTGGACCACCGGCCGCATCTACGAAACCATCATCGCCAAGGAGCGTCGCGGCGATTATCTCGGCAAGACCGTCCAGGTTATTCCGCACGTCACTAACGAAATCAAAAGTGCGATGAAAAAGGTCGCGCAGGACGTCGATCTCGTCATCGTCGAGATTGGCGGCACGGTGGGCGACATCGAGTCGCTGCCGTTTATCGAAGCCATCCGCCAGATGCGTCAGGAATTGGGCCGCGAGAACACGCTCTTCGTCCACGTGACCCTGGTGCCCTATATCGCCGCTGCCGGCGAGCTCAAGACCAAGCCGACGCAGCACTCGGTCAAGGAACTGCTCAGCATCGGTATTCAGCCCGACATTCTGCTGTGTCGCACCGACCGCTTCCTTTCCAAGGACATCAAGTCGAAGATCGCGCTGTTCTGTAATGTCGAGAACGAAGCTGTTATCACCGCGAAAGACGTTGCCTCGATTTATGAGGTGCCGCTGGTCTTCGCGCATGAGCAGGTGGATCGTTTGGCTTTACGCTATCTGCGGCTGGAGACGCGTGAGCCGGACTTGAGCCGCTGGGAAGAGCTGGTGCACCGCGTCTACAACCCGAAGGACGAGGTCACCATCGGCATTGTCGGCAAGTATGTGGAGTACGAGGATTCCTACAAGTCGCTGAAAGAGGCGCTGGTACACGGCGCGCTGGCCTACAACCTGAAGCTCAACGTGAATTGGATCGAGGCCGAGGGGCTGGAGCAAAAAGATCAGAGCGTGCGGGCGCAGCTGGAGCATGTCGACGGAATTCTCGTGCCCGGAGGCTTCGGCAAGCGTGGCATCGAAGGCATGCTGCAAGGAATTCAGTATGCGCGCGAGAACAAGGTCCCATACTTTGGCATTTGTCTGGGCATGCAGACGGCGTGCATCGAATTCGCGCGCAATGTCTGCGGCCTGGAGCAGGCGAACTCCAGCGAGTTCGATCCCGCGACGCCGCATCGCGTGATTTACAAACTGCGCGAATTACGCGGCGTGGAAGAGTTAGGCGGAACGATGCGACTGGGTGCGTGGACTTGCAAGCTGGAACCGGGATCGCTGGCGCAACAGGCGTATGGTCAAACTGAGATCAGCGAACGCCATCGTCATCGCTACGAATTCAATCGCGAATACGAGAGCACGCTAGTGGCTGGCGGACTGCGCCTCAGCGGCGCAACGCCGGACGGAACCTACGTGGAGATCGTCGAAATTCCCGGGCATCCGTTCTTCCTCGGCTGCCAGTTCCATCCCGAATTCAAATCGAAGCCGCTGGAGCCGCATCCGCTGTTCTCGGCATTCGTGAAGGCGTCGTATGAGAACAAGCTCCGTCGGGAGCACGCGCGCAATGAAGTTGAGGTGGAGATGTTTCACCGGCCGGAGAAGGTGAAGCACTGATCGAAAGGGGACAGCCTGTGGAAATTGACGCCGATCCTAAAGATCACCGGAGAAGAAAACCTCGAGGAATTCCTGGAAACGCTCAGCGAACGGCTGCCGGAGGGCTGGACGCGAAATCGACTAAGCCGAGATCAAGCTTGTCGCTGCCAAAGAATTGGAGGCAGTACTGTTTGTCCCGGTGACTACGCAAATCCGGTCGCTGGATATGTGTACGTTCTCCATGTTCTACTCGAGCAAGTTGCCAGGTCTCAATGTTCTGACCCGTGCGGGATAGCGGCATTTCCAATGTTACGACCGTCCCAGTTACCAGGTACTGCGAAAGACTTAAGATAACGCCAAGTCATCCTTCGGGTTCGAAGGTAAGATCTACAGTTTACTTGGCTGCTAGTGGTATGAGATCTATGCACGTTCTCCAAGACGCAGTCGCACACCTCGTGGTTTCTCGAGAGGGAGTTGGCGGACCCGTGGGCGGAGAGCCGAGGCGTTTCGCTATTGCAGTACCATCTAAGTGAGTATTTCGCGTTATGCTGGAATGAGTTGGAACGCTGCCCATGTAGTGGCGAACTGCTCCATGCCCCCGTGATTCTTTGGGATACGCTGCGCCCTGTTGGACATTATGCAGGCAATCTATAGGGGCGACATCGATGTTCGATCTGTTGACCATGCACAGAGATTGCTAGCACTAATCTCTACGCCCCCACGCCGAGCCTGGTCCGTGGTGAGCGAGATTGTCTGAGCGAGAGTTTCAAAATTACGAGCTTACAGTTGAAACTGAGCTCCGCACGCTACTGAATGCGCTAGATACGTGCGCAAGTGACCTGGCCAGGGGCGGCCGTTACACCGCCGACTACTCAGCGACGGCGCCACTATCAATCGTGCTGCGTCAGCTTTCCGGCGGGCTCTTGAAGAGCAGCGAAATCTTGGCCGCCGACCCAGTTTGCGACAGACGGGCGGCTTACCGGATGGCGGCGGTTGTGCCGCCCTGCCGGAGTCGAGGCAGCAGCAATAACGCAGATTGCCGCATAATTGAACGACTACTTGGAGATTGCCCGACAGCTGTCAGCTGCGAAATTTCCCTTCCGGATCGTGTTCGTTAGTTCAAACAAAAGGGACTACGGACATGCCGAGCAACGTCAAGTACATATTAGGAGTGGAGTTCTCGGCCGCTAGACTTGACGTATGTCAAAGACGCCTACGCCGCAGCGGAGCTTCTCGGAGTTTGATCAAACACTTCCAAGTCGGCTCAGTGACCATCGGCGGAGGCGAACTCTTCCTCATCGCCGGCCCGTGCGTCATCGAGAGCGAGGAGCACGCGCTCAAGATGGCGGAGGCGATTTCTGCCATCGCGCGCCAGAAGAATCTGCCGTACATCTTCAAGGCTTCCTACGACAAGGCCAACCGCACCTCGATTCGCAGCTTCCGCGGACCGGGGTTGGAGGAAGGACTTCGCATTCTGCGGAAGGTGCGCGAGCACGACGAAGGTGCCTGTGCTTACCGACGTGCACGAAGCCGCCGACGTTCCGCGCGTTGCTGAAGCCGTCGACGTGATTCAGATTCCGGCGTTTCTCTGCCGGCAGACTGATCTTCTGATCGCCGCAGGCAAGAGCGGAGCTGCGGTGAACGTCAAGAAGGGACAATTCGTCTCGCCGTGGGACATGCGCCACGCGGTTGAGAAGGTTCGCGAGGCTGGCGGAGAGCGTGTGTTTCTGACGGAACGTGGCGCCAGCTTCGGCTACAACAATCTCGTGGTCGATATGCGTTCGCTGGCGATCATGCGCCAGTTCGCGCCGGTGGTCTTCGACGCGACGCACTCAGTGCAGCTGCCGTCGGCGGGATCTGGAACCGCCCCGCCCCAGCCAAACGAAGGCTGGAACGGGGCACCCGTGGAGTCGAGGTCCCCGAAACGCGCCGAGGTTGGGCGTTCCGGGGTCGAGAGCGGCGGCCAGCCTGAGTTCATTCCTCTGCTGGCGCGCGCGGCGGTTGCAGCCGGTGTCGATGGTGTCTTCCTGGAAGTCCACGATAATCCTGCTCAGGCGAAGTCCGACGGAGCGAACGCCCTCGACCTGAAACTGCTGCCGGAAGTGCTCGACCAATTGATCGCCATCCATACAGCGCTCAAATAACAAATTGTCATCACGAGGAGCGCTTCAGCGCGACGAGGGATCTGCTGTCTGCCCGAACCTCGACGCGGTGTGGGCGAAAAGCAGATCCCTCCTCCGGCTGAAGCCGTCGTCGTGATGACAATTTCCGGCTGTAGACGAGGCTGCGGCCGACAATCTTCGGCTGAAGACGCTGCTACTGACGATCCTCGGTGAGAACGTTCGTTGCATGACAGACGCCCACATGCGCTAGCATATCCTGCATGACGAAGCTCTTCTCGAACCCCCGCTTCCTCGCAATCTACTCTGCTGTTGTGACTCTCGCGTTTGCCGTCGTGGTGCTTACCGGCTTCACCGAATCCCGCCAGAAGCAATCCTTCGAGGAGATCACGGTCCATCGCATCAACGTTGTCGAGCCGGATGGCACGCTGCGCATGGTCATCTCGAACAAATCAGCTTTTCCCGGCATCATTATCAAAGGCAAAGAAACGCCCCATCCCGATCGCAAGACCGCCGGCATGTTGTTTTTCAATGACGAAGGGACCGAGAACGGCGGGCTCATCTTCGGCGGCGAGAAAGACAAGCAGGGCAACGCCGGCAGCTACGGCCATCTCAGCTTCGATCAGTACGAGCAGGATCAGGTCTTCAGCATTGACGCCGAGGAGGACGGCAGCAAGCGCACGTCCGAGCTGCGCATCATCGATCAGCCCGATCATCCTATAACGCAAGATCTCGCGGAGGCGGCGAGAATCGCCAAGCTGCCCAAAGATCAGCAGCAAGCAGAGTGGAAAAAGTATCACGCCAGTACGCCGCACAGCGAGCCGCGCATTACGCTCGGGCGCGCGGACGATCGTTCGGTCGCGCTGCGGCTGAAGGATGTCGAGGGGCGGGACCGCATTGTGATCAAAGTGCAACCTGACGGCACGCCCAGCTTGCAATTTCTCGACGAGCAGGGAAGAGTAGCTTCACAACTGCCGGCGCCATCCCATGGGTCGTGACAGGCGTTCCTTTTTGATCACATCTTCAATGCCGATTTTGGCGGTTTAGCTGGCAGAAACCGCCCCTTTAACCGTAAAATATTGAGAGCTTTCCCAGTTGGTCGCTATCCTCCTGATAGGCTGCAACAGACCGCGGTACGACTGTGTCCAGCTGATGTGTTCTCGATCGCCCGCCACGGCGGACTAATAACCACCCCAACACGCGCAAAGCGGCGCTAACCGGGGCCCCGAAGGAGTTCGATTTTGTCCAAGAAACGCTACCTGTTTACGTCGGAATCGGTGACCGAGGGTCACCCCGATAAGATCGCCGATCAAATCTCCGATGCGATCCTCGATGCCTGCATAAAAGAAGATCCGTACAGCCGCGTGGCTTGCGAGACGCTGACCGCGACCGGCCTGGTCGTCATCGCCGGCGAGATCACCACCAAGGCTTACGTTGATTTTCAGACGCTGGTTCGCGGCGTGGTCGCCTCCATCGGCTACGACAACGCGCTCTACGGTTTCGACTCCAACACCTGCGCGGTCATCTCCAGCATCAACAAGCAGTCGGGTGACATCGCCATGGGCGTTGACACCGGCGGCGCCGGCGATCAGGGCATGATGTTCGGTTATGCGTGCAATGAAAACGCAAACTACATGCCGACGCCAATCTTCCTGGCGCATAAGCTGACCGAGCGCCTCACCGAAGTCCGCAAGAACGGCACCCTTCCTTACCTCCGGCCCGATGGCAAATCCCAAGTCTCAGTCGAGTACGACACGAACCACAAACCGGTGCGCATTGATGCGGTCGTGATCTCCAGCCAGCATTCTGAGACGGTGTCTATAGAAGACCTGCGAGCTGACATTCTGAAGCATGTGATTCAGGCCGCGCTGCCGGCGGAGATGCTGGACGAAGATACGAAGTACCACATCAATCCGACCGGGCGCTTCGTGATTGGCGGACCGATGGGCGACACCGGGCTGACTGGCCGCAAGATCATCGTCGACACCTACGGCGGCATGGGACGTCACGGCGGCGGCGCCTTCAGCGGCAAAGATCCGACGAAGGTCGATCGCTCGGCCTGCTACATGGCGCGGCATATCGCGAAGAACATCGTGGCTGCTGGATTGGCGGACCGCTGCGAAGTGCAGTTGGCGTACGCCATCGGCGTGGCTGAGCCGGTCAGCGTGCTGATCGAGACCTTCGGCACCGCGAAGATTGATGAAGGCAAGATTGCCGACCTGGTTCGCGCGAATTTCAAGCTGACGCCGAAGGGCATTATGGAGTCGCTGAACTTGCGGCGGCCGATCTATCGCAAGACCGCGGCCTATGGACACTTCGGGCGCAACGATCCCGACTTCACCTGGGAAGCGACCGACAAGGCTGCGGCGCTGCGCGAGCAGGCTGGCCTGGCGGGCGCGACGCAGAAGAGCGCACAGGTCGCGAAGTAAGAATCAGTGCCCCACGTTCGCCCATCGGTTGGGCTAACGTGGCCCAGGTTAGCGTCCAAAGGATGGCCGCGAACCTGGGGCACCATGCTCCCGGCGTGAGCATCAGGCGGGCTGAAGCCCGCAACTTGCAAGAATTAAATGTTTGGACGCGGGCCTGAAGGCCCGCTCTACCTAGGAGATTATGTCTACAACCACCACTCGCGTCGCCGGCGACATCGCCAATCTGGCTCTTGCCGATATGGGCAAGAAGCGTATCGACTGGGCCAACCAATCGATGAAGGTCCTGCAGATCATCCGCAAGGACTTCATCAAGAACCAGCCGCTGAAGGGCATTCGCGTTTCGGCCTGCCTGCACGTCACGGCTGAAACCGCCAATCTGGCCATCACGCTGCGCGATGGCGGCGCCGATGTCGTGCTGTGCGCCTCCAATCCGCTGTCCACGCAGGATGACGTTGCCGCCTGCCTGGTGCGCGACTACAACATCCCGGTCTTCGCCATCAAGGGCGAGGACAACGACACTTACTACCAGCACATCATGTCGGCGCTCGATCACAAGCCGCACATCACCATGGACGACGGCGCTGATCTCGTCACGACTGCGCTGACCAAGCGCACCGACGTTCTCGATGGCGTGATTGCCGGCACGGAAGAGACGACCACCGGCATCATCCGCCTGCGCGCGATGGCCAAGCAGGGCGTGCTGCGCTATCCCATCATCGCGGTGAACGACGCCGACACCAAGCATCTGTTCGACAATCGCTACGGCACGGGGCAGTCGACCATCGACGGCATCGTGCGCGCCACGAATTTCCTGCTGGCGGGATCGAAGTTCGTCGTTGCCGGCTACGGCTGGTGCGGACGTGGATTGGCCAGCCGCGCTCGCGGACTTGGCGCTGAAGTCATCGTCACCGAAATCGATCCGACGAAGGCGATTGAAGCGGTGATGGACGGCTTCCGCGTGATGTCGATGGACGAAGCCGCGAAGCTCGGCGACGTCTTCTGCACCGTCACCGGCAACAAGAGCGTGCTGCGCCAGCAACACTTCGAAGTCATGAAGGACGGCGCAATCGTTTCCAACTCCGGCCACTTCAACGTCGAGATCGATATCCCGGCGCTGGAGAAGATGTCGTCGTCGAAGCGCAGTACGCGCACCTTCATCGAAGAGTATTCGATGAAGGATGGCCGCAAGATCAACCTGCTGGGCGAAGGCCGCCTGATCAACCTGGCAGCGGCTGAAGGCCATCCGCCGTCCGTCATGGACATGAGCTTTGCCGATCAGGCGCTCTCGCTGGAGTATCTGGTGAAGAACCACAGCTCGCTGGAGAAGAAGGTGTACGTGGTTCCGGAAGAGCTCGACAAGCGCGTCGCCAAACTGAAGCTGGAGTCGATGGGCATCAAGATCGATCGCCTGACTCCGGAGCAGGAAGAGTACCTGGCCAGCTGGAACGAAGGAACGTAGGTGAAAGGGCACGGCTTCAGCCGTGCCGAAAAAGTGCATAACAGACTGGGGCTTCAGCCCCGTCGTCAGAGGGCGGCAGCGATGCCGCCCTTCTTCTTGTAGAGGACAGCCAGTTCAGCTCGCCTCTGATGCTTCAGCGCTGACAGCCAGGCTTTTCCGGCTGCTCTCAAATCCCAATCCCAGCGCGAGCGTCGCGACGCACAGCAGCAACACACGCATCCGCGCCAGGCATCGGCGGCCCAGGCCCAGCCGGTGACGATCGCTCCCAGGCTTCCGCCGATGTAGTAGAAGGTCACGTACAGTCCGGCGGCGGAGGATCGCGCGCGGCCGGCAACCGCGCCGGTTTGCACAGTTCCGACTGCCTGGAAGATGAAAACTCCGGATGAGAACAGCGCCAGGCCGGCGACGATCATCGGCAGAGGGTGCATCAATGTAAGCAAGAGTCCAACCACGTTGAGACTGAATGCCAGGACCGCGGTGCGCCGCATGCCATAGCGATCGAGAAAGCGGCCCGACAGCGGAGTGATAGCGACTCCCAAGAGATACACAAAGAAGACGCTGCCGAGCTCTTCGGAATTCAGGTGATAGGGCGGCAGCGCGAGATGGAAATTCGCATAGGTAAACGCGCCGACCAGCGAGAAGAGTACGGCGAACGCCATTCCGTAGACGGCCAGCAGGCGCGGGTTGTGCAGGTGATGCAGCATCTCGACCAGCGAGTTGCGAACGCTGGTAGAGCGTACAAAGTGTTTTGGCTTGGGCAGCGCGTGCTGCACGACCACCGCACCCGCCAGATTGATGAAGCCGATTACGATGAAGGCGTGCTCCCAGCGAAAATGCTGGGCGACGATGCCGGAGATGTATCGCCCCAGAAAGCCGCCGAGCACGCTGCCCGAGACATAAGCCGCCATGGCCTTGCCCACGTGAGCGCCGGCGAACTCCTCGCAGATGTAGGCCATGATGACGCAGACGACACCGGGCACGAAGATCCCCTGCATGAAGCGCCAGAAGATCAGCTCTTTCAAGGTGTGCGAGGTGGCAACCAGCATGGTGGGAATGGTGAGCGCATACAGGCTGGGTACGATGACCTTCTTGCGCCCGACTGACTCAGCCATGAGGCCGACGAACGGCGCCACCAGCGCGACCGCGAGGATGGTCGCGCTGACGGTCATGCTTACGTCGATTTCCGAAGCGTGATAGATGCGCTGCAAGTACGGCAGCAGCGGCTGCGTGCAGTACATGTTCAGATAGGTGCAGACGCCGGCCAGAAAGCACGCCGCGATGGCGGTGTGCGCGGGCGGGGCGGGCTGGACCAACGTGAAAGTGGCTGGAGCAGTACTGCTCATGAGTGAGGCGTCCTTGCAATGTCGGACATGGGGCGAACCGGCTCGGTTGGAATGGCCAAATGAGGATTATAAAGTGCGGGTTCTCGCGCGGAACATGCGATTCATAGAACGACGATGGTGATTCCCTTGTTGGCTTTGCCGAGGTCGGTGTCGTTCTTTAGCTCGGGCTGCTGCTTGAGCAGCTCCCAAGTGCGCTCGTTGCTGGTGCGCCAGTTCTCGCCGAAGATGCAATCGCGAATCTCATGCCTGGCGGCCATCTGGCGCAGTGTCGATTGCAGCGCGATGCGGAGGTCGCCGCCGGCGCCCGTCGATCCGTAACCATGGACGATTTTCAGCACCTTTAGCCCGCTGCGCTGGGCGATTTGGATTTCGGTGCTGAGGCGAGCGCGAGCCTGCTCCACGCTAGGCATGCCCTCTTTCAGGATCACGGTCTTGATAAATGTCGCCATCGGTAAAGGCCGTTGTTCTTGAATCCAAGCCCTATGGAAGGCCAAGCATACACTTTGTTACATGGCAATGGACCAGGGTTTTGCGATAATGGATTGGCGCATCCCTGCGCCAGCGTGGGCCCGTAGCTCAATTGGACAGAGCATCAGCCTTCTAAGCTGAGGGTTGCTGGTTCGATCCCAGCCGGGCCTACCAGAGTTCCGATCGCAAGGTGAATCGGCCTCAGCTCGACCTGCGAAGCACGGCATTCGTGCAACCGGGCGCCACAGTTGCGATATTGCAGGTCCTTGGTCAGGCAAACCTCCAGTCCAACAAAGTCCGATCCGTAGCACGAAGCGCGAAAGGCGGCTTGGGGCGCGTGGTTAGCGTGAGCAAACTGCTCCTCGATTTGGGCAGGGCTTGCCGTCATCGGTCGCGTAAGACTGTGATACTCCGGCGGAATTTGCACCTTGGTGAATGCTTTCTCGATCGTCGCGAAATAGCCTTGCGCGCCGAGACCGCTGCAGGTGCCATGCGTTTCCCACTCGTGCTGGATGAGCCCACGGCTGGGCATGATGCTTAGCATTTGCTGCACCGTGGCCGTTGTCACCGGCTTTGCCGAGCCGCAATGCTGCGGGTAGGAGCCGGTATCGTTTTGCGGCCACAGGCCGTGAACCACGAAGCCGTAGTGCCGGGTGGGATCACATTCGCTCGACGAGGCGGCGCCGGCTTTTGTCGCGCAGAATTGCGGCGCCCAGGAGAGCGTGAGCAGGTAGTAGTCGAAGCTGCCGGCAGTATTGTCGGCGTCGTGAGATCGATGTTGGGCGCAAGCGGCGCCGGCAAGAAATACAACGATCAGAGTTGCCGGTAGTAATTTTCTGCTGAACATTCCTGTGCTCATAGGGCCAGCCGAATCAATGCGCGCGCACCAACCGATCAAGGGCAAACATCGCCGCCACTCCGATGAACACCACCAACGCCATCTTGACGCCGGGCTCGCGGTTGACTTCAGGGATGAGGTCGGAGGCGGCGACGTAGATGGTGACGCCGGCCGCGACCGGCAATCCGAAGCTCACCGCGTGCCTGCCGATAGCCATGGTCAGCACGCCGGCGAGCGTGCACGCGCCCAGTAGCACCGAGGCGAACCAGGAGCGGCCCTTGCTCAATCCGCTGGCAAGCATCACCGAGGTGACGGTGAATCCTTCCGGAATCTTATGCAGAAAGATGGCGAGAAAGATAATCCAGCCGAGAAAAGGTGAGACCAGAAAGCCGGCAGTGATGGCGATGCCGTCGAAGAAGGTGTGGATCATCAGGCCAAACAGGATTGAGACGCGGCGATGCGAATGCAGGTACTCGTCGGAATGCGTCTCCTCGCCGTAATGGAAGTGCGGCGTGATGGTGTGCTCGAAGAAGTGGACGAGGAGATATCCGGCAAGCACCAGCAATGCGCCGGTGCGTCCGGCAAGCTGCAGGCTTTCCGGTACCATCTCGACCAGCGCCGTGGCCAGCATGAATCCCGCGCCCAGCGCGACGAAGTAGCGAAGATAGTTGCGCTCCCAGTTCTTCTGCACGATCACCGCGCCGCCGAAGATGTTCGCAGCAGCCGCCGTCAGGCCAAGCACAATGCTGAGGAAGATGGGATTCATCGCAAAGGCAGGATAGCAGTTTCGAGTTTCAAGTTTCGAGTTTCAAGTTAAGCTCACCCACCGGTATGACGGCGCTTGTAGAATTAGCGTTCGAGAATCAAAAGTGAGGTGCGATGAAAGCAGCCGTTCTGCACACCCTGGGTAAACCACCGCGTTGCGAGGATTTTCCGGAGCCGGTCGCGGGCGACGGCGAGGTCATCGTGCAGGTCCAGCGCCGCGGCGCTCAAGCCGGTCGACAAGCAACTGGCTAGTGGCACGCACTACGCCAGCTCGCGCACATTGCCACGGTGTGCGGGATCGATGGAGTGGGACATCTGGACGATGGCCAGCGCGTGTTTCTCGGTGGAATGCGGCCGCCTTATGGAGCGATGGCGGAGCGCACGGTCGTGCGCAAGATGTTCACGTTTCCGCTGCCAGAAGACCTGAGCGATGAGACTGCCGCGGCAATCGTGAATCCGGGCGTTTCTGCGTGGCTTACGCTTGCCGGCCGCGCCAAGCTGGCAGCGGGAGAGAATGTACTCATTCTCGGCGCAACCGGTGTGACGGGACAGCTCGCCATCAGGATCGCGAAGCTGCTAGGCGCTAGTCGCGTGGTGGCCGCCGGACGCAATCCGGAGATATTGAGCAGATTGCAGAGCCTCGGAGCTGATGCCGTGATTCAACTCGATGTGCCGGCAAGCCAACTGAGCGACGCTTTCGCCCGCGAAGCCGGAACCGCGGGTTTTCAGGTCGTGATCGATTATGTCTGGGGCCAGCCGGCAGAGGCATTTTTCGCGGCGATTACGCGCAAAGAGTTTGCCGCCATCGAATCAGAGACTCGTTACGTCCAAGTGGGAGAGGGGGCAGGGCCGACGATCACACTGCCAGCCGCGGTTCTTCGCAGCTACTCCGGTGACGATCATGGGGACGGCCGGAATGCCGCCGCGCGAGATGCTTATGGACGCAATGAACAAGGTGTTGGCACATGCGGCCAGCGGGGAATTGAAGATCGAGACGGAGCGCGTGCCGCTGGCCGAGATTGAAGAGGCATGGCAGCGCGAGCAGCGGGGAAGAAGGTTTGTGGTGGTGCCGTAGGCAAGGGATTAGGGGCTAGGGATTAGGGACTGGAAAACCGAGGTTCACGAGATGCGATGAATACCGGGCATCGAATCGAAACCTGTGTCGAAACTCAAGATCTCGGTGATGCCATAGTGTTCGGCAATGGCGGCATGTACCGCGTCGCGAGCCGAAAGCCGTCGATACTGGAGCACGATCTCCTTAGCGCGCTCGACAGCCGCATGATCGATGGGGAGAACCTCATCGACGACCGCAAGCAGCGCATCGAAGGCTGGCTGGATGGCATCGCGGCGATCAATCGCAACAAATCGGTGGAGAATTTCCTGTAAAACTTCTGCATCGGTTACCAGCCGTTGACGAGTCCGCATTAATTTTTCAATTAGACGTTGTGCGTCGAGCTTATGAGGGTGGGGCGCCCCCACAAGATACATCGGGACGTTGGAGTCGATCAAAATCACGAGCGTTTGACCGTCGCGTAGCCCGATTCAATTTCCGCGAGCATCTGGTCAATATCTGCGGTAGGGAACTCATGCTGTGCGGCTAGACGAACCGCCTCGAGCTTTTGGCTCAGGCTCCCACGAGGTTCTTCCCGCCGTGCGCCCTCTAGCGCTTGGCGGACCCACTCCGCCAAGGACATGCGCCGGGAGCGGGCGGCCTGCTGGATCTCCCGGTACTGGGCGTCCTGAAGGATCACTTGTAATCGTTTAGCCACTGGATGAGTTTATTTGACTCATCACGATGAGTCAACGGTTGATTAGCCACTGTGCCTTATGTGCATCACGTCGCCATCCTTCACGATGTAGTCCTTGCCTTCGAGGCGGAGGGTGCCGCGGGCGCGGGCTTCGGCTTCGGAGCCGGCGTCGAGCAACTGATCCCAATGAATGGTTTCGGCGCGGATGAAATGATGCTCCAGATCGGTGTGGATGGCGCCGGCCGCGTTGACGGCCTTGGAGCCGCGCTCGATAGTCCAGGCGCGGCACTCGTCTTCGCCGACGGTGAAGAAGGAGATCAGGCCGAGCAGCTCGTAGGTCTTGCGGATGAGACGGACGAGGCCGCTCTCGGTAAGGCCGTAGCTGGAGAGGAACTCGGCGGCGTCTTCGTCGCTCATCTCGGCGAGTTCGGCTTCGACCTTGGCGCAGACGGCGAGCGCTCCGGTATTGGGTTTTGAGGCGACTTCGGTGATGCCGAATTTCGCGACAGCCTCTTCCAGATCTTTGCCCAGCGTCGTGCTCTCGCCAATGTTGAGGACGTAGAGGATCGGCTTCTCGCTGAGGAACATGAAGCCGCGGACGCGCTTCTCATCCTCGGGCGTCATTTCCATCTCGCGCAGCGGGCTCTCGGTCTCGAGATGCGCCTTGGCGCGCAGCAGCAGTTCGTGCTCGCGCTCGACCTCTAGCGACTTCATCTTCTTCAGATCTTTCTGCACGCGTTCCAGGCGCTTCTCGACTTGGCCGAGATCGTTGACGATGAGGTCGAAGTCGATGTTCTTGATGTCGCGCAGGGGATCAATGGAGCCGACGTGGGCGATGGAGTCGTCTTCGAAGGCGCGAACGACGTGGGCCAGCGCGTCAACGTTGCGGAGATTGGCGGCGAAGGCGGTTTCGTTCAGCGCTTCTTTCGAGAGCGCGGCGACGTCGGCGTACTCGACGCTGGCATGAACGAGCTTGCGCGGGTTGCATTGAGCGGCCAGGCGGTCGAGGCGGTCGTCGGGAACTTTGGCGACGCCGAGATGCGCCTCGCGCGGATTGCCGCTGCGCTGCGCCACCTGCTGCCTGGTCAACATGACGAAGAGGGAAGTCTTGCCTACCTGCGGCAGGCCGATGATGCCGGTTTTCATAAGGAAGCGATTAGCAATTAGCGATTAGCAATTAGCTTTGGATTAAGCGATTGCACATTTCAGACTAAATGAAAATGGGATTTGGCGCTGTGTCGGGAGTCGGCAGGTTACCGCGGAGCCGCTCGGTTGGCGGATCGTGGATCGTGATTTGTCGGGCCTGAGCTTGATTGCTAATTGCTAATTGCTAATTGCTTCTATCCCATTCGCCGCGCGGTCAGAAAGAGCAAGGCGAGGCCGAGGACGAGCACGGTGCCCTCGATTCGTGTAGACCATTGATGCAGGCGATTGAATTCGACGCGACGGGCGTCGTCGTGCGGGACTTCGTCGATCATGACCATCTGCTGGCGCAGCACCTGCATTTTGGGAGCGATGGCGAACACGCTAACCAGCGTCAGGATAATCATCAGGTAGACGAGGATGTGACGTGGAGCGAAGGGCTGCGCCGAGCCGTTGACGACGCGCGAGTCGATCATCGACGTGATTGCGAAGATGATGCCGCAGCCGATCGCCATAGTGTGAAGGATGCCGAGGCTGCGATTGACCACATTGCCGGCGAGTTGCCGCGTGGGCAGGATGCTGGGGTTGAAGACCGTCGGCGCGAGAACGAAGGCGAAGAAGATCAGGCCGCCGATCCAGATCACAAGCGACAGCAACATCAAAAATCGAAGAAGGGACATGAGAACCTCGATGGCGTGGAAAATGGTTGAAATGCAAGTGCATGATTTCGATGTGATTTTAACGCTGCCGTAATGTTGTTGAAGTATCTATTTCGAACGTTCGCACATCGCAAGGATTGGAGCGTCGTTGGAACATTTGTGCCGCCGGCTCCGGATTGAATATGAATTCTGTCGGCATGACTGAAGTCGTGTCCGGACCGAATCGTGGATAGGAGAAACGCAGCTGGAGGATGACTTGAACGCTAGTTCTACCACACCAGCACCTTATACGCCGGCCTGAGGGCCAGCACTACCTCATCGCACTTTAGAAAGGAATGCCCTTATGAATCCGCGCCCATCGTCGATGGCCGTAATCAGCTTGCTCATCGCCTCAACGCTTACGCTAACCAATTGCAGCTCGAGTCCGAGCTCGAAAGAAGGTGGCGGCGGACAGATCATCGGAGCGGGCAGCACATTTGTTTACCCGCTGATGAGCCGCTGGATTGCCGACTATCACGCCAAGCAGCCGAATGTGCAGATCAACTATCAGTCGATCGGCAGCGGCGGCGGCATTCAGCAGCTGAAGAAAGGACTGGTGGATTTCGGTGCTTCGGATATGGCGCTGCCGGATGATCAGCTCAAGGAGATGCCGGCGCTGGTACAGATTGCCGAGACTGCGGGCCCGGTATGCATTACGTATAACCTGAAAGATCTCAGCCAGCCCCTGAAGCTGAGCGGGAAGACATTGTCGGGAATTTTTCTCGGCACCATCAAGGGCTGGCAGGATCCGGCCATCAAGGCGGAGAATCCAGGCGTGAATCTGCCGAAACAGCCGATCTTCGTGGTGCACCGTTCGGATGGCAGCGGTACGACGAACATCTTTACGACGTATCTCGCAACCGTCAGTCCTGATTGGCAGTCCAAGGTCGGCAAAGGTCTGTCGGTGAGCTGGCCGGCGGGATTGGGCGGCAAGGGCAGCGAGGGCGTGACCGGATTGGTGAAGCAAAATCCCGGCGCGATTGGGTACGTCGAGTTGAATTACGCGGACGAGAACAAGTTGCCAGTGGTTCAGATCGAAAACAAAGCCAACAAGTTTGTTGCGCCGACAGCTGGCGGAGCGAGCGCGGCGATCGATGCGTATGCGACCGAGCTGCAAAAAGATGTGAGAACGCCGATCGTGGATCCTCCGGCGTCGGCTCCCGAGGCATATCCGATCAGTGGATTGACGTTCCTGTTGGTACCAACCAGTCCTCCGGACGCGAGTAAGTCGGCGCAGACGAAGGCGTTCATCACCTATGTCCTCACCGATGGGCAGGCGATGACTGAGCAGCTGCATTACGCGAAGCTGCCGCCGTCGCTGCAGAAGGTCGATATGGATCTGCTGAGCAAGGTCAAAGGATGAGGCGGTGAGGCTGCATTGGTGACGGAAATTCCGGTTCGCTGTCTGAGGCATCTCGCCCACGCCGTGTCCCATCCGAGAGAGGAAAGCCGGCCAGTTTGGCTTTCAAACGAGGGAGGGACCCAAATGACGCGGAGATTGCTATTACTCATAAGTACGTTGTTATTGTGCGGATGCTGGGCGGTGGCCCAGGCAGGTGGCCGGGTGCGGGAGCCGGCGCGGGAGCAGGCACTGGTCATAGCGGCACGGGAATGGGACAAAGCTCTACGGGAACGCAGAGCACCAGTCCGGGGACCGGCACGGGACAGCAGAACAACATGCCGGGAGCGAATTCGCAGATGCCACGAGCAACGACGAATACTCCGAGCGCAACTACGAACACTCCCGGAGCAACCACGGCTACTCCGAATGCAGCTCCGACCGAGCCCGGCGCAACTACGGTGACACCGAACTCGCCATCCGCTACGCCGCAGAGTTCGCCGAATCCGAGCACATCACCCAATACGCCGAGCACGATGCCGAACTCTACGACATCGAGTCCGGATACGACCACAACGGCGCCCCCGAGCGGCGAGTCAACTTCTCCTCAAGGCGGTTCGACGGGAGCACCGCCGCAACTGTAACTCGAACCCAGTGACAGCCAAAAGGGAGCCAGCAATGGTTCCCTTTTTCATTGGCACGAAGGGGCGACATTGCCGCGCTGAAAAATGCAGACCGGTTAAGATATCGCTTCGCAAATCTCGCGACTACATGCCATGATGCTGAGACGAGGCGATCGGAAGAGATCATGGTGAAAACCTTTCTCCTGCTGATGCTGGCGTTCTGTGCCTTGACCACAGCTGCCGCAGAGCCGCCGGCAGCATCTCCGGCTTCAGCCGTTCAGTCGGGAGGCGCCAAGAACGCGGCCAGCAACGACATCTCCGGCATGTACACGTTCCTGCGCGACGGCGAGTTTGTGCAGATTACGGTGGAGGAAGGCAAGGTGTCGGGTTATATATCGCGCTTCGGCGATGCCGACAGCGACAAGGGGGAGTTCATCGATCAGTTCTTCGACAAGGCGACATTGCAGGGCGATCGCCTGAGCTTCAATACCAAGACCGTACACGGCATTTGGTATGACTTCAGCGGAACGATTTCGGTAGCGCCGAGCAAGAAGGCGGGCGGGGATGGCTATCGCGTGATTAAAGGCTCGCTGACGCAACACTCGACTGATGCCAAAGGCGCGGAGAAGGCCATGCAGCGGCAGGTCGACTTCAAGTCCTTTCCTGCCGATCTGAGCCAGCCGTGAGCGGGATGAGTGCTCGGGATAACAACTAAAATACGAAAGCCGCCGGAGCGAGACGGCGGCTTAATCTTGACGTTATGCGGCTGGTATACCGGAACGCCTTGATAAATTCTTGGATGCAGGATTTTGCGAAGGCGGCGGTATGCTAGCAGGAATGTTGACTTAGTTTTGCACAGCTTGGTGTGCAAGGGTCTGCAATGCAAATGGCTTACATCTTCGGGCTGCCGGCAGCGCTGCTGGTTTTGGCGGTGGCGGCGAACCGCCTCTCCAAGCTCACCCGCGTTCCCGACATCGTCGTCCTGCTGCTGATCGGCATCACCCTGGGGCCACTCCTGCATTGGGTGGATCCGCACCATCTTGAAGGCGCGATTCGGGTGCTGGGTACGCTCGCCCTGATGTTGATCCTGTTTGAGGGCGGACTGGAGTTGCGACTGCGGCAGGCGATGCGCTACTTTCCCGCCGGCCTGCTGCTGGTGGTGTTGAGTTTTGGCTTGAGCCTGGCGCTGATCGCGCTGATGGGACGGGCGCTGCTGCATCTGGAGTGGATAGACTGCCTGCTGCTGGGCGCGGCGTTGGGATGCACCAGCGGCACGATTGTTATTCCGGCGCTGCAGCAGATCAACACACCCGATCCGGTGAAGATCACGCTGACCATCGAGGCATCGCTGGGCGAGGTCATTGCGGTGCTGATGGTCGGCAGCCTGCTGGAGAAAAACCAGACCCAGTCGCTGATTGGAGATCTGGCAACGGATTTCACTCACCACATTTTCTTCTCGGTGGTGATTGGATTCGCCGTGGCTGCGCTGTGGTCGAAGATTTGGCCGAAGCTGGCCGGTGTGCCCTATAGCAATATCCTGAACCTGGGCGTAGTGATGGGCGTTTACTCGCTGGGCGACTACTTCAAAGGCAGCGGGCTGCTGACGGTGTTGATCTTCGGCGTGACGCTGGCTAACTTGCCGCGCACGCCGCACATGACGCGGCAGGGAGCGCGAATGCTGGCGTTCCACGCCGAGTTCAGCTTCCTGGTGCGATCGTTCTTTTTCGTGCTGCTGGGGATTGTGGCCCAATTCGTCAATCGGCACTACATCGTGCCGATTCTTGGAATCCTGGCGGCGCTGGTGCTGGCGCGCTTCCTCGCGGTACAAGGCAGCCGTTGGGTAGTTCGGGACGTCGAGCGGCGCGATACCGAGCTGCTGTTCTGGATGCTGCCGCGCGGACTGGTTACGGCGGTGCTGGCGCTGGAGATTGTGAATGACCGCGGGGCAATCTTCTCATTCCTGCCGGCAATGGCGTTCACGGTGGTGATGGTGACCAATCTGTTTATCGTGTGGGGCTCGGTGAGGGCAGCGCGACAAGGCGCGCCGCAGGTGAGCGTTCCCTTACCATTGGAAGACGCGAACGCCATGCCTATGCCCGATGAGTCGGCGAAGGCCGTTGGCTCGGGTGAAGCATGAGGCCAGCTCTGGCTGCTCGATTGGCAGAGCTGCAGGCGGCCAGAAGTGAGTACGGGCCGGGCTGCGCTGCGCGCGTGGAGAAGCTGCTGGCATCGCTGCGCGGCGCGCGATTTGGTGATGCGGAATCGCTGACTCAGTTTCACGACGCGCTGTTGTTCCTGCGCGCGTTTCCTCAAAGTCGAAAAGTCATCACGCTGACCGAAGAGCTGCTGAAGGGCGTTGGAGCGCAAGCACGGCAGCTGCGCGATTCCGGCGCGGACGTCGAGCTATTCGAATCTGAAGAGTTCTCCGGCGTCGCCGGGACGGCGATTCGCGACACGTTTACCTATGAAGTGGCGCGCTGGCTGGCATCAAGATATCCCAACGATCTGCAGGTGGAATGGAATGTGGACGAGCAGTATCGGCAGATGTGGAGCAGCCTGCCGCGATACGTTCCGCTGCTGGCGGACGATTGCCTGGTGGAGGCGGATACACCGTATCTGGAATGGCTGAGCAGTGCGAGCGGTGGTGAGGATCGGATTCTCGCGTGGCTGCTGCAGCGGATGGAACAGTCGCCCGGAGACATGCTGGAGAAGACAGCGTGGTATGACGCGCTGAAGATCGACATCGAGTGGGAACTGGGAGAGTCAGCGGCGAGCCGGACGCACGCGCGACGCAATCCGCCGGCTTTCTACTATCATCGCGCGCCGCTGATTCAACGGAAGCAGGTTTCGATTGAGGAGGAACTGAGGTCGGCACCGCTGCCGGTGCGGAAGTTGTCGAGCAGGGAAGGCGAGGCGCTGCTCGATCAGGTGCGGGAAGTGCTGACGGTTCGATACCGCGAACTTTATGGCACGACGCGCGGCGATGCGAAGCAGGTGATTGAAGCGGATGTCGGGCCGGGGCGTTCAGATCTTTCTGTGGGGATTGCCGCCGGACCGGCGCTTGCCGCTGCGTGCGTATTTCGCCGGAATGACGGTGAAGAATGGCGTGCCGATCAACTACATCGAAGCGATTGGGCTGTTCGAGTGGATGGAGATCGGCTTCAATACCTTTTACACGTTTCGCGATGGCGAGACGGCGTGGATCTATTCCAAGGTTCTGCAACTGCTGAATCAGATCGCGGGGACTACGTGCTTCTCGGTTTATCCGTATCAGATCGGACAGGACAATGAAGAGGCGATCAAGTCGGGCGCGTTCTGGTTTTATCGCAAGCTGGGATTCCGGCCGGGGAAGCCGGAGTTGCTGGCGGTGACGGAAAAGGAAGAGGCGCGGATTGCGAGGACGCCGGGATATCGGACGCCGGCTCGCACGCTGAGAAAGCTGGCGGCGGAGCATGTGTTCTATGAGACGGGAGACGGGCCGCGCGGATTGTGGGATAACTTCTCGATTCGCAATATCGGGTTTGCGGTGCAGCGAGAGATGGCGATGAAGTTCAAGGGCGATCCAGAGGCGATGCGACGGAAGACGAGTGAGTGGTTGACGCGGGAGTTGGGAGTTAGGTTGGAAGAGGCCGCGTTTGCGGATTTTGCGGTGATGTTGGCGTTGGCGCCGGAGGTAAAACGCTGGAGTAAGGATGAGAAGCGTGGGCTTGCGGAGATTATTCGGGCGAAAGTGGGTGCGAGTGAGGTGGAGTATCTGCGATTGATGCAGGGACATGAAAGGTTGAAGCAGGTGATCTTGCGCTTGGGAAGTGGTCGGCCACGATAGGGGTCCTTCGACTGCGTTCGGCTTCGCCTCACTCCGCTCAGGATGACACGGCTTGTTATTCGTTTGGATTGTAGATGAGGGTGTAAGTGTGTGCTCTCCCAGGTCTCGAAAAGCGCGAGACCTGGGGCACCCGTTGCACCCGGCGCCGAAGATCACGAGATGGAGCGACAGCGAGAAGCGCGGCGCCGCCGAGATCCTAAGCAGCTATGGCCGCCGCATGGTTACCGCCCCAGCTTCACCGGCACCGCCCCGATGTCGGGAAAGCCATCGGCGGGATCGCCTGCGTGATGATAAATCAAGTTCTGCGGCGCGAATCCCGCATATACGTAGGCCATCGCATTGGCAGCCGTCGCCCAGGCCGGTGGGGTGACCGTATTTCCGTTCCAGTCGAAACCCGCCGACTGCACCATCATCTTCCCCAGCCCTTGGGTCGAGGTTATGAAGTCAAAGGTGTCGCCCGCGGCCAGGTTTGCGATCGCGCTGCTGAGCGTGAGCGACTGGGCCGTGACCGCCACAATCGGAGACCAGCCTCTTAGGGCGGCGCCCATACCCATGTAGACCTGCACTACGTCAGCCGTGGTGATTCCGTTTGCCGTGAAGTTGCACGCTGCGCAATGGATGGTCGTTCCTCCCGTCCCCGAAGTCGCGACTAGCACTCCCGGGTTCGCCATGACGCTCCCGTAGGTCGGGCACCACAGCGGGGCGCCCGTGTTGAGCTTGTACCAACCGCACAGTGAGCGGGTCGAATCGACAAACCTGGGGTCGGCATGGATGTCGTGCGAGCCATTATTGCTATCGCCGTAATACCAGCCTGCATGCTTCCAATAGCTGGTGTAGATCGACAACGTGTCCTGGCCTTGCCGCATTCCCGGGATGCCCGGACTGGTCAGCACCAGATGGGTCGAGTCGGTCACGCTCTCCACGGTGACCACCTGCTTCAGGGTATTGTCCTCAAAGAAGTCGCCCGGCATCAGTCCGGCTGAGCCCGGTTGGGTAAAGTTGCAGGAGGCGCAGGCGATGTGGGTAGGGTCGGTCACCCCGGTTATCAGCTTTCCCGCCAAGTTGCCGACCAATGTGTCTGGAATATTGACGTAGCTGATGATCCCGCCCAGCGCCGGGTTCGGCAGCAGCGCGGGAACTGGCGGCTGTTGTTCCGCGCCGGGATCGCCGCTCCCCGGCATTTGGTAAAAGCCGTTGTAGTCGAGGGAAAAGTTGGTCTGCCGCTGATAAACCGTGGCCGCGTGAATCCCGTCGTCACCCCGAATGCCCCCGCCGTTGACGTCCGCCGGCTTTACCAGCAGATTGTTGGTAAACACGGGATGGATACCGTCGTAGCAAGCCGACTCGCAGTAGGTCTCACCGAAGTTGTTGTAGTTGGTGTTCTCCGTCACCGTGGCCACTTCGCTTCCACCATTGCTGATGGTGGTCATGGTCCCACACAGGTTGATCCCCAGGCTGTTCTTAATGGTATACGTGCCCCAGTCCTGGATCATGTCGCCGGTGTCGTAGTTGAAGAAGCCGTCACCGTCGCACAGATATCGCTGGTAGAAATTGGCGGAGCCACCGTTGATCGCGAACCCGGCCATAATTTCGTGCTGGTTCGGAGTGCGCTCCAGACAGAAGCTGTCCTGGAAGGTCAGACTCGCATTAAACGGGAATTCATAGCAGCCCGACCCGTCTGCCGATATATCCAGAATTACCGCGGTGCTGCGAAAGATCTGCGAAATTGCGGAACTGGCGGCCTCCACCAGGTTGACGTTATAGCCGATGAATCCGTTGAGGTTCGCGGGATCGCCGGCAAGAAGGCTCTCCCCGGTCTGTAGCCCCGGCATTCCGATATACGCGCTGTATAACTGCACCTGGCTTTGATTGGCGGCCGTAACATTCTGAATGAACCTGGAGCCGCCACTTGCCCTGGCGTAGGCATAGAACTCAAATACCACGTAATGATTGCCACTGGCCGCGACGTCGGTGGGGTTGGTGAAGCTGACATTCTGCACCACAAAATTGCATGCGGCGCACGTGCCGATGGTCAGGAAAACATCGCCATCATGATCAAATAGTCCGTTCTGCAAAACGACGGAGTTAACCGTGACGTCAGCGAAGGCCCTCAGGGTTGCATTCCCGAACCCTATTACTTTGAAGTAACTGAAGTTCAGGTTCGTGCCAATGCCTGCAACCTCGGGCTCGATGGTGCAGCCGGATCCTTGGTTCATCGCAGTATTGCAATCGAGGACGGCGTAGGCATTGTGTCCTGCCAGACCCTTCATTCCGCTTAAGTTGAGGTTAGGCGCTCCCTGTCCGACGTTGGTGAAGTTAAGCTCGCAGGTGGCTCCGCTGCCGGGTGCGATCGTCAACGTGCCAAATGAGCCCATGACTGCCGCGAATCGTGATTGCACGTTGACCGTGGCGCTGTGCTGTACGTCAAGCTCTCCGCTATGGAGGAGAGTGCCTCCGGCAGCAACCGTCAAAGTGCCGCCTGCGTTCACCGTCCCATCCACGGAACAACTTGAAGGGGTTGCCCTTCCCGACGCGCACAATCCTGAGCAGGTTACGGTGTTGCCGTTGCGTATGGTCCAGGTGTCGCCCGCATGAGGATGTCCCGTGCCGCCCCAAGTCGCGTCTGCGTTGAAGTCGCCGCTCTGTACGGAGGTATAAGAAGTGGAGAATGCGAGCTGGGTAGAAAGTAAAAGCAGGACGAGCGTGATCGATTTCATTCCGTGCTCCTCAGGTTATTGGCGTGACTCCTCGACAAGGGGTCCTACCGCACCAGTAGTCGGACAGAAACATGCTAGCTGCCTGACAAGGAGCGCTTCAGTGACGGCGGTGACACTTGTATGTTCGGAGTTGTTGCAGAAGATTCAGTGCATCGAAGTTGGTCGCCGGATGCCGACTCGATAGAGAACGAGACCGTTCGGCAAGCTCAAGGCAGGCTCTGGGTCACTCAGCTAATCGCTAATTGCTAATTGCTAATCGCTTCCTATCCCAAATCGCTGGTCATGATGAACAGGGGTTTCATCTCGAAGCTCTTGTAGCGCGGACGCAGGCGCTCGGTGTTGTACTGATCCTTGACGTTGACGACTTTCTTCGACGCAACGATGACCTCGATGGGCATGTTGTCGTAGCGGCCGTTGCGGAGGACGACCAGGCGGCCGTGCACGTTGGTCAGAATGAGATCGAGCGCGAGATTGCCATAGGCCATAGGGACGATCGAATCGATGGCGTCGGGATCGCCGCAGCGCACCAGATAGCCGAGACTCTGGTTCATCACGTCGAGCGGCTTGCCGCCGTTATAGCGAGAGGATAATTCCTTGACGCGTTCGGAGATGACATTGCCAATGCCGCCCAGCTTCTTGTGGCCGAAGGCGTCTTTGACCTCGCGCTCGAAGATCATGTCGCCGCCCTCGAACATCGCGCCTTCGGAAACCAGTGCGACTGAGTATTTGCTGGGATTCTTGCTGCGATCGTAGATCAGCAACTCGGCGAGGCGATCGATGCTGAACTTGAATTCGGGAATGACGCAGCGATTGGCGGCGCCGGCCATGGTGGGCAGCATCGCCGTGAATCCGGCGTAGCGGCCGAAGACCTCCAGCACCAAAAGGCGCTCGTGTGAGCCGGCAGAGGTGCGCAGGCGGTTCGACATCTCGATGATGCGAGTGACGCAGGTGCTGAAGCCGATGCAGTAGTCGGTGCCGGGGACGTCGTTGTCCATGGTCTTGGGGATGGCGACGACTTTGACGCCTTCCTTAAACAGCCGCACCGCGTAGCTCAGCGTATCGTCGCCGCCGATGGGGATGAGGTAGTCGATCTTCAGCCAGGCGAGGTTCTTCAGCACTTCGGGGGTGAGATCGTTGCGGTCGGCGTTGTAAGTCTCGCGCAGGGGCTCGGGAACGTCGTCTTTGCCGACACGGCTGGGATTGGTGCGCGAGGTGTGCAGAAAGGTGCCGCCGGTGCGGCCGGCGCGATTGACCAGCTCTTCCGTGAGGCGCTGGAAGTTGTCGCTGTTGTCGTGCTCCGGGTCGCGCACCATGTCGATGAGGCTGGCCCATCCGCGGCGCAGGCCGATAACTTCGTAGCCTTCGCGCAGGGCGCGAATGGTGACGGCGCGGATGGCCGGATTGAGGCCGGGAACATCACCGCCTCCGGTCAGAATGCCGATTACGCCTCGGGAGTTGTTGCCACTTGCCATGATGAAGACCTCACATCCAATGCGAAAAGAGCTAAAGGAATAGTGTATCCGGCGGAGCGCGATGCGGCGAGGCGCTGGGTAATGGGTCAGTTTCTGAATTCAGATCGAATAAGGACGCACGCCTTTCGCAGCAGCACGAATCGGCGTGGGATCGGGATGAAACTGGGTTGTGTGCCATAAAGGGCGGTGAATTCAAACGAAGCCCCAATCCGCGCGCTTCCGGTTTGTGAAATCAGGCGGGTTCTGGCACTGTATATGTGATCAATAAAGGCCGAATTTCTGTGCTGGCGCACTTTGTTGGATTCGTTTACAAGGTACATGAGGTTTCCATGGGGGAAGAGGGGAATGATCGGGTTTCATCACAGGCAAGCTCTATCCTTAGCCTTGGTTTTTGCGATGCTGCTGATAAGCGCACCGTGGAACTCAGAGGCGGCGGCGATGTTTCAGGCTGCCTCGCTTTCTGGTTCTGACTATTCCGGTCAGGGAATACCGTACACACCTGATGAATTGCAAAGCCTGGTTGGGCCGATAGCGCTTTATCCCGACCCGCTGCTGGCGCAGACCCTGGTGGGCGCGACCTTTCCGGATCAGGTATTGCTGGCCAACGTCTGGCTGCAGCAGAACAAGAACCTGCCGGAAGGGGTGCAGCTGCAGTTTGTGAACTCGCAGTCGTGGGATCCCAGCATCAAGGCGCTGGCACAGTTCCCACCGGCGTTGAACGACATGGCGCAAAACCTCATCTGGACGTCGATGCTGGGCGAGGCTTATCACAATCAATCGTCGGGGATCTTGGCCGCGGTCCAGCTGATGCGCGGCAAGGCCAGAACGGCCGGCAATCTGAAGACGAGCAGCGAGATGATTCTGGCGCAGCCGAGCGGGGACATCATCACGCTGCAACCGGGAAATCCGCTGCTGGTGTATGTTCCGCAGTACAACCCGGCCGTGGTTTACGGAACGCCGATACAGGTTCCCGAATACACCTCGGCTAGCAAGGTTTCCGGCAACGGCCTGTACTTCGGAGTGGGAGTGGGGATTAGCGGATCGGTGGGCTCGGAGTGGGGCTGGAGAAACTGGCAGTGCAACTGGTACCACGGCACCGTCGACTACCGCAGCTATCCGTATTACGGCAACCACGCGTGGCGAGGCGGATACTACGGCGGATACACCTATTACGGCAATCACCCGTATCACAACGACGCCAACCGCCCCTTCAGCGGCCCGCCTGTTGGACCAACGGGCATGCCTTTGGCGCAGAACGTCAACGTTAACGCCAACGCCAAACATACGTTCAGCCTGGGCGGCACAACGCCGGCACCGACCCCGACCTTTAACGCCTGGGCGCAGGAGGCAGGAGGCTGGGCTGAGGTCGACATTCTGCGCGGTTGGGGGAAGGGCGATCCGGGAAGCTTGACGGCCTTCAGCTCCTGGAGCAGTCAGGCCGGCAACGTATTCGGCGTGGGCGGCTGGGGCGACCGTTCGACCAGCTACCGAGGCTGGCTGACCCGCGGCGGCAACACAGGATGGGGTATCGGAGGCCGCTCGAGCGGATTGCACTGGTGATGCGTGGGACAGATGCGATGTCAAGCAAGACAGGGGAAACATTGCGAATGAGGTTGCAGGCGGGTGATAAGCGTGCCAGCTTTCGTTTCTGGGCAGGGGTCGCGCTCGCGCTCCTGACCGTCGTTCTTCCAGCCTGCCAGCACAAGGGCCCGACGGCTTCGGGACCGGCTAGAGGGCAGTCGACCTTCGCCTCGCCCGAGGATGCCGGGAAAGCTCTGGCGGAGGCTGCAAAGAATGGGAACCAGGATCAGCTGCTGGCGCTCTTCGGGACGGATTCCAAGGACGTGATCTTCTCCGGCAACGCAGCCGAGGACAAGGCATCGTTCACACAATTCGCCTCCGCCTACGGCAGAATGAATCGCTGGCGGAAGCTGGAGAATGGAACCGAGATTCTGCTGGTTGGCGTCAGCAATACCGCCTTTCCTATTCCCATCCGCAAGGATACTTCCGGCAAGTGGTACTTCGATACTCCGGACGGAAAGAACGAGCTGATAAACCGCGATCTCGGCCGCAATGAGTTGGCCAATATTGATGTCTGCGACATCCTGCGGATTGCCCAGTTGGAGTACTTCGAGCAGGCGCACGATGGGCAGAAGCAGTATGCGCGCCAGTTCATCAGCGGTCCGGGCAAGCAAGATGGGTTGTATTGGCAGGATCAGCCCGGCAAGCCTCGGAGTCCGATCGGGCCGCTGCTGGCTTACGCCACGAAGGAAGGAGCCAAGCTGCAGCCCAGCTTGCACAAACCGTTCTACGGCTATTATTACGGAATCCTCTTTACGCAGGGACCGTTCGCCCTGGGTGGGCTGAGAGATTATGCCCGCGGCGGCATCATGAATCGCGGATTCGGATTCGTCGCCTATCCGGCGAAGTATGGCGTGACCGGCGTGATGACGTTCATCATCGATCAGGATGGCATCGTTTATGAGAAGGACCTGGGAGCTACGACCTCCGACGAAGGGCCATTTATGCGCCAGTTCAATCCGGATGGAAGTTGGGCGGAAGTGAAAGAGTAGGCCAGGTTCTCATAGCTTCGAGCGCAGCATGTTGATCACGTCGTCGGCGGTGATGACGCCGGTCAACACCCCTTCGTCGTCGATTACCGCCAGCGTAAGCAGGTTGTACTTGTCGAACAGCTCGGCGATCTGCTTCTCGTTCGCCCCAGGATGGATGCTGGCCAGGTGTCCGGTGCTCAGCATCATCAGCGGCGTTCCCGGCGGCGCCAGCACGATCTTGGCCAGCGGCACCGCGCCCAGCAACTTGTCTTTCTCGCCGATGATGTAGATGGTGCTCAGGCTTTCCAACCCACCTTCAAAGTTGCGCAGCATCTCGATGGCGTCTTCCACCTTGGCGCCCGCGGTGAGGGCCATGTATTCCGTGGTCATGCGCCCGGCCGCGGTGTTGTCATGGAAGCTCATCAGCTCGGCGACTTCGGCGCGCTCCTCCGGCTCCATCTCAGTGAGGATTTCCTGAGAGGTGTCGGGGTGCATGTCGGACAGCACGTCGGCAGCGGCGTCGGGATCCATCTCCTCGACGATGTCGGCAGCGCGGTCGGAGTCGAGCGAGCTCAAGATCGAAACCTGCATCCTGGGATCGATTTCTTCCAGCGTCTCGGCGGCCACTTCTTCGTCGAGCGTCTCGAAGACGGCTTCGCGCTCGGCCGGCGCCAGCTCTTCCACGATGTCGGCGATGTCGGCGGGGTGCAGCTTGGCCAGGCGCTCCAGCGAGATCTTCAGCTTGATGCGGCGGGCGGGATCGATCTCGATGAGATCGACGAACTCCCAGGGAATCAGCCGCGGCGGGATTTTTTCCAGCAGAGGCTTCAGCGCGCCGCCGGGCACGACTCCCTTCAGCAGGCGACGCATCGCGCCGCGCGCCCCAACGTCGACCGCGCCAATCTTGAGCACGAGGTGACCGTTCGTGCTCTCCTCGTGGATGTCGACGTCGTTCACCCGCACAACCTTGCGTCCGTGAACGTCGATAATCTGCTGGTCGAGCAGGTCGCGCTCCAGCAGAAGCAGGCCTTCGGGGCCGCTGAAGGGGCTCCAGTCGGACGCCGCAGTTGAGGCGCGCAGGCTGTTGTCGACCAGGCTGATGGTGTTGGCCGGAACTAGCCGGTCGCCCTGCCGCGTGCGGATGACGAAGCCCGAGACCTGGTTGGAGCTCTCCCCCGGGCTGAGCGCGACTTCGCGCACTTTGCCGGCGCGCGAGCCGGTGCTATCGATGACCGGCGCGCCGATCAGTTCCGTCAGTGCAAGCGAAGGCATATGGAATCACTATATTCGATGCCTGTGAAATGGCCGGCAGAAATTCAACGCCGGACGGCTGGATACTTCGTGAGCAGGATCGCTCGCATTGATGTGTCATCCTGAGCGGAGTGAGGTCGCGCAGCGGCCGAACGCAGGCGAAGGACCGCTATTGTCGTCGTTCGTCGTTGTGATTTGCGGGTATCCCACTCTAGCCGGTGCCCCAGGTTCGGCCTTCTTTTGGCCTAACCTGGGTTCTTGCGGGTGCCTCACTCGGCTTTGCTTGTCTGGGGATTTTTCGTCGAATGACGTGAACGGCAAGTACGATTCGAGTTTCGGACCGGACACTCGACTAGTCCCTAGTCCCCAATCCCTTGGCCCCTTGCTCGGGACTGCCTCAGTTCCTGATGTTCTCCAGCAGTTGCTCCACTTCCGCCTTCTTGTCGGCGGTAAGCGCCAGCAACGGCAACCGCACCGATCCGCCAAAGTAGCCGTTGTAATCCATGGCGTACTTCACGCCGGCAATGCTGAGCCCGCCGACGATGCGCTCGGCGGCTTTGGCGATGCGCTCCTGCTTCTCGCGCGCCAGCGCCGCGTCGCCATCTTTCCAAGCGGCGTAGATCTCGTAGCACGCAGTCGGAGCGCAATCGGCGAAGGCGAGAATCGCGCCAACCGCTCCCGCGTCGAGCGACGGATGCAGCTTCTGCGCCGCGCCGACCAGCACCTGGAAGCCAACTTCCTTCTGGCGCGTCTTCAATTTGCCGACCACCGTCACAGCGGCGGACGACGGCTTCGGCGCCGCAGTTCCCGTGAGCGCGCCCACACTGACCAGCGCTCCGCCGTCAGCGTCGGCGGGAGCGACGGCCGCTTGCAGCATGCGTCCCGTTGCCGCGCTGAAGGTCTCGGTCACGGTCGCAGTGCGCTTGATGTGTCGCGTGCCCTCCACCATCTTCTGCACCTTTTCGATCGAGCCCGACGATTCCTTGATGCCGATGAGATTGGGATGCTCAGCAAGCGCGATGACGAGTTCAGCGGGAATGTCGTAACCGGTCGCCTGCGGAAAGTTGTAGATGATCACCGGCAGCGGCGAGCGGTCGCAGACGAAGCGATAGAACGCCAGCATGTTCGCCGGTTGCGCCATCTGGCCCTTGTAGTAATGCGGCGTGCGCACCATGGCGACGTCGTAGCCGAGTTGGGCGGCGTATTCGGTCAGCCGCAACGTCTCGATCGCCGACTCGATTCCGGTGCCCGCGATCAGCACCTTGTCGTGGGATGCGGCTTCGCGCGCGGCCTTCAGCACATCGCGGCGCTCGTCGTCGCTCAGCAGAATGGCTTCGCCGGTCGAACCCTGCACCACGATGCCGGCAATCGGCCCGCGCGAATACTGCTCGACGTTCTGTTCCAGCTTGCGGAAGTAAACCGAGCCATCGGGATAAAACGGTGTGGTGATGGGAGGAAAGATGCCATGTAAGAGCATAGAGAAATTATAGGCGGAGGAAATGTTTTGAGCTTCAGAATTACCATGCCAGCCCGGGTGGAGCACGCCTTCAGGCGTGCATAAAAGGCGTGAGTACTAAAGAAACCGGCTTCAGCCGCTGAGGTGATGGGATGTGGAAATTGGTTGGTAGAGCGGGCCTTCAGGCCCGCGTCCCCGGCTCTTCCTTCTTGTCATCCCGACCGAGGACTTTAGTCCGACCGAGGGATCTGCGGTTCGAGCCGCGGAGCGGCGACACGGACCGCGACACACTCTCATCAGGTCCGCGTCCCGGACATCTATAAGTGTGAGTGCCTTTAGCACGGAATAAGCTGCCTTGGCTTCACGTTTGCTGCGCGGGATTCACCACCACGCCGATCGGCGTGCCGACCCCCGCCACCAGCTTCTCCGCTGCCGACGCCTGCTTCGCCGCGATCTCCAGATACCCGGAGCTTCCGACGATCGCGAAGATCTCGCCCTCCGCGCCATCGGAATACGAATGACAGACGCGCGTGATCGTTTCTCCCGCGATGAGGATGTTGACGGCCGGAACATTGTTGCCGAACAGCGCGGGTGCGTCAGCCTGGCCAATGTTGGTGATGAGGTTGCCGAACTTGTCGACCTTGAGCACCGCGCCGCGCAAGCTGTTCTCGCCGACGTGCTCGACCTGTGGCAGAGCCAAGCGAACATAATCGGTGATCTCGGGGCCGAACTCGGATGGTGCGACGCCTTTGCTCAGCCAGCCTGCGATCGGAGCGAAGATATCGCGTCCGTGAAAGGTTCGACTGACCGGCTGGAAGAAATACCGCTCAGCAGTGACATGTCGCACAACAAATTTCGGCTCGCGCGCTTCGACCATCGAGAGCACGCCGTTGTCCGGCGCGACGAAGACGTGGTTCTCGGTTTCAACGATGATCGGCCGCCGCTGGCTGCCAACGCCAGGATCGACGACGACGACATGCACGGTTCGGGCAGGGAAGAAGCGATAGGCTTGCGCGATCGTCCACGCGCCGTCCATCAGGTCGTACGACGCGACCGCATGGCAGATGTCGACGACGGTCGTCTCAGGATGAATGTTGAGCACCACGCCGTGCATGATGCCAACGAAGGCGTCGCTCAGTCCGAAGTCGGTAGTGAAGGTGACGATGCGGCTCTCAGCCATGTATTCAGAAACTAGCCGCGGGGGTGGTGAGAGTCAAGCGAGGCGGGCAGTAACTCGCTGCAGCGTTTGTGATCCCGAGCCCAGCGAAGCGACTCGAGAGAAACTGGTTGTCATCGAAGAGTGGGGCGGCGCCGGCAGACCGCAGATCCCTCGGTCGGACTGAAGTCCTCGGTCGGGATGACAAACTACAAGACTGAAGTCCTCGGTCGGGATGACAGTACAAAACGTGGCCACCGGTTAACGGCGACTGCCCGCTACCGGCAACCGACAACCGACAACTGACAACTGACCACTGACAACCGACAACGCTTTACCGAATCTCCACGTCGCCGGAGCTGGTCGAGACTTCCACTGTCGGTCCGCCGCCGCGCACTGTGCCTTTCAGCTGGCGCGGGCTCATCGAGCCCTGCACCGTAATCGGCAGGTCGGAATGAATCGAGCCCGAGCTGGTGTGCAGATCAAGATCAAAGCCGCCGCTCGAGGCCATGGCCATGCGAATGTTTCCCGAGCCGCTGTGCAACTGCCACGGCCCGCTGACGCTGCCATCGGCTTCGATGTCGCCGCTGCCGGTCTGGCCTTTCATCCCGCCCTTGATGCCGCGGATGCGAATCGTGCCCGACCCGGTGTGGGCGTCAACGTCGCCCGATCCGGTCAGCGTAGCTTCGATATCGCCGCTGCCGGTCTGCGCATTAAAGGGCGAGCCGACGTTCTCCGCGCGAATGCTGCCGCTGCCGGTGTGAACCTGCTGCTGGCCGCCGGCGATGTCGCGCAGACGGATGTCGCCGGAGCCGGTCTGTGCCTTGACGCCCGCGGCAACTCCACTAACGTCGACGTTGCCCGACCCGCTATGCGCTTCGACCGCAGTCGTCGAGGGAACGGTGATCTCGTAGTCGATCGCGACGTGACGCTTCACGTCCTCGGGAAGGTTGTAGCCGATGCGAATGCTGCTGCCGCTCTGCTCGATGGGCGGATTCGATTCGACCTTTTGGATCGCGCTGTCATTGCTGGTGAACCAGTTGTTGCTGGAGTGAATGGTGCCGTGCACGATCACCTGGTTCGACGAGCCGCTCTTGACCGTGATGTCGCCCGAGCCGGTGGTTACGTCGAGGTTGATCGAGCCGGACACCGACAGCGTGCGATCGAAGTGACCTTGGTCGCGCGCGTGAGCCAGCAGAGGAAGCAAGCAGAGACAAAGGAGCAGGGAAGCGTAGCGTTTGTTCATAACGCCCTCCGGAGGGTAGAGATCGGTACGAGGTCTTGCACGTCTGGAATACTCCATTGCACTGCAGGATTTGAAAGGGCACGGCTTCAGCCGTGCCGTTCGTCGGTTACAAATGACGGCTTTAGCCGCTGAGGGACTCTGGGCTCTGAGGGAATGCGAATCTCCTCAGGGGCTAAAGCCCGTTCGCCATATGCTCGTTGCGGCACGGCTGAAGCCGTGCCCTTTCAAAGCGCTCTGAAGCCCGTGCCTTTCAAAGCGACCTGCGCCGTGCCTTTGCAAAGCGCTCCGAAGCCCGTGCCCTTTCAAAGCGCTCTGGATCCCGTGCCTTTCAAAGCGACCTGCGCGGTGCCTTTGCAAAGCGCTCTGTAGAGTTCAGAACGCTGCGACGCCCGCAGATCAGCCGACAGCTGGTCCACAGTACCGGTTACTGCTGCAGCACCACCTGGTCGCCTTCTTTCAGGCCCGACTGCACTTCGGTCTTCACGCCGTTCGAGATGCCGATGTTGACGGCGATCTTCTTCATTCCATCCTTGCCATGCGAATCGGGAATGTCGACCGACGCCTTCTTGTCCTTGTCGTACATGATGGCGCCTTCGGGAATCATCAGGACGTTGTGGTGCTCGTCGAGAATGATCTCGGCGTTTGCAGTCATCTCCGCCTTCAGTTCGCCGCCGGGATTGTTGATCGAGACGCGCACCTCGAAGGTGGTCACGTTATCCTTCTCGACGCCCATCGGCGAAATCTTGGTGACGTGGCCGGTGAAGGTCTTGTCCTTGAAGGTTTCCACGCGAATCCGCGCGGGCTGGCCAAGATAAACTTTGCCGATATCGCTCTCGTCGACCTTGCCTTTGACGTAGACCTCGCTGGTGTCGCCGAGCGTCATCACCAGCGTTGCGCCGGAGCCGAGCACGAGAATCGAGCTCACCGCATCGCCCACCTCGACATCGCGCGACAGCACTATGCCGTCGATCGGGGCGGTGATCGTGGTATAGCTCAACTGCTCTTCGAATTGCTTCAGGCTGGCCTGGTCCTTCTCGACCTCGGCCTGCGCCTGCGAAACTTTCGCCTTGTTGACGGTCAGCTGCGCTCGCGCCACGTCTCGCTTGTTCACCGCCATGATGTAGCTGCGCTCCGCGTCGTCAAGGTTTGACTGCGAAACTACGCCGTCCTTCGACATCTCCTGCGCTCGCGTGTAGGCGCGCTGCAAGGTCGGAATGTCTACGCCTTGCGCGTCGACTTCGGCGCGCTTCTCGTCGGCTTGTGCGCTCTTCAGATTGGCCTGCGACGACAGCAGTTGGGCCCGCGCCGAACTTACCTGCGCCTCGATCTCAACCCGATCCAGCTCCGCCAGCATCTGGCCCTGCTTCACATGATCACCGTAGTCCACATAGAGCTTCTTCACGATGCCGCTGGCCTTGGACTTGATTTCGACCTTGGTGATGGGCGTGATCTTGCCGGTCGCGACAACGTTCTTGGTGAGATCGCCGCGCTCGACTTTGGCCAGCTTGGTCGGATCGATCTTGGTACCGCCTCGCGTCGCCGCTACCGCTACGATAACCAGCGCCACGACGGCGACCGAGACCAGCGTCACCACCAGCCAGCGCTTCTTCTTATGATTTTTGCCGTTCGCCACTGCTCCCTCCGCAATCGGGCAGCCTTCCTGGTTGTAATACGTGAATGAGTAAGAATATGTTCCGTTGGTGATGGAGCGGACACAACGCTCCCGAGGGAGCAAGCTCCTTCTTTATTAGACCAGTCGTGCGAGTGAATCGATAGCAGAATGGACGATTGCGGACAGTTGTTCCGCAATGGAACAGTTCGGTCCGGCCCGGAAAAGGAAATGAACGGCTTGGATGCGGCGTGAAGAGGGTGTGCCGCCGCCGTGCCGCCGCTCTGCGGCTCGAACCGCAGATCCCTCGGTCGGACTGAAGTCCTCGGTCGGGATGACAAAGTAGGACTGAAGTCCTCGGTCGGGATGACAAAAAAGAGAGAGGCGGGGACGTTGGCCTGACGAGACTGTGTCGCAACCCCTGTCGCCGCTGACGTGGCTCCAACTTTTTCCCACTGCTACCCCGGGGCTTGCGCCCCGGGCTCACTGCGCTGCCGCCGCTGCGCGGCTGGTTCGATCGCAAGTCCGACTGTTTGTTCCACCACGAAATTCGATTTCTACTTGCGACACAGTCTCTGAAGGCGGCACTACCCGAACATTACCGGCAGCGGGCCACGATCAGGGTCATATCATCGGCCTGCTCACCTTTGCTGAACTCCTGTACTTCCATAATGATGGAGTTCATCATCTCATCCGCTGCTTTACCTCGATGAGCGCGCACGCTCTGCGCCAGCCGCTCATCGCCATACTCCTCCGAGTCTTCACTCTCCGCAGCTTCAGAAATCCCATCCGTGTAAATAACAAGGACATCCCCAGCCGCGATCTGGCGCTCGTCCACGGAACAATCCCAATCCTCAAACAGCCCCAGCACGGTTGCCGTCGCTGCCAGCCGCTCGACGTCGCCGCCGCTTCGCACCAGCAGCGGAGGATTGTGGCCGCAGTTCACATAACGCAGCGCGCGAGTCTCGTCGTCATAAATTCCAAAGAAGGTCGTCGCGTAGCTGTTGTTCTCCGTGCTCTTGAAGAAAAGGTGATTGACCGAGCGCAACAGCCGCGGCATGTCTTCCAGCGCCAGAGCGTATTGGCCGCGCAGGCTGGCCTGCAGATTCGCCATCAGCAGCGCGCCGGAAATTCCTTTGCCGGAGATGTCGGCCAGCACCAGCCCCAGCTTGCCCGATCCGAAATCGAGGAAGTCGTAATAGTCGCCGCCGACGGCGCGCGTCTGAATGCATTTCCCGGCCATCTCCAGCGTCTTGAGCACAGGCGCCTGCTGCGGCAGCAATCGGCTCTGGACTTGTCGCGCGATCTGCATTTCCTGCTCGCTGCGGCGCTCGGCGTCCATGCGCTGGGCCATCTCTTCGGCCAGCGCGATGCTGCGCATGGTGATGCCGGCCTGGCTGGCGACCGATGCCAGCAGCCGCTTGTCCCGCGCCGAGTAGGGCTCTTCCGAGAGCCGCGCTCCCAGCACGATCAAGCCTTGCATCTTCTGATCGGCCGATCCCCAGATCGGCACCAGGCACTCCGGACGCAGCGGCTCCAGCTGCGTTCCGCGCACGCTGTCAGGATCCAGTTCCAGTGGCTCGCTGCGTCCCGCCAGCCGCTCGAAGCCGCTTCCTGTGCGCGACAGCGTTATTGCTTCGGCCGGCGGATCGCCGGTAAACGCGTGCAGATGCCCATCGGCGGCTTGCAAATACACATAGAGAGGCTGGGGATGCAGCGCGTCTTCAGTCTGTTCATTCAGCAAATTCGCCAGTCCCTCGCGGTCAGTTACGGCGAGGGTGTTGGCCGCCAGATTCTCCAGGATCTGCTGCGCGTCATAGGCGCTGCGGAAGAAAGCGCGATCCAGCCGTGTGCGCACGCGGCGATGCACCTGCGTAGCCGCCGTGATCAGCAGGACGCCAAAGGTCGCGCCGATCGGAAAGGCGGCCTTCGATCCTGCCATAAAGCGCTTGGAGAACGCCTGGCCAAACCACAGCGTCAGCCCGACGGAGATCAGCAGAATCAGAATCGCGAATCCGCGCTCCACCAGCAGATATCGAGCACTCCGCCGCAACAGAACGGGAATGGCCATCACCCGGTGCTTCAGCACGGCGTAAGCAAACGATAGCGGAAGCAGAAACAGGGAGGTGCCTTGAGCAAAAGCCAGCCAGAAAGGCGGGCCGCTGTGAGCCAGGTCGTAGGGTACGCCGATCAATATGGCAGGCGTGACGCCCACCAGCGTTCCCCATAGCATCACGTTCAGCCGCCGCCGATCTTCCACTCTGGGCGCGCCGATCACATTCCACAGGAGCGACGCCATGCCCAGGATCACAACCCCATAACCCACGATCGTATTGGTCATGTCGACGGCGGGCTTGCCTAGCACTGCCTGAATGAACGGCAGCGCTTCCAGATTTCCGTGACGTACGCCGCCCCACCCGAAACAGGCTCCGAAGATTAGCAAGGCCCATTTCAGCCAGGGCAGCTTGCGATCGATCGGCGAACGCGTGGGGAACACCGCGAAGAAGAAATAGAACAGACCGGGAAGCAGGCTCTTGATCAGCGTCTGCGAAGCATACATGAACTTCATCAGGACATCCGGAGCCACGCCGATGGTGTCCGGCATACCGGGTTCCGCGATAAATCCAGCGAACATGAGCGCCAGCAGCCAGGCGTTGCTGTCCTCCACTCGCAAGAACAAGACCGCCAGCCCGACCACCAGAAACAGCATGGGGTAGAAGCCGATAACCTCCATGGCTCCTTTGCGCGCCAAAGAGCTATCGCCGTTGCCTTGCACCGCGCGGAAGGCCGGCGTCAGCAGCAGCGGTTCCGCCTGGCCGGGGCGCTGAACGGTGAGGTTGACAATGTCTCCGGGATGAGAGGCAATCCAGACCTGATCCAGAATCTGCCCACAGGCTGCGGGCGACTGGATGCTGCGGCCGTTAATGGCCGTGATGACATCGCGCGGACGCAGACCCGACTTCTCTGCCGGACTGTCCTTCCACACGCGCTGAACGATTATTCCGCGATGCGAAGGATTGGTGTCCATGCCAACTTCGACCGGGAGGTTGACGCGCTGGTAGTACATCCAGGTCGCGCTATAGACGACGGTCGCTACCGCGAAGATTACGGCGAGCGCCAGCAATACCGGCCGGAAGCCGCCGCCGGTTTCGGTTGGCGTGACTGCAACGGTACTGCGCTCGGCGAGGACATCCATCACGAGTAGTTTAGTGCATTGGACGCAGCTTTCTCTCCATCGCACCGAGGTTCAGGAGATCAGGGGACTAAGCGCAGCTGTCCGTGCCGGAATGCAGTCGGCGGGAAAGGGGTGGACCTGGAAGAAAACGCGCCTTGCCAGCGGCGGGTGGCGACTGGCGGGCTAGGGCTCAAAAAAACGTTACTTAAACCGCGATTCTATCGATCCTGGATTTCTCGTTCGGCATCTTGGACTGCGGATTCTTCTCTTGGCGTATGGCTTGGCTCGCGAGAGTAAGAAACCTTTGCTCATCGGGTGTCAAACTGCGTTGCAGCAAAAACGTCACTTGCTGAAAAAGCTGTTCGTTCGACATCGTAAACACTCCAATTTCGTGCGGTGGGGGCTGGTTGCTAGGTGTTGGCTCGGACTGCCAATAAGTCGAACAGATTCTACCCCATTTTTGGTGACAATCGCATGAAATTTTTGCTTGCGGTCACCCCCTCGACTTATCGCAAAGCTGAGGCTGGAAATCGGCATTCCTCGTTTCTGAACCTTCCTCACTTCGGGACCGGCCGCATTATCGGCCTGACTGCCCGGCTTACGAACTGCCGATTCTACCGTCTGTTACCGAGGCGGGAATTGTCCGGATTTCGCACCGTTGGTTTCACGATCCGCATCCAAGGCAGCAAGAGGTGGGCGCGCTGGAGACCCGAATTTTGCATGTTATACTGCGGATACGTCTCACACCGGTGTGCCAGTCCTCAGATCGAAGATGCATTCCCGGCCGAGTTTGAGGCCCTCCCGGATAGAACGCTTGCGCGCTCAACGGGTAGTAGTCGAAGGAAACGCACATGGCACGTAGTTCGCGTCGCTCCGCTGTTTTAATTCTCTCCATCGTTCTTGCTTGCGGCTGTCTGGGCATGGTATTTGGCCAGCGGCTGACCTCCGGCAGTTCTTCCAGCGGCGGCGACAACGAAGTCCGCGACAGCATGAAGAGCTTCAGCGACGTCTACACCGTCGTGCAGGAGAATTACGCGGAGCCGGTGAATCCGGACAAGTCGATCTATAACGGCGCCATTCCGGGGATGTTGCGGGTGCTCGATCCGCACTCCAATTTCTTCGATCCCAAAGCTTACGCGGCGCTGCGCGAAGAGCAGCGTGGCAAGTATTACGGCGTAGGCATGCAGGTTGGTCCGCGCAATAACAAAGTTATCGTGATCGCGCCGTTCGCGGGTGCGCCGGCTTATCGCGCCGGCATTCGTCCCGGCGACGTCATCATCGCCGTCGACGGCAAGCAGACCGACAACATGAGCACCAGCGACGTTGCCGAGTTGCTCAAAGGCCCCAAGGGCACCAGCGTCAAGATCACCGTGTTGCGTGAAGGTTCGGACAAGCCGCTCGACTTCACCGTCATTCGCGACGAGATTCCACGCTACTCCGTCGACGTGCATTTCCTGATTCGTCCCGGCATCGGCTACATCCACATCTCCGGCTTCCAGGAGACGACGGAGAAGGAAGTGCGTGACGCGCTCGACGAGTTCGGCGACATTCACGGCCTGATTCTTGACCTGCGGCAGAATCCCGGCGGATTGCTCAGCGAAGGCGTTGGCGTTGCCGATCAGTTCCTGAAAAAGGGACAGGTGATCGTCTCGCATCATGGCCGCGCTTCCGCGGAGAAGGTTTACAAAGCCACGCACGGCAACGGCGGCAAGGATTATCCCATCGTGGTGCTGGTCAATCGCGGAACCGCGTCGGCAGCGGAGATCGTTGCGGGTGCCATTCAGGATCACGATCGCGGCCTGATTGCCGGCGAAACCACCTTCGGCAAGGGGCTGGTGCAGACGGTTTATCCGCTTTCCGAGAACACCGGATTGGCCCTGACGACCGCGAAGTATTACACGCCCAGCGGCCGTCTGATCCAGCGCGATTACAACGGCGTCTCGCTCTACGACTATTACTACAACGATCGCGACGGCAATAACACCGACAGCCCCGTCACCAATCACGAAGTGAAGATGACGGACAGCGGTCGCACGGTTTACGGCGGCGGCGGTATCACGCCGGACGTGAAGATTCCCAATCCCAAGACCAACAAGTTCCAGGACACGGTGCTGGAGAAATACGCCTTCTTCAACTTCGCCAAGCACTACGTCATCAATCACAAGGTCGACAAGAACTTTCAGGTAGATGACGCGGTGATGCAGGAATTCCGCAAGTTCCTCGATGAGCAGAAGATCCCCTTCACCGAAGCCGATCTCGCCGAAAACAACGACTGGATCCGCTCCAACATCAAGGCGGAGCTGTTCATCAACGAGTTTGGCCAGCAGGAAGGAATGCGCGTCCACGCCGAGACCGATCCCGAAGTGCAGAAGGCGCTGGAGCTGATGCCGCAAGCCAAGCAGCTGGCGGAGAACGCCCGCAAGATCATCGCGCAGCACAACAACGCGCGACTGACGGCGCAGCAGAGCGACACCGCAACAAACAGCAGCCGATAGAAGCAGCCGTTAGCAATTAGCACTTGGCACTTAGTAAACCAACAAGCCCGCGCAATGCGGGCTTTTGCTTTTTTCTGGGGAGAAATCCAATTGACTTGGCGCGCACACGCCCGTCGTCGACCACCTTTTATGCCAATACTGCGGTCACTACGAAATTGTCATCACGAGGAGGGCTTCAGCCCGACGAGGGATCTGTTGTTTGCTGGCGCCCGCAGAAAAGCAGATCCCTCGCTTCGCTCGTGATGACAATCTTCTAAATCTGCCATCGCTGTCTGGCGGTTATAATCCTTCAGCTTTCCTCTTCACGAATGACCAACCGTCCCGCATCCGAGATTCGTACGCTGTTCCTGGCCTCGCTGGGCGGAGCGCTGGAATTCTACGACTTCGTCATCTTCGTGTTCTTCACCGCGGTCCTCGCCAAGCTGTTCTTCCCGCCCACGCTTCCCGAGTGGGTGCGCCAACTCGATACCTTCGGCATCTTCGCAGCGGGTTATCTGGCGCGACCGCTGGGCGGCATCGTGATGGCGCACTTCGGCGATCTTCGCGGGCGCAAGCGCATGTTCACCTTCAGCATTCTGCTGATGGCGATTCCCACGCTGCTGATCGGCCTGCTGCCGACCTATCAGTCGATCGGCCTCGCCGCGCCGATCCTGCTGCTGGTGATGCGCGTGACGCAGGGAATTGCCATGGGTGGCGAAGCGCCCGGCGGTTGGGTCTTCGTCGCCGAACACGCGCGGCCCGGACGAACCGGACTTGCCGTCGGACTGCTGACCAGCGGCCTGAGCCTCGGCATTCTGATCGGTTCGCTGGTCGCCACTACTGTGAACGTACTCTTCACGCCCGCGCAGATAGCCACGAGCGTCTGGCGTCTGCCGTTTCTTATCGGCGGGGCCTTCGGCTTCATCGCCATGTTTCTGCGACGCTGGCTGCAGGAGACGCCGGTCTTTGAGGAGATACAGCGGCGCGCTGCCATTAGCCGCGAGTTGCCGCTGCGCGTCGTCTTCCGCAATCACGGGCGCTCGATCGCCGCTTCCATCCTCAGCACCTGGATGCTGTCTGCCGCCATCGTTGTGGTGATCCTGATGACGCCTGCGCTGCTGCAACAACTGTTCAAGCTGCCCGGCGCGCGAGATCGCAGCTGGCGAATCTCGCGGGCTCGGCGGCGCTGTGCGTCTCAACCCTTGTCGCGGGCGCTGCCTGCGATCGCTTCGGACTGCGCCGTGTGACGCCGCCTGTCATCGCGCTGCTCATTGCCGGAACCTATGCGCTCTACCTCGGCGCCGAGCACTTTCCATCCGCGTTGATCCCGCTCTACTTTATCGCCGGTCTTGGTGCCGGAGCAGCTGTGCTGACGCCGATCCTGATGGTCCACGCCTTTCCGCCTCCAGTGCGTTTCAGCGGCGTCTCGTTTTCCTACAACGTTGCTCTGGCTGGAATAGGCGGAGTGACGCCGCTGCTCGTGTCATGGCTGGTGCATTGGAACCGGCTCAGCCCGGCATACTACGTCACCTTCGCGGCAGTGCTGGGACTAGTGGCGACGATTCTGGCCGATGTGGATACCGAATCAAACTGAGGCGGTCGAGGCGGAAGCCGCGGCCTAGAGGGAACATCGTTCTTTGCCCTCGGTCTCGCGTTTGTCGCTGGTGCGTGAAGAACCGCAGATCCCTCGGTCGGACTGAAGTCCTCGGTCGGGATGACAAATTCAAGGGATGACAAATTTCAGGACGACAAATTTCGGGATGACAAATTTCAGGATGACAAATTCACGACGGGGTTAGCGTCCCAGGTTTATACGGAAAGATTCGATATGGGCTCGGCGGAACGCAACACTTTCAGCATCTCTTCCACTCCGCCTGGCGAATCGGATTGCGAGGATTTTGCCGGAGCCGTAGTTGGTCGCCCGATGCTGTAATACTGCAGCCCGACGGCCAGCATCTGTTCGCGGCGGAAAAGATTGCGGCCATCAATCACGATCGGATGGCGCAGCGCGCGACGCACCAACGCCAGGTCAAGCTCCGCGAACTCCTGCCAATCGGTGAGAACGATCATCGCGTGCGCGCCTGAACACGCGTCATACGCCGAGGTCGCGTACTGCACTTTATCCTGCAGGACGCATTTCGCGCGCTCCATGGCTTTGGGATCGTATACAACAACTTCCGCGCCTTCGTTACACAGCGCTTGAACGATGGCAATCGCGGGAGATTCGCGAATATCGTCGGTGCCGCCCTTAAACGCCAGCCCCAGCGCGGCAATCTTCTTGCCCTTCACATTCCACAGAGCCGACCGCACCTTGCGCACGAAGCGATTGCGCTGATACTCGTTCAGCTTGATCACTTCGTTGAGTAAGCCGAACTCCAGCCCGCACTCCTCCGCTACCAGGCGAAATGCCAGCAGGTCTTTGGGAAAGCAGGATCCGCCATAGCCGATTCCCGGCCGCAGAAAGCGTTCTCCGATGCGGCTGTCCGTTCCAACGCCTTCGCAGACTTCCTGGACATCAGCGCCCACGGCTTCACAGATATTCGCGATCGCGTTGATGAAAGAGATCTTCATCGCCAGAAAAGAATTGGAGGCGTGCTTGATCAGTTCAGCGCTCTTGGCGCTCGTCACCAGCAGCCGGGCTTTGCCGGAGAAGGTGGGGGGACGCGGGATCGCGTCACTCTGCGAGTAGTAAGCGCCGCTGGTCAACGGCTCGTAGACCTTCCTCAACAGCGCAGCACCGCGCTCACCATCGGCGCCGACGACGATTCGATCGGGAAAAAGAAAGTCGGTGACGGCCGTTCCTTCGCGCAGAAACTCTGGGTTGGAGACCACTTCGAACGAGTCCCCAGGCGCGCCGTTCAGCATCATCACCTTGCCGATCTCCTGATGGGTCAAGACGGGAACGGTGCTTTTCTCAACGATTACTTTAAATTCTCCCACGTGCTGCCCAACCGCCGATGCTACGGCCTCGACGTAGGACAAGTCGGGCGCTCCATTTACCAGAGCAGGCGTTCCAACCGCGATGAAAATGACGCTCGAGCTCTGTACCGCATTGGCAATCGAATCCGCAAACTGGAGCCGGCCTCGCTGCCGGTTACGCGACATCAGCTCCGGGAGATGCTGCTCATGAATCGGTATCTCCCCGCGAAGGAGCAAGGCCATCTTATCGCTGTCGTTATCGACCAGAAGAACATCGTGGCCTAGCTCAGCGAGACAGGCCCCCGCCACCAGTCCGACATATCCCGAACCCACAACTGCCAATTTCATGCCCATGCTCCGCCCTGAAGTGGTTCTTACAGTAGCACAATTTCTGTAGCTGAAGGTAGGTTTAAAGGCGCAAGGAAGGACGCGCCGAATCCTTCTGGGAGTGCAAAATCCTTATCGTTGCTGAGCCATGGAATCAATAGGCATGCTTACTCAACAGACCTTTGAAGACGGTCATGCACACGATCCGCACGTCCAGCCAGAGAGTCCAATTCTGTAGATAGTAAAGGTCGGCCTCGATGCGCTTTTGAATGGAGGTATTGCCGCGCCAGCCGTTGACTTGGGCCCACCCCGTAATCCCGACTTTCAGGCGATGCCGGGTGTCGTAGTTCAAAACCTCCTGCGCGAACTTCCTGGCGAAGAACGTCAGTTCAGGCCTCGGTCCTACCACACTCATATTGCCGATCAGGACGTTGTAAAACTGCGGCAGCTCGTCAAGGCTGGTACGGCGTAGAAGAGCGCCCACCGCGGTCCGGCGCGGATCGTTGACCGCCGTGTGCAGCTGGTTGCTGCTGTTGTCGGAGGCCACGCGCATGGTTCGAAACTTGTACATCCTGAATACGCGGCCATTCAGGCCGACGCGCTCCTGGCGGAAAAACACAGGCCCCGGCGAATTCAGCTTGATCGCCACCGCGATGACGGCAAACAGCGGAAGCCCGGCAATCAACACAAAGCTGGAGAAGGCCACATCAAAAACTCGCTTCAGCAGGAAGTAGGTCGGCGACTCCAGGTGACTCGTCGCGAGATCCAGCATCTGCAATTCGCCTAGTTGGAACAGGCGCTCGCGCACGATCGGCCGGTCGCCAATATCCAGAACCATGCGGATGGGCACATGCAATGGCTCCAGTTGTCCCAGCAGTCCACTGAGCCGCTCGAACTGGGAAGGCGGAACCGCGATGATCAATTCATCGAACGCCGCCCCACATCCGTTGATCACCTGCTCCAGCTCGAACACCGGGCTGTCTTTCACCACACATTCCTGGCCTGGAAGGCGGATGTGACCGACTACATTGGTGGGAACGAAGGATCCTCGGCTCAGCCGCGCCGCCACTTTGCGGGCATAGCCTTCGGCGCCTGCAATCAGAACCCGAACTCGCGCATGCGAGCCATATCGGCTTCGCAATACCGCCCGAAACAAGATTCGGGCCAATATCGTCACCAACAAAAGTATGGCTGCGCTGACGGCAAAGAAGACGCGGGAGAAATTCTGCTGGCGATAGAAGAAGAGAATGCAGGACAGGACTACATAGGTCATTACACACGCGGGGATGACCTTCTTCAATCCCGTATATTCGCGGAAAAGCAGCTCTATATCGCACAGGCCGTAGGTTTCGGCCGCCATCGCCCACACCACCGTCGCCACCAGCAAGACCACGAAGTAAAACCGCGGATCGTAATCCATCGGGATGAGCATCTTACGCAGTAAGACCAGGCGCACATATGCGGCGATCCCAAAGGCTACCAGAGGAAGTAAATAGCAGGACAAACGCAGGTAGAAACGGTACGAGTTCAGACGCAGGGTCATGGACAACTGGTCTCCTATACTCTGGCCGCCCGTCGATTGCGGGCGCTCTCAAACTACAACTCATTGCAGTGCCGGCAAGGCCGCATGCGGTTTGCCAGCTCCGATTACATTCCTCTTACTTAGGAGCGAGAGAGGCCCAATGCACCGCCATCCCACATCAAGCAAACGCCCATGGCCTCGTGGACGGACTACGACACAACCGACGGAAGCCTGGGAGCTGTCCGCTTATGACTTGACTAGCGTTGTCTGAATTTGGGACAAAGATTAGGTCATACGGCTCGTGCCCGTCAAGCGAAAATTGCTCGCGGCACACATTTCGATTACGAAATAGTAAGGATTTACCGGCACGCAGATTTGGGAACCACACCTCAATCCGATTCCACGCGAACTCTTGGAAACTCCCGCTCGCCGCGCATAGTGGCAGTGATTCCCGCCCGCAATGAGGCGAGCTTTATCGGCCGATCAGTCGCCTCGCTGCTTCACCAGAGCTGTATCGAATCGCTCCAGGTTCTTGTGGTCGACGACAACAGCAGTGATGGAACGGCCGAGGCGGTCGGCTGCGCCTCGACCCACAGCGCGCACGGCCGTCGCGCCAGCGTAATCAAGGGCCGTCCTCTGCCTCCAGGATGGTCCGGAAAGCTGTGGGCGGTGCAGCAGGGAATCGAACAAGCTGCCCAACTCAGTCCCGACTTTTTCTTGTTGACCGACGCCGATATCGAACACGCGCCCGATAGCCTCGCGCGACTGGTCGCGATCGCACAGGACGGCGGCTACGATCTCGCTTCGTTCATGGTGAAGCTCCATTGTCGCAACCTGGCGGAGAAGCTTCTGATCCCGGCCTTCGTCTTCTTTTTCCTTCTGCTGTATCCGCCGCGATGGATTCGCAATCCGCGGCGCAAGACCGCCGGCGCCGCCGGAGGTTGCATCCTCATCCGGCCTGCTGCGCTCGAGCGTGCCGGCGGAATCGCTGCCATCCGCAACCAGATCATCGACGATTGCGCGCTGGCTCGGGCCGTCAAGCGCACTGGCGGCCGCGTTTGGCTCGGTCTCGTCGCCGACACGCGTAGCATGCGAGCCTACAACTCCTTCGCCGAAATCGAGCACATGATCGCGCGCACCGCCTTCAACCAGCTGCGCCACTCCGTATGGCTTCTGCTCGCGACCGTACTCGCAATGCTCATCGTCTTCGTTGCTGCCGCTGGCGCTGCTGGCGAGCGGATCGCTGATGCTGACCATCATTGGCGCCATCGTCTACCTGCTGCTGAGCGCGGCGTATTTTCCCATGATCCGCTTTTATCGGCTGAATCCGCTGTTCGCGCTGACTCTGCCCTTCAGCGCCATCTTCTACGTCGCGGCGACGGTTCATTCGGCATTCAAGTATTGGTCGGGTCGCGGCGGTGAGTGGAAAGGCCGGACGCAGGATGCAACGCGCGGCTGAGGTCGAGACTCACCAGTCCACCTTCAAATCCTTGTCCGCTTTCGGACAACTCATGCCGAATGCGGACGCGCGCACCGCTTCAATCTTCAACTCGACAACCTATCCAACTTATTTTCAGAGCCTTGCAGGGAGGGCCACTGGCCACTGACGTGTACATTGCTCCGTCGAGATCTCCAGCCCTCGGAGGCGCATGTACTCTTTTCGCCAGGACCTTCGATTTGCCTTGCGGCAGTTGCGCAAGTCTCCCGGATTCACCGTCGTCGCCGTTCTGACGCTGGCCCTTGGCATTGGCGCAGCCACGGCGATGTTCAGCGTGATCTACGCAACCGTGCTGCGGCCGCTGCCGTTTCACGATCCCGACCGCATTGTGTACGTCGAGACACATGCGGCCGCCGGATACATGCAACCCTCGTCATGGCCCGGATATCTGGATGAGCGTGAACAAAGCAACAGCTTTCAGTTCCTCGCCGGGTATTCCGGCCTTGCCGGAGTCAATATCGACACCGGATCGCAGGTCGTCCATCTGCACAGTACGGCCACGACCGATTACTTCTTCGATGTCTTCGGGGTGAAGCCGCTGCTGGGCCGCACCTTCCTTCCCGGCGAAGAGCAGGAAGGGCGCAACAACGTCGCCGTGCTGAGCTATGAAGTCTGGCAGCAGAATTTTGGCGGCAACCCAGGCGTCATCGGCCAGTCGATCCACGTCGACGGATTTCCTTACACCATCGTCGGCGTGATGCCGGCCGGCTTCCGCTTTCCCCTCAGCCTGCCCAATCTGATCTATACGCCGATGCGAATTCCCCAGGAGCTGCGAACGCAGCGCGGCGATCACTGGATGCGGGTGATCGGCCGCCTCAAGCCGGGTGTCACCGTAGCCCAGGCGCAGGCCGACATGAATCATGTACTGGCCAACATCGGCCAGGCTCATCCCGATACCGACAAAGGTCGCAGCGCACGAATTATGCCGCTGACCATGCTCATCACCGGCAACGACCAGCGCCAGGCGCTGTGGATCATGGCCGCAGGCGTGGTGTTCGTGCTGCTCATCGCCTGCGTCGATGTCGCCGTGATGCTGCTGGCGCGCGGCGTCAGCCGCCAGCGCGAGATGGCGATTCGCACCGCTCTCGGCGCCGGACGCATTCGCATCATTCGCCAGATCCTGCTGGAGAACTGCGTCCTTGGTCTTATCTCGGCGATCGCCGGATTACTGATCGCCTGGGGTCTGACTTTTGCCATGAGCCAGTTCCTCACCAAATCGTTCCAACGCGGCGGCGACATTCAGGTCAACTGGGCCGTCTTTGCGGCAGCCTTCGTTATGGCGATGTTGTCCAGCCTGATCTTCGGCCTTCTCCCGGCGAAGAAGATGTCGTCCAGCGATCCGAATCAGTCGCTGAAGGCCGGGGCAAATGCCGGAACCGATCGCGGGGATTATCGCCTGCGCTCCGTCTTCGTGGTGGCTGAAGTCGCGCTCTCGCTGATGCTGCTGGTCTGCACCGGGCTCGTCCTCATGCAGCTCTGGCGCATGCAGCACGTGGACTTCGGCTACACCACCGATCATCTGCTGACCCTGGAGATCAACGTGTCGCCCGGCGATTATGGCGGCAAAGACTTGGACGCCGCGCTGTATCGTCCGCTGGAAGAGAAGGCGCGGGCCATTCCCGGCGTCAAGGCCGTAGGTTACAACCGGCTCATTCCGCTCATCGAGTGGGGGTGGAACAGCGGCATCAACATGGTCGGCAAGCCGCCCGATCCGCCCGACCACGAACGCCTGGCGGAAGTGCGCATGGTTTCGCCGGGATGGTACCAGGCCATGGGGCTGCGTTTGCTGCGGGGGAGGCTGTTCGATCCCGTTATCGACAAGCCGGGTTCGCCGGACGTCGTGGTAGTGAATCAGAAGTTCGTGGACACCTTCCTGCCCGGCGAAGAGCCCATCGGCAAGCAGATCAAGCAGGACCACGGTAATCAGACCATCATTGGCGTGGTGAGCAACGGCCGACAGTCGATCGAAGAGCCGCCCATGGCAGAGGTTGGGTATCCCATGTCGCAGGTGCCACTGAAAGACAGCGCCGAGATGCTAACGCCGATGGCGATCTTTGTGCGCACCAGCGTTCCCCCAGACATGATCGTCGGCCAGCTTCGCCAGGCGATGCACGAGGTTGCGCCTAGCGTCCCGTTCCAGACTCCAGAGACCATGGACGACGTGCTGGCCGACTCGCTGGTCTTCAACCGCATGCAGGGGTGGCTGTTCAGCATCTTCGCGGCGATCGCGCTGTTACTCGCGCTAACCGGCATCTACGGAGTGCTCAGCCAGGAAGTCGGCCTGCAAACCCGCGACATCGGCTTGCGCATGGCACTGGGCGCTTCGCGGCCACGCATTGTGCGGCTGGTAGTCACACGCGCTGCTTTGCTGATGGCAGCCGGCGTCGTTGTCGGTGTTGTCGGCAGCATTGCCTCGCGGCAGTTGCTGGCCAGTGTGATTCCGGTACAAAGCGGTCGCGATGTGGTGACGACGATGACGCTCGCACTCGGTTTGACTATCGTCGGACTGGCCGCCAGCTTAATCCCGGCACGCCGCGCAGCTTCCATCGAGCCGATGCAAGCGCTGCGCAACGAGTGACGAAAGGGTAGAGTTGGTGGGTAGAGCTGCCGGTAGAGCTGGCGGGGGTAGAGCGTGCCGGGTGGATCTACCAGGTGGAGGTAAGCTTTCAGGCCAGCTGTCTCGGCTCGTTTGATGACTGTCGATCCAGACGCGAGAACTGCAGTCCGAACCGAGGGATCTGCGAGTTCAGCCACAGAGCCGCGGCTCGGGCGCGACACAGTCCTTCAGGCCAGCGTCCAACCGCGTTTCTTACTTAACTGAGCTGGCTTTAGGAGGCTGCTGAAACAGTCGGATAAACCGATTGTGCCGCCGGCTGCAGAGGCCGCTGAAAAACTCCAATTCGCGCGCCTTGTGTCGTCGGCTGAAGCCGACTCAAACAGAAAATAAACGGCTTATGACGCTGGCCTGAAGGCCATGCCCTACCCGATCTGCCTCGCGCAACGACTTTTTCAGCGGCCTGTTCAGTCGGCGACACAACCGGGCAGTCTACGGGTTCTTCGGCTTAACCCTCGCGTAGCGCTCCATCTCCGCCGTCCACTTCAGAAAGCGCACCAGTTCCTCGCGCTCGCGCCACAGGAATCCGAAGAACTCCAGGAACCCGATGCTCTGCATCTTGATGCCGGTATAGGTCTCGATCCGCCAGCGCAGATACGGACTTCGCCACGGCGCCAGGCGATGGCCGCGTCCCGAATTCCACACAAAACGCAGAATGTTGCGCATCGGTATAGTCAGTATATCGGTGCCTGCGATGCGGCCGAATTTTCCCCGAAGAAGGGCGGATGGCAAGAATCGACCGACGGTTCTCAATGGAGCGGGTTGTGCTCCATGAGCACAGGGTCTAATTTCGACGATCGGCAGCGGACCCGCCCTGGACCTAGGCAAATCAAAGCGAGGCGGCAAATCGGCCCGGAAGCCATGGTCCGCGCCATCTATCGCAAGCTGACCCGCGCCTGGGGACCGCAGCACTGGTGGCCGGCCGAGACGCCCTTTGAGGTAATCGTCGGCGCTATCCTCGGCCAAAACACCTCGTGGACCAATGTCGAGCGTGCTCTCGCCAGCCTGCGCTCAGCCAACGCACTCACTATCGACGCGATTCGCGCCCTGCCGATCGCCAAGCTGGAGCAGTTGGTCCGTTCCTCCGGCTACTACCGTCAGAAGGCACAGCGGCTGAAGACCTTTGTCAGCTTCGTCGATGAGCACTACAACGGATCGCTGGAGCAGATGTTTGCTATTCCGACTGGCGAGCTGCGCAGTCAGTTACTTTCGCTCAAGGGTGTCGGGCATGAAACCGCCGATGCCATCCTCCTCTACGCCGGCAATCACGAGATCTTCGTTGTGGATGCCTACGCGCGCCGAATTCTGGAGCGCCACGCCGCCATCGACAACTCAGCCAAGTATGACGATGTCCGCGCTCTCGTCGAACACGCACTTCGCCGCCAAATCCCCATGCAATCCAAGCCGACCAAGCCTGTTCTCCCGCCCAGCTTGATCGTTCACCAGCCTTCCGTAGTGAGCACGGCGAAGCGCACTCCTGTCGCTCAGCTCTACAACGAAATGCACGGGCTCTTCGTGCAGATCGGCAAGCACTACTGCCTTAAACAAAAACCCAACTGCGAGCAATGTCCATTGCAGAGCCTGCTGCCCGGCCGATCTTAAGTACCGCCGTAACACGAAGGTTGCAGACCATCACCCGGAATTGTGCGATATGTCACAGCGCAGCCATTTGTGCGATTGCTATTCATAGAAGTGCAATTAGAGCCGCGCCGCTCCCGCGCGGTCCGAAACGTTGTCAGATGCAGTACTGACTGTGAAAGTCCTGCACGGCAGTTGCGTTGGCCGCACCTCGATTCCATAACGCAATTCGTCGGCTTGCAGGGTGTGAAATAACCGCCCAGGGAGATGCCTTTTCGCAATCGCGACGATCTCCGTAAGCGGTTGCAAGTCTTCCGCGGTCGCCAAAAGCCGTGGAAGTAAGTAGCGCGGATCTGGCCGAATGTCGTTGTTATTCATCAGCACGCTGATCGTTGCGGGCGGAAGCATTCTTTTCCTCCTGCAATACTCCGCTCGTTATCGCCGCGAACTGGTTAGCCTGCGGGACCAACTCGCCCACGCCACCACCATTGCTGGCGACTCCGAGCGGCGTCAGGACCTGATGTTCTCCGCCAATCCGTATCCCATGTGGGTTTACGATTGCGACACGCTGCGCTTCCTCGCCGTGAATGAGGCTGCGGTTAATGCCTATGGATACTCGCGTGAAGAGTTCTTAACCATGACCGTCCTCGACATCCGCCCCGAGGAGGACAAGCCCGCACTTCTTAAAGCCATCAGCCAGGATCCAAAAGGATATAGCTGTGCCGGGACGTGGCGGCATCGTCGCAGGGACGGCAGCTTGATATTCATGGAGATCATGGGCTTCGTCGTCAACAACAACGGCCGCGGTGAAAAGCTGATACTCGCCTTGGACGTGACGGAGCGCTGCCGCGTTGAGCAGGCGTTGCGCGACTCGGAAGCATCGCTGAAGTCGCTGGTGGAGCGTGCTCCATTCGGCATTAGCCAATCATCCATCGAAGGCAATCGTTTCAAGACCCTGAATGCAGCGCTGCGGGAAATCCTGGGTGGCTATACGCTGGAGGAAGCACTACAGCTCGAGATCGCACGGCAGGTGTACGCTGACCCCAAAGATCGGGATCGGCTGATGGAAGTACTGTTACGCAACAGGAAAATTGAGGGATGGGAAGTCAGCTTGCGCCGGCGTGACGGCAGTACCGTGCCCGTGCGAATGACTGGCTCGCTCGTCAAAGGAGATCGGGACGAAGAGATCTTCCATGCTTATATCGAGGACATGACCCAGCAGAGTTCGCTGGAGCAGCAAGTCCGCCAGGTGCAGAAGCTGGAAGCGGTCGGCCGCCTCGCCGGCGGCATGGCTCACGACTTCAACAACATTCTGGTGGTCATCAAGCTATCGACCGAGCTGATGCTGGACCAGACCACTCCTGACAGCCCGTATGGCAAGCCACTCCTCCAGATTTCCAATGCTGCCGACCGCGCTGCCAAGCTCACCCGGCAGATGCTGGCCTTCGGTCGCCAGCAGATGATGCAACCGCGCATCATCAACCTGAATGCTGTGGTCACCGAAACCACGCAGATGCTGCGCCGGGTTATCGGCGAGGACATTCAGTTAGTCACCAGTCTGGCTGACAATATCGAGAACTCGCGGCTGGATCCTGATCAGGTCGGACAGGTAATCTTGAACCTGGCGGTCAATGCTCGCGATGCCATGCCCAACGGCGGCATGCTGCATCTTGAAACCTCTACCGTCGACCTGGACGAGGCTTACACCAGGGATCATCCTCCCGTGCAACCCGGCCGCTACGTCATGCTCGCTGTGAGCGACACCGGCACCGGCATCGACAAATCTATCCTGCCCCGCATCTTCGATCCCTTCTTTACCACCAAGGAGTTGGGCAAGGGAACCGGCCTCGGTCTTTCGATTGTCTACGGCATCGTGAAGCAGAGTGGTGGCTATGTTTGGGTCTACAGCGAGCCCGGACACGGCACAACCTTCAAGCTGTATTTCCCAGCCACCACCAAGTCACCGGAGCGTCCCCTGCTACGCCACGATAGTCTGTCCCGCCCCACAGGCCAGACGCTGTTGCTGGTGGAGGACGATGCCACCATTCGCAGCAACATGCGCGAGTGCCTGGATCAAATGGGTTATCGCGTCCTTGAAGCGGACAGCGGCGCGGCGGCATTGGAGGTTTGCGTCGAGCACAAGGGCAGGCTCGACCTCGTCCTCACCGACCTGGTCATGGCCGGCAAGGGAGGACATGAACTGGCGCAAGACTTGACCGAACTCTATCCCGCGATGCCGGTGCTCTTTATGTCCGGCTACTCGGAGGACAGCGCTGCCCGCAGAGACATCTTGCTGCGGGGAAGCCCATTTCTACAGAAGCCGTTCAGCGTCGCCGACCTGGCCAAAGCCGTGCAAGACGCCATGGCGACCAGCCTGACTACATCCTGATCCCGAAATCTGCGGCCGCCTGATTCGTTTATCAGTCCTCAGTCCTCAGCAGTCAGCATTCAGCAGTCAGTCCTTGCAGATCCTTCTGCAAACTAAGACGTATTGCTTTCCAGAACATGATGCCGCAGCGGCAGCCGCAATTCCCTCACTGGCTGACTGCTGACTGCTGAGTGCTGACTGCTAGTGTGCCCCTGCACTGGCGCCGTGGTTCGCACAGTAGCACTTGCTGTAGGCATCGGGGTCGAGTCCTTCAATCGCGCAGGCAAATCCCACCAGAGCATTTGCCGGCAAGTAGCTCGCCGAGCTGGAGACGTTGTACAGCCTCAGCCATTCGTCTCCCGTGGATTGCTGAGACTGGATTCTGCTGTATAGCGCCGCCAGGCTTGCTCCGTCGAGCCTTGGCAGCTTCCACAGCTCAGAGAATGTGTACTCGCGCTTCCACTCTCCAGGCGTCGTGCTGCTCGCGAAGAGAAGATTAGTGAGGTAGTAAACCGTGTTATCGACCAGCGAGCCATCCTTCATGAACGTCACCAGGCGAAACGACGGATTCTGGTTGTAGACGGGAGAGATCGCCGCGCTGACCAGAACAAACTGCGGCTCCTTCGCCGAAGGATTGATGACTCTGAAATCGTCGCTGTGGGTATGTCCAGAAAAACTGGCGACGATGACGTCCTGATATTTCTCCAGCAGCTTATCGAACTCCTCCGTCCACTGCGGCACCCACATCGGCACAATCGCCGAAGTACAAAGCTTCTCGTCGCTCGAGTTGGGTTTGCCTTTCAACAGCGCCTGGTACTTATGCATCGTCGTGTAGCTATCGATGCCCGGCGGAATATGGAACATCAGCCACACTTTCTCATGCGCCTGGCGAGCGCCGACCAGGCGTGATTCCAGCCATGTGAACAAGTCCGTCGCAGCTGTCGACGGTACGGTTTCGCAGCCCTGATTGAAGTTCTGAGCCTTGTAGAGAGCTGAGAGAAATATTGTGTTCAGGGAGATGATGCGGAGTCCGTGCACGGCAGGATTCGGAAGGTCGTAGCTGCCCAGCGCCTCCCACGATTTCACGAATTCATCGTCCCCGTGCGCCAGCTGGCGCGCTAAATCGGCCGTATCGTGAAGAAAAGCGCCGGTGGCGTAGATGCTGTAGTTGCCGCACTCATCGTCGTTATTGCCCGGCGTCACGTAGATTGCTGTGTTCGGATAGCGCTTGCGAAACTCCAGCGCCAGAAACTGTATCGTCTTGCGGACAAACTTCCGATAATCTTCCCGATCCTCATCGTGAGTGATGTTCACAAAGCTTTGCGGAAAGTGGTGCGCCAGCATGTCGCCGTTGGTCATGATGAACGCGGGATGCGGGATGGTCGCATGCATGGCATCGAGCGAAGACTGCAGCAGCCACCAATTCGTATCCTCGCCATATTGACTGAAGGCGGTGTTCTTGGACTGCGCGAAGATCGTCTCCCACTGGTCGGGATCGGCTGCCGCAAGTTTAGTGACCAGGCTGGCGTCCGCCATGGGATTGAAGTGAATGTCGGAGACGACGAGGAAAGTATTCTTCGACCGCGGCTGATGACTATCCGCAACCAGGCCGCAAGAACAAGCCAGACTAAAAAGCAAGAATAGCGTGAGACGATTCCATCTGATTCTGACGCGCTCCCCGGCGTTGGATCGAAGCTTTAGCATCGCGTGTATACGTATAGCGGACTTCCCCTTCAGCGGCACTTTACCAGACGCCCCGCATTGCCTCGAGTAAGCGTGAGCGGAGCCGGCGATTGATCCTTGTCACTCATAACAATCTCAAGCCGCATACTGTCGCCGTGATCACACCTCGATACACCGCCGGAACGTCGTGCGGCGGATTGGCCTTCAATACAGGTCCGCCTCGCTCTGCAGTGTAAGTTCCGGAGGCGCTGAACTTGCCATTCGCGTCGGGCTTGATCGGCTGGGTGATACTGCCATGCGCGCAATCGAACTCCAACGTCGCACCCTGCGCGCTCATCCGCATGGTAACGCCGCGGCCTCCCCAGATCTCAGCCGAGTCGCCCGTGCTCTGTTGCCAACCTCGGGCCACGCCGCTGAGCACAACGAGGCTACTCAAGAACAGCACAACCAAATGCAACTTCATGCCCATATCCCTGTCTTGCGCCATACGTTCTCAAGATGGTACCTGACCACGGGAACACGCTTTCCGCATCGCCGAATTCGCAGGTGAACTTACTCTGTCTAAAAGCAGTCGAATATTTCTTTGACGAATCGCACCGACTTGTACTACAGTAAGCCATCTTATGTCAGTTTTCTGCCCGACCTCTAGCGTGATCAGCACAACAACACGCACACGTGTGTTCACAAGCACACGTAACTCCATCACGGGCGGGAGACGGATCGGCAATAGTTCTTAGCTAGTATTCAGGAAGAATTACTCGAACCCACCGCCCGAAAGGCTGGTGGGTTTTTCGTTTTGGCGCAAATAGCTTTGCGGAGGCGGCATGATCGTAATCAATCTGAAGTCCAGTTCGTTGGCATTGCAAGCGGAGGTCGGCTGAGATGGCAACTGCCCTGTCGAGAATCGAACGCCTTCCTCTCGTGCCTGAATGCCGCATTGCGATTGTCGGCTTGGGCACGGTCGGCAATGCCGTGGCCCAACTTTTGCAGAGCGGGCGTGACCATCACTCGCTCCGCCTCACCCACGTCTGCAATCGCAACGTTGCTCGCAAGAAAGCAAATTGGCTCGGACACGATGTGGTTTGGAGCGAAGATCTGCGACAGATAGTGAACTCCGACGCCGACGTGATTGTCGAATTGATGGGCGGTCTTGAGCCGGCCCATCGACTGGTTCGCGAGGCGTTGCAATCCGGCAAATCGGTGGTCACGGCCAACAAACAACTGATCGCAAGATTTGGCACGGAGTTGCTGGAAGTAGCCAACGACAACGGACAGTATCTCGGATTCGGTGCCTGCGTGGCCGGTGGAGTTCCCGTGCTGTCGGCGCTGCAGGACGGGCTGGTGGGCGACCGGCTTATCCAGTTGCGCGGAATTCTGAATGGCACCTGCAATTACATCCTGACTCGCATTGAGCAGGCCGGGATTTCCTTCTCAGAAGCTCTCGCGGAAGCGCAGCAAGCTGGATTTGCGGAAGCCGATCCGACCGACGACCTCGATGGCCACGATGCGGCTGCCAAGCTGGCGATCCTGGCGCGAGTGGGACTCAAGATCGATGTGCCGCCCCAGCAGGTCATCTGTCGCTCGATTCGCAACGTCGCAGCCATCGACTTCGAATACGCGCGCGAGCTCGGTTGCACCATCCGCCAGATAGCAACCGCGAAGTTGCAGGACGGGCGCGTATATCTGGCGGTCGAACCGTCGCTCGTGCCACTGACTTCTCCTTTCGCGAGCGTTGTCGGCAGCCAGAACATTGTGGTCAGCACCGGCGAGTTTGGCGGCGAGACGACTTTCGGTGGACATGGCGCCGGCGGATATCCCACTGCGGTCGCGGTTGTTTCCGATCTGTTGCAAGCGGCGGGTAGCTGCGGCTGCTCCGCGCGAACCGCAAACCACATCGGCATCGCTCCCTGCGACACGACGAACGATCTCGAAGCGCCGCACTATCTGCGCTTTGTGGTTCGCGACCAGCCGGGCATCATCGCCCAGATCGCGGGCGCGCTGGCGCGGCACCACATCAACCTCGACGCGGTCTTGCAGAAGCCGGGTCATAACAAGTCAGCGCTGCCGTTCGTCATCACGCTGGAGCCGTGTAGACAAAGCTCTCTGGAAGCGGTGCTGCGCGAAATCACTGGCTTCGACTTCCTGGTCGAGTCGCCATTCACCATGCCAATTGTGAAATAGGAGCGGTGTTCAATGCATCTTCGCTGTAGCAATACCGAATGTGCGGCAACTCTGGATCTACATGACCGGGCCTTGTCCTGTCCGGCATGTGCCGAGTTGCTGGAAGTTGTGGTCGACCCTCCGGCATCGTCGCCGGCTGAACTGAAGCGCACTTGGCTGGAGCGCAGATGTTCGTACGATCCGCGCGATCTCAGCGGCGTTTGGCGCTTCCGCGAATTTCTGCCCAACGGCTATTCCGAAATCGTGACCCTGGGAGAAGGGAACTGCCCGCTGATCGAAGGTCGACGAACCGCGCAGTGGGCGGGCCTGCGCAATCTCCGGTTCAAGCATCTCGGCTGGAATCCCACCGCGTGCTTCAAAGACCTGGGAATGACCGTTGGAGTGACGGAAGCCGTGCATGTTGGTGCGAAGGTTGTCAGCTGTGCTTCCACCGGTAACACCTCCGGCTCGCTCGCAGCCTATGCGGCGCGCGCTGGACTGTACGCCAGGGTTTACTTGCCCGCGGGTCAGGTCTCGACTAACAAGCTGGCGCAGGCGGTGGATTTCGGCGCGGAGATCGTGCATGTGGCCGGCAATTTCGATGTCGCGCTCGAGCGGCTGCTGAACCAGGCAAGAAACGGGCTGTATTTCCTGAACTCCATCAACCCGTTTCGGCTGGAAGGTCAGAAGACCGCGATGTTCGAAATGCTGGAGCAACTGGGCTGGCAGGCGCCGGATTACGTCGTCGTTCCCGGCGGCAATCTCGGCAACAGCTCGGCATTCGGCAAGGCGCTGGAAGAACTTCATGCCGCTGGTTTCCTGGACAAGCTGCCACGGCTGGTCATCGTTCAAGCGGAGGGTGCGAATCCGCTGGCCCAGATGTGGCGCTCCGGTTCCAACGAGCTTCATCCCGTCGACGAGCCGGAGACTGCCGCAACCGCAATTCGCATTGGCAATCCGCGCTCGTGGAAGAAGGCGCTGCGTGCGGTGCGCAATACCAACGGCTTTGTCATGGACGTGAGCGACGAAGAGATCGCCGAAGCCAAGGCAATGATCGGGCGCGACGGCATCGGCTGCGAACCGGCATCGGCCACAACGTTGGCTGCTCTCCGCAAGCTTACGGAGCAAGGCAAGATCGACCGCGACGCCGTCGTCGTTGCCATTCTGACTGGCCACGCGCTCAAAGACACCGATTTCATCCTCAACTCGCGCTTGCGCGAACCAGCCTTCGAAGGAGTTTGTTGCGCATGAACACCATCAGTATTGACGCCGTCGAGAGAGTTCGATTTCCCCGTAATTCGGCGGATAACTTCGAGATCAAAGTTCCGGCTTCGATCGCCAATCTCGGGCCGGGCTTCGACACGCTGGCCGTTGCTGTGCAGCTTTATCTGCGTCTGCGCGTGAAGAAGCTGCCGGGACGCGGCGAGCTGCATTTTCATTTTGTCGACCACAAGCTCCATGGTGAGAACTGCATCGAGCGCGCGTATCGCTCGCTGGCGGGCGCGGACTTCGACAGACTGCCCTCCTTGTCTGTCGAAGTCCGCAGCGAAATTCCCATGCGAGCGGGGCTGGGAAGCAGCGCAGCCGCAACCGTCGCCGGCCTTCGGTTATACGAAGCGGTAGCGGGACCACTGCCCGTTGCGACGCTGCTGAATGCGGCGTGTGCGCTGGAGTCTCATCCGGACAATGCCGCGGCATCGCTGCTGGGCGGCCTGACGATCAGTTGCCAACTGCCTGATGGCGCTGTTCATGCCACCAGCGTCGCGTGGCCGGATTCGCTGGACTTTGTCGTGCTGACGCCGGAGCAGCCACTGGCGACCGGCGAATCTCGAGCCGTGCTGCCGCAGTGCGTTTCACGCGCCGATGCAGTCTTCAATCTGCAACGGGTAGCGCTGCTGTTGAACTCGTTGCAGAGCGGAGATTATTCGCTGCTCAGGCATGCGCTGGGCGACCGCGTTCATCAGCCTGCGCGACAACGAATCGTGCCGGCACTAGCCGAGGCGCTGGAGTTACAGCATCCCGACCTGCTTGGAGTGTGCCTCAGCGGCTCCGGCCCATCGATCGTGGCGATTGCCGAGCGCAATCATCATGAGATCGGGCGCTTGCTGGGATCGGTATACGAGCGCTCCGGCGTGGGCCACACGGTTCGCACCTTGCAAGCGCATCACGGAATCGATGAGCGAATGCCGCTGTTCCGTTCAGGATTACTGTGTTGCTAAAGGTGGAAGCGCGAGGACTTTGGTGTCTGTATGAGAACTGCGATTTGCGAGCGCGGCGGTGGAATTTGAACAACGAAAATCAAGTGCCGCAGGCACGGCATAACTTAGCCCAGCACGGAGCCGGAGGCGGAGTGCTGGGTTGAGTGGAGAAAAACCGAGTCCCTTCAGGGACGGCACGGTTTTCACTCAGACACTGTAGCCCGGTGAAGCCGCATTTATGAGAATCGGCTTGGCTAGGGAGTCCGGAGCCTAATCCCACGCTCCAATGACATTCCGGCGTTCCGATAACCGCGCATCCCTCTGGTATCATCCAAACTCACAAAAGCCTGATCGAGAAAGAACGCAGCGGCCGATGCAGCAAACATCGCCAATCCGTCTAACCCAGGTTGTGGAGTTTTCGATGAAACGGTGTGTGTGTGCCGTTATTTTTTGCATTGCCATTATCGGTGGACGTGCAGAAGCCCAGATCGACTTCGGCACTGTGATCGTCGTCGGTGTTTCTCAAAACAAAGTTGTCATCGCAACGGACAGTCACTCTGCCACGCAAGATAACCACGGTCGCTGTAAGGTGGCTGTACTGGGCGGCAAAGTCCTTTATGGCGCTGCTGGAGTGGTCGCTGACACGGTTGCAGGGCTTCCCAATGCGTGGATCTTCGATGCGTTGGGAGTAGCGAAGACTTCCTTCGAAGGCGCTCCCAAGAGGATGCAAGCTTGCGCCGCCTCGAGCTCGTGTCCCTCCGATCCCAAGAGTCTTCCTGAGAATGTCGCCCAGGGATGGCTGGATTCCATGTTGAGCAGCCTCAGCACAGCTTCTTACGTCGGAGCGGACGACTGGAAGCTTGGCGCTGGCGTCACCGGAATCGTCGCCGGCATTGGGTCCTCGGGAGACATGGAAGCAGTCGTGGACCAAGTCGTCTGCCAGAAACCCGACGTGCAAAATGCGGGAGCAGACGCAAAGCCTCGTAGCAATTGCCAACCGCATCTCGATTTCTCGAAAAAGATCATCCCGCCAAAAGGTCAAACCGTTTGGATTCCGCTGGGAATATCCGACACTGCGAACGAATACCTGCGTCAGACCTCGGATCGGGCCAAGGCGGAAGTTCAAGAGTGGCCAAAGCTGCAGGAGTGGCAAGTTGCCTACAGGTTGGTTGATCTGACCCTGGCCTATTCGCAAAAGAAGGACTACGTAGGCGGTCCGATTGAAGTGGTCGAGCTGCGGCGCAACGGAACCGTGATCTGGATACAAAACCCGCAAAGCTGTCCGGAGAAGTAACAGATTCGCCAGCGGCGCAACCCACGCTGCCCCGTCACTACCCCTCTCGCGATAAACTGGAGTTTCATCCCAACAACAAGAGGGCGCGCCATGTCGGCCATCATTCTCGACGGAACAAAAATCGCAGCGCAAATCAAGGCAGAAGTCGCCGAAGAGGTGAAAGAACTCACCACTGCCGGGCTTCGTCCCGGACTGGCCGTGGTTCTCGCCGGCCACAATCCAGCCTCCGAAATCTATGTTCGCAACAAGGTGAAAGCTTGCGAGCAGCTTGGCATCTACAGCGAAAAGCACACGCCCGGTGACGAGGTCACCACCGCCGAGTTGCTGGCGCTGGTCGACGATTTGAACCGCCGCGATGAGATCGACGGCATTCTGGTGCAGCTGCCGCTTCCGGCGCAGGTCGACGCGAAGAAAGTTCTGCTGGCCGTCTCGCCCGAAAAAGATGTCGACGGCTTCCATCCCATGAACGTCGGCTTCCTCTCGACCCAGCGTCCCGGGCTGGTCCCCTGTACGCCGTCCGGCATCATCGAGATCCTGAAGCGCAGCAACATTCCAATCGCGGGCGCTGAAGCCGTGGTCGTGGGACGCAGCGACATCGTCGGCAAGCCCGTCGCCATGCTGCTGCTCAACGGCAACGCGACGGTGACGGTCTGCCATTCCAAGACGCGCGACCTGCCTGGCGTATGCCGCCGTGCCGATATCCTGGTGGCCGCCATCGGCAAGGCCGGCATGATCACGCCTGACTTCGTGAAGCCGGGTGCAACGGTAATCGACGTCGGCATGAACACCGTCACCGATCCTGCGGAGTTCAAGGAGTTCTTCGCCGGAAACGAAAAGCGCGAGCGTGACTTCGCTGCCAAAGGTTCCACGTTGATTGGCGATGTTCATCCCAAAGTTGCCGAAGTTGCGGGAGCGATGACGCCCGTTCCCGGAGGAGTGGGTCCGCTGACCATCGCCATGCTGATGAGCAACACGGTGAAAGCTGCCAAGCTGCGTCGCGGCCAGAAGGTCAGCAGCCTGGCAGCACGTTAGCTCTTCGAGATAGCTAGACGCCGAAGCCGCGTCGATAAACATAATCCCGATTCACCGGCGCTCTGGTGGATACATTTACACCACCTTTGCTTAGCCCGTTCCATCCCACGCATAGGCGCTTGTTTTCTGCGATGACAGAGCGCACAATGTCCGCAGCTCCGAGACAACACATTTAGTCCCACGCTTTGCGGTTCCCTTGTGAAGGCGCGATCAGGGTTGATTTGCGCCGATTCACCTCACGCCGAACCTGGCGAGGTGCTGTTTCCAAGATGTCTACACACCGTTAGCCGCAACTCGGCAGTACGGGTCCCGCTGAAGAAGTGAATTAGGTCTTACACCGAATCCAACCAAATTACTGAGGAGAAAGACATGAACAGGACACTGTTGAGGTTTGCAGGATTATGTACGCTGGCGCTGGTCGCGACTTGGGCGATGCCGGCACGTGCCCAGATGAGCGAAGTGAAAGACAAGCCGCCGATGTACAGCTACGTGGGTTTTTGGAATATTCCTCGCGCGCAATGGGCGGACATGCAGAAGTCTGAAGAGGCCGATCAGAAAGTGCTGTCGCAGGCCCTTGCCAATGGAACGATCATTGGTTACGGCAACGATACCAACCTGGTTCATCACGCCGATGGCGCCACGCACGACGATTGGTGGTCTTCCATGTCGATGGCAGGCCTGATGAATGTACTGAATCAGTTCTACAGCAATGGCAGCGCTGCGCAACCTGTGTTGCAGAGCGCCACCAAGCATTGGGATGGCATCTACGTCAGCCATTTCTACAACTGGAAATCGGGATCGTGGAAGGGACTCTACACCCATGGCAGTTCTTACAAGTTGAAGGCGGACGCTCCTGACGATGCGGTGGCCATGCTGGCCAAGAACTTCATTGTGCCGGTATTGGAGAAGCAGCTGGCTGACGGCACGATTAACGAGTATGAGATCGATACCGAAGCAATCCATACCGACGCGCCCGGCACCTTCTGGATTTTCTACATCGCAGCGAATGCCGACGGCCTCGACAAGGTGAGCGCCGCCGTGCACGCCGCTGTTAAAGCGAATCCTTTAGCCTTGGCAGCATTCGATTCCGTGACGGATTCCAGCGGCCATCGTGACGATCTCGCTATGACGACTGCTACCTACAAATAGACGATTCCGTACTCCCTCTCAGCTCCGCGGGCGACTTGTCTGGAGTCGCCCGCGGAGCACAGAAACTCCACGCGAAAAAGCGCTTCGGCAGCTGCTCCCCAAGTGCGATACGCTAGTCAACTATGGCGCCCAGCCTTCGCTTGACGCGTAAGAGCGTATTGATCTGGTTGTTTTATTTCTCCTGCTTGATTCCTGCGTTGTGCGCGCAAACCCTGCCCACCCGGCTGGCCACCTCCAAAGAGATTCGCGACATGCTGGTGCAGCGCGTGGATGTCGAGCACAAAGCGCATGCCATCATCGTCGGCCTCATCAGCAAGCGAGGACGAGAGATCATCAGTTACGGCAAGTTCGGACCTGACGATCCGCGCGTGCCCGATGCGGAGACAATCTTCGAAATCGGCTCGGTCACCAAGGTCTTCACCTCGCTGCTGCTGTCGGAAATGGTGTTGGACAAAGAGGTCAGTCTCAACGATCCCATCGCCAAGTATCTTCCGCCGTCGGTGCACGTGCCTTCACGCAACGGCAAGCAGATCACGCTGCTGGATCTGTCGACGCATCACTCGGGTTTCCCGCGCGAGCCGGCGCATCCGGCTGATTACACCATCGATGAGGTCTACGACTTTCTTAACCACTACGAGCTGACTCGCGATCCGGGAGCCGCTTACGAGTATTCCAATTTTGGAGCCGGGCTGCTGGGGCGAATCCTGGCCATGCGCGCGGGAGAGGATTACGAGACCCTGCTGCGCATCCGTATTACCGAGCCGCTGCACATGAACCATACGGCGATCCATCCGACCGCGGAAATGAACGCCAATCTGATTCCTGGATATCACGGTGACCAGAAGACTCCCGGTATCCCGATTACTGTGCTGGCTCCAGCTGGCGCGATTCGTTCCAATGTCGACGACATGCTGATTTTTCTCGCGGCAAACATGGGGCTGATTCGCACCCCGCTTCTGCCGGCGATGAAATACATGCTGAAGGTGCGCCGGCCGTCCTCACCGGGTAATCAAATTGCCCTGGGTTGGCATATCGTGAACGGCGGAACCCTGGTGTGCCACAACGGCGGTACGGGTGGCTATCACTCGTTTGTGGGCTTCGAGCCGCGGAGCAAGATCGGGATTGTCATGCTTTCCAATTCAACTGAGTTCACCGACGATATGGCGCAACAGATTCTGCATCATCCGGAAAGCGGACCGACCGAGATTCAGATAGGACCTCCCAATCTGCACTGATATGCCAGCTCGTCCGCGCCTTATATACTGCGTGAGATCCAACCTGCTCATGCTATTGCCGCTGCTCAAATCGACTACTGCTTCTGGTGAGTCGTGTTGCGCGTAGGACTGACAGGCGGTATCGCCTGCGGCAAGTCAACCGTCGCCGCAATGCTGGCGAAGCGAGGTGCGCGCCTGCTTCAAGCCGACACTCTGGCGCACCAACTCTACTCGCCGGGAACCGCAGTTTACGACGAGATCCTGCGATGCTTCGGCCGCGAGATTCTGAGTGATGACGGAACCGTCAATCGCGCCAGTCTGGCCAACATCGTTTTCCCGAACCGCATTGCTGAGCTGAATGCCATCGTGCATCCGGCGGTCATTGAGTCCCAAAACCAGTGGATGAACGAAGTTGAGCGCGCCGATCCGCACGCGATTGCGGTTGTAGAAGCGGCGCTCATCATCGAAGCCGGAGCCGCGAGCGACTTCGATAAGCTCATCGTTGTTACCTGCGATTTCGAGCGCAAAGTCGAGCGCTACGCCGGCCGCGCGGGCGTCTCATTGGATGCTGCGCGAGCTGAAGTCGAGCGCCGCAGCGCCGCTCAGCTCAGCGATGATGAGAAAGCCAGACATGCCAACTACATCATCGACAACTCCGGATCGTTGGACGAAACCGAACAGCAGGTAGAAAAGATCTGGGTGGAACTGCAAACGCTGGCGACGCGGTAGCCCTCAGGATCATCGGCTGCGTGAAAGGCCGCGGCGATATCAGCCGAGATACGCAAATCCCGCCGATTTCGTTACACTTTTGTCAGGGACACGTCTATCTGCTGTCCCGAATTTCAGTTGATTGGAAACATCATAAAAGCATGAGATTCGCAAGACCGTTCCTCCTGGGCGTGATTCTGGCCGGCGCATTCTACTGGTTCACCACCCATCACCAGGGAACCAACCCGGCTGCGGACATCATCTCGCGTCCCACCCACGTCGAGATCAGCCAGGCGGCTGGTCCGGAGAAGCTTGACCCGGAAGAGCAGAACAATATCGAGGTCTATCACCGTGCCATTCCATCGGTGGTAAACATCACGTCGCGCACGGTTGCCTACGATCTCTTCTTCGGGGCCGGTGCCGGAGGAGGGCCAGGGATCAGGCTTCATCATCGACAACGACGGGCATATTCTGACCAACTACCACGTTGTGGGAGATTCCGCGCAGGTCGAAGTCACGCTGCACAACAAGAAGACCTACAAGGCGCACGGTCATTGGTCGCGATCGCGGGCATGATCTGGCGGTGGTTCAGATCAAGGCACCGGATTTGACGCCGGCTGTGCTAGGCGAATCGAAGAACCTGCAGGTTGGGCAGAAAGTATTTGCGATCGGCAATCCTTTCGGACTCTCGGGGACGATGACGCGCGGCATCATCAGCTCGCTGCGCCCGATTCGCAGTCCCGAAGGCGCGTACATCGATGAAGCCATTCAGACCGACGCTGCGATCAATCCCGGCAACTCCGGCGGGCCGCTGCTCAACTCGCATGGCGAAGTGATCGGCATCAACAGCATGATCGCGACCGGCGGCTCGAATCAGAGCGCGGGCATCGGATTCGCAATTCCGATCAATACCGCTAAAGCTGTGCTAAGCGATCTGATCACGCTGGGCTCAGTGAAGCGGCCGTCGCTGGGCATTGTCTCGCTGCCGATCGGGCCGGAGCTGGCGCAGGAGATTGGTCTGCCCGCTGACAACGGAGTTCTGATCGTGCGCGTACTGCCGGGCGGCGCGGCTGAGCATGCCGGCCTGAAGGGTGGGACGGAGCGCGCGTATCTCGGCGCAACGCCGATCATGATTGGCGGCGATCTGATTGTCGCCATCAACGGCGACCCCATCGGCGATCAGCAGGATCTGGCTAATTCGATGAACAAGCATCGCGCCGGCGACACCGTCACCGTTACCATCTACCGCGGGCGCAGGAAGATGAATGTGCTGGTCCAGCTGGGCGAGGCGCACGAACGCGCCTGAAATCGGAGTGCCCCAGGTCTCGCGTTTTTCGAGACCTGGGAGACCGCTGCAACCAAAGCGTCCTGGGGTAGTGTCTCAGTTTGAAATTGGCGGGGGATGGCAGGAGGGCGATAAAATTGCTGACGTGGAACGCTCGCTACATTCCTTTGCCGAACACATGCTTGAATATCGCGGGGATGTTGCTATTGGTTGCCCCCGCCGTATTCTTCGCGGCTGATCGATGGATATGGGATGTGCCGCACGGACTAAGGCTCAAAGTCTTTTGGGCCGGATGGTGGACTGCGGAATCAACAGCCCTAACATCAATCCCTTTCGCAATAGCAGGGCGAGGGATATTAAGAATCGTAATGGTTCTTCTTGGGGTATTTGAGATGTGGCTCGTCTACCGCTGGTTCAATATCGCGTAGGACCTGATTTCAAAACTGAGACACTACCGTCTTGGGGCGTTCCGTTGCCCGCCTGCACGACCGTCAGATATCATTCTTGGATATGTATGACGACTTCGAAGCTGTCGATCGTTGGTCGGGCACGCGATTGCATGTTCGTTATCAGGCGCTGATTGTCGCGATTGCGACGCGCCACGCGGATGCGGTTGACATCAAGTTCCTGGTTGATGATCGGCCCGTCTGGATTGCGCTGCCGCATCCCGCATGGGTGGAGTACAACCGGCAGACCGGCAAAATCATTACCGATCCCATGGCGGTACAGATTGCCGGACATTATCTGAAGTGGGCGATCGAGTCGGGTGAGGACAATGGCCGCGAGATGTATACCTTGACGGTTCAGGAAGTGCTCGACCACCTGAAGGCCGTGATGGACGAGGCGCTACAACCCGCTGCCCGGTGACTCCCTTCGGAGCGACTGTGTTTCTTTCCAAGCGTGGTTCACAGCACTCCATATCCCTTTCACACGCGGCTCAACGAGGAGTACGAAAATGGTGAAACTATCTCTTCTGGTGCGACTCGAGGCGAAACCTGGCAAAGAGGAGGAAGTGGCTGAATTCCTTCGCAGCGCATTGCCTCTGGCGCAAGACGAACCGGGAACGATATCGTGGTTCGCGTTTCGGATCGGCGCCTCCACATTCGGGATCTTCGATACCTTCAATGACGAAGCCGGACGCCAGGCGCATCTGTCCGGACCGATCGCCGCAGCCTTGATGGCAAAGGCGCCCGAGCTGCTGGCCAAGCCACCCATCATCGAGAAGCTGGATCTTCTGGCAGGAAAATAGAAGGAGTAGCCGCGACGGCGAAGCAGCCAGAACGCCGATCTTGCATGCTCCTCGCCCCGGTCTTCACCTGCCCGACGAATCTGCGATAGGGATATTGTTTCGTCGCAGCGCATGCATGATGAGAGCGGGAAAACGCTTCGTGCTCCGCGCCACGAGGAGAGTCTCCTCTTGAGCTTCGCGCGAATTCTGCAGTAAACTGCGCCAACCCGCCCGCGAAGAAACGCCGGGCCAGGGTTCTGTGCCGATCCCGCTGGACAGGAGAAGCTTGTGGAGCGAATTCGGTTCGTGACCCATCGCGACCAGCGCATTCTGCTGCTGGACTTCACTAACTGCTCCGCGGAAGATGTAGCCACCATCGCGGAGCACGTTCCTGGCGTGGTTACTGGCGAGCCCTTGCGGTCGGTCTTGGTGGTTGCCGACTTTACCGGCGCAGAGTTCAATCGTGAAGCGGCGGAGGAGATCAAGATCTCGACTGCGCTGGACCGGCCGCATATCAAGCGCGCGGCGTGGGTGCTCACCGACAATCTGCCCAAGACGCTTTACGATTCCATCTGCAACTTCTCCGCACGAGACTTTCCGGTCTTCAACACACTCGAGAAGGCGATGGACTATCTCGTCAGCTGATCGCCTGCCCAATAAAAAGCCTCCGCGAAATGCGGAGGCTGGGAATTGATATCAAGCAGCTCTTAGTGGCTGGGGGCTGCCGGCTTGGGCGTCGCCGGAGCAGACTTGGTGGGCGCTGAACGCGTCCCTTCCAGTACCGAGCCGGTGTGATGCGAGCGGCGTGCCGCAAATACCGACAGCGTAATCGAGGTCAACATGAAGATGATGGCCGCCCAGGTGGTCGCTTTGGTCAGGACGGTGGCGGCGGTGCGGGTACCGAATGCGGTCTGGCTGCCCATGCCGCCGAAGGCCGCAGCGATGTCGCCACTCTGGCCGCTCTGCAGCAGCACCACGATGATCAGGAACGCACAGACGATAATGTGAACAGCGGTAATCAGGGCTACCATGTAGCTTTCAACTCTCTCTTCCAGCGGCGTGCGCGCAGGCGCGCCAACTCATCCGCAATTGGGATCTCTAAACGTAACTGACAACCTGGCGTGAGGTATGGTGCGGAAGGGGGGACTTGAACCCCCATGCCTTTCGGCGCCACCCCCTCAAGATGGTGTGTCTGCCAATTTCACCACTTCCGCACACGCTCCGGATGCGAGGCATCTCGGGGTCCAAGCAGAAACGTAGAGGCAAAATAAGTATAGCAAACCTTTCCTTTTGTACCGGTGAGCTGCAGTGCGGATGTTCTGCTCATGCCCCGGCTGAATATGGGAGCACAGACTACGCTGGTGTACCTGGAGTCGACGAGTGCCTGCCGGCTTACCACAACGAACGTGCGATTAGCGTTTAGGATCGTCGCCTCCTGGCTTGTAAACGCGATATAGGTCGCCTCGTTTCATCGTCGCCTACTCTCAGATCAGTCCGCGGACCAGTCGATTGGCACCTGGTATTGAAGTACGTCCAGTGCCTCCGCGTTTAGCTCGTCCGCTGCTTGGTTAATTCGCCGTAAGTCACGCGCATTCAAGGCAGCGCGTAGGCGGTCGCGGAAGTACTTCAGAAGCACCCGTTCAATGAGGGCGAATGAAGGCTTGAAACACTCCAGTTGGATCATGTGCGATAACCTGACGAGTGTGAACAAGGCAGATCTTACGAGCTACGTAGGTTCGCTGTCCCCGAGCAAACTCTCGGAACTTGATCGTGCGCTCAAGATGGCTCTGGACCTCCACTAGAAATCCACGGTCCGTCTTAGTACTTCACAATCTCCGCAAACGATGCCGGATCCAGGCTGGCGCCGCCGACCAGCGCGCCATCGATCTCCTCCTCACACAGCAGAGCCGTGCATATTTCCGGTTTCACACTGCCGCCGTACAGAATGCGCAGATCCTCCGCGAACTCATCGCCAAACGTCTTACTGGCTTCGTGCCGAATAACGGAATGCGCGTCAACCGCCATCTCCGGAGTCGCAGTCTTGCCCGTGCCGATGGCCCATACCGGCTCGTAAGCAACCGTAAGCTTGGCGGCTTTGCGCGCCGAGATGCCGTTAAACGCGCGCATACATTGCCGTCGAAGCACATCTTCCGTCAGGCCCGCTTCGCGTTCTTCCAGCACCTCGCCCACGCACACAATCGGCGTCAGATGATGCTCCAGCGCGATCTCCAGCTTGCGGTTCACCGTGTCATCGGTTTCGTTGAAGTACTGCCGCCGCTCGGAGTGGCCAATGATCACATGCGTAACCCCGAGCGCACCCAGCATCCCAACCGAGATCTCGCCGGTGAACGCGCCTTCCTTTGCCCAGTGCACATTCTGAGCGCCAATCGCGACATTCGATCCCCGCGCCGCTTCGATGGAAATCTGCAGGTCGATATAGGGCGTGCACACCACAATCTCGTCGCGGGTGTGATCGGCCACCATAGGCAGAAAATCGCGCAAGAATGCGGCGGCTTGCTCCGGAGTTTTGTACATTTTCCAATTAGCGGCAATCAGTTTTTTTCTCATGTCTGCGGATCCGATCTGTATGAAGTTCGTCCAGGAATGAGGACTGGTGAAGCAGAATCCTTGATTATAGGCCTGTGGCGGTGCCCATCCCTGACAAAGGGGTTACGGATATGAAAGTTCGTGTCGTTCTGCTAAGGCTTCTGTGTCGGCCGAATCAGCACTTCGCTGATGAACGACTGCGGCTCCTGCGTCACCAGCATCGCGACCGCGTGCGCCACATCTTCCGGCTTCAGCATCTTCTGCGTGTCTTTGCCATGTCGCCGCGGGCTGAAGTCGGTATCCACCGACCCGGGACAGATCACGGAAACACGAATGTTCTGCGAGCGCAGTTCCTCCGCAACTCCATAGCTCAGCCCGTTCAGTCCCCATTTGGACGCTGAGTACGCGGCCCCGCGAGGCAGGGGATTCTTGCCCGCCAGCGACGAGATATTAATAACGTGTCCGGCTCCGGCGGCGATCATCAGTGGAACCACCGCTCGCATCATGTAATACACACCGCGCAGGTTGGTGTTGAAGATCGCCTCCCAGTCGTCGGGCGGCAATTCGTGCAGCATCATTCCGGGAGGGCCGCCGATGCCGGCATTGTTTACCAGGATGTCGACCCGGCCATACTTGCTGCGAAGATGTTCGCCCAGCGCTTCCACGCTGGCGAGATCGGTCAAGTCGCAGGCCACGCCCTCGGCGCTATGCCCGCGACTCGTGAGATCCAGCGCCACCTGCCGCACACGCGCTTCATCACGGCTGCTAAGGACCACCGTTGCATCCATCGCAGCCAACCGTTGCACGATAGCGTAGCCGATGCCCCGGCCACCACCTGTCACCACAGCTACCGATCCCGACAACGAGATCGAATCTGTTCGTTCCATCACAGCATTCTCCTGCTGGTCAGATTTTCGCCAGGCAATCGTAGATGCAAATTCACGTTAGCCCTCATTTGGCGTTGACTTGACTGATTGGTCTGTCTCCAGGCTCGAAATGGGCCATGGTGTTGTGTGTTGCAGTGGCTGGTATTCGAGCGACACCCGAAATCGTGTAAAGTGGTAAGCATCTTGCCTTACACGCAGGCGGGTACATATAATCCCCGTCTCTGCTGTTTTGCAATCCCACTTCAGCAATGAAGGGCCAGGGACGCAGATAACTTTGCTTGTTATCATGCTGCGCTGCGATAATGAGAGTTTGTCTCGGGCCGTGCAGTCCTGTAAGCAGATACCGTACTTAGTTCTCCAGAATCGAGGAGCCAACCGAATGAAGAAGTCGCTCGTCATGATGTTGCTGGTGCTCGCCAGTGCGGCGCTGGTCCAGCAATCGGTAGCGCAAGCAGCCGGCCAGCCCGCCGCCTCGGGGCAGGCGTCGCAGCAGAAGAAGGAAATCAAGGATCCGGCGGAATATAACGCCTATGTGAACGCCATCCAACAGCAGAATCCCGCGCAAAAGGCGCAGGCGCTGGAAGCCTTCCTGCAGACCTATCCCAACACGGTGATGAAGGAAGACGCCCTGGAGTTGCTGATGGTTGCCTATCAGCAGGCCAACGACGCGCAGAAGGCGCTGGACGCCGCCACCCGCGTGCTGCAATCCAATCCCAACAACATTCGGGCTCTGGCATTGCTGGCTTACAACTACCGCGCCCTGGCTTCGCAGGGCGGTCCGCAAATGGCCGATAACCTCGCCAAAGCCAAGCAGTATGGCACGCAGGGTTTGCAGGCGCTGCAGACTATGAAGAAGCCTGACGGCATGAGCGACGCTGACTTCACCAAGCTGCACAATGAAACGGGAGCTATCTTCGACGGTGCTGTCGGCTTCGCCGCTCTGCAGGCAAAGGATTTCCCAACCGCGCAGAAGGATATGCAGGAGGCCGTCTCGTGGGAGTCGCAGCCGAACATTGCTGACATCTACCCGCTGGCCACTGCCGACCTCGAAGCCAAACCCATGAACCCGGCCGGATTCTGGTTCATTGTGAAGGCTGCGATGCTAGCCCAGGGCGGGACCCAGCAGACGATATTGGACTACGGAAAGAAAAAGTACGTGCGCTATACCAACTCGGATCAGGGCTGGGATGACATCGTGAATCAGGCGAAGGCGTCCTCCAGCGTGATGCCGCCGGCCGGCTTCACGGTGAAGCAGTACATTCCTCCGTCACCTGCGGAACAGGCTGCCGATCTGGTCAAGCAGAAGACTCCCGTCCAGATGAGCTTTGCGGAGTGGGAACTGGTTTTGTCGTCCGGCAATCAACAGGCCGCCGACACGGTGTGGAATGCCATCAAAGACAAGGCGGTGAAGCTGGGAGCCAACGTAATCAGCGCCACCTCCACCACCGTGCAGTTAGCCGGCAGCGAGGATGACATCGAGGCCAAGAAGGCGGACATCACGCTGAATATGGCCAAGCCGATCCCTGCACGCTTGTCGCCCACGGCGGGTACGCTCATTAACTTTCAGGGAACGGTGACCAGCTACACGCCCAATCCGTTCATGATGACCATGACCGAAGGCGTATTGCTGGATAGCAAGGGCAATCCGGTTTCGACCAGCGCGCCGGTACACCACACCACTACGCACAAGCAGTAAGTTTGAGCGAATCGCAGACTTAAGGAGCGGCGAACTGCCGCTCCTTCTGTTTTTTCGTTCGTGCACGACTCCGCTGGTATCAGAAAAGCTGCTCAGAAGGGCGAAGCGTGCGCGCCGCGCGTATCCCGGCTGTCGAGCCGTTAGCGCACGGCCTTTCTTTCCGCAGGCAAGCTATGCGCGCTACGGGGAGGGCGTCGTCCCCCATTGCGCAGTGCTTTGGCGTCGAGCTTAAGATCGGCGATGGTGCGGCTGAGAGTGTTGCGGTGCATGCCCAGCTGGCGCGCCGCCTTGCACTGATTCCCGTTGCTGTCTTGCAGAACTGTCAGGATGAATTTCTTCTTGAATTCGCAGACCGCTTCGGAATACGTGATACCACTCCGGTACATGTGCACAATCAGAGCTTCCAGTTGATCTTTCACGACGCCTCTCTCCGCTAGTGTTGGTCTCATCCTTGCGCTTTTACACCACGCTATTCGCCAGACTTACTGGTCGGCATGTGCTGCGGCACTGCGCGCAGCAGGTTCCAGCCGTCCCAGAAGCGCTGTCGTAACTCCGCCGGCGCTGCCCAGATCAGGGCGCGGCTGCTGACCAGCATGACCGGCGCTATCCGCGACTGCTGTAGTCCCCACTGAGGAGCGAATGCAGCCAGTGCCAGCACGATCACGGCGCTAACTACAAATCCTCGAATGAACCCGAATACTCCACCCAGGAAACGATCGAACCATCGCAGCCCGATCCCATGTACCGCCCAGCGCGCCAACCGCCCCACCAATCCTGCCAGCAACACGATGGCAAGAAAGATGGTGCCGAACCCCGCAATATCCGCCGTCCACTGCGAGGTCACATAATGCGCGTACCATGCGGCCAGACGGTGATATTCCCAGGCGGCTGCTAAGTAACCAACAACCGTACCGGCCAGCGCGAAGAACTCGTGGAAGAATCCCTCGGCGATGGCCTGCAAGGTCGACAAAACAATAACGAGCACAATCGCCCAATCGAGGATCGAAAGGCCCATCATCGGCTTGCACCTACGCGGGCAATGGATGGCCCGTCAGTTGGGTGTACGCCTCAACATACTTCTCACTGGTTCTGGCCGCCACCTCGGGAGGCAATCCCGGCGCCGGCGGCTGTTTGTTCCACTTAATGGCTTCCAGATAGTCCCGCACGTACTGCTTGTCGAAGGAATCCTGCGCACCACCCGGCTTGGTACTTGTCCTTCGGCCAGAAGCGGGATGAATCCGGCGTCAGCACTTCGTCAGCCAGTACCAACCCGCCGGGAGTACGGCCGAACTCAAACTTGGTGTCGGCAATGATGATGCCGCGCGTTTCCGCGTAATCGGCAGCCGTCTGATAGATCTTCACGCTCAGATCGCGCAGCTGCTCGCTTAACTCGCGTCCTGCCAGCTTGCACCATGTGATCGAACGAGATGTTCTCGTCGTGACCGCTGCTGGCCTTGATTGCCGGCGTGAAGATCGGCTCCGGAAGCTTGTCCGATTCCTTCAGGCCCGACGGAAGTTTGATCCCGCAGACTTCGCCGCTGGTCTTGTATTCCTTCCAGCCCGATCCCGAAAGATAGCCGCGCACCACGCACTCAATGGCGATCATGTCGGCGCGCACCACCAGCATCGAGCGGCCGCGCAACTGTGCGGCATACTTCTGCAGCTCGACCGGATATTTGTGCACGTCGGCGGTCGCCAGGTGATTGGGAACGATGTTCTTCAGGAAATCGAACCAGAACAGAGACAGCTGCGTCAGCACGCGTCCCTTTTGCGGGATGCCGGTGGCCAGCACGTAGTCGAACGCCGAGATGCGGTCGGTGGCTACGAAGAGCAGGTGATCGTTGCCGACCTTGTAAAGGTCGCGAACTTTCCCGCTGGCGTAAAGCTGCAAGTCGGGAAAATCAGTTTGCAGGAGAACGTCGTAACTTTGAGTTGAGCTTGTCACAGTGCAAATCGTTCTTCGGAGAGTCGTCGGGTATTTTAATTGGCGCGAGCCGTTTGTCAATCGTTCGCCAAAAGCAATCTTGAGCATCGGGGAATATTTTTTTCGTGGCCTCTTGACAAGAAGCAGGGCAGCGCGAAACTCGCGCCAACACTGACGTTTCGCGGTTCCCGAACTGCGTGTGACGCTGAGTATCGAACCGAATCGCGCCCGCCTGCGCGATTCGGATTTGGAGCGCAAGACCAAGCGCGGTGTCAAGAGGACGGTGAAAAAAATCTGCGTGACGCCTAATGCTAATCGGCTGACGTGCGGTGCACGCTGCGCGCATCCTCCAGATACTGAATCTCCGGAGCGCCGACCACGCCGGCATTGGCCATCGCAGTGCGCAGCTCCTCGGAGTTCATGAACTTGCGCGCTTCTTCGACTGTCCCCCAATCCAGCAGCAGAGTGATATCGCGCGAGTCCTCCGCATTGTGAAACAGGCGGTAGCCGGTTTCTCCGGCGCGCTTGCGTACGTTCATGTGGGAATCGAAAGCTTCTTTCCAGCGGTTATAGTCCGAGACCTTGTGGCGAATGAGAACATGCACCATAACTCCTCCAGGAAATACCCATCCAAGATAACGAAAGTGACCGGCAAAGTGAACTGCCGACTGCACACAGCCTTGTGACGCAGCCCCTTGAGTGCGGCACAGATCAGACAAGCTGGGGTTTCGCTATTTCGCAAGATGACAGTTCTGTTAAATGGCACGACAGATCACGCCACGACTTGGGCCGCGGGGCGATACGCTATACTGCCTCCACCACACCCTGGGAGAACGACACTTGCCTCGCCTCGTTATTCGCTCCTCCGACATTCATGCCGCCGGATGCTTCACCCTGGACGACATCCCCAATGGCACGCGCATCCTGGAATACACCGGAGAACGCATCACCAAGGCGCAGGGCGACCAGCGCTACGAAGGCCGCGAGTTCACCTACCTCTTCGGAGTGGGCGACGGCGCAGTGGTGATCGATGGACATGGTATGGCCATGTTCGTGAATCATTCCTGCGATCCCAATTGCGAGACCGACGAAGAAGGCGACCGCGTCTACATCTCCAGCATTCGCGATATCACGGCCGACGAAGAGCTCACTTACGACTATTGCCTCTACGACGGCGACGATGCCGCTCCTTGTTACTGCGGCAGCAAAACATGCCGCGGGAGCATGTACACGGTCGAAGAGCTACGCAGGCAAAAGCGCGTCGAGGCGCGCAAGAAAAAGCAGGCCGAGCTGGCGGCGAAGAAGAACGGCGCCGGCAGAAACGGGGCCGGGAAAAAGCGCTGAGTCACTCTGCCTGATCCGATTATCTCAGTCTCCCGTTCCACAGCCGCGCACCGTATAATCGAAGCTTCTCTCCATGAGTTACCAGGTTCTCGCCCGCAAATACCGGCCGCAAAAATTTTCTGACGTCATCGGGCAGGACCACGTCACCCGTACCCTGAAGAATGCCATCGAGCAGGGCCGGATCGCGCACGGCTACATCTTCAGCGGACACCGCGGCATCGGCAAGACGACCATCGCTCGCATTCTGGCGATGGCGCTCAACTGCCAATCGCAAGACCATCCTGTGCCCGAGCCCTGTGGCGTGTGCGATTCCTGCCGCGAGATTCGTGCCGGAAACTCCGTCGATGTGATCGAGATCGACGCGGCAACCAACCGTGGCATCGACGAGATCCGCGAACTGCGCGAGGCTGCACGCTACCGTCCTGCGCGCGATCGCTTCAAGATCTATATTCTCGACGAAGCGCACCAGATCACGGATGCTGCCTTCAACGCGCTGCTGAAGACGCTGGAAGAGCCGCCCAGCCACATCGTCTTCATGATGGCGACCACGCAGCCGGAGGATATTCCGCAGACCATCCGCTCGCGCTGCCAGCACTTCAGCTTTCACGCCGTGCGCTTCGACGACATCGTTGGCCAGCTGCGCGACATCGCCAAGCAGGAAAAAATTAAAGCCGATGACGATGCGTTGGCGATGCTGGCCGAGGTGGGCGACGGCTCCATGCGCGACGCGCTGAGCATCATGGATCAGGCAATCGCCTGCTGCGGTACGACATTAAGCGCTGATGTGGTGCGCGGATTGGTTGGCACCGTCTCTTCGCAGGTGCTGGAGGACGTGATGGACGCGGTTGCGCGCAACTCCAGCGAAGATGTTCTGCGCACCGTCGACCGCTTGCTGGTGGAAGGCCAAAGCCCGCAACACTTCGCGCGACAGATGCTGCGATTCCTGCGCAATGCGCTGGTGGCCAAAGTGGCAGGAGCCGACTCGCAGGTATTGCAGATTTCCGCCGATGAGCGCGCTCGTGTTGCTCGCGTTGCCGAGCGCTTCAGCGAAGAAGATCTGTCGCGCTTCATGCAAATTATGCTGCGTACTCATAGCGACCTCGGCTACAAGCAGGAGCAGCGCTTCCATCTTGAGCTGGGGCTGTTGAAGCTGGTGCATGTGCAGCGATTGCTCCCGCTGGAAGAATTGCTGAGCGGTGAGGCGGCTCAAGCAAAAGCGAGCGGCGGAGGATCGCCCGCCCGATCGGCAGGCTCGGCCTCACAGCTGGGGCGGGGAGGTGTCGTCGCTCGGACCAGCGCGGCTGAGCCACCGTCTTCGCGAGCTCCCGCGGCATCGCCGTTCACGCGGCCGTCGCCATTCGAGGCTGATCGCGCACGCAAGGGCGAGCCCAAAGCTGAGTTTTCTGAACGTCCTGCTCCGTTGTCGCCCATCGCCGACGCATCACCGGTCGGGGTCAGCTCATCCATGGAAAGTATGGAAGTGGCGAGCAGCGTCGCAACCGCGGTAGCTGTTGAGTCGGATGCCAACGCGGAAACAGCCAATGGTGAGTTTTCACTGGATGCTCTGCGCAACGCGGTTCTAACGGCGCTGGAAGAGACCGGACAGCACGTGCTGGCGCACAATCTGGAAGAGGGCGAATGGCTGGTGCGCGGCGCGGAAGTTACGGTGAAGGTTGGGATGTCGCAGGTGCTGATCGACGTAGCTCTCGGTGCGGAGCCGAAGCGCATCATTCAGGCTGCTCTCAGCCAGGCTGCGCAGCAGCCGATGAAGTTCAAGATGATCAGCGGAACGCCGGTCGTGAATAAGGCGCCAGCGGCGCCGCGTCCGGCGAATGGCGTTGGTGCGCGCAGCCGCGCCTTGAACGATCCGATCGTGCAGCGCATGCAGGAAAAGTTCGGCGCCGAAATTCGGACCGTGATCGATCAGAAAGATCGGGGATAAGGAACAGGTTCACCACGGAAGCACGGAACACACGGAATTGAATTGAAAGACAAGGATTGTCGCGTTTGCTGAAGTATCTTCAATCCAGGGCTGATTCGAGACACCGAAGATAATTGCTTCAAGAATTCCGTGCTTTCCGTGCCTCCGTGGTGAAAACGTCGCTTACTTTTGAGGCCATATGGACGGATTCAATTTGCAGGAGATGCTGTCGCAAGCGCGCCAGCAAGCCGAAAAGCTGCAGGAGAAGATGCAGCAGATCACCGTCGAAGCCTCCTCGGGCGGCGGCAGCGTGACCGTCCGCATGAGCGGCCAGAAGCAGCTGCAGAGCATCACCATTGAGCCCGAGGTCGTGAAGTCGGGCGATATCGAGATGCTCCAGGACCTGGTGGTCGCGGCGGTGAATGAAGCTTCACGCAAAGTGGACGAGGCGCTGAAGTCCAGCCTGGGCGGTATGCTCGGCGGCATGGGACTGCCGGGGATGTAAAACGCTTTTCACCACGGAAGCACGGAGAGCACAGAGGAAATATGCGAAGTCGATCTGTAAAGACAGGCGTGTAGTGCTTTTCTCTGTCTTCGGTTTTTGTAAAGTAAGACCTGATTACTTGATTCCGTGATTCCGTGCTTCCGTGGTGTAATTACGATTCTTGAGGTAAGAATCGTGTCCAGATTTGCCGAGCCGATGGCTCGACTCATAGAAGAACTGAAAAAGCTGCCCGGCGTGGGCAGCAAGACGGCGCAGCGCTTCGCCTTCCACATCCTGCGCGCCAGCGATGAGGACGCCGAGCTGCTCGCCGGCGCCATTCGCGAAGTGAAGGCCAGCCTTCGGCTGTGCTCCGTCTGCAACAACATCACCGATATCGATCCCTGCGTGTATTGCGTGAGCCCGACGCGCAATCAGCGGCTGGTGTGCGTGGTCGAAGAGCCGACGAACATCGGCGCCATCGAGAAGACACGTCACTACAACGGCGTGTATCACGTGCTGCATGGCGCGCTGTCGCCGCTGCACGGAGTCGGCCCAGAGCAGTTGCGCATCACCAATCTTGCAAAACGAGTTGAGTCGTCGAGTATCGACGAGCTGATCTTGGCCACCAACCCCACCATTGAAGGCGAGGCCACGGCGACCTATCTGTCGCAATTGTTCCGCGCTTCCGGAGTGAAAGTGACGCGCATCGCGACCGGCGTTCCCGTCGGCAGCGACATCGAATACGCCGACGAAGTCACCATGCAGAAAGCGATGGAGGGTAGAAGGGAACTGTAGGCAGGTCGCTCTTCGCTACTCGCTCTTCGCTCTTCACGCCACACGCTCTTCCACAACATCGGAAGGCTGTCATGGGTGGAGCACTGCTTCAGCAGTGCATTCATAGACGCAAGAAAGAAATCGGCTTTAGCCCCGGGGGTAAGACTCGCGCTCACCTCAGCGGCTAAAGCCGGATCCAGTAAGGAGTTCTTACATGCACGCCTGAAGGCGTGCTCCACCCGTGTCAGACGTACGCTTCAAGACGGCGTTCCATACCTGCCTGGCTCTGCAGGATCTCATTTCGCTGCGGCCGCTCCGCGCAGCTTCGCTAAATATCCGTTGATCGCCTCTTCCCATTCCTTCTGCGCTTTCGCATCTCCTTTGGCGAAGTGCTGCACGTGTTCATTGGCTTCGGGCATTAGCGCGGTGCGTTCGTAGACGACCGTCACCCCGGTCTTCTGCGCAGTGTCTCGCGTGAGATGAATGTCGATCAGCGTGGCCATCGCGTCATTGAGCACATAGGAATACTGGATGTGTCCGCCCAGCGAGATCAAACGCGGTGTTGACCCAGATGCTGGAGTGATCGCCATGCGCCACGCGAAAGACCATTCCAGGCTGGTCGTGCGCAGGCGTGGGATAGATGAACTGCGGATTCCAGTCTGCGGCCCACTTGCGCTCTTCATTCGCGCCGAAGAGCGGTGCCACCTGGTCGAACGAACCGTCGGCGACGAAGTGAAATTCCACTCGCGTGTGGGCGAGCTCTGGATCGGACGTTGCCGCCTGGTGGCTTTGCGCGGCACAGACGGCGACCATGCCAAACAGCACTGTGATGCTGTGTAGGAGAAGTTCGGCTTTCATCGGTGATGCTCCTTGAGTTGATGGCTGTCGGCGGCCTTGAGGGTGAGGCCATAGATGCCGCGCAGTTGTTCGATTTCCTTCAATGTCTGTGCCGAGAATGGCGCCTTGCCTTCGAAGGCGTGGAGAACGATTCCTTCCAGCAGATCGCCCAGGGTCAGATCCTTCAGTTCCGCCAGCGCCTTCAAGACCTTCAAGAGGCGCTTCTCGATGCGCACGCCGGTTTGCACACGTTCGACGATAATCGGGGGAGCTGCTTTTCCAACCATGGTACAAATGTACCAAGATACAAATCCAGCTGCAAGAGCGCGTGCAGTTATTGGGTTTCGTAGCCGATTCCGGAAGCGTGAGCGTGGGGAAGGGAGTCGCGCGGCCCGACCAAGGGGCCTACGCGAGAAGAGGCGGGGACGGCGAGCTGCGGGCTGGCTGCTCGCAGCTGCGAAGATGGGCAGTCGGAGCTAGCTTTTTAACTTTGCCAATAAATCTGAAGGATGAACGGGTTTTGCCAGGATCTCGAATTCATGGCCCTGGGCCCGCGCGTTCTCCAGCAGATCGGCGGTTGCCGCCTGTCCGGAGAAGAGCAGGATCTTGCAACTGGGCAAAAAGCCGCGAATGCTGATGGCGGCCTCGATGCCATTCATGTCGGGCATGATGACATCGCTGATCACCAAGTCGGGTTGCAAGGAGCGGGCGCTTTCGACCGCCGCTGTTCCCGTGTAAACCGCCGAAGCGTCGTAACCGTTGAGATCGAGGATCTTGGCTAACGTATCCGCGATGACTTGTTCGTCATCCACGACCAACACTCTGGGTTTTTTACCCGCGTGCATTCACTCGCTCCTTACTGTATTGCCGAAGCCGAACTGCCGATTATAGCGGAGGACGTGCCGGAGGAACTGCCCGGGGACTACATCAGTGAGATGCAAAATTTACCTGGCGGGTCGCACGTTTCGAGTCGAATCTCCACGATTTGGCTGGCTTTATTGGCTATTAGTAATGGAAATAGCAATTGGAGGGCCAGCAAGTCGGTTGGATATCGCGCCAAGATCTGCCAAGTTGCCGCCCTGAACCCCTTTGTGCGCCCGCTCACAACAGGGCAGTGATCCATATCACCGCCTCCGTGGTCGTGGAATTTGTACATTGGGTTTGGCTAAAGGGACCAGCCGCCCGGGTCCTGAATGTGGGGCGGTGCAAAACAAATACGGGAGAGCGCAATCATGGCATACGTCATAACGGATACCTGCACGAAAGATGAACTTTGCGTCGAAGCCTGTCCGACCGACTGCATCCACCCCAAGAAGGACGAAGACGGTTTTGAAGCCGCCACCCAGCTGTATGTGGATCCCGATGGCTGCATCGACTGCGGCGCTTGTGTTCCGGTTTGCCCGACGAACTCGGTTTTCGTAGCCGAAGAGGTTCCGGCCGACAAGCAGGAGTTCATCGCCAAGAACGCTGAGCACTACGCCTAGGCGTAGCAGCGGGAGGCGCCGTTCGATTACGGCGCTCATCGGCTCAGGCAACGAGGAAGAGATTGAATCGCTGCGGACACCGTAGTCTGAGCTGACACATCCTGGCCATTAGCCGCGCTGCAAGCCGGCCGAGGCCGCGCAGTTTGCAATTTGCACCGCACACGGGGCACAGCCTCACTGTGCCCTTTTCCACGCTGCACTCTCGGCAAGAAGCCGCTTATAGCGCCAATTCTGCATCTCACTGACCATGCAAGTGAGATCCATTCTTCTCGCGCTTCTGATTAGCGCCGTTCCTGTCTGGTTCGCGGGCTGTAACGCCTGTACGAATAGCCAGCCACAGAGCCCGGAGCAGATTCGGCAACAGACTGCGGCGGCCACCGCGCAGCTTAAGGACAGTACCAAGGCCGTGGCCGAAGGAATAAAGGACGGGCTGACTCGTCCCGGTCCCGACAAGCCGGTCGATCTGAACACCGCATCGAAGGCGCAACTGGTGAGCCTTCCGGGGATGGACGACGCGTCGGCCGATCGCGTGATCGCCGGCCGGCCGTATTCCAGCGAGCATGAGCTGCTGGAGAAGCACATCCTCTCGCGCGAGGAGTACAACAAGATCGCCGACAGCATCACGGTGAAAAAGTGAGCGCAGTAGGCTGCTAAGAATCTTGCTATGCGACTTCTATCCCGTCGGCTGAAGTGGCTGCTGAAAAAGTCGGTGCTGAAGAGGCTGCGCGAAAAAGCCGCTACTGTCCTGCGAATGCCGCTACTGTCCTGCGAATCAGGACACTACCAAAAACCCGATGCACCTGCGCTTTTCGGGTAGAGCTGACCTTCAGGTCAGCGTCCAAGCCGCCTATTTAGTCGTCTGGGTCGGCTTCAGCCGACGGACCTTTACCCTCTAATTGCGTTACGAGTTTATCCGCAGCCTGTGAAGCCGACTCAGCATAGAGAGAAATATAGGGCTTAGACGCTGGCCTAAAAGGCCATCTCTACACGACGGCCCGGCCCGCGACTCTGCTAATCTGAACAGCTCTTCATGTCATCCGCCTCCATTCTCTTAGCGGGACTCTGCGACCTGCTGGCCGCAGCCGGCGTGGCTTACTTTGCCATGATGATCTGGGCAGGGAAGCGCTTTCAGAAAGAATTCGGGCGCGCGATCGATTCCGATTTCACTCCGCCGGTCAGCATTCTGAAGTCGCTGAAGGGGCTGGATCCGAATATGTACGCCGCGTTCCACAGCCACTGCCTGCTCAACTATCCGGAGTACGAGGTGCTCTTCGGAGCGCACGATCCTGGCGAACTGGCGCTCACCCTGGTCGAAAAACTGCAGCAGGAATTTCCTGAGCGCAGCCTGCGGGTCATCCATTGCCCCGAAGTCCTTGGCCTCAACGGAAAGGTCAGCAACCTCGCGCAGATGCTGCCGCAGGCTCGTTATGAGCACATCATCATCAACGACAGCGATATTGTCGTCCCACGCAATTACCTCAGGCGGGTGATGGCCCCGTTTGCCGATCCGCACGTTGGCATGGTAACGACGCTGTATCGCGGCATGCCGGGAAGATCGATTGGCTCGCGATTTGAGTCGCTCGGACTGAGCAGCGATTTCACTGGCGGAGTGCTGATCGCGCGGGCTATGGAAGGCGGAATTCGCTTCGCCCTGGGCGCGACCGTCGCCACCACCAAGTCCGTTCTCCGCGAAGATTGGCGGACTGGAGCCGCTGGTCGACTATCTGGGCGACGACTACGAGCTTGGAGCGCGCACCGCTGCTCGGGGTTACAAGATCGAACTGGCTGACACCGTCGTCGATACCGCTCTGCCCGATTACTCCTTCCGCGATTTCTGGGCGCATCAGATGCGCTGGGCGCGCAACATCAAGGACCGCCGTCCCGCGCAATATTTCGGCCTGATCGTTACCTTCGGTCTGCCGTGGGCGATCCTTACGCTCCTGTTGCAGCCGAGGGCATTGTGGGCGTGGCTCCTGCTTGTCGTCACCGCCGGCGACGCGATTGGCTGCCGCGCAGATCGTAGCCCTTGGCGTCCTGCAGGATGGGAATTTCGAAAAGGACGCATGGCTCCTGCCATTCCGCGATTTCCTCGCTCTCGCGATTTGGATTGCCAGCTTTTTCGGCAACACCGTGGAGTGGCGCGGCCTGCGCTTCCGGTTGCGCAAAGGGAAATTGGAGAAGAGATCTTGAGGTGTGGAGAGCTAGTCGTGGGCTTGGGGAACGCGCTCGCGCAGGAACTCAAGCGACCGATAGACCGGCGCAATCCGGCCGTCCTGGCCAAACTCGTAAAATTCGCCACGCCAGAAGAATCGATTGCCGGTGAAGCTGACCACCCAGGTACAGAATCCCAGCAGGTCGCGCAGCGGATACAGCCAGCACAGCCACAGGCTGCGGGGATCGCGCAGGATTCCCCAGCCAACCATCACCGACAAGAGCGTCCGGTTCAGCCAGGCCAGAACCAACAGCGCAACACCGAAATACAGACTGTGGTGGCCTACTCCGAGCAGCAGCGCCAGCAGGCCGAATGGCATGGCGTAGGTCAGGCCTGAGCCAACGTGTCCCCACGGCCGCGAGTAGCGCGTGCTCTTCATCCAGCGCAGCTGATCGCCAAAGGTGCGGCGCAGCGATTGCACCGCCAGCACATGCCCGACTTTGTACTGCGACAGCACAACCTGGAATCCAGCTTCGGCGACGAGATTGCCCAGCACGAAATCGTCCGAGTAGAAGTCCGCTGTCTCGCGCATGCCGCCGATGGCTTCAATCGCATCGCGGCGCACCGCCATTGCCGCTCCCAGCGCGAACTTCATGCCATCGACCATCTCTGCCACCATCACGCCCGCCGGCATCTCCACCGACATTCCCAGCGCCTCCAGTTGCGACCAGAGACCATTCGCTGGAATACCTTCATACAAACAAGTCACCAGTCCGACCTTGGGATTCAGGAGCGGCGGCATCACGTTGCGCAAGAAATCGGGGCCAGCGAGAACGTCGCTATCGCTGATCACCAGGTAATCGTTGTCCGACGAGGCAATCATCTTGGCCAGCGAAAATACTTTGGCATTCGGCCAGGAGGGCTCGCCCGAAATGACGACCTGGGTGCGCACCTCGGGATACTTGGCGCGCAGTCGCTCGACCACAATCAGCGCTTCATTGTCGCGGCTGCGAGCGCCGAAGATGATTTCGAAGTCGGGATAATCCTGGCGGAAGAAGCTCTCCAGCGTCGCTTCCAGTCGCGGCTCCATGCCGTGCACCGGCTTAAGGATGGTTACGGGCGGCAGAAGAATAGCGGGTGTTGACTCGATTTCTGCTCGTAGTCCTTCCGACGCCCTACGGTAGCGGCGGATCGCGACCATCACCATCCCAAAGAAGACAGTCGAGGTGAGGGAGCCGAATCCCGCTACGAACCATAAAATAATTCGCGCGGAATGCTCCAAATGACCGGCACTCGCCGTCAGAAAGGTCAAAACCATAGGAGAACTTTATTGTACCTGCTTAAGCAAAACAGCGACCGCATTTCGGCAATTCTACCAACCTGCCGGGTCCAGGGCCTGCCGATTTTGCGATAACGACGGTTACAACTGATGTACCGGAAAGAAATCCCCTCAGTGGCCACGCAGCGCGAATGACGCGAGAGCTGCCTGTCCCAGGCTGATGCCGCCGTCATTTGGCGGAACAGCGCGGTTCGTCCAGATTGTGAGCCCCTGTCCGTCCAGCAAGTCTCTCACATCGCAGAGCAGCAAATCGTTCTGAAAGACGCCTCCGGAGAGCACGACCGTATCCAGTTCACGCTCGCGGCACAGCTTGCGGATCGTGTCCGACAGTCCCTGAGCCACTCCGCGCTGAAAGGCTCGCGCGATGTCCCGCGGATCGAGCCCGCGCTTGCGATCCTTGGCAACCGCCAACAGCAGAGGACGGAAATCCAGCTCGTCTGTTTTCGAACGGGAAAGAGTAAATCGCCCTCGACGCGCTCTTGCGTGCCAGGGCTTCCACCCACATCGCGGCTTGTCCTTCAAAAGTGATACCGCGCGTGAATCCGAGCAGCGCAGCGGCCGAATCAAACAGCCGCCCGACGGAAGTGGTCGCAAAGCTGCGAACGTCTTTCCGCACCAGCTCCAACGCCTGTTGATAGCGCGAGGTGAAGTTGAATGGCGCTTGCATCACATCCGGCAATCCATCGATCTGCGCCAAAAATCCGGCTGCGGCCTGTACCGGATGCTGTGCAGCCGCGTCTCCCCCAGGAAGGCTTGCGCGCCGCAGATGGGCCACCCGCTCGAATCCCTCGCGTACGCTGCCGGAGAAGAACTCGCCGCCCCAGATGCTGCCGTCGTCGCCGTAACCGGTGCCATCGAAGCTCACTCCAAGCACGCGCTTCTCCCACTCGCACTGCTCTGCCAGCACCGATGCGACGTGGGCGCGATGGTGTTGCACCGCGAGCTTTTCGGCTGCGGGAAGACTGAGGGCATAGGTCGTCGAAAAGTACTGCGGGTGAGCGTCGTGCACCAGCAGCACATCATCCCAGGTCACTTCGTACATCGACATCAGATCGCGAATCGTCTGCTGAAACGCCTGAAATGCCTGGTAGTGATCGAGGTCGCCGATGTACTGGCTGACGAATACCTGCCCATCAACCACCAGGGCCACGGAGTTCTTGAGATCGGCGCCCACGGCAAGCAGCGGACGAGCGATCGGCAGGCTGGCGACCGCTCCCGGAGCGTAGCCGCGCGATCGCCGCAGAATAACCGGACCAAATGCTCCCACTCGCGCCACGGAATCCTCTACGCGACGCGCGATTGGGCGCTCACCCACCAGAAACGCATCGGCCACTCCAGCCAACCGCTCAAAGGCATCCTGCTCATCGTAGGCAATCGGTTCGCTGGAGCGGTTGGCGCTGGTCATCACCAGCACATCCGGCGCTCCGGCGGCAAACAGCAGATGATGCACCGGCGTGTACGGCAGCATTACGCCGAGATCGTCGTTGTCCGGAGCGACGCCGGGAAGATCGGCTTTAGCAGGCGCAAGGACGATCGGGCGCGCGATCGACCTAAGAAGCTTTTCAGCCTCAGACGACAGTTCGACTATCTCTCGCGCAGTCGCAACGTCGTTGACCATCACTGCGAACGGCTTTTCCTTGCGATACTTCCGCTCGCGAAGCGCGTTGACTGCCGTCGCGTTGCGAGCGTCACATGCCAGGTGATATCCGCCAAGTCCCTTTATAGCGACGATCTGACCCTGGCGAAGAAGCTGAACCGTTTGCGCAATCGCTTCGTCGTCTTTCAGCGAATCGTGGTCTTTCAGCAAATAATGCGGACCGCACTGCGGACAGGCAACTGGCTGAGCGTGAAAGCGACGGTTTGCCGGATCGTGATACTCCGCATCGCAGTAAGCGTCCAGCGGCCACGGCTTCATGGTGGTGTTGGGACGGTCGTAAGGAAGCGCGAGGATGACACTGTACCGCGGTCCGCAATTGGTGCAGTTAATGTACGGATAGAGATAGCGCCGATCGGCACGATCGAACAGCTCGTGCAGGCATTCCTCACAGACCGGCAGATCGGGCGAGACGCGAACGGTCGGCTTGTCGTGGCGCTCGCTCTGATGAATCGCGAAGCCGGGTGCCCCGTTGACTTCGGCGGGCTGGACCTCGATGGCAGACACCGATGCAGCCGGGGGACCCTGCGTCTGCAGCGCGTCGATAAAAACCGCAAGCACGGACTCGGGCGCCTCGGCATGAATCGTGACCCCGTCCTCGCCATTGAACACCCAGCCGGAAATGCCGTGCTGCTGCGCCAGTCGATAGACGAACGGACGAAAGCCCACGCCCTGTACCACGCCGCGCACGTGAATTGAGCATGCAGAATTTGCCGCAGCACTCTTCATCCGCGCGCCAAGCTCCGATTTTGCGCCGCGATCCTGCACAACTTGCTCCCCGCCACAATCATATAGCGCCATAAGCTAGACATCTGTATTCTGGTGCACTGCACAGGAGCTCTTGATGCACGTTTGCGTAACCCGGCGCCCGCAGCAAATTCGCTTATTCTTCCTGATTTTCCTCATCGCATTGTTTCCGCTCAGCCTGATTTGCCAACAGCCCAGCAGTAGTCTCTTTTCCGGATTGCGCTGGCGCTCGATCGGCCCGTTTCGCGGCGGCAGAGTGACGTTGGTCGCAGGCGTACCGGGCGATCCGAATACGTACTACTTCGGCACACCCGGCGGCGGAGTCTGGAAGACCACCGACGGCGGACGCGTCTGGCGTCCGATCTTCGACAGCGTACCGGTTCCTTCCATCGGAGCCGTGACCGTCGATCCTACGGCTGCCAACGTCGTCTATGTCGGCACCGGCGAGCAGATGCCGGGCAAGGGCCTGTACAAGTCGTCCGACAGCGGCGTGACCTGGACCAACATCGGCCTGCAGGACGTGCGCTACATTCAGGCCATCATTGTCGATCCGCGAAATCCCAGGACCATCGTTGTTGCCGGCAACTCCGTTGGCATGGGAATTTTCTGGCGTCCGCTGGCGACTATGGCTTTGACGGCTAACCGCGGCATCTTCCGAACCGAAGATGGCGGCAAGACGTGGAAGAAGGTCTACGCCGACGACACCACTCTGGGTGTTGTCGACATGTGCTCCGATCCGGATAATCCCAGCACGCTGTACGCCGCGGTTTACCATCCCGGAGCAGGTTCGGGCGCGAACGCTGTTCCCGACACCTCCGACATTGTGAAGTCGACCGACGGCGGCGCTACCTGGGCGCTGCTCGACGGTAAAGGTCTGCCCGACAAGGCGCGCGCCAGAGCCGGCATTGTCGTCGCCGCGAACACAGGTGGTCGACGTCTGTATGCGATTCTCGACCAGGGCCTCTTTCGCTCCGACGACGCCGGCGCGAACTGGTATCAATCCAGCAAAGATCCGCGCGTCATCGGCAGTCTTTATTTCAGCCGCGTCTTTGTCGATACGAAGAATCCCGATGTCGTCTACGTAGCGCAGACTTCGCTTTATCGCTCGACCGACGGCGGCAAGACCTTCGAAGCCTACGTCGGCGCGCCCAGCGGCGACGACTTCCATGTGTTGTGGATCGATCCCCAGAACTCGGCGCGCATGCTCCTCGGTGTCGACCAGGGCGCAATCGTCAGCACCGATGCCGGCAAGACCTGGAGCTCGTGGTACAACCAACCCACCGGGCAGTTCTATCACGTCTCCACCGATAACCTCTTCCCGTATCGCGTGTACGGCTCGCAGCAGGACAGCGGAACAGCCGGCGTTCTCAGCCGCAGCGATTACGGCGAGATTCTGCTGCAGGACTGGTATTCGCTCGGCGGCATGGAGTACAGCTTCATCGCCCCCGATCCGGCAAATCCCAATTACGTTTACAGCAACGGCTGGTATGACTCGGTGGTGCGTTACGACAAGTCGACGACCGAGATCGCCACCCTGTTTGAGCGCGGGCATAAATATCGCGGTTCCGGTATGCCGCCGCTGGTATTTTCGCCGCAGGATCCTTCGCTGCTTTATCTCGGAATGCAGATGGTGCTGAAGACCTCCGATGGCGGCAAGAGCTGGCAGGAACTCAGTCCCGACCTCACCGGATATGTGGAGAAGGAGCAGAAAGAAGGGGAGCAGAACCAGCCTGGGCAGGAAGCTCCACCGGCGCTGACCGCGTTGTCGCCTTCAACGAAGCAGGCTGGCATGATGTGGGCGGGAACCAGCAATCGCCTGGTGCAACTCTCTCGCGATGGAGGAACGAACTGGCAAAACGTCACCCCTCCGGGTCTCGCCGCGCCAAACGAGATTCTCTACATCGAGGCCTCGCATCACGATCCGGCAGCCGCCTACCTCACCGTCGGCGCGTCGCGGGAATCGACGCCTCCTGCCATCTTCCGCACTCATGATTACGGCAAGACGTGGCAGAAGATCGTCAACGGATTTCCCGCCGACGAAATGGTGCGCGTGGTGCGCGAAGATCCCAAGCGCAAAGGTCTGCTCTACGCGGGAACCGACACCACTGTGTTTGCCTCCTGGGACGATGGTGATCACTGGCAGCCGCTTACGTTGAACCTGCCACCGACGCCGATTACCGATCTCACCGTCCACGGCGACGACCTGGTGATCTCGACCTTCGGACGCAGCTTCTGGATTCTGGACGACGTCAGTTCCATTCGCGCCATCGACCCCAAGATCACAACCACGAAAACCCACCTTTTTCCTCCCGCGACCGCTATGCGCGTGCGTTGGGACAACTACGAGGACACCCCATTTCCTCCCGAGACGCCAGCCGGGCAGAATCCGCCCGATGGTGCGCTCATCGATTACTACCTGATGAACGCGGCCAACACCGACTTGACGCTGAAGATTTATGACGACAAGGGCACGGAGGTCGCGAGCTATTCCAGCGTGCCCAAGCCGTTCGATATTCCGCCGGCTAATGCTCCTGAATACTGGTTTGCTCCTCCCACCGCGCTGACGAAGTCCGCCGGCGTGAACCGCTTCGTTTGGAATCTGCGATATCCGGCACCGCGCACATTGCCGTACGGCTACTTCGGCGCGCTCTTGGGATACACCGAGTACACGCTGGCTGATCACGCGGTCCCGGGCGATACTCCGCGACTCCAGCCACAAGGCCCACTCGCAACCCCCGGCAAGTACACAGTCGAGTTGCAATACGCCGGACAGAAATTGCAGCAGCCGCTCACCATCGAGCTCGATCCGCGCGTTCATGCTTCGCAGGAGGATTTGGCGGATCAGCGTGATGTGGCTCTTTCTGCCAGCCGCGGGATTTCCGCCAGCTACGACGCTTTTCTTGCCGTCGCTCACCTGCGCCGCGCTCTCGACGATCAGCAAAAGAACGCCAATAGCACCGATCTCAAGCAGGCTGCCGACGCACTCTCCAAGCAGATTGACGCGGTGTTAAACGGCACCAGGAAAGCTCCTGGTTTCGGTCCGATCAATCGCGAACTGGCTCGGCTGATCTACAGTGTCGAGAGCGCCGATATGCGGCCGGCGGACACGGTGCGGACAGCCATTCAGCAGAACTGCGATGCCCTCGACAAGACCCTGACGCAATGGCAGCAGCTCAACGCCAAGGACATTCCGGCAGTCAATTCCGTGCTCGCCAATAGCAAGGCGTCGCCGCTGCCCATCGCAACGGTCAGCATGAGCAGGGTGCAAATAGCGAGCACACGGACGAAGCCAACACGTTTACGCTTGAACTGCTGTGACGCCAGTCTGAGGCCAGGCCGAATTCTGGCTTACAGTTTCTTCCTGTTGCGGCTACAATCGCTTCGTAGCCGCAGCCGAACCGTAGCAGGACGTGGAGATCTAACCAGCATATGATCAAGGCCATTGATCGTTACGTTAAAGGCGACATGCATGGCATTCACTATGCCGTGAGCATGTTCATCGCTACGGCGGTGCTGTGGGTTTGCGTCCACGAGCTGGCGGAGGCCAACCCGGTGTGGGCCATCAGCTCCATGGTGGCCACCAGCGATCCCTTGATGAAGACCGCGCTCATGATTCTGCGCTCGCGCGTCATCAACACGCTGGTGGGATGTGCTATCGGACTGGCGTTCATTGCTATTGGAGGCGCGCGCCTGATCACCTTGCCCCTGGCCATGGCGGTGACGGTTTTGGTGTCTTCTTACTTCGTTCGCATTCAGACTATGTGGCGACAGGCGCCGATCAGCTGCGCCTTCGTCATTGCTGCCGGATTCGAACACCACTCGCGAATCAACGGACTTAAGGCGGGCGCGCAACGCATGGCCGAGGTCATATTCGGTTGTGTTGTAGGACTGGCCGCGGCGTGGCTGGTATCCGTCGTCTGGCCGTTGCCCGATCCCCCAGCTGCCGCCGTTGTTCAGGCCCCTCCCAGCACTCCCACGCAGAAGTAATTCCTCCCGGCTGTCGCTTGACGTTCTTGAGTTGCAAGAGAGTTGTTGGCGCATTTCTCTGCCTGCGTTTATTCTGGGTGTTCTTCTTGCATCTCACCGTAAGCCTGCAATCGCATGCCCGAGTCCCGACGCCTCAAGATGTGGAGAATCCGCCTGCTGATGTTCCTGGCCGTAATCGGCCCAGGATTCATCACGGCCAATGTCGACAATGATGCCAACGGGATCTACACCTACTCGGCGGCCGGCGCTCAGTTCGGATATCTGCTGCTCTGGACCATCATTCCTGTAACCCTCTCGCTCATCGTGGTGCAGGAGATGTCGGCGCGCATGGGCGCGGTCACGGGCAAAGGGCTCAGCGATCTTATCCGCGAAGAATACGGTTTGCGCATCACGTTTTTCATGATGCTGGGACTGGTGATCACCAACTACGGCAACGTGGTTGGTGAATTCGCCGGCATCGCCAGCAGCCTGGAACTGTTTCACATTTCGCGTTACATCAGCGTCCCAGTTTCGCGGTGTGGTCGTGTGGCTGCTGGTGGTGAAGGGCACATATAAGAGCGTCGAAAAAGTTTTCCTGGCGGCATCGTTCTTCTACTTTGCCTACATCATCGCCGGCATGCTGGCCGGGCCGAGTTGGAGAGAAGCCTTCGTTGCGACCTACAAGCCGCCGAAGATCAGCGCTTTTCACGACTCTTCCTACATCTACATGCTGATCGGCGTCGTGGGGACGACCATCGCTCCGTGGATGCAGTTCTATCTGCAATCCTCCATCGTGGAGAAGGGAATTACTCCGCGTGAATACAAGGCATCGCGCTGGGATGTCATTATCGGCTGCCTGTTCACCGATATCGTGGCCTGGTTCGTCATCGTGGCCTGTGCGGCGACGCTCTATCTCCACGGCGGGCGCCAGATTCGCGATGCCGCCGATGCTGCGCAGGCACTTCGTCCTGTGGCGGGCGAATACGCATACATTCTCTTTGCTGCCGGGCTGTTCAACGCCTCGCTGTTCGCCGCTTCCATCCTGCCGATTTCGACGGCCTATACCGTCTGCGAAGGTCTGGGCTTCGAGTCGGGAGTCGGCCACCGGTTCAAGGACGCCAAGGTTTTTTATTGGCTCTATACGTTGCTGCTGATCGCCGGCGGTGCTGTGATCCTTCTGCCCAATGTGCCGCTGGTGAAGATCAGCATTCTTTCCCAGGTAGTGAACGGCGCGGTCCTGCCCTTCGTGCTGATCTTTATGCTGCTGCTCATCAACAAGAGCGACTTGATGGGCCAGTACATCAATGGCACGTGGTTCAACATCGTCGCCTGGGGCACAGCCGTCATCATGATCGGACTGACCATCGCCTGGTTCATCACCGCCGCGCATGGTTAGGTCGGTCGAGGACCACGCTTCGGTGTCGGTCTGCGTGCAATCCTGCGTTTCGATGATTATTCTCATCATGGGCGTGACCGCAGCCGGCAAGACAACCGTTGGCCGCGCTCTGGCTGAGCAGCTGCACTGGCGCTTCGCTGACGCCGACGACTATCACTCGCCCGCCAACGTCGCGAAGATGCGCGCCGGAATTCCTCTTACCGACGAAGACCGCGCGCCGTGGCTGCAATCCCTGCACAGCGCAATTCTCGGCTGGATCGCCGCCGGCGAGAATGTCGTTCTTGCCTGCTCGGCGTTGAAAGCATCGTATCGCGATATTCTTATCGTCAGCCCTGAGGTGAAACTTGTGTATCTCCGCATCACCGAGGAGTTGGCAGCTATGCGGCTGGCTGCTCGCCATGGCCACTATATGAATCCGGCGCTGTTGCACAGCCAGTTCGAGACACTGCAAGAGCCGCACGACGCATTGATCGTCGACGCCGCCCAGTCTACGGAGCAAATCGTTGCCGACATTCGGCGTGCATTTGCGATATAGTTCAGTTTTTCTGCATCTAAAGTAAGTGTTCGATGCCCACACGCCACACCGTACGAAATCTGATTTGGACAGCGCTGGCCTTCCTTGCCGTTGTTGCTGTTGCCTTCATTTATCTGCTCACCGTGCCTGCGCCGCTGGAGCGCTATCTGCAAAGCCGCATGCTCTTAGCCCTGCGACAGCACTACAACGCCGAGGTTCAGCTGCAAAACCTGCACATCACGCTGCTGCCCGAGTTCTACGCCACTGCCGACAACTTTGTCTTGCCCAACCGCGGCGGGCCTGATCTGCCGCCGCTGATCACCATTAAGCACGTGACCGTACGTGCGGGCGTCTTCGAGTTGTTGCGGACGCCGGTTCATCTCACTTGGCTCAAACTGGACGGCCTTGTGATCCAGGTTGCACCTAAGCGTGATCGCCCCGCCGTGGCGGCACTTCCGCCGCAGCCCAAACATCGCATTCATCTCGCCAACTTCGTCATCGACAAGGTTGATGCCGACAACACCGAGCTTTACGTTTTGCGTAAGGATCCCCGCCGTGAGCCGATGGAGTTTCAGCTTCGCCGGCTCCAGCTCCACACCGCCGGCATCGGCCAGCCCATGAACTTCACTGCGGATCTGACCAATCCCACTCCGCCTGGCCTCATCGAAACCTCCGGTCACTTTGGCCCATGGGACTTCGACGAGCCTTCGGGCACCAAGGTCGACGGCCATTACACCTTTCACAACGCCGACCTGTCAGTGTTCAATGGCATCTCCGGCATTCTGTCTTCAGTTGGCGAGTATCGCGGCGTTCTGCACAACATCGTCGTCGATGGAACCACTGATGTTCCCGACTTCCAACTTGACCACGGTGGTCAGCCCGTTCATCTGACCACACAATTTCATGCCATCGTCGACGGCACCAACGGCAACACCTATCTGCAACCGGTCAAAGCACACTTCCTTAATACCGACGTGACCACCAGCGGCGAAGTCGCCAGCAAGCCGGGTGAGCATGGGAAGACGATCACGCTGGATGTCGACCTTGATCGGGCGCGCGTGCAGGATGTGCTGTCGCTCGCCGCCAAGTCCGACCCGGCCCTGTTGACCGGTCGACTGAAGCTGAAAGCGAAGCTCGTTTTGCCGCCGGGCAAAGATCCGGTCCTGCAGAAGATGGCTCTCAACGGGCGCTTCAATATCTCCGAGGCGCGCTTTACCGATGACAAGATGAAGAACGTGATTGCGGAAGTCAGCCGCAGAGGTCAGGGGAAGCCCGACGATACCAGCATCACCGACGTCCCCGCGGACTTTGCCGGAGACTTCGCGCTCGGCAAGGCAAACCTGAGCTTCAGCCAGCTGCATTTTGAGGTGCCGGGAGTGCAGGCTCAGGTCAAAGGATCGTATGGACTGCGCAGCGAAGACATCGACTTCGATGGCGATGTGCGACTCACTGCCACTGTCTCCCAGACAATGAGCGGCTCGAAGCGCGTGCTGCTAGCGCCGCTCGATCCCCTCTTCAGCAAACATGGCGCCGGAACCTATCTGCCGGTCGAGGTCACCGGGACGCGCCAGCATCCCGACGTCAAGCTGCAGTGGAAGCAGTTGTTCTAGGGCGAGGCCGCTTTGGCTTAATGGCTGTGATCGCTACTGTTGTTGAGGTGGCGGCGCGGGACGCGGTGGTTGCGGCTGATGCGTGCTCTTCTCCGGCTTCGGGCCCGGCGGCTTCGCGCCTGGCTGTACCTTGGGCGGCGCGAGGATCAGGTGCAGCGTATTGCCTTCTTGCCGCGCACGAAACTCCACGATACCCTTGTCGCCGATGTCCTGGATCAGCCGCTCCAGAATTTCGCGGCCCAGTCCCTGACGGGTCATCTCGCGTCCACGAAAGAAAATCGTCGCCTTCACCTTGTCGCCTTCGCCGAGGAAGCGCAGCACGTGGTTCTTCTTGGTCTCGTAGTCGTGATCGTCCACATTGATGCGGAACTTCACTTCCTTGACCGTGATCTGGTGCTGATGCTTCTTGGCTTCGCGCTCCCGCTTTTCCTGCTGGTACAGGTACTTCCCGTAATCCATGATGCGGCAAACAGGAGGTTGTGCGGTGGGTGAGACTTCTACCACGTCGAGGCTTTTTTCGCGGGCAAGTTTAAGCGCTTCGAAGGGCGGCATGATGCCAAGCTGGTTGCCCTCATCGTCGATGACGCGAATTTCGCGTGCACGAATACGCTCGTTCGTGCGGATAAAACGTTTATCGATACAGTCCTCCGCTGTAACTGTTAGTCATGATGAAGTATAGCATGGGGTTGGTGGCGGAGCCGCGCTTCGGTTCTCACCTGCTGATGGTTATCCCGAGCAGACTGTCGGCCCGCGCTGCATTGATCGCGACTGGCATTTGCTGATTGGCCGCGTGCTGTCCGCGTACTTGTAGCTTGAGATAGTTGTCCGTCAACGCTTCCGTGTACTCTCCATCGAAGCGTGTCAGAGTGATCGCCTCCAGTTCGCGACCGACAAACGACTCCATGAACGCCTGCTTCTTCCGTGCCGCCAATTCCCGCAGCACGCGATTGCGTTCGCGCGCGACTTGCACCGGCACTTGATCCGGCATTGCCGCTGATGGCGTTCCCGGCCGCGACGAATAGGTGAAGACATGCAGATAGGTAAATGGCAGCCGCTCGATCAATGCGCGCGTCTGTTCGAAGTCATCATCGCTCTCGCCGGGAAAGCCGACCATGACATCCGCGCCAATCGCAGCATCCGGCATCGCCTGCCGGATTCGCTCGATGCGATCGGCATAGTGCCACGGACGATATTTGCGATGCATCTTGCGCAAAATCTTGTCACTCCCGGATTGCATCGGCACATGCGCGTGCTTGCAGATGCGCGGCGACGACGCGACCAGTTCAATTACCTCGTTGGTCCAGTCCATCGGCTCGACCGAGCTGATACGAATCTTCTCGATCGCCGTTCGTTCCAGAATCGCGCCCAGCATGGTTGCGAAATTGGTCCGCGGCGTCAGCTCGCGTCCCCATCGTCCGAGATTGATGCCCGACAGAACAATCTCGCGATATCCGCTGGCGACCAGAGCATCGACCTCGCGTACCACTTCTTCCAGCTTCAGTGAGCGGCTCTTGCCTCGGACGTACGGGATAATGCAAAACGAGCAGCGATTATTGCAGCCGTCCTGGACTTTCAGATTCGGGCGCGTCTTCTCCGACGCTCCGTCGAACACTGGCGCAGCCATCAATTCGGTGTGCGCAAAAATGTCGCCGACGACTACCGTGGCATCGTTTGTCGCGCCAATATGCGCCAACGGAACAAAACCGGGCTGCGGAGGGAGATAATCCACTAGTTGATGCTTGTGGGAATTGCCGATCACCAGGCTGACGCCGGGAATCGCCGACAATTCCTGCCGGCGCGCGCTGCGCGTAGCAGCCAGTCACCAGAATCCTCGCCCCAGGATTCTCACGATGAATGCGGCGAATAGCGGAGCGCGCGTCCTGATCGGCAGCGGCGGTGACCGTGCAGGTATTCAGGACGACGACTTCGGCCGCGCTGGCATCGCCCGCGCGTTCCAGGCCGCGATCGGCCAGTTGCCGCTCGATGGCCGCGCCGTCAGCCTGCGTCGCGCGGCAGCCGAAGTTCTCCACATGGTACGTCGCCACAGGCTAATTATACTGAGCATCATCGGGTGCTTTGCGTGCGGTGTCGAAACGGGTGTACGATCACAATCAACGGATGGCAAAATCAGACGATCGAATTGCTCAGCAACCGAAGTTGCGAAGATAGCATCTTATTGACCCGCTGTTAGCGGTAGCGTCTGGTCTGGAGTTCCCCATGAAACGTCGCATTCTGCTAGTTGATGACGAGTTGGCAATTCTTCTCACCCTGCGCGCCATTTTGGAAATGAATGGCTTCGAGGTCGACACCGCGGCCTCCGCCAAAGAGGCGCAGAACAAGCTGAAGAACGGCGATCTACGAGATGGTCATTACCGACATGCGGATGGAAAACGAAACGTCGGGCTATGACGTCATCCGCACCGCGCGCCAGCAACCGTATGATCCCGCGACCGCACTGCTCACTGCCTATCCGTCGCTTGGCAACGAATGGAAGAGCAAGGGAGCGCAATCTCTGCTGGTGAAGCCGGTCAATACTCCGGAGTTGCTGCGGCAACTGGAAGCGCTGCTGATTACACATCAGGACCAGAAGATGCTCGGGCAGCAGAAGAACGGCGTGAGGAAAGCCGCGATCGCCGAAAGTGCTAAGGTCGAGCGGCAGGCGTCGGTCAAAAGAGCCGAATAGAAGGCTCCGACGAGACGTTAGCCTTGGCTTACGCGGTGGTCATTGCTGAATGATCATCGCGTTTGCTTTTGGCGCCTGGATGTTTCCTATTTGCTATTGGTCTGCGACGGCGCGGTCGGAGGCAATTGCGGCAAGGGGAGAAGCCAAAGCTGCGCCGGATCCAGATATGCTCCTTGCCAGCGCACCGCGGTATGAAGATGAGGTCCGGTGGCGCGGCCGGTCGCACCCGACAATCCAATCTCTTGCCCCTTTTCGACTTTCTCGCCCTCGCTGACTTCCAGATGCGAAAGATGCATGTACAGCGTGTAGAACTGCTGTCCGTGATCGATGATGACGCAGTTACCTTCGTAAAACAGTTCGCGCGCCAGCACCACTTCGCCGGAGTTGGCAGCCGTTACCGGTGAGCCCGGCTTGGCGTGGTAATCCAGACCGCGATGAACGCTGGCCAGCTTGCCGTTGAAGGTACGTCGCGTGCCGAAACCCTCCGACACCGTCGTGTCAATTGGCGGAACGAATTTTCCCGACCACTCTGGCTGAGCAATGACATGAGAAAACGCTGCGTCCTTGATTTTCTTCTCGGCCTGGATTCGTTGCAGCGTCTCCGGGTCGGGCTGCACGAACTTTTCCGGCACGGTCAGCTTTTCGGTTTTGTAATGGCCGCTCTGGACAACGATGGTCTGCTCATCGCGAACGACCGTGCCATCGGATAGCGTAGTTTGCAGCGAGAGTTTGTAGCTGCCGGGCTTGGCCTCAACATCTACTCCCGCCAGTCCGTACCAGGCGTGGTGTTCGGTGGAAGAGAAGAAGGTGATCTCGCGGCCCATCCACTCGCCGCGCATGCTCGCAACCGAGCTGGAGACATCGACGCGGAACAGGCAGGGCGATCCCACGGCGATGGTGCGCGGAAGCCATGAAATTCGCAGCGATCGCGAAGCAGCGGCGATTGGAAGTGCGACTCCAATGAGCAGTGCCAGTACGCAAAATCCTCTCTGCGACAGAGCGAATCTGCGTTTCAAACCATGATGCGGCGATGTCAGAAAGATGGATAGAGACACAACGTCCCGCTGCGTCCATGAGGATGAGCAGAGGGCGCTATAGTATGACTGAAATGCGGCTTGTCAGGCAGTAGCGGCACTGGTTCGCCGCTGCTGGAAACATTCCCGACAGAAGACTGGCCGGCCTTGCGTGGGTTTGAAGGGTACGGTGGTCTCCTTGCCACAACCGGAACAGTTGGTGCGTGTTTCCACCTTGGTATAGCCTCCCGCACTCGTAGGCCCCAAGGTGGCAGCGCGCTTTGCCTTACAGGCTTTGCAGCGTTTGGGTTCGTTCTTGAATTGCTTGTCATGGAAGAACAGCTGTTCTCCCGCGGTGAACACGAAGTCAGCGCCGCAGTCAATACACTTCAGAACCTTATCCTGGAATTCCATGGAGAGTTGCTCCCTTCAGCCCGCGACTCCCAAGCACACGGACGGGGTCAACTTGTGATTGACAGGAGAACGGGACTGATCGCTCCCAACGGGCAATCACAAATTCCAGTGCTCAGGTACTACCCCCCGGGTTCGGCCCACCATGCAGCAATGCGCACGGTCTAACTAAATAGGACTGCGGTACTGACTTGCTTACCACCCCACACTTAGGAAGGAAAAAAGTAATGGGCCGCCCTTGTAACGGCGGCCCAGCTGTAAATTAGTCCTGCTCCTTGCGCGCCTTCTTACGGCTGCGCTTGCGAGCTAACGCTTCTTTCACGCGCTTCTTCTCGCCCGGCTTGAGGTAGAAGGAGTGACGCTTCACTTCCTTGATGATGTCCTCTTGCTGGACTTTGCGTTTGAAGCGACGCAGGGCGTTCTCTAACGACTCACCCTCTTGAATGCGAACTTCCGCCAAACAGGAAACACCCCCAGACTCGTCCCATATGGACAGTAGTAGTTATCGCTGTGTTGCAAAAGGAAGTCAAGCGAAGACTTAAGTCACCACCTGCGGTTACCCTGCGGCACCTAAGTCTGGGCCTACTCCTATCTCCCTTAGAAACTGAGCCTTACCGAGAATTGCACCTGTCGCGGTGCATACGCATTCGTCGGCGTCAAAAACTGCGAGTTCATCAGGAATTCTCCCGGATACAGCTTGCCCTTGACCGTGGTGGTGTAGTTGACAAACTCTCCTGCCGAGTTGTAATAACCATCATCGCTGATCTGCAGGCGCGCATTGGTGCGATTGAATACGTTGAAGGATTCGGCGATCAGGTTCCACACCACATGCTCGCCGCAGCGGATGCTTCGCGTCAGCCGCAGATCGGTGCTGAAATAGTCAGGGCCGAAGAATGCATTCCTGGTGTACCCAGGCAGGCGATCGTTATAGATGTCACTATCGCCGTTGGGATCGCCCGCGATGGTCGCGTTGATCGGTCGTCCGGAACCGGTGGTGATGACGCTGGAGAGCTTCCAATTGTTGGTTAGCGTCTTCATCGCTGCCTGATCGAAGTGAAATCTGGGTTCAGCTACGAACCCCGCGACAAAGCGGTTTCGTTGATCGTTGACACTCGGCCCCCACTCCGCAGCAGTTGCATACGAGTTCTGAACATTGCCCGATCGTCCCACCACTAGCGCGTCCGGTCCATCATCCGTCGCTTTCGCCAATGTGTATCCCACTTGGAAATACATTCCGTGATTCAAGGTACGCTTCACGGAAACGGTCATGCCGCTGTACAGACTGCTGGCTGCGCTCTGAAAAGAATTGATGGCGCCCAGTTGCGGGTCAGGCCGCTGCACGGGATTGAGGCAGGGCGGGTAAGGGCAGGTGACCGACGGCGTGGTTTGCCAGTTGGAGAACGACGCCACCGGATACATCCCCAGCAGGACCGAGCCTGCGTTGTTGTAGACGGGATAATCGACGATTGTTGGGGCGGGAAGGTTCACGTCGAGCGAACGTAGTTCGTGCAAGCCATGCACATAGGCGTAACTTACCGTCGCCACGATGTTGCGGCCGAATTCATGCTGCACGGTGAGGTTTGCTTGCTCAGTGTAGGGTGTCTGGAAATTAGGTGCGAACGCCGAAATGCTTGTCGTCAGCAATCCCGCTACCGACTTCGGTGGATTACAGACCAAGGTCCCCGGAGGACAATTCACCAGCGGGGTAGGATAAGTTGGAAACAAAGCAGCCTGTGCGGGAATCATCAGGTTCAGAAACAACTGGCTTCCCTGGATTCCGTTGTCCAGGGCAACTTGCGAGGCGTACATCGCAGGGATAGGCATGTAAAACAAGCCGCCGCCGCCGCGAATTACAGTGGTGTGCTTCTCACCTAGGGAGTAGGCAAAGCCGATGCGGGGCGAAAAGTTGTTCATGTCCGTCGGCACTCTTCCCGACGCCGGATACAACGGATTACTGATCAGCGGACCGGGTTCAAAGGTTTGCAGGTCGTAACGAATGCCGGCATTCAGGGTGAAATTCCTTGTGATCTGGAAGGTATCCTGCATGAATGCCGCATAGAAGCGCGAATCGGGGTGCGAGACGGCATCGCCGAAGTCCTGCATGTAGTAACGCGGGACACCGTGGGCATACGCGCGCAGCGGCGACAGCGGCTCGCCATACTTCATGGGCTGATACGTCCACGGGTTGACCTTCACGTTGTCGAAGTAATATTCGCCATCGAACAGATGTGGGTAGTAGTTGTAGATTTGCGCCTGAATAAAGTCCGCGCCGAACTTCCAGTGGATCCGGCCCCTGTCATAACTGAGAGTTTCAGCGACGTTCAGTTTGTGCTCGATCGTATCTCGGGGCAGCGTGCTTGATCCGCCAAAACCGGCCACTAAGTCGTAGATCTTGGACCACGGCTCATCCGTATTGGAGACGAAGTTCTGCGCATCGTGCGAGAACTGCACGCGCAGATTCGTGGCCAGCCGGTTCGTCCAGGAGCTCATCAGCGCTGCGGCCACGCTCTCCGTCTGGACGTTCTCGGTTCCGTTCGCCGTTGCTGCATAGCCCGTGATCGGGCTGGATGGGTCGAAGAACACGTTGTTGGTTCCCGTAAGCCGCGAGGTGCTGACACGAACGAACGCCAACTGCTTAGACGACAGATTGAAGTCGATCTTGGCGAAGCCCGCGTTGCCTTGCATGGTGGTGGGATAGCTGCCACCCATGCTGTTCAGTTTCTGTGCCGCGGCGAACACCAGCGACTTGTCGGTGTAGTCATAATCGGTAGGTTGAGGAACGATCACGCTCGAACCATTTGCAAACTGCACCACCGACGGCACGGTCAGCAGATGCTGATCGAATCCCGCATAAAAGAAGATTCGGTCCTTGTGAATCGGCCCACCCAGTGTGCCACCGAACTGCTGCTGGCGATCGTCCGGCTGGCTGCTCGCGTAAGGCTGCTGCGCGTCGAATACGCGATCGCGCAAATAGTAAAAGCCCGTGCCGTGCCAGTCGTTGGTGCCCGACTTCGTGACGACGTTGAACACTGCGCCGCCGGAGCGTCCCAGCTCTGCACTGTAGGAATTCTTCGAGACACGGAATTCCTGAATCACTTCGTTGCTGAACTGATATGGGGCGCGATAGCCGCCGCGAGCCTGCGCGAAGAAGGAATTATTGTCGTCAGTGCCGTCGACCAGAAAGCTGTTCTGAAATCCGCGAACTCCTCCCACCGACAGGTCGCCGTTGGAATCGGAAGTCTGCCCGCGCGGATCTGGGATGACGTCCGGCGACAGCAACGCCAGGTCGGTGAAGCGGCGACCGTTCAGGGGAAGGCCGGTGATCTCCGATTGCGTCACCACACTCGAGATCTCTCCGCTCTGGGTCTCGACGGCTACCGGCGCAGCGCTAACGGTAATCGTTTCCGCAGGAGCCACCGGAGCCAGGCGCAGATGTACGACCGAGACCCCGCCGACCAGCAATTCCACATCGCGGCTGGTCTTGGTTGCCATGCCCGGTGCGGATGCGCTCACGTCATAACGGCCGGGAGGCAACATGCCGAAATTGAAGCTGCCTTGCCCATCGGTCTTGGCGTCGAGATGGAAGCCGCGCGACGGATCGGTGATGGTGATTGCCGCCGACGGAATGCGCGCCCCGCTGGCATCCTCGATGACTCCCTGCAGCGACGTGAATCCGTTTTGCGCCGCTGCCGTTGGCGACAGTACGAGAACGATTCCCGCAAACACAACGAAAGCAAATTGCAAGAACCAACTGCGGCGAAATAAGGTGGAGGCATCCGAACTGAAACAGCACCGCATGAGGAACGCCCTATTAGCAGTAGCTGCTTTTTATCTTGAAAAAAAGGGCGCGCTGTGGTCTGTGATATGGCGGGTTTTGCCGGCACGAAAGGACAATGCCGGAGTGGGAAGCTATTGTACTTTCGTAACTGTTTAAATCTTGGACAGGGGGAGGGACGTAGGGTGCCTGCGCTAGGCGGGGTGACGATGCTAAACTTTGGACATTCACAGCTCAGCATTGAGGGTTAGGGTGTGATTCACAAAGCGAAGGACCTGTCGCAGGATCAAAAGATAGTTGTAGAACGCCTCTTGGGACGTGCGGTTAGCGAGGATGAGGCCATCAGCGTGCGTGCAGTGACGCCCTCGTCGGCACCCGAATGGCTACGGAAGTCGTGGGAAAGCGCGGCGCGCCTGGGGCTGGATCGGCTCTCGATAGAGGAGATCGACGCAGAAATCGAAGCTGCACGGAAGTCGCGCCGAGATAGCCAGGCTCGAACGTCCTCGCTGTGACGCCCGTCGTTGACCCGCCAAAATCGCGCATGTTACCGTACTGAGTTACACCAACCTTGATCGCGCGTTCAGTGCGCCGAAGGATCCCAATTGTCCTCTGATACCCAGGTGGCCACACCGATTCGTAAGACTGCTTTGAACGCTGTCCATCGCCAGATGGGCGCCAAAATGGTCGACTTCAATGGCTGGGACATGCCGGTGGAGTATCCCTCGGTCGGCGGCCTGATGAAAGAGCACATTGCCGTCCGCACCGGCGTCGGCGTCTTCGACGTGAGCCACATGGGCGATATTCGCATCTCCGGCCCGCAGGCTCTGGAAGCCGTGCAGCACATCACTATGAACGACGCTGCGGGGATGGGCATCGGGCAGTGCCGCTATTCGGCGATGCTCTATCCCGAAGGGACATTTGTCGACGACGTGATCGTGCATCGCATGGGCGAAGAAGACTACATGCTGGTGATCAACGCCGGCACGCGCGAGAAGGACGTCAACTGGGTCACCGACAACACGCGCCAGTTCGACTGCAAGGTCGAGAACCTGAGCGACAACTACACGCAGATCGCCATCCAGGGCCCGAAGGGCGTCGACACGCTGCAGAAGCTGACGGATGCCGACCTGTCGAAGGTGAAGTTCTACTGGTTCACGCACGGAACCGTCTGCGGCCTGAAGAACATCCTGATCGCGCGCACCGGATACACCGCGGAAGATGGCTTTGAGATTTACGTCCCCACCGATGAAGAGACCAGCGCGCGTGTGTGGAATGAAGTGTTGGCGGCGGGCAAGGATTTCGGCATTGTGCCCTGCGGTTTGGGAGCTCGCAACACGCTGCGGCTGGAAGGCAAGCTTCCGCTTTACGGACACGAGATCTCAAACGAGATTAATGTCTGGGAGGCCGGTCTGGAGCGCTTCCTGAAGATGGAGAAGGGCGAGTTTATCGGCCGCGATGCGCTGGAGCGCGCCAAGGCCGCCGGCATCAAGCGAACGCTGGTCGGACTGGAGTCCATCGATCGCGGCATTCCGCGCGATGGCTACCAGGTGATGGATCTCGACTGCAAGGAAATTGGATACGTTACCAGCGGCTCGTACGCGCCATTCCTCAAGAAGAACATCGCGCTGGCCTATGTTCCGATCGAGCAGTCGGAGATTGGCAATGAATTGAATGTCCAGTGCAGGACGTACCCCGGTAAAATGCAAAATAGTGCCAACGCCGTTTTATAAGCGTCCGAAAAAGCAGTCGTAGGTTTCGGTGGAAGGGCACGGCTTCAGCCGTGCCGACACCTCATGATGAACGATGGGCTTTAGCCCTGGCACCCGTGGCTAAAGCCAATTTTGTGGGCTTCTTGGTTCGCCGGGCTGAAGCCCGGCGCTTCCACCCTGGAGGAGAGAAATCATATGGCTTATCCCGCGGAATACAAGTACACCAAAGAACATGAGTGGCTGAAGATCGACGGCAACACCGGCAGCATCGGCATCACGGATTACGCGCAGAACTCGCTGGGCGACATCGTCTTCGTTGAACTGCCCAAGGTTGGAGCGGAGATCGCCGCCGGCAAGACCTTTGGCTCGGTCGAATCCGTGAAGGCCGTGTCCGATCTTTTCGCGCCCGGTCTCCGGCACGGTAACCGAGGTCAACGAAGCGCTGAATACCGCGCCCGAGCAGGTGAACAAGGACGCCAACACAACGTGGATGATCAAGGTGACGTTGAAGGATGCAGGCGAAGCCGGCCAGTTGCTGTCGGCCGCCGATTACGAGAAGTTCATCGCCGAAGAGGGCGCGCATTAAGAGCAGCAATTAGCGATTAGCAATTAGCCAAGGCGAGAACCGCGGACAGCGCGGAGTTCTCGCGAGTATGTTTCATTCCAACCAACGGGAATGGGAAAACTGAGAAGTGTCCACCGCACACGTTTGAAGAGGAAGATATACCTTCACATCCGCAGGCCCAATGCACGAAGTGTGGAATCACGTATGAGGACATGATGAAGGGCGTAGATAAGGGACTCATGGAAATTCGAGCCCAGCTAGACAAGCGGACGGGCAAAGAGAATTGATTGCGAGGTTTTCACATGTATTCTCCTCGTAAGTACTTTACAAATGCGACTGAGCAGCGCCGGGCGCTGGATGCTGTAGCAGGCGATTTCTTCCAAGCTGCAGAACTCGATCTCTACGATGCGTCGGTGCGCGCGTTCGAGCCGCTTGCCGTCGCTGCCGCCGCGAATGAAGTCGGGACGCTCGCTCAGTCGGCGAGCGTGGACGAGGCATACCGATGTTTCTGGCGCATTTACGACGAGCTTGTAAGCAATAGAGCCCCAAGCTACTGGAACGTGTGTCGGCCTAGCGGACCCGCGAAATGCTGGCGGCCCCAAAAGATTTTCGAGACCATCAAAGGTCAGTTCGCCGAGTACCCGTGGGACGGCAAGATAAATCTGACAAGTTTCGGGGAAGGCCGAAGCCCCCCGTCTCCAATTACGTCTTGAAACAATGCAAGACATTAAGCCGAATCAAGGCTACCCGATCATGATTGTGTCGAAATTCCTACATTTCTACAATCCCGCCTTGTTCCCGATCTATGACACTGGCGTGATATACAACAAAGTGTTGAAAGGCTATTGGAGGAGTGACTTCCGTGACTTCTGCACCGACAAGGGACTGCGGTATGGCGTGTTCATGGAGAGAGACACAATAGATTTTCTCCCCGCCTATATGCGCTGGGCTAGCTCCCTTTTGTCCACCGCACACGGCAGCTTTATGCAAGTGTTCACTGACTGGTTGGCCGAGCAACCCGGCGCAGACCTAAGTCGTCGGAAGTTTGACCCGAAAACGCTTTACGCCAGAGCATTTGAGTACGCGGTGGTCGGCGCTGCTACGCTCGAGGGCTGGTGACCAATGGATCTCGCCAATTTTGACGAGTTCAAGCGGGCGATAGAGCGCCTGCATCGGCAGCACGCGAAGATCTTGCGCGCTCGGGCAGGCGGAGCCGCAAGCCGACAGTCCCGCTTTCGCCTGAAGAACTCGCCGAAGCCGCTGATCAACTGGCAAAACAGGCAGCGGCGTTGGCGACCGTTAGCCGCGCAAAACACGCACTGCTGCTGCGGCGGACAGAGCTTTGAAGAGAGCAGGGCTGCCGGCCGGTTCCGATTGGCTGAATGAGCACGCCGCGTTCGGCCTGCATCCGCTATCGCCCGAATGTTATCTACATAAGGTTCCGAAACGTCGCCTCGATGCGGGCTGAAGCCCGCTTGGGGTAAAACTTGCATTCATACGCTGGCCTGAAGGCCAGCTCTACCATCGCCCAGGAAAGTTACAGGTACCCATGCGCTATCTTCCTAAATCGCAGTCCGATCGCGAGCTCATGTTGCGCGAGATCGGTGCGAAATCCATCGACGACTTATTTGCTGCCATCCCCGCCGAGTATCGCCTGAAGGGCGATCTCAACATCCCGCGACAGTACGCCGAGAGCGAGATCGTGGAGTTCTTTCGCCAGCGCGCCGCTAACAGCGCGCAGGGCTACGCCACGTTCCTAGGCGCCGGCGCATATTCGCATTACCGGCCCGTGGTCATCGATGCTCTGATCTCGCGCGGCGAGTTCTTCACCGCCTACACGCCTTACCAGCCGGAGATCGCGCAGGGCACGCTGCAGTCGATCTTCGAATTCCAGTCGATGATCTGCGAGCTGACCGGCATGGACGTCGCCAACGCTTCCATGTACGACGGCTCGACCGGCGCGGCCGAGGCTCTGATGATGGCCGCGCGCATTACCGGCAAGTCGAAGGGCGCAGTTGCGATGACGGTTCATCCTGAGTATCGCGAAGTCATCACCACTTACACGCGCTACCAGGGCATGCCGGTCTCGACCTTCGGTTACGCGAAGAATGGCCGCATCGACCTTGACACGCTCGACATGGCGGTCGATGAGGAGACCGCCGGCGTGCTCATCCAGTCGCCCAACTTCTTCGGCACGATTGAGGATATTGCCGCCATCGCCGACATCGTGCACAGCAAAGGCGCGGTTCTGATCGTTTCCATTGCCGAAGCCGTTTCGCTCGGCATTGTGAAGCCGCCTGTCGAGGCAGACATCGTCAGCATGGAAGCACAGTCGTTCGGCGTGCCGCTGGGATACGGCGGGCCGTATTGCGGAGTTATTGCCACGCGCGACCGGTTTGTGCGGCAGATGCCCGGGCGTCTGGTCGGCGAGACGCGCGATCGCAACGGCAAGCGCGGCTTCGTGCTGACGCTCTCGACGCGTGAGCAGCACATTCGGCGCGAAAAGGCGACCTCGAACATCTGCACCAATCAGGGACTGGTCGCGCTGATGTGCGGCATCTTCATGAGCATCTACGGTCGCGAAGGATTGAAGGAGTTGGCGACGCAGAACCTCGCCAAGGCCCACTATGCTGCCGAGCAATTCAAGAAAGCCGGTGCGACGCTGCTCTTCGAAGGCGCGCCGCGCTTCAACGAGTTCGTCATCCAGACCAAGAACGATCCTTACACCATCAACGACCATCTGCTGGGCAAGCAGATCATCGGAGGCTTCCCGCTGAAGAAGTTTTATTCCGAGCTGAGCAACGCAGCGCTGTGGTGCTGCACTGAGACCACGACCAAAGCCTCGATTGACGCGGCCGTGAAGGAGGTGGCGCTGTGAACCCGAACGAGAAGATCCGCAAAGCTACCACCCACATCAGCCAGAACGAAGGCCTCATCTTCGAGAAGTCATCGCCGGGTAAGAAGGCCTACAAGCTGCCTCCGCTCGACGTGCCCGCGGTCGACCCCGACGAACTGCTCGGCGGCCAGGCGCGTGAAGATCTTGGCGAGATGCCGGAGGTGAGCGAGATCGAGATCATCCGTCATTACACCCGCATTTCGACCTGGAATTACGCGGTCGACCACGGCATGTATCCGCTCGGCTCCTGCACCATGAAGTACAACGCGCGCGTGAATGAATATGTCGCGCGGCTGATGGGACTGGCGGAGGCGCATCCCTATCAGCCGGAGCGCATCAGCCAGGGCGCGCTGCGCATATTGAAGATGCTCAGCGAGCAGCTCATCGAGATCACCGGCATGGATGCGATCACGCTCCAGCCTGCCGCCGGTGCTCATGGCGAGCTCACCGGCATCCTGATGGTGCGCGCGTATCTGGAGTCGCGCGGCAATCCGCGTAAGAAGATCCTCATCCCCGATTCGGCGCATGGCACCAATCCCGCGACGGCGGCGATGTCCGGCTACACCGTCGAGAATCTGAAGTCGAACTCGGCCGGCATGGTGGACATTGCGTCGCTGGTAGCGCAGGTGAATGAAGATGTCGCCGCGCTGATGCTGACCAATCCCAACACGCTCGGCGTCTTTGAGCAGGAGATCCACAAGATTGCCGACGTGCTGCACGCCAAGGGCGCGCTGATGTACATGGACGGCGCCAACATGAATGCGCTGGTCGGCAAGGTTCGACCCGGCGATTTTGGCGCCGACGTGATGCACCTGAACCTGCACAAGACCTTCTCCACGCCGCACGGCGGAGGCGGTCCCGGATCCGGCCCAGTCGCATGCAAGAAGATTCTGGAGCCGTTCCTGCCGGCGCCGGTGGTTATCGCCAAGCCCGATGGTACGTTGGGCTTTGACTACAACCGTCCCAAGTCGATAGGCCGCGTACGCATGTTTTATGGCAACTTCGGCATGCACGTGCGCGCGCTGGCTTACATCATGGCCAACGGTCCTGATGGTCTGCGGCAGACGACTGAAGACGCCGTGCTCAACGCCAACTACATCCGTAAGAAGCTGGAAGGTATTTACGATCTGCCCTACACCACGCCGACGATGCATGAGGTCGTCTTCAGCGATCGGCGGCAGCTTGGCAAAGGCGTTCGCACGGGCGATATTGCCAAACGGCTCATCGATTACGGTTTCCATCCTTATACTGTCAGCTTCCCGCTGGTAGTGCATGGGGCGCTGATGATCGAGCCCACCGAGAGCGAGTCGAAGGAAGAGCTCGACCAGTTCATCGACGCGATGAAGGCGATCGCGCAGGAGGCCGAGGAGAATCCCGAGATCATCGCCGATGCGCCGTACAACACACGCATCTCGCGGCTCGACGAAGTCGCCGCCGCGCGCAAGCCGGTGCTGCGCTGGAAGCCGCAGCGGGAGCCAGTGGCGAAGTAAAGTGGGAGCACCGGATTTTAAGCCCCTGCGATTTGAACCTCCATAGTCCGGGTGGAGCAATGCTTCAGCACTGCATCACGGTGGGTGCCCCACACATTCGCGGGTTTCGAATGCGTGGGACTCGTAGTAGTCCAGATCCTCGCAGTCCCACTCATTCCAAACGAAGGAATGAGTGGGGCACCCGGCATTCGGCCCTGGAAACTCCGTCGGTGGGACAGGTTTGGCCAAATGCCAAATACCGTGCCCTTTCACCTTATAATCGCTCTCGCATGGCTGGCTTCTTCGCGCGGCGCACGTCCTGGGATCTCACAACCAATCGCTACACAGAAGCGCTCGACGCCCATCGTCGAGCGGGCAGGGAACTGCTCGACCTGACCGCTTCCAATCCCACAACGGTTGGTCTCGAATATCGCGAGGAAGAATTACTGCGCGCGCTCGCCAATCGCGAAACTCTGCGCTACGAGCCGCAGGCGAAGGGGTTGCTGTCCGCTCGCGAGGCGATCGCCAGTTATTACGCTGAGCGGGGCGTTCAGATTTCTCCGGATAACTTAATCCTGACGACCAGCACCAGTGAAGCCTATTCCTTCGTCTTTCGCCTGCTGTGCGATCCGGGAGATGCCGTGTTAGTTCCGACGCCGAGCTATCCTCTCTTCGATTTTCTCGCCGAGATTCAGGATGTGAAGCTCGTGCCTTACGAGTTGGTCTATGACCACGGTTGGCAGGTCGATTTGACCTCACTGGCTCGTGGCATTGAGCGCGCCGACGCTCACTGTCGCGCGGTGCTAGTTGTGCATCCCAACAATCCCACGGGCTCGTATGTGAAGCGGCGTGAGGCAGAGGAACTGAATCGCATCTGTGCGGAGAAAGATCTCGCTATCATTGCTGATGAGGTCTTCCTTGACTATTCATTGTCGGAACAGACGCCGCTGACGTTCTCGGCGAACGACACTGTTCTGACCTTCACTCTGAGCGGTCTGTCGAAGATCTCGGCGCTGCCGCAGATGAAGGTCGCATGGACCGGCGTCAGCGGTCCGCAAGATCTGAAGAACGAAGCCCTGGCACGACTCGAGGTCATCGCCGACACGTATCTGTCGATAAACGCACCCATCCAGCTGGCGGTGCCGACGATGCTGGAGGAGCGGCACAGCGTTCAATCGCAGCTGATGCGGCGTATCCGGGAGAACCTGCAGGAGCTCGATTTGCAACTGGCGCGGCAGAAGCTTTGTCGCCGTCTCGATGTGGAAGGCGGCTGGTACGCGATCCTGCGCGTGCCGGTCACCGGCTCCGACGAAGACCTCGCGATCGCTCTGCTTCAGGAAAAGGGCGTGCTGGTGCAGCCGGGACATTTTTATGATTTCGTTGCTGACGGCCATCTGGTGGTCAGCCTGATTACGCCGGTCGACACTTTTCGCACAGGAATGACGCGGCTGCTGGAATATGTTGCAACCATTGGCCACTGACCGCCGTCCAGTTATAGAGAGCCGGAAGTGCAAATAGTTGCACCTGATTCGGGGAAATATCGTGGTCCAAAACGCCGCACCACAACGGTATAATCAAAAGGCTGTGCTCAAATACTCCATCGTCGTCCCGTTTCACAACGAAGAAGAAAACGTAACCGAGCTCTACGACCGCCTGCGTGGAGTGATGGAAGCGGCGGGCGAACCGTTCGAGCTGGTCTTCGTCGACGACGGCAGCCAGGACAACACCTTCTGGTTGTTGCAGCAGATCGCGGCGGTCGATCGTCGCGTCGTGGTGGTGAAGCTGCGACGCAACTTTGGGCAGACGTCGGCGCTGGCGGCGGGCTTCGATCATGCCGAAGGCGAGTACGTGATCGCCATGGACGGCGACCTGCAGCACGATCCGCACGACATTCCGCTGTTCCTGCAGAAGCTGCGCGAGGGATACGACATCGTCAGCGGCTGGCGCAAACAGCGCATCGACAACTTCGTGCTGCGGCGCTTCCCGTCGCGCGTGGCGAACTGGCTGATGGCCAAGCTGAGCGGCGTCGATCTGCACGACTTTGGCACGACCTTCAAAGCCTATCGTCGCGAGGTAGTGCAGGAAGTTCCGCTCTATGGCGAGCTGCACCGCTTCATCCCGGCGCTGGCGTCGGCGTACGGTGCGACGATTTGCGAGATTCCCATCCGCAACGTCAATCGCGAGCGCGGCGAATCGCACTACGGCATCTCGCGCACCTTCCGCGTCTTCTTCGACCTGATCACCATTCGCTTCCTGCTGAAATACATGTCGCGGCCGCTGCATTTCTTTGGCGGCGTGGGCGCGCTGAGTTCCTTCAGCGGCGGACTGATTGCGCTGTGGATGATCTCGGAGAAGTTCCTGCGCGGCAAGAACGTCATGGACGAGCACGGGCCGCTGCTGGTCTTCGCCGCGGTACTGATCGTGGCCGGTGTGCAGTTGATCGCGCTCGGACTGCTGGGCGAATTGCAGGTTCGACATTTCCACGAGCCGAGCAAGCGCGCGCCCTATACCGTCGACCGGGTGCTGCGCTCCTCGCACAGCCAGGGTGCGCTGGCGGATTGAAGCGAGGGACTAGGGATCAGGGGCTAGGGGTTAGTGCCCCGGTCTTCTCGTCGATCGCAGCGATATTGCATGCTCGGATGGTCGTGCGCCAAGAGGCATCAATCGCGTTGCGCTTGCTAGTCTCTAACCCCTAGCCCCTAATCCCTGAACACATGCCCCGCACGATCATCGTCTTCACCCAGCCTGATTCTCTGCCGTGCGAGGCGGTCAAGATGTTCCTTAAGTCTCGTAGGGCGAAGTTTGAGGAGCGCTGTGTGACTTACGATAACGAGGCCCTGCAGGAGCTCGCCGAGAAGTACAATAGCCGTTCCACTCCCACGGTCGTAATCGATGACGAGGTTGTCGTCGGTTTCGATCCCGAACTGCTCGATCAGCTCCTTGGACCGTAAGCCTCATCCCGCCCGCGGTTATCTTTTCATCGCTGCTGCCACGTTTTGCTGGGGCCTCTCCGCGGCAATGGGCCGGGCGATCTTTACCGGCAGGATTTCGTGGGGCGGACAGGCTCTGCAGCCAATTGACCCGCTCGTCCTGGCGCAGGCCCGCAGCACCGTTTCGCTGCTGATCCTGGCGCCGATTCTCCTGCTCAGGAATCGGCCGGCGCTGCGAATCCGCGGCAGCCATCTGGCGCAGTTCTTTCTGCTGGGAGTTTTCGGGATTGCCGGCTCGAACTACTTCTACTATTTCGCGATTGAGAAGACTTCGGTCGCGACCGCGATCGTGCTGCAGTACGTTGCGCCGGTTTGGGTGCTGCTCTACATGCTGGCGCGGAGGCTGCAACATCCCACCACATTTCGCATCAGTGGAGTCCTGCTGGCGGTAGTTGGTTGCGCCTTCGCTGTGGGTGAGATCGCGGTTCGCGGCAGCTTTCCCTGGCTGGCGATTTCCGGCGTGCGATTCAGTACGATCGGCGTTCTTGCAGCCGAAGCTGCGGCCATCACCTTCGCCTTTTACAACGTCTACGCACAGCATCTTTTGCAGATTTATCAGCGCTGGACAGTGCTGGTGTATTCGCTGCTCGCCGCCGCCGTATTTTGGCTGGTGCTCAATCCACCGTGGAAGATTGCCGCGCAGCATTACAGCGGCGGACAGTGGCTGTTTATGCTGATCTTCTCCATTGCCTCGATGCTGATTCCGTTTTCCCTGTACTTCACTGGACTACAGCATCTGGATGCGACACGCGCTATCGTGACCGCTTGCCTCGAGCCGGTTTGGGCTATCTTGCTTACGGCGATGATCCTGGGCGAACTGGTGACGCCAGTGCAGGTGGTGGGAATTGTCGTGGTGTTGGCGGCGACGATTCTGGTGCAGATTCCCGATCGCAAAGCGCCAACTGAGCCGACGATTGCGGTCGAGCCGATCGAGTGAGTGCCCACGTCAGCGAATCGCGAGTAGCACACCGAGGTATTGACGCACCTTGGCGAGGAGAACAGGGGCGGCCTTGGAATGGAAGCGCGCGTGTCGCATTGCCCAGTCCATACTCTTCAGTTGGTCCACCAGAATTGCACCTTCCACATCATCAAGGTTGACAGGCAATGCAAACGGGTACGGCTTGCGCTTACTCGTAAGCGGGCATACAACCGCCAGTCCACTGGCGCGGTTGTAACGTTGATCGGTGAGCACCAGCGCCGGCCGGCGCTTAGCTTGCTCACGGCCGACTTGCGGATCGAAGTCGAGCATCACTATATCGCCGGCTTCGGGAACGTACGCACTTACCATTCAACGTTTTCCTCGCCGGTCTCGGGTCCGGTTGAGATCTCCGGATAGCGGTTCTCAGGGGTGATTTGAGCAACCAACTGCGAAAGGGATGGAATCCTGCTCGGCCGATGTACCTCAAAGCGTCCGTCGCCAGCGGCCTCGATTTCCAGCGAATCGCCTTCCTTCAGCTTCGCCTCCTGGATGATCGACTTGGGAATACGGATCGCTAAACTGTTTCCCCAGCGCACCATTTGTGCTTTCATGGCAACAATCTCCTTCACCAACAAGGAGTATATACCATGTATCTACATTGAAAAGGCCATCATGAAGGTAAACTACTACCGCTTCGCGGTCGCGGGCGTGCGCTGGTGCGACTCGGCCTCGGCGTACAGCGCGTCGATTTCTTTCTTGTAGCGATCGGTGAGATGCCGGCGGCGGAGCTTCATGCTGGGCGTCAGGGTGCCGTCGGCAATGCTGGGCTCGTCGGGGACGACGAAAACTTTCTTCAGCTTCTCGAATTGTGCCAGGTTGTTGTTCAGTTCCTCGACGATCCCCTGATAGAGCGATTGCACCTGGTGCGATTTCACCAGCTCTTTGCGCGAGGAGAACTTCACGCCGTGGTGTTGCGCCCACTGCTCCAGATCTTCAAAGCTGGGGATGATGAGCACGGCAGGGAAGCGCCGCTTGTCACCAAGCAGGGCCGCCTCGGAGATGTACTGATTCACCTTGAGCGAATTCTCGATTGGCTGCGGAGCGATGAATTTGCCGCCTGAAGTTTTTATCAGGTCCTTCTTGCGATCGGTGATGGAAAGGTAGCCATCCTCGTCAATGCTGCCAATGTCGCCGGTCTTGAACCAGCCATCCTCGAAGACCGCGGCAGTCTCCTCCGGCGTCTTCCAGTAGCCTTTGAAGATCGAGGGACCGCGTACCAGCACTTCACCATCGTCGGCGATGCGCACTTCGACATTCGGCATCGGCTTGCCGACCGTGCCCAGCCGATGATTGACGGGATTGTTCAGCGCGATGACGGGCGAGGTCTCCGTCAGCCCGTAGCCTTCGTGAATGCGGATGCCGACATCGGCGTACCAGGTGGCGATCTCTTTTCCCAGAGGCGCGCCTCCGGAGACGAAGACGCGGGCACGTCCACCGAGTCCTTCGCGAATTTTGGAAAAGACCAACGCGTCGGCGAGCTTCCAGGAGAATGACGCAGGTGTTTCTCCACGAAGAATCGTCTCGCGATTGGCTGCGCCAACCCGAAGCGCCCACTGGATGAGTGCGCGCTTGATGCCGTGCGCCTTGTTCTGCACCTGGTTGTAGACCTTCTCGTACACGCGCGGCACGGCGACGATCAGTGTGGGATGCACCTCACGCATCGTGCGCGGTAATTCGTCGATCACCGGACAGTACGCGAGCGGCACGCCAGCGTAAAACAGCGCGTAGTCCAGATGACGCGCGGTCACGTGCGACAGCGGCAGGAACGATATGCACAAGTCATCCTTGTCGAACTCGTACATATTGAGCGAGACATTCAGATTCGACGCAATGTTGCCATGGGTGAGCATGACGCCCTTGGGCGTGCCGGTTGTGCCGGAGGTGTAAATGAGCGTTGCCAGATCGTCGGGTTCGATCTTCTCGCCGATGGCATTCAGAGCCGGATCGTCGCCCTGCGGCGCGTCACGCAGGAACGACTGCATCGGCACGGCGTCGGTCAGCTCCGGAGCGTCGTCCATGATGACGATGTATTCCAGGCTGGTTTGGTCGCGCATTGCAGCCAGCTTCTCGTACTGCTTGCGCGTCGAGACGAACGCGATCCGCGCCTCAGAGTTCTGCAAGACGAACAGGCACTGCTCGGAGGTCTGCGTGGCGTAGATAGGGACGTCAACCGCGCCCAGAAGCAGGCACGCGAAGTCGGCGATCGCCCATTCCGGGCGGTTCTCGCTCAGCAGGATGACGCGGTCGCCCTTCTTAATTCCCCAGGCCTGCAGTTGCCGCGCGGTGGCATAAACCCAGCCTTGCAGCTGGCGCGCGGAGATCGTCTTCCAAGTGTCGCCGTCACGCGTGAGCATCAGGCGGTCGCTGTTTCGCTTTACCAGGCTGAAGAAGACATCGTTGAGGGTCCGAAGATTCATGATTGCTGAGCCGTCCGCATACCGTTCAGAAAAATGTCGACCACCACGTCCGCAACATTGGCCAGCTTGTAATCGTGGCCGCTGAGCACCCAGGAGGTCACCATCTCGTCCAGTGCGCCGAAGAAGCAGTTGGCGGCGTACTTGTCCGACATCTCAGGACGGAAGATTCCCTTTGTCTGGCCCTCAGTGATCGCTTCGCGCACCAGGCTGAGGTACTCGACCATGTGATGATGCGAGAACTCGGAGAGGAAGCGCGTGCTCTGTCGCAGCTCCATCTGGAAGACCACAGCCAGGTTGCGATTCGATCCCAGGGCGTCGAGATGCAGGAAGGCCAGCCGCCGCAGCCGCTCCGCCGGATCGGCGACCTTCTTCAGCTCCGTCCGCGCCAGGCTCATGAACGCGTCGAACGCCGTATTGATGGCGCTCATCAGGATCTCTTCTTTGCTCTTGAAATAGAGATAGACGGTGCCGTCGGCAACATTGGCGCGATCGGCGATGTCGGCGACACGCGAGGTGAAAAAACCCTTCTCGGCGAAGACGGCAACGGCTGCATCCAGAATGCGCTGGTACTTGTCGGTGTTGCGAGTCACCGAAGGGCCGGTTGCATCGGTTGGGGTCGAGATGGGATAAGGTTCGTTGTTCGGCACGAGGGTCCGGGTATCCAGCCTGGGGATTGCTTCAGTTCGGTCGCTGTTTTCGCGCCGAATGAGCACTCATTCACTCTACCGCCCAGCACAGGGTTTCCGCAATTGGAACCGTAGGGCCGGTAGAATCGGGATTCCAAAATGGAAACGACTGCATTTCATCGCGATGAAATGAGGCTTGCCATTTCGGCTGTGGCAGACGAGCTGCAATATGGGACAATCGACAGATACCACTCACCCGTCCACATTGTTTGAGAGGAGAGAATCGATGAGGAATTTTTTTGTCGCGTTGCTGCTGGCGGGCTCGCTGGTTCCGGCAGGCTACGCGGCCAACAAGTCCAGCGACATGCCGGCGCCGAAGATTAAGGTTGGGGACATGGCGCCCGACTTCACGCTGCAGGATCAGAACGGAAACAAGGTTTCCCTGCACGAATTCCGCGGCAAAAAGAATGTCGCACTGGCGTTTTACATTTTCGCCTTCACCGGTGGTTGAGCCAAGCAGATGCAGGCTTTCCAGCAGAACCTGAGCAAGCTGGAAGCCGCCGACACCCAGGTCCTGGGTGTAAGCATGGATTCTCCCTTCTCGAACAAGGCGTGGGCGCAACAGCTTGGAGTGACTTTCCCGCTGCTCAGCGATTGGGGCGGCGACATCACCCGGGAGTACGGTCTCTACGATCCCGAGTACAAAGCCGCGCGGCGAGTGAACTACCTGATCGACAAGAATGGCAAGGTGATCGAGATGCAGTTGGACGATGATGCCATCGATCCGAGCAAGGTCGTGGTGGCGTGTCAGGCGAAGAAGCTGGGACGATAGCAAGGTTTGTATCAGGGCACGGCTTCAGCCGTGCCGCAGCGACCGCCAACGAATCTGCGGCGTTGAGTTCCTCACTAAGGAACTCAACGCCGCGCTTCTTTTGCTCGACTGTGGCGGCACGACTGAAGTGTCCGCGTGAGAACGCTGTCGTCCCCGGGGGACTGGGGTTCCTTTCCCACTCTACCCAGGACTCCGCTGCGCTCCGTCCTGGGCTGTCATGACACGCGCCTACGGCGCTCTGGTTTTTCGAGCCTCCTACTCCACGGCCTGGAAGAAAGCTGGTTCTCACACGGACACTAAGAGTCGTGCCCTGATCCGTAGCAAAATAACTGCGCAAAAAGTATTCTGGTTTCTATGAACGACGGGCGTACTGGAAGAAGCTCAAACAAGAGCTCGGCTGAGCCGCGCACCAACTGGAAGCGGGTTCGCGCCCTGACCGACGCGCAGATCTGTTCTGCGATCGCAAAGGATCCCGATGCCGCGCCGACGGACGAAGCTTTCTGGAAGACAGCCAGAGTGGTGTTGCCACGTTCCAAGAAGACCGTCACCATGCGTCTTGATGCCGACCTTCTGGAGTGGTTTCGAACCCGGCGTGGTTATCAGACTCGGATCAACGCCATCCTTCGCGCCTATATGAATTCTCAACTGCACCACCGGTAACCTCGCCGACCGGTAGTGTCCCCGCCGCTCAAAATTTCTCCCCTCACCAACCACGGGCGGTGGTAAGCTATCCCAACTCGATCCGACCATGCTGGCCAACATCCTAATCGTCCTCGGCTGTGTCGCTGCCTCTGTAATTTTTCTGTTCCTTGTAACCCGCACCTCGTCCGCCCACGCGCGCAAAGAGTCCAACGACTTCACCAGCGCCGTGGTTTCCGTCATCGGCACGACTTATGCTGTGCTGTTGGCCTTCATGCTCTTCACCGTATGGACCATGTTTCAGCAGGCGCAGGTGAATGCCGAGCAGGAGGCAAACGACCTGGTGAACGTCTACCACATTAGCGCCTCGTTGCCGCAGCCGGCGCAGTCGACGATCCAGGACCTCACCCGCCGCTACGCCAAGCATGCGGTCGAAGTCGAGTTTCCAGCACTCAACAATGAGACGCTTCCCCCAGAAGGCGGGCGCATGGTGGGCGACATGTGGAAAGCCGCCGGTGCCGTTCAACCCCATTCCAACGACGAAGCCCAGGCGCAGGGAGAGCTGACCAGCACGCTGCGCAACCTGACCGAGCATCGCCGCATTCGCATTATGCAAAGTCACGAAGCGCTGCCCGGCATCTTATGGACCGTATTAATCGCGGGAGGAATTATCACGGTCGCGGCGTCGTGCTTTTTTGGAGTCTCTAACTTTCGCTTTCACCTGTTACAGGTGATCGTCCTCAGCTTCCTGATCGCGCTGGTGCTGGTGGCGATCGCCGATATCGATAGCCCCTACCAAGGCGACGTGAAGGTCAGTCCCGCCGGTTTTGAATATGCGATGCACACCTTCTCCGGGAGTGGGGAGCAATAGCGTGGCGCATCAGTGCGCGATCATCCGGGCTGCGGCCTCCTGCGCGCTTGGATAATCGCGAGTCAGGTCTTTGGCTTTCTGTTCGGCCCATTTTGCTTCAACCGGATGTGCGTTTTCCTTCAACGCCTGCGCCAGCAGGAGATAGCCAACGTCAGTCGGATGGATGTTGACGGACTGATAGTAGGCGTGGATCGCGGTCGTTACGTCGCCGAGCTGCTGAGAGACGATTCCGTAATCGAGCCAGGGCTCGAAGCGGTCCGGATCCAACGCGACAGATTGCTTGAGGTAATCGCGCGCCTGCGCGATCTCGCCGAGAACGCGGAAGGCGTGGCCGGCATTGGCAAAAGCCGCCGCCCGCACAGGTTTGTTTCGATACGCGGGATTCTCGGTGATTACGATCACCTGCTGATACTGCGCAATGGCTTCGCGAAGCCTACCTTCTCGCTGATCGTGCACGGCGAGGTACATCAGTGCAGGCGGATAGTTGGGGTTGATCGCCAGCGCACGGAGAAAGTGCTGTTGCGCTTCCGCGGTTCGTCCCTCTCCATCGAGCGCATCGGCCAGTTCGTTCTCGGCGGCGTAATTGCCGGTGGTGATCTGCAAGGTATGTGACCAGAGGGAGACGTCGTCGCTCCAGTAAGAGATTTGCCGATACGACAACGCAGCGAGCGCTACAAGAACAGCACAGGTTGGGACCGCCAGCCATGCTCGTGAGAGATGCCGTTTCTGCGCGAAGTCGGCGACACCCCAAGTGATCATGATGAAGAGTCCTACGAACGGCAGATAGGCGTAACGATCGGCCATGGCCTGCCGGCCAACCTGGACCAAACCGATCATCGGGACCAGCGTGCCGAGAAACCAGAGCCATCCGACAAGTAAGTAACGTTGCTCACGCGCACGCACAACAAAGATAGAAATGAGGACCAAGAGCAGCAGCGATAATCCCGCCTGCCATGTCTTCAGCGAATTTCCAGGATGCGGATACATCAGCGCCAGGTGGGAAGGCCAGACGGCCTTGCCGAGGTAACGAGCATAGGAGAACGCGGCGTTTTCCAGACGCTGGACGAGCGTGTAATCGGGATTGAAAGCGCCGCCGCTGGTTTGCGCTTTCATGGTCATGATCGCGCCGGCAGCGCTCATCGCGAACAGCGGAATCTTCTCTTCGACCAAGCGTCGCCATTCGCCACTCGCTATTCGCTTTTCGCCAGAAGGTCGTTCTTGCTGTATTTTTGCGGTTCGCCGGAGACTTCACCCGAGCTATTCTGGCGAAGAGTAAAGCGCGAGGGGCGCAGGGCGATGCGTCTCAGCGGCCAGTAGTCCCACAGCAGCAATACAAACGGCAGGGTGACGACCTGCGGCTTGGACATCAGGCCGAGCGCGAACAGCACCGTCACGATTAGGTAACGAGCGGGGCGCGGCTTGCGCGCGTACCAGCCCCATGCGCCCAGCGTCAGCAGGAAGAACATCATGCTGAGCAGGTTCTTGCGCTCGGCGATCCAGGCGACCGATTCGACGTTGATGGGATGCAAGGCAAACAGGGCAGCGACCATCGCGCTGCGGCCGACGTATCCTGTGGCACGCCAGAGCACCCAGAAGAGCGCGAGGACGTTGAGAACGTGCAGCAGCAGGTTTACATCATGGTGTGCGCCCGCGTGGTCCTTGAAGAGCTGATAGTCGACGATGTGCGACAGCCATGTGACCGGATGCCAGTTGGCCGCTTCGTAGCTGGTCATCGCCCATTCGACGGACTGGCGATTCAGGCCGGCCTTTACGTGAAGGTTGCGGGTGACGTAGGTGCCATCGTCATAGTTGACGAAGGGGTGATGGCGAACCGGAGCGTACAGGGCGACTGTGGCGACGGCGAGTAGAAGGGCCAGCAGGATGGGGGTCGGTTTGGATGGTTGAGAGCCTGAGGCCGCCGATTGTTTGGGACTGCCGATAGCGGGCGGACTCGGGTCAGGGAAGGAAAGCACTGCAAAATTCTATAACGGACATTGGGTGGAGCACGCCTTCAGGCGTGCATAGCAGCGGCTCATAAAAGACAACGGCTTCAGCCGCTGAGGTCGTTTGGATTACCTCAGCGGCTAAAGCCGGCTAGAAATCTGCGAGGTTAAATGCACGCCTGAAGGCGTGCTCCACCCATTGGCGCACCAGACGACGTGGCGCTTCTGCGCTGACTTCTGCCGATCTGACCGGAATTGGCGACTCGATCCACGGTTGGCGCCGTGGATCGAGTCGCGGAGATCGTCGAAATTCGCCATTCGCGGGCCTGAAGGCCCGCACTACCTCGATCGACTCGTAGCCGTTAGTCGCCGCTGTAGGCCCACGGCGACCGCTTCCGCTTCTGCGGGTACGGCCTGCGGTGTGACAACCGGTTGAATGCGTGCCGATCCCAACTTGGGCAGCTTGATATCCCACGCCAGACCCAACGCCTGAAGAACCTTGATCCCGTACCAATTCATGTCGAACTCGTACCAGGCCAGTCCGTGCCTTGCTGACAGCGGATGCGCATGATGATTGTTGTGCCAGCCTTCGCCGAAGCTGAGGTAGGCAACCCACCAGAGATTACGCGAGTCGTCGGTGGTGGTGAAGCGTTTCGAGCCCCACATGTGCGTGGCCGAATTTACGAACCAGGTGGAGTGCAGCAGCACGACGGTGCGAAGGAAGAATCCCCACAGCACCATCGACCAGCCGCCGAATGCCAGCAGCAGGATGGCCACCGTCGTAGTAGGCACCCAGTGGTATTCGCTGATCCACATGTGGAACTTGTCTTTGCGGAGATCGGGAACGTAGGCCAGCAGTTCGGTGCTCTTGTTGTGGAAGGTCTTGCCGGTGAGGATCCAGCCCATGTGCGCCCACCAGCCGCCATCGCGCGGCGAATGCGGATCGCCCGGCTTGTCGGAGAGCTGATGATGCACCCGATGCGTTGCGACCCAGAAAATCGGTCCGCCCTCGAGCGCCATCGTCGCGCAGACCGTCAGAAAGTATTCGACCCACTTGGGGCACTTGTATCCGCGATGCGTCAACAGCCGATGGTAGGCCATGCCGATACCCAGGCTGCCGGCCACCCAGTACAGAAACAAGGCAACGAAGAATGCCTTCCAGGTGAACATAAACAGCGCCGCGATAGCGCCAATATGAAGGAATACCATGATGGAGGTAGTAAACCAGTTGATGCTTGTATCTTTCTCTTTCTCGCTCTGCGGCATGTCTCTCCTGAGTTGATGAGTGCCATCCTCCGCGATGTGCTGGAAGAAGTGATTCCAGACTAACAAGCAAAGCGGATTCCGTTTGTAATAGTTTTGTCAGGATGGCTTGTCTGGTGAGGATCAGTCGAACGGGAGCGATGGTCGCTTCTGCGGCGTCACTGTGGCTTGTTGCTGCCCTCGCCCCAATTGAAGTTGAGGCTAACCGAGCAGCTCTTGCCCGAGAGCTGAATTGACGCTGTGCCCGAGACCATTCCCGGCTGTCTGGCGCTCATCATCGCCTGCCAACTTCCATCGGCCGCGGTAGTCGAGCTGTGCGCGGGCTGCTCCGACGCCAGATTCGTTTTGACCGCCAACATTTCCGAAGGCGCGAATCCGCTGGCGCGGACAGCCACAACTTCCGCCAAAGGCGATTGCCGAACCACCGACAGTTTGCAGCTCTTGTCTTTCGCTTCGATGGGGAACGGCACAGCCTCGGCAAAGCCTGCGATCTTGCCATCGGTGGAGATAACGCCGAAACGTTTGGGCTCTCCCAGCATCGCCGTCGCCTTGATGTTGATGGGATCGTCCGCGCCTTCTCCTTTGCAAGATCCGGGCTTGCCGGAGCAAACCAGCAACCCACGCTTGTCGAAGCTGACGCCGGCCATGGCTTTCACCGGCTTCTTGCCGAGAGTCCAGAACCAGAGGTCGTACGTCTTATCGGCGGGAAAGCCTCGGCCGAGGAGGTTGTAGATCAGGACTGTTCCGGAGGACGTGCGCTCGCGCGGTCCTTCGTGGGTAGCGAGCTCGACTCCGGAAGTGTTCTTGCCCCATGTGCTTTCGTCGATTTGCTGAGCGAGCGATGTCAGCTGCAAGCTGCCGCAGATCAAGATTGCGGCAGCGAGACAAGGCCACGCACGCGTGGTCAATGGCTGCTCTTGGCCGGCTGGGCCGGCGGCGTCATGTGATAGAAGAGCACGCCGCGCGCTTTGTCGATGACGCTGGGATCGAAGCCTTCCATGATCAGCAGATCGTTCTCATTGCGCTCGATGACGAACGGGCCTTCGTTCGTCGTGCCGGACCAGACGTTGCACTCCTTGGGCGGGGGCGCGCCTTTCGACGGTGCTGAGCAGGACGCGGTCCAGTTGATCTTGCCTTGATATCGCTTGGGCAGATAATCCGCGTAGAGTTTGGCGAAATCGAATGCCGCCTCGGGCGAATCCCAGCGGGTGAAGAAGAGCATCGCAATCTGATCTTTGGGCGCGTTCTTGGCCTGGGCCGCGAAGTAATAGCCGCCGCGCCAGTGGCGATAATAGTTCGGCGTGTCCTGCGCGCCGTACTGCTTGGCGAGCAGGTAAATGTCGAACTCGCCCATGCCGCCGAAGTCGAAGCGCTTGTAATCCGGCGCGACAATCTTGTCGAGATCGGGAATGGTGAGCGGCGCGACCTGCTGGTGCAGCAGATATGTCTCCGGCTGCATGATCTGTCGCGTGTCAATCGGAGGATTCTCCAGCATCATGGAGTAGGCTTCTTTGCCCTTGTTCGCCAGCACCGTGCGCACGAAGTCGAGGCCGAAGGTGTAGGGCATGAGCAGCGATTCCTTGAGGAACATGGGCGCTGCCGAGAAGACGGGCGAATCCTTGCTATCGCCCATGGTGGCGCGCATGGCATTGACGATTTCGGGAGCGGTCAGCAGATTCTTGCCGAAGGGTGCGAGCGAGTAATCGAACATGACCGCCATGCCCTGGCCTTCGGTGACGCACTGGCGCGCCGACTGCTCCTCCTCGACGACATATTCCTGTTGATCGGGCAGCGGCGTCGCATCATCCTTCGCGCCCGCGAGCTCCCACTTCTCGACGCCGACCTTCTGGTCCTGGAGCGCGTGCGTGAGTTCGTGCGCCAGGATCGGCTTCTGCGCATCGGGTTGCACCCAGTCGAGCAGGTTAACGGTCTTGGTCTTGGGATCGTAGTAGGCGGCGACCTGCTCGCTCATCAGACGCAGAAACTCGGCGTGCAGATCGTAGTTGGGCGGAAGCAGTCCGAATTTCTGTAGCTCCAGCCGTGACTGCTCCAGCCGCTTCTCGTCCTTGTCGTCCTTCATGCGCTTGTCGACGTACTTCTCGACTTGCTCGCGCGTAATGAGGTTGCGCTTGACCTTGCTCTCGACGGCAAGGCCGGTGTCCTGGCTGACGAAGTCGAGGATCTCGTCGACCGAGCGGAAGAGCTCCTTGGCCTGCTCCTTGGTGATGCGAGTTTCGGGCTCGGGCTGCTCCTGCGCCGGACTGAATTCGCTTTGCGACTGCTGGCCGGCGTCGCCTTGGGACGGCTGATTGGCGCTGCCGGATTGCTGAGTCGGCGGATTTTGGACGGTAGCGCCGGCGCCGGGAAGTTGCTGAGTTGAGCCGGAGGTTGGCGCCTGGGATTGCGGCTGAGATGGTGGTTGCGAAGGAGCGGTCTGGCTCCAAACTGCCGTGGCCAGCAAGAAGAAGAACTGCTGCAAAGGCCGCTTTCAGGCGCCGCGGGGATGTGAAAGGTGATACGGGGCTAGCTAGCATGCAACTGCTTTTAGCATACAGGAGACTAGCCCTATGCGGATTCGGGCGGAGGCGATTGCAACGCTTTCAGGACATGATCTACAGACTGGCGTAATTCAGGCAACTCCTGCTTAATCGTGTTCCAGACGATCTCATCGCTCACTCGATGATAGGCATGCCGGATAACGTTGCCCATATTGCACCAGCTTCGCCAGTCAGGTCCAAGATAGCGCGGGCCGGAGTCTGCTCCCAACCGAATCGCGGCTTCGGTCAGGACCAGTATCTGCCGTTCAACCGCTGATTTCGTTTTGAGATCCCTGCGGTAGGCATCGAAATCGAGTTCGCCAACGAATGCGGCAATCAAGTCGATAGCTTCGATGATGTCGAGCAGGTGCTGCCGATCGTCTTTAAAAGGCAAGAACAGCCTCGCTTAACGCCTTGCTGCGAACCGGTTCTCGCATCCACTCAGCCGAGCTCAGGTCGACTTCAACTCCCAGTAGGTCGGCTAAACGGTTTTCCAGTCTGCTCATCGTGAGGAGGGACAATCTCTCGGACGGATCGAACTCCGCGAGCAGGTCCACGTCTGAGTTCGGCGAGTTCTCGCCGCGCGCCAGGGAACCGAAGAGCCGCAAATGAACGACCCCGGCTGCCCTCAATTCCCGCTGGTGCGCCTGAAGTGTGGCGATGACGTACCCCTTATCCATAGCGCGATTTTGGCATATGTCGCCCCAGGACTCAACCGCGGTGGAACAAAGTGCAAGGTGAGTACTGCCCGGCGCCGCTAGCCGGAACCCGGGTTGCCGCTTTACACTGCTGGCGATTCTCTGGCAGAGTAAATAGTGGAAACCCAATCGATCGTCGTCCTCGACTTCGGCGCGCAGTATTCGCAACTCATCGCGCGCCGCATCCGCGAACAAAACGTCTTCTCCGTCGTTCTTCCCTGCAACGCTAAGCTGGAAGAAATCCAGAGCTATCATCCGGCGGGCATTGTGCTGTCGGGCGGGCCATCGTCGGTCTATGACGCCGATGCGCCTCCGGCGGACGACCGCGTCCTGCATCTTGGGCTGCCGGTGCTGGGGATCTGCTACGGCCTGCAGTTCATGGTGTATAAGCTGGGCGGCAAGGTTCGCGCGGCCGATAAGCGCGAGTACGGCCACGCGCAGGTCGAGCTGCTGACCTCGACATCGCCGCTGTTCAAGGGACTGCAAGGTCCGCTGCCGGTGTGGATGTCGCATGGCGATGAAGCGCTGGAGCTGCCGCCGGGCTTCGAGCTGATCGGCAAGACATCGAATGCGCTGGCCGCGATCGAGAATTCGGCGCAGAAGTTCTACGCCGTGCAGTTCCATCCTGAAGTTCATCACACGCCGCAGGGCACGGAGATTCTGCGCAATTTCGTCTTCGAGATCTGCGGTCTGAAGCCGAACTGGACGCCGCAAAGTTTCATTGACGAGACGGTCGCGAGCGTTCGCGCGACAGTCGGCAAAGGGCGCGTGATTTGCGGACTGTCGGGCGGTGTGGATTCGTCCGTCGCGGCTGAGCTGGTGCATCGCGCGGTCGGCGATCAGCTGACCTGCATTTTCGTCAACAACGGCGTGCTGCGCAAGAACGAATTCGTCAATGTGCAGAAGAACCTGCGCGAGAAGCTGGGCCTCAAGATCGACGCGGTCGATGCCAGCGAGCGATTCCTGACGAAGTTGGCGGGCGTGACCGATCCCGAGAAGAAGCGCAAGATCATCGGCAATGAGTTCATCGCGGTCTTCGAGGAGGAGGCGCATCGCATCGAGCAGATCGAAGGCAAAGTCGACTGGCTGGTGCAGGGCACGCTTTATCCCGATGTGATTGAGTCGCGCTCGGTGCGCGGGCCGTCGCAGGTCATCAAGAGCCACCACAATGTCGGCGGGCTGCCGGAGAAGATGAAGCTCAAGCTGATCGAGCCGTTGAAAGAATTGTTCAAAGACGAAGTGCGCCGGATCGGCCGCGATCTCGGGATGCCGGAAGACATCCTGCAACGGCAGCCGTTTCCGGGGCCGGGACTGGCGGTGCGCATTGTCGGCGAGATTACAGGCGAGCGCGTTGCATTGCTGCAGGAAGCCGATGACATCGTAGTCAGCGAGATCAAGCGCGCCGGGCTGTACAAGAAGATCTGGCAATCGTTCGCCGTGCTGCTGCCGGTGATGTCGGTGGGCGTGATGGGCGATATGCGGACTTACGCCTACACCTGCGCCATCCGCGCCGTGCATTCGGAAGACGGCATGACTGCGGACTGGGTTCCGCTGCCGCACGAGGTTCTGAAGACCATTTCCAGCAGGATTGTGAATGAGGTGAAGGGAATTAATCGCGTGGTGTACGACGTGACGAGCAAGCCGCCGGGGACGATTGAGTGGGAGTGAAAAGAAGCAACTAGCAACTAGCGATTAGCTTAAGGACCTGCTTCCACCCAGGTCTCGAAAACCGCGAGACCCGGGGCACCCGCCATTCGCTCTTCGCTTTTCGGATGCCAGTCGCCGCTAAAGCTCACTTACGCGGCCGACCTTGGCTTGATTTTGCCCAGTCGAGCGCTGGCGGCGGCACGGCGAAGGTCGTAGTCGGCTTGGAGGTTCATCCAGAACTGCGGGGTCATGCCAAAGTACTTGCCCAGGCGCAGGGCGACGTCGGCGCTGATGGCCCGCTGTTCGCGAACGATCTCATAGATTCCCGGGAAGTGCAGGGCCTTGGCAAGTTGATACACGCTGATTCCCATAGGCTCCAGGAATTCCGTGCGTAGAATCTCCCCCGGGTGAGCGGCGATCGTTTTGTGCTTGCGCTGTGTCATGTGTCGGGTCCCTCAGTGATAGTCCGTGATCTCTACTTCGTATGCGTTGCCCTCGCGCCAGACAAAACAGATTCGGTACTGGTCGTTGATGCGAATGCTATGCTGGCCTTCGCGATTGCCCTTGAGCCGCTCCAGCCGATTGCCGGGCGGCAAGAGCAAGTCGCTCAAGGTGGCCGCGGCGTTTAGCATCTGCAGTTTCTTGAGCGCCGCGCGATGCAGGCCCGCCGAGATGCGGCGGCTGCGCTCGTCTCGCCACAGCCGCTCGGTCTCCGCATCCCGAAAGCTTCTGATCATAGAGGATAGTAATGCGAGGCGGTACTATTGTAAAGCGTTAGTATAGAGAATTTAACCCAGGTCTCGAAAGCACGAGACCCGGGGCACCCGCGACTGCCGCGTGAGCGGACCCAGGTTAGCGTCCAAAACCGGGACGCGAACCTGGGGCACCGTGCCATACTCGCACCATCAGTGCTGGCTGGGAGAGTTTTGCAAGGCGCTCGCGCGGCGCTCGGCGAGTTGTTGATCGGCGAGACGGCCGCCACGCTGATACAGCCTGGCGAGATGCGACCAGGCATCGGGGGCGTCGGGATCGAGCTTGACCGCCTGTTCTTCAAACGAAGTGGCTTGGGCAATGTTGCCCAAAGCCATCGAGGCCGCCGCGCGGCCTTGAGCGAGATCGAAGCTGAAGCTGCGGTGTCCACTTGCGGCCAAAAGATCAGGCGGAGCTGTGGATGCTGCCTGATCGAGCGCCTGTAACGCCTGCTGTGGTTGGTGGTTTCGCAAGTAGAGCAGGCCGAGCTTCATGAGCGCCTGCGATTTCGCCGTTGGGTCGGGCGCGAACTCGACCGCCTGTTGCGCCGCGTTGATCGCCTGCGGGAAGTGTCCCTGGCGCTGATACAAATCGGCCAGCGAAAACCAGATGCTGGCTTCCTTGGGAGCAAGCGAGAGCGCGGCGAGCCACTGCTTCTCGGCATCGGAGTCCTGGCCACTCGCAAGGTACAGCGCTCCCAGGTCTACCGTGCTCTGCAATTTCAGGGAAGAGTCAGACGAGAGCTTGATGACATTCTGCAAAGCCTGAATAGCGTCAGGGGTGCGGTCCTGCCGACGATACAACTCCGCCAGCGAAGACCAAAGCGTAGCCTGAAAATCCGGCAGCGACGCCCAGGGCGTAATCTCGCGAGGCGCCAGAGCTAGCGCGCGCCGCCATTCCTCCTCGGCATCCGACTGGCGCTGCAGCGCAAAGAGAATCTGACCGCGATACCAATGCGCGTGAGCGTTATCGGGGAAGATGGTCATCGCTTTATCGATTGCCGGCAGTGCTTCGGCATTGCGGCCCAGCGCGGAAAGTATTCGAGCTGCGTCGATCCACTGATTGAACGATGCGGCGTTGAGCGGCAGCGGATCGCGAGGCAGAGGAGCGGTGGCGCAATCGACTTCGAAGCGGCGGATGAGGTTTTCGGTCGCGGGAGTCCGTCGCACGAAAACGATCGAGACTTCGTCGAAATAGACAGGCCGCCACTGCTGGCTGCGGCAATCGGAGTTCAGGCGTCCGAGCGAGACTTCATCCATCGTGAGCGGGAAGATGATGGTGTTGATGCCGTAACGATCGACTTCCTTTTGCCAAGCTTCCGAATCCAGCGGAGCGCTGCGCATATCGGCTTCATGTTGGAGAAGGCTGCCAAACGGAGTCTCCTGGCCGTCGATGTAGTCGCGCCGCTCAGGTCCCAGCGCCCAAAGGATGTATCCGCCTTCACTGTAGGTGTTGAAGACTTCGCCCGGAAGGTTCTGGTTCTGGATGAATTCGGCCGCGCGGCGAGGGAACCAGCCGGAGAGTCCGCCACCGAAGGTGGAGAGATTGCGCTCGGCAAGGTAGTGATAGTTGGTGACTACGTCAGCGGCGCGGACGACCGCAATCGCAGCGAAGCATACGACCGCGGCGCCGGCCAGGATCAGACGCAGACGTGGACTAGAGATGCGCGACCGAATCGATTGCAGCGCCGGGAATAGAACCGCTCCCGCGACAACCACCAGCAGACAACTGGCCAGTGGCATCATCCGAAAATGCCGGCTCGCCTGGAACAGCGCTGCGAGCAGCAGGAACGCAGCTCCCCATCGCAGCTGCAAGAGAGCGAGCGCAACTGCCACGAGTGCGACCGCAAACAAGAGGTGGATGAGGTCGTTGGTCGAGCGCAGCGAAAAGCTATTCGTCCAATTCCAGTGCAGCGGCACCCACTCGTTGACTCGAACTCCAAGCGTTGCGGTGGTGAAGTGAATGGTCTCCTGGTAGATCTTCCAGCCCCACGGGTTGACGATGGTGGCCGCCGCTGCCGCGAGGAACCACGGGATCTCGCGCTTCAGCCGACTGATTGCCTGGAGACGCCGGTCCACGCCGAAGGGAAACTCCAACAATTCCACGAATGCAAAAGCTGCTAACAGACCGAGCCCGGAGAAGAAGCTGAAATGGACATTGACCCAAAGGACCATCAACAGCGGCAGCAACCACAGCGGGGCGCGGCCGGTTTCATGATGTTGCCAAAGCAGCGAGACATACGCGGCGAAGATGACCAGAGCGAATAGCTCGGCGCGCGGAACCATGCGCATGGCGATAAACGGCACAGCCAGAATGGCAATGGCTGCGCTGACCACAGTGCCGCGACGCAACAGCAACGCCACCGTGCCGGCGCAGGCCAGCGCGCACGTCCAGGAGAGCAGCATGTATCCGCCGAGCAGGTAAATCCAATAGAGGATCAAGCCGCCGAGCGCGGGATAAACCGAATCTGCGTTGGGAACGGTGTAGGAAAGCAGGTTGGTGGAGAGAACGTGATGATGCTGAGCCATCCAGCGGCTGCGGGCCAGCAGCCAACCGAAGTCGGGATCGCCGACCGTGGCCAAACCCGCTAAGAAATGCGTAGATCAGCGCGACGGCGGCGAGAATGAAGAAGAGCCGGCGCTGGAAGCGGGAAGGCGCACCGACCCAGGTCTCGAAAACCGCGAGACCTGGGGCACCCGCTGGGGAACCCGCGGGCGCACTCACGCGATTATCGTAATCGGATTGTTGTGGGCTGGTATTGGACAAAGCCGGCATCTGTCGTCATCATCCGGTGCCGTACACTTCGGGGCAAGATAGCAGACCGAGGTGGGGGATGTACAGGGCAGGGGACAGTTGCGCAACGTCAATCGAACCATACCGACACAAACGAGATGCCCGTCCTAGTCAAGTTGAAGCTGGAGTGGAGCGCCCGACGACTCGCGACTCCCACTCATCCGAAAACCGCGGATGAGTGGGGCACCCGCATTTAGTCGGCGCGATAAGTGATGTTGCCGTTCATCATGGTCAACTTCACTTTCGTCGTGCTGATGTCGCTGGGAGGAATTTTGTGCAGATCTTTCTCTAAGACGACAATGTCAGCCAGCTTGCCGGTTTCGAGAGAGCCAATTTGCTTCTCCAAATCGAGAACATACGCCGAGTCGAGCGTGTACGCCTTTAGAGCCTGGTCTAACGTGATGCGCTCGTCTGCCGGCGGCATGATGGGGGTGAACTGCGTCTCGCCATACTGCTTGAGAATTGCACGCGTCAGCGCTACCTGGATTGCTTCGAGCGGACGATAACTCGAAACGTAGCCTGCTGCCGGCCAGTCGGTCCCGAACGCCAAGCGGCCTCCCGCCTTCGATACCGAGTTCATGCGGGCCCACTCGGTGTTGACCACATCCGGACCCAGGATCTTTACAACCATCTCGCTATACGGGTCGGGGGTGATCCACTGCGGAGATGTCTGCATGGTGACGTTGAGTTCTTGGAAGCGCGGTACATCCTGGTCCGTAATCAGCAGGGAATGTGCGATGGTGTGCCGTGAGGGGCTGTTGGGGTATTGTTTCTGGGCCTTGGCCACAATGTCCAGGTACGCGCGAATTGCGGCGTCCCCGTAGCAGTGGCAGTGGGTATCCAGTCCGTTCGCCTGCGCCTTCAGGACGGCTGCCTCCATGAGTTTGGGATCGAGAAGATAGTCGCCATAGAAGCCTGGGCGGTCGAAGTAGGGCTTCAACAATACGGCCGTGTGCTGGGCCTCTCCGCCGTCGGCATTAATCTTCAGTGCCCGGAACTGCACCAGTTCGGAGTGATATTTGTCCCGGAGCTTCAGCGCAATTCCCGCCGGATCTTCTGTGGCAGGATTGTTCCAGTAGTAGCTGGCAACCACCCTGATCGGCAGCTTGTTTTCTTTCTCTAAATTCTGATAGCCATCCAAGCCGTCCTCGGTCGGCATGGTGGAAATTCCGGCGTCAAACACGGCCGTAATGCCTGCCGCGGAGAACTTCGGCAACATTTCGGTCATAGCCGCAATGGCCAGTTCGGCAGAAGGCGGCTGCAGCTTGAAAAACACAGCGGTTTCCGCGGGGCCCTCCACCACCCAACCGGTCGGCGCACCGGTTTTGGGGTCTCGCGCGTAGAAGCTGAATCCGGGCACCGGGTCCGGAGCTTTGGCGTTCACTCCTGCCATCTCCAGCGCTTTGCTGTTGACCCATCCGCTGTGGCCGTCAATCGCAAAGAGGAATACCGGACGGTCGGGGAACAGTTTGTCGAGAGGCTCTTTAGTCGGGCCAGTCGTGGGAAAGAGCGAGTAGCGCCACCCGAAACCGCGAATCACCTTGGCGTCAGGGTGAGTGTCGGCCCACTTCTTTACCGATGCGAGCAACAGGTCAAGCGAGTCGAACTGCAAGTCGGCGCCTTCTGCCACCAGCGCCATGGTTGGGTGGATGTGCGATTCAACGAAGCCGGGCAGTAGCATCTGCCCTTTGAGATCGATGATCTGTGTCTTGTCGCCGATGAACGGCTTCACGCCATCATCCGTTCCCACGTAGGTGATGTACTTGCCGGTGACGGCGATTGCCCGTGCCGTGGGGTTCTTGCTGTCGATGGTGTAGATCGCGCCGTTCTTGAAAACGTAGTCGGCCTTGTCGGTAGCGACAGCGGTTGGTGCAAGAATCGCCACAAGAACCACGACCAAGCCTGTAATGATTGCCAGTTTCTTCATCGCCTGCATCTCTCTCCTTCTCTTTCGTGCCCCGAAATCAAATGGGCATCTCGGGAAATAAGCGTGCCCTTCCGGCTAATGGCCTTGAGGGAACAACAAAGTCATCTGCAAATTCGTCTGCCAGGTTGGCAGGCCGGCAAGGGTCACGGTGTTGCCATAGAACGTTGCCGAGAAATCGACGGGCATGGCTCCGAAGGTGACCAGTTTGCCTACGCCTCCTCCAACCGGCACAAGCCAGCGATTGCCGGCGTGCGCCACGGCAATCCGCCAGCAAATATGCTTTCATCGCCAGGCCAAGCAGGCAGAGGGTAAGGAGGACGATGAATCTTCTCTGGTGTTTGGAGCAACGCATAACGATTCCTCGAACTTGAGGGAGTCCAAGGTCTTCATCGGCAGATTGGGGCGGGGCTGTAGTTTTGGTGGCGGTTGGCGGTGGCGCAGGCCTGAAGGCCTGCTGCGGTTGTGCCGTCCCTGAAGGGACTCGGTTCTCTTATCCTGCCTACCCAGCGCTGAAGCGCTGGGCTATCTTCTTCCGTCTCGCTGCGCGAGACTGGTGGGCTGGACGAGGCGCAGATGTCAGTTGGCCTGTGCGGATCTTGCCACTTCGCGCGAACCGCAGGTTGCCCGACTCCTTGCTGAGTTGGAATGAGTGGGAGTGAATTGTGGTAACGACAGCGTCAGCGAGCTGGTGGCCGATTGATCCGTCGCCCACACATTCGAAACCCGCGAATGTGTGGGGCACCCGACATCCTGCCACTGCGCGCGAACCGCAGATCCCTCGGCTACGCTCGGGATGACAAACCTAAAGAATGGCGGTCGCCTGGCTTCTTATTGCGAAGTAAAGTACTTGGTGGAGCAGAGTCAACACAGACGATCATTGGTCGGCAACCCACAACCGACAACCCACAAACGACAACTGGCAAGCGCTTCTTCACTGCCGGAACATGTTCTTCGCGATGAAGAACACATTGGCCGGGCGCTCGGCCAGGCGGCGCATGAAGTAGGGATACCATTCCGATCCAAACGGAATGTAGACGCGCAGGCCGTAGCCTTCGCGCACCAGCTGCTGCTGCAGATCGCGGCGGACGCCGTAGAGCATCTGGAATTCGTAGGCGGAGGTGGGGATGTTCTCGGCGCGCGCGAACTGCTTGAGCTCGGCAATGATCTTCTCGTCGTGAGTGGCGAGGCCGTGGAAGACGCCGCTCTTCATCAGCGTGCGCGCCAGCTTGAGATAGTTGGCGTCGACGTCGGCTTTCTTGGGGAAGGCGATGTCCGGCGGCTCTTTGTAAGCGCCCTTGCACAGGCGGATGCGAATGCGCTCGGAGAGCAGATCGTTGACGTCCTTCTCGCTGCGAAAGAGATACGACTGGATGACGGTGCCGACGCGGCCGGCGTGGCCGGGTTCGCGATGCAGGCCGCGCACGAAGTCGAGGGTGCGCTGGGTGTAAGGCGAGCCTTCCATGTCGACGCGCACGAAGCTGTTGAGCTTGACCGCGTGGTCGACCAGCTCGGTGACCAGGCCGAAGGCGAGTTGCTCGCTGACGTCGAGACCCATGTGCGTCAGCTTGAGGCTGACGTTGGCGTTGAGCTTGCGCGCGTGGATCTCGTCGAGCATGCGATGGTAGAGCTCGGCGCTGTGCTTGGCCTCGTCGGCGTTGGTGACGTTCTCGCCCAGGTTGTCGACGCTGACGGCGGCGCCCCACTCGTTGACCACCTGCGCGGCATGAATTACGTGCTGCAACTCGGTGCCGGCGACGAAGCGCTGCGAGAAGCGCAGGCCGAGCGGCGATTTCTCGGCGAAGTTTCGCAGGCCGCGGCTTTCGGAGAGCGCGATGAAGGCTGACCTCAGCATGACGCGGCTCCGGGATCGGCTGGCGAATGGTCGAAGGAAAGGCTGCTTGGAAACAGATGGCGAGACAGCGGAGCAGGCGCTCCGCAACGGGCAGTGGCTCATAGTTGGCTCGTGCCGGCTCTGCGACCGGCTTGGTACTCTCCTGTTTATCACAACCGCGAGGCGCTAAGAAGGAGGCTCATCACAATCGCGGGTGCTTCGCGGCTCTCCGATGCTTAAGATTCCTGCAATTCCAGCCCAAATTGGCCCAATTCCTGACCTCCGCAAATTGTTCCTCGTGGAACATTTTTGTCGTCTGTAAACTATTGCTGATAATTGACTTAGCTTGTACCACATTCGTGCGGTAACTAAGGCCTTCCGCCGGAGTAACCAAATCGCGCCTAAAACTAAAGTCATAACTGTTTATTGTAAATTAACTTGACTATCAACCAATGATGACAGTATCCTGCCGCCTATGACCAACACCAACCCACTTCTCGACGACATCGGCATGCCCGTTCTGCTCCGTCACGCTCGCAACACCTACGGCGCTGCCATGCGTCGCGCCCTCAACGACGCCGGATACGACGACATCCCCGGCAACGGCCTTTACGTCATCGGCGGCCTGGCGCTCGACCGCGTCGACATCCCGCTCGGCCAGCTCATTCGCGAGATGCGTCTCTCCAAGCAGGCGGCCGGCCAGCTCGTCGACACACTGGTCACGCGCGGCTACATCGACCGCTCTGCCGACAAGGACGACCGCCGCAAGCTCACCGTCACTCTCACCGAGCGCGGACGTGCGGCCGCGGCTGCCCAACGCGCCGCGCGCGAAAAGGTCGACGCCGATCTGCTGGCCGCGGTTGGAAAGGACGATATCGACCGCACCCGCCGCACCCTTGCCGTTTTGTGCGACATGATTCACGACGTTGAAAGCGCCAAGGACGACGAGGGCTAAGCTCCAACAATGTGGGTGCCCCAGGTCTCGCGTTTTTCGAGACCTGGGTGACGGCGCAAGGTTCGAACAGCGGGCCTTCCGAGACTGTGTCGCGCCTGAAAAGCAAATTTGCGAGTGGGATAAACATACCGAATTGCCACGGCAACCAGCCGCGCAGCGGCGGCAGCGCAGTGAGCCCCGGGCGTCAGCCCGGGGAACGGTGGAAATCTCTCCCAGCCGCGTAGCGGCGACAGGCTTGCGACACAGTCTCTTCAGGCCTGTGGTTGCCCATCCTCGCCTTCCTTAGCCTAGGTTGGGGATTTTCGTTCGTCTACCTCCAAGCTCTGTCATCCCGAGCGCAGCCGAGGGATCTGCGGTTCGTTCGCCCTGGCCATCAACTGAAACGCGGCAAGGATCGAGTCTCGCTCCGCGAGACGGAAGAGGATAGCCCAGCGCCTCAGCGCTGGGTCGAGAAGATGCGAGGACCGAGTCCTCTTCAGGGACGACAGAGCTTTTCCCTTTCACAGGCGCCGCCCGTACCAGGCGCATCACCCCGTGATCGTTGCCGCCAGGAACCCGCCATCCTCATTGACTTGCCCTCCCGCCGGCCCTAAGATTCAGGGCCAGTGATCGACCAGACCATTTCCCATTACCGCATCGTGGCCAAGTTGGGTGGCGGCGGCATGGGCGTGGTGTACAAGGCTGAGGACACCCGCCTCCATCGCTTTGTCGCGTTGAAGTTCCTGCCCGAGGATATGGCTCGCGACACGCAGGCCTTGGCTCGCTTTCGGCGTGAGGCGGAAGCAGCTTCCGCCCTTAATCATCCGAACATCTGCACCATCCACGACATTGGCGAAGAAGATGGCCGCGCCTTCATGGTGATGGAGTTCCTCGACGGTGTGACGTTGAAGCATCAGATCGCGGGCAAGCCGCTGGAGCCCGAGCTGCTGTTGGATCTGGCTACCGAGATCGCGGACGCGCTGGATGCTGCGCACAGCCAGGGCATCATCCATCGCGACATCAAGCCGGCGAACATCTTCGTTACCCGGCGTGGACACGCCAAGATTCTGGACTTCGGGCTGGCGAAGGTGATGGCAAAGGTTGTCGCTACCGGCCAGACCGCGACCGAGATGGTATCGTCCGACGCCTCACAACTGACGAGCGCGGGTGCGATGCTGGGCACGGTGGCCTATATGTCGCCCGAGCAGGTCAAGGCTCGCGATCTCGACGCGCGCACCGACCTGTTTTCCTTCGGCGCGGTGCTCTATGAAATGGCGACGGGCAGGATGCCGTTCGAGGGCGAAAGTTCAGGAGACATCTGCGGCACGATCATTCGCGACCAGCCCCCTCCACCATCGCAGTTGAATCCGGAGATGCCGCCCGGACTGGAAGCGGTGATCGGCAAAGCGCTGGAGAAAGATCGCAATCTGCGCTATCAGCATGCTTCCGAAATGCGCGCGGACTTGCAGCGGCTGAAGCGTGACACCGAACGCCCCCGCCTGCCGACGGCTGGGATCGAGCTCAGGCGCGGTGGCTGTGGCATGCCGGCGGAGTCTGGGCCGAGAGTTCAGCAAAGGCCAAGGCCCTCGACGCGCCATCCAGCCAGAGCCGGCCTGGCACAGCGAAGAAGAAGCGCTGGCCGATCATCGCCGGGGCATCGCTGGTTGTCATCGCCGCGCTGGTTGGCGGTCTGCTCTATTACCGCTCGCATCAAGCTCATCGGCTTACTGACAAAGACGCCATCGTTCTCTCCGATTTTGCCAACAGCACGGGCGATGCCATATTCGACGACACGCTGAAAACCGCGCTCAGCGTTTCTCTGCGGCAATCGCCTTTCCTCAATGTGCTCTCCGAGCGCGACGTTGCCGAGACCTTGCAACATATGGCCCGTCCTGCGGGCACGAAGCTCACACCCGACGTGGCGCGCGAGCTTTGCCAGCGGGCAAACAGCAAGGCTTACATCGCCGGAGCGATTGGCAGTCTGGGGAGCGAGTATGTAGTGGAATTGAAAGCGGTGAATTGCCAGAGCGGAGACATGCTCGCCCAGGAACAGGTGACGGCGGCGTCCAAGGAGAAGGTGTTGGATGCGCTGGGCGAGGCGGCAACCAAGCTGCGCACTGAGTTGGGTGAGTCGCTGGCTTCCGTGCAGAAGCTAGATGTCCCGCTCGAACAGGCTACGACGTCTTCGCTCGAAGCCCTGAAAGCATTCACCCTTGGCGACAAGGCCCACAGCGAGAGAGGCGCCGCCGCCGCCCTGCTTTACCATCAACGCGCCATCGAGCTTGATCCGAGTTTTGCCGAGGCCTACCGGGCAGTAGGCAACGACTATACAAGTCTGGCAGAGCTGGGGCGGGCCCGCGAGTACTTCACCAAGGCATTCCAGTTGCGGGAGCACGCCAGTGAGCAGGAAAGGCTGGTGATCGAAAGTTACTACTATCGAACTGTAACCGGGGAACTGGACAAAGCGGTCCAGACGCTTCAGGAGGAGATTGAGACCTATCCGCGAGAGTCCGGAGCCTATTTCCGTTTGGGCATCGAGTACTCCTTACTGGGGCAGTATGAGAAAGCCGTGGAGGTCACGAAGCAAGCCCTGCGCCTTAGTCCGGATAGTTCGGTTATTTATCCGAACCTCGCCAACTACATTCTTGCCTTGCAACGCTTCGACGAGGCGCGGCAAATCATTCGCGATGGGCAGGCGCGAAAAATAGATACTTTTATATTCCACAATTCTCTTTACGCCCTTGCCTTTCTCGGCAACGACTCGGCGGCAATGGCTGAACAGCAACAGTGGTTTGTAGGCAAGCCCGAAGAGGATTTTGGACTGGCGCTCGCATCCGACACCGAGGCCTATGGCGGTCGCCTGCCCAAGGCACGGGAACTGACCAAACGGGCGGTGGACTTCGCCATGCGAGCTGACAACAAGGAAGAAGGGGCAATATGGCAGGCGAATGCTGCCCTGTCAGAAGCCGCTTTCGGCAATGCCACAGAAGCGCGGCAGTCGGCAACTGAAGCTTTGAAGCTGGCTTCCGCGAGTCAAGGCGCCGAGGTCGAATCCGCGCTGGCCTATGGCATGGCGGGCGATACGGCACGGGCCGAAGCTTTGGCCCAAGACTTAGGGAAACGCTTTCCGCTGGACACGCAGATGCAGTCGCTTTGGCTGCCTGCGATTCACGCCCAATTGGCGCTTGGTAGGAAGGATCCGGCTGCCGCCCTGAAAGACTTACAAGCCGCTTCTTCACCCCTTGAGCTGGGGGGAATTGCGTTCGTCGCCAATATCTCCTGCTTGTATCCGACGTACGTACGCGGGCAGGCATACTTGGCAGCCGGACAGGGCACGGCCGCGGCGGCCGAGTTTCAGAAGATTCTCGACCACAGCGGGATTGTCTGGAATTGTTGGACCGGGGCTTTGGCGAATCTTGGCGTAGCTCGCGCCAACGCCTTGCGATCGAGAACCTCGCAGGGAGCGGACGCCGACCTGGCCCGCACTCGCGCCCTCGCAGCCTACAAAGATTTCCTCACCCTCTGGAAAGACGCCGACCCGGACATCCCGATCCTGAAAGAAGCCAAAGCCGAGTACGCGAAGCTGCAGTAGTAGGAAAGCGGGTGCCCCATTCAAGCCCATCCTTTGGGCTTGAGTGGGGATTTTCGTTCGTACTGGAATTAATCCTTTGGCATTCAACCGCCCACGAGCCCGACCTGTCGGCTCACAGCCCACAACTGACAACTACTTGAGCCGCGCCCCGATCGGCACCTCTTCCAGAAATCCTGTCGGGTGCGGGTGCCCCATTCAAGCCCATCCTTTGGGCTTGAGTGGGGATTTTCGTTCGTACTGGAATTGATCCTTTTGCATTCAACCGCCCACGAGCCCGACCTGTCGGCTTACGGCCCACAACCGACAACTACTTGAGTCTGGCCCCGATCGGCACGTCTTCCAGAAATCCTGCCAGCACCGGCGCACCATCGTCCAGTGACGCCGCGACGATCATTCCGTTCGACTCCAGCCCGCGCAGCTTGCGCGGTTGCAGGTTGGCAACGATCACGACTTTGCGCCCGACGAGCTTCTCCGGCTCATACGCCTTCGCGATGCCGGCAACCACCTGGCGCACTTCGGTTCCTATATCGACTTCCAGACGCAGCAGCTTATCGGCGCCTTTGACCTTCTCCGCAACCTTCACCAATCCAACGCGCATCTCGATCTTGAAGAAGTCGTCAGCGCTGATCTTTTCCGTCTTGTCCGCCGCCGCGTCGGTAGAACCGGCCGGCAACGGCGGCGTAACCGGCGTGGTCTGCGGTCCTGCTTGTGCATTTGCCGCAGCAGGCTGTGCCTCGGCTCGCGGCTCGGAGCTCGGGGCTCGCGGCTCGGGGCTCGCGGCTTGCGGCTTCTCGCCGGGTGCCCCACTGTTTCCGCCTTCTGTTGGCGGAAGGGTGGGTCCAGATCGCTCCTGTTCCATCTGCTGCATCCTTTCGATCACGCTCTTGTCGGCGCGCGGAAACACCGGCTCAACCTTGCCCAGCTTGGTGCCCGCCTGAATCTGTCCCCAGGCGAGACTGCGCAGGTCGAACGTATTGATCTCGCCCACGCCCAGCTGCGTCCAGATGCGCGCCGTCGCTTCGGGAATCACCGGGTGCACCAGCGCCGCCACAATGCGCAGCGCCTCGACCGAGGTGTGCAGAATGGTCGCCAGACGCGCGCGCGAGTCGCGATCATCGCGCTCGGCCACCGCCCACGGCTCGTTCTCCACAATGTACTTGTTGACGCCGGCCACAAGAGTCCAAGCCGTCTCCAGCGCGCGCGAAAACTGATACTGCTCGAACTGCGCGTGGAAATGCGTGATCGTCTGCTGCGCCAGATTTACGATCGCCTCATCCGCCGGGATGCGCGACCGTGCCGAAACATACGGAATCTCGCCTTCAAAGTAGCGCGCAATCATGCTCAGCGAGCGGCTGGCCAGATTGCCCAGATCGTTTGCCAGATCAGCGTTGTAGCGCTGCACCAGCGCATCGAAGCTGAACGCACCATCCTGCCCGAAGACGATCTCGCGCAGCAGGAAGTAGCGCAGTGCGTCCTGGCCGAGCGTGTCGAGAATGGTTTCGCTGCGCACGATGTTGCCGCGCGACTTCGACATCTTGCTCTCTTCAAACAGCAGCCAGCCATGCGCGAAGAGCGAGCGCGGCAACGGCAGCTCTGCCGCCAGCAGAAACGCCGGCCAATAAACGCAGTGGAAGCGCACAATCTCCTTGCCGATCATGTGCAAGTCGGCGGGCCAGTAGCGCCAGCGCTTGTCTTGTTCGTCGGGATAGCCGATGGCGGTGATGTAATTCGCCAGCGCGTCGAGCCACACATAGATGACGTGCTTGGGATCGCCCGGCACCGGGATGCCCCATTTGAACGACGTGCGGCTGACCGAGAGATCGCGCAGCCCGCTGTTCACAAACGCAATCACCTCGTTGCGCCGCGTGTCCGGCCGGATAAATTCCGGATGCTCGGCGTAATACTTCAGCAAGGGCGCGCCCATCGCCGACAGCTTGAAGAAATAATTTTCCTCGTGCACCGTCTCCGTGGGACGGCCGCACTCCGGACACAGCGCGCCCGGCCCGACGGCGTCAACATACAGTTCGTCGGAAACGCAGTATTGTCCGCTGTACGACCCCTTATAGATGTAGCCGCGCTCCTGCAGCCGCGTGAACAATGCCTGCACACCGCGAATGTGGCGCGGCTCAGTGGTGCGGATGAAATCATCGTTGCTGATCTTCATCCGCTCCCACAGCCCGCGAAACTCGCCCGAAACTTTGTCGGCAAACTCCTTTGGCGTGCAGCCGGCCGCCGCGGCCGAGCGCTCGATCTTCTGCCCGTGCTCGTCGGTGCCGGTGAGAAACCATGTGTCCACGCCCATCATGCGCTGCCGCCGGGCGAGGGTATCGCACACCACCGTCGTGTACGTGTGCCCGATGTGTGGCCGCGCGTTGACGTAATAAATCGGCGTGGTGATGTAAAACTTCTGCGGCTTCTCGTTATCCATGCTGTCGTTCCAGGTTCTTTTCCATATAAAGACGAATGGCTTCCTGCATCACCGTCTTCAGCGCGACGTGATGCTCGGCGGCAATGCGCCGGCAATCTTCATACTCGGGCGCGTAGTGTACGACTTCGCCGCTGAGCGTTGCGATCTTCATCCGTACCTCGCCCCATTGCGTGTTCACGACTTCATGGCGGCGCGGCAATGCATACCGTTGCTCGTGACGGGTTCGTATGCCCAGCGTGCTGCTCTCGCGAAATAACAACTCTCGCAGATGCTGCTCGTTCTCCGGACGCGCCAGAATCGTCAGCAACGATCCCGGACGATTCTTCTTCATCTGCACCGGCGTGGTGAAGGCATCCAGCGCGCCCTCGGCAAATGCCCGATCGATGATGTAACCGATGATCTGCGGATTCAGGTCGTCGAGATTGGCTTCCAGAATCGCGATCTGCTCAACCGGAATTTCTTGCGGCGATTCCGTTTGTGCAAGCTGCTGCTTCGCCGATGCTGATGCGCAGAACATTCGGATTTCCGGCAAAGTCCCGTGAACCTGCTCCGTATCCGATCTTCTCCGTCGTCATCGTCGGCCGCGGACCAAAACTTGCCGCCAGCACTTTCACAATCGCGGCGCCGGTCGGCGTGACCAGCTCCTTCTGAATCTCGCCGGAATAGATCGGCGCGTCCTTCAGCAACTCTAGCGTCGCAGGCGCAGGAACCGGCATCACGCCATGCGAGCACGTCACCGTTCCTCCGCCGACATTCAACGGCGAACACACGAATTGCTCGACATCCGAGCGCCTCCGCGCCGACTGCCGCGCAGACGATGTCGACAATCGCGTCGGCTGCTCCCACTTCGTGGAAGTGAACGTCCTCAACTCCCACATTGTGGACCTTCGCCTCCGCCGCACCCGAGCGCGAGAAAAATCTCGCTCGCGGTCTGTTTGGCTCGCTGGCTGATCGATGCCGCAGCAATGATCTTCAGGATCTCGCTAAGCCCGCGCGCTGGGGCATGATGATGATGCTCCGCGGTTGCAATCGGCGAGTGCTGACGTGCGTGGCCGTATTCATGCGAGTGCAGGCTCGACGCATTCTCCTGCGGCTTACTAGCCTCTAGCCCCTGATCCCTAGCCCCTGCCCTTGCCCAGAATTCCTCGCGCGGCATATCCTTCTCGCCGTCAACGATCACATCCAGCTTCGTGGCCGCGATCCCAGCCCGATCCACGCGCGAGCGCTCCAGCTTGGCTCCGACATTCAGCTCAGCGACGGTCTTCTCGAAGAGCTCGAACGGAACTCCGGCGTCGAGAGCGCGCCCAGAAACATGTCGCCGCTGATACCGGAGAAGCAATCGAGATAGGCAATGCGCATGGGAGCCGCCCGGACCGCGCACAAATCGGCGCGCAAAGGAGAAATTTCATCATAGGTAAGCAGCGATAGAGCGTCAAACGAGAAGGCCGCGGTTCGCTCTTCGCTATTCGCGTTTCGGATGCGCTTGCGAATTTGGATGAGCAGTAACGTCAGTTTTCAGGAGTGGACCTGGATGCCCCAAATTCCGAGCGCCTCGGGCGCGGAAGAAGATAGCCCACCGCTTCAGCGGTGGGTAAACTGATGAAGGTAGCGCGAGTGCCCCGGGCACGGCACCTTCTGCCGTGCCCGAGGCACTCAGGTCTTTCGGACATCACGTTACCCACCGTTGAAGCGGTGGGCTATCCTATGCTGTCCCGCGTAGCGGGACGGCACACTTCGCCGCGAAGGTTCTGCGACAATGTAGGTGTCGTCTGCCAAGATGCTAACAGCGAGAGCGAAACAACGGCACCTCATGTACCTGGAACATCAACGCACCCTCGCCACTCACGTCCGCGGATTCCTGCGCGAGAAGTACAACCTCGAACTGCCGAACATCGTCATCGATCAGCCGCCCAACGTCGAGATGGGTGAGTTCGCATTGCCGTTCTCGTTTGAGCTGGCGAAGAAGCTGCGCAAAGCGCCACGCAAGATTGCCGAAGAAATCGTCGCCGAGTTGCCGCTGCCGGAAGGGTTCGAGAAGTTCGAGGTTGCCGGCACCGGTTACATTAACGCTCGCCTGAAGCGCGATGTTGCGGCGCAAGCGCTTGCTCATGGAAGGTTGGTCGGCGCCCTCAGCCATGCCGGCGAAGGCGCGGCCAACGTCAGCGGCAAGATTCTGGTTGAGCACACCAGCATCAATCCCAACAAGGCGGCGCACATTGGACACCTGCGTAACGCGATTTTGGGCGACACGTTCGTTCGCCTGTTGCGCGGCGCCGGTCACGTGGTCGACATCCAGAACTACATCGACAACACCGGCGTGCAAGTCGCGGATGTGGTTGTCGGCTTCATCGAGCTGGAGAAGAAATCGAAGCAGCAGATCGCCGAGCTGATCGCGTCAGACGCGCGCTTCGACTATTACTGCTGGGACCTCTACGCGCGCGTCTCGCAGTGGTACGAGCACGACAAGGAGCATCTGAAGGCGAGGGCCGATGCGCTGCACGCCATCGAACGCGGCGGCAACGACATCGCCGAAATTGCCGAGCTGATCTCGACGGCGGTCCTGCGCCGCCATCTCGAAACCATGGACCGGCTCGACATCGAATACGACTTCCTGCCGCGTGAGAGCGAAATCCTTCATCTGCACTTCTGGGATGCGGCCTTCGAACTGCTCAAGGAGAAGAAGGTTCTCTACTTCGAGACGGCAGGGAAGAATAAAGGTTGTTGGGTGATGACGAGGCCGAAGTCGGGGCCCACCCTGTCGTCTTCGCCGACAAGGGTGGGGCACCCGGATGATTCCACAATCGAAGCCGAGAAAGCCGGGCCTGACGAGGACGCCAAGGTTATCGTCCGCTCCAATGGCACCGTCGGCTATGTTGGCAAGGACATCGCCTATCACCTTTGGAAGTTTGGGCTGCTGGGACGCGACTTCGGGTATCGCCGCTTCTATCAATACCCCAACCGGCACGAAGTCTGGATCTCCACGGATCACGAGCACAGCGAGCCCAACCATCCGCACTTCGGCAATGTTGCAGCCATCTACAACGTTATCGACTCGCGCCAGTCCGATCCGCAGAACACGGTCATCGAGGCGCTTCGACTACTTGGCTACACCGAGCAGGCCGCGCACTACACGCACTTCTCCTACGACATGGTCGCGCTGACGCCGCGCTGTGCGATCGAGCTCGGCTACGAAATCAAGGAAGAAGATCGCGCCAAGTCCTACATTGAGGTATCGGGACGGCGCGGCTTCGGCGTCAAGGCCGACGATCTGCTCGACGCGCTGATTGCTGCCGCCAAGAAGGAAGTCGACAGCCGTCATGCCGAACGCGACGAAGCCGAGCGCAACCGTATTGCCGAGCAGATCGCCATCGGCGCGCTGCGCTACTTCATGCTGAAGTTCACCAAGCAGTCGGTGATTGCCTTCGACTTCAAAGAAGCGCTGGCTTTCGAGGGTGAGAGCGGGCCCTACGCGCAATACGCTGTCGTGCGCGCGACCAACATCTTTCGCAAGGCCGGAGTGGAAGCTGACGCCGCGCTCACTGCCGAGATTGACTACACGCGTCACTTTGCCGGCGTCAGTGGTACCGAGATCTGGGAGCTATGGTTGCTGGCGGGGAAGACCTCATTCGTCGTCGAGCAATGCATCGCGACCACCGAGCCGGCGTTCGCCGCCAAGCACGCTTTCCTACTGGCACAGCAGTTCAATAACTTTTATCACCGGCATCACATCCTCACCGAGGCCGATGAGGATCGGAAGCGTTTCCTGCTGGCGACTGCAGCGGTAGTGCGGCGTGAATTGATCCGCGTGCTCGCCGTGATGGGGATTACTGTGCCACCGGTGATGTGATGCCGGGCAGCCCGTTTCACCACGGAGGCACAGAGACACAGAGGGATTCTCCGGATTTCAAGAATGGCTCCGTGCCCTCCGTGTCTCTGTGGTGAATCAGCCTTTTGTGCTCACGCCGCCGTCTCGCGGCCTTAGTAACCTGAAATTAACATTGCACCCCAATCCGGCGTTATAGAATCGTCGTTTATGCAAGATAAGCCATTGGAAATAGAGAAAATTGAGGACGCTTCGGGAGCGACCGTGCTCCGCCTCCATGGGCCCCTTTTGTTGGGCAACTTCTTTCCGCTCCAGACCATGGTTCGCTCCGACAACGCCGCCTTGCTGGTGATCGACGTCACCGACATGCCGTACATCGATTCGGCCGGCATCGGCTGCCTGGTGGGGGCGCACGTCTCGCGCGAGAACTCGGGCCGCCATCTGATCCTGGTGGGTGCTAACGATCGCCTGCAGACCTCGCTGAAAGTGACCAAGGTCGATCAGCTATTCGCGCAGGCCCCGACGGTGGAACAGGCACTGGCGCAGCGGACCGGCGCGTAAGAATCGGCGCTCCTCCGGCACCTTCCTAATCTGATAAACTCTCCGACTGGATGTGGGTGTCCGGCTCAAGCTAGCTTTAGCTCTCCCCAATCAGCCCTTCTTCGGCCAGCACCTGCTCCGCTCAGGAGGTGTTATGTCCGCTACAGCGAGTGCTCCGCAGATTCACCATCGCGTGCAGAAGTTCCTCGGCACGCCGCGCAAGATGTTCATCGACGGCAAGTGGGTGGAAGCGGCATCGGGCAAGACGTTCCCCGTATACAATCCCGCAACCGGTGAGGTGATGGCCAAGGTCGCCGAGGGCGATCGCGAAGACATTGATCGCGCCGTGAAAGCCGCGCGCAAGGCGTTCGAAAGCGGGCCGTGGCCGGCCATGAGCGCATCCGACCGCGGCCGCTTGATCTGGCAGCTGGGCGATCTGATGGAGCAGCATCTGGAAGAGTTCGCGCAGCTGGAGAGTCTCGACAACGGCAAGCCGCTCTCGGTGGCGCGCGTTGCCGATGTGCCGCTTGCGGTCGATCTCTTTCGCTACATGGCGGGATGGGCGACGAAGATCGAAGGCAACACCATTCCGTTTTCGCCGAAGTATCTTGCCTACACGCGGCGCGAGCCGGTCGGTGTGGTCGGACAGATTATTCCCTGGAACTTTCCGCTGTTGATGGCGGCGTGGAAGCTCGGACCTGCGCTGGCGACCGGCTGCACCGTCGTTCTGAAGCCGGCCGAGCAAACTCCTTTGAGCGCGCTGTTACTCGCAGAATTGATTGCCGAAGCCGGGATTCCCGACGGGGTCGTCAACGTCGTTCCGGGATACGGCGAGACCGCCGGCGCGGCGCTGGCTGCGCATAACGACGTCGACAAGATTGCCTTCACCGGATCGACCGAAGTTGGCAAGCTGATCGTGCAAGCTGCTGTCGGCAATCTGAAGAAAGTTTCGCTCGAGCTTGGTGGCAAGTCGCCGAACATCGTCTTCGACGACGCTGACATGAACAGGACGATTCGTGGCGCGGCCGGTGCCATCTTCTTCAATCACGGCCAGTGTTGCTGCGCGGGCTCGCGGCTGTACATCGAGAAGAGCATCTTCGACAAAGTGGTCGAGGGCGTGGCCGATGAAGCCAGGAAGATCAATGTGGGCCATGGCTTCCACGAAGATACTCACATGGGTCCGCTGGTTTCGCAGGAGCAGTTGGAGCGCGTCACCGGCTATCTGGAAAGCGGATTGAGCGAAGGCGCGGAAGCGGTTGTTGGCGGGCGCAAGAAGCCCGGCGCGGGTTACTTCGTCGAGCCGACCGTGATGGTGAAGACCCACTCCAAAATGAAGGTTGTGCGCGAGGAGATCTTCGGGCCGGTGGTTTGTGCCACACCGTTCAGTGACGTTGACCAGTTGATTGCCGAAGCCAACCAGAGCGAGTACGGATTGGCGGCCGGCATCTGGACGCGCGACATCAGCAAGGCACATCGCATCGCCGAGAAGCTGCGCGCCGGAACGGTGTGGATCAACTGCTACAACGTCTTCGACGCGTCGCTGCCCTTCGGTGGTTATAAGCAATCGGGCTGGGGCCGCGAGATGGGGCATGAGGTGCTGGAGCAGTACACCGAAGTAAAAACCGTCTGCGCCGCGATCTGAAACTGGGTTCTGGTTTTCGAGGAGGGCCCCGCCCTAGCCAAACGAAGGCTAGAACGGGGCACCCGCCTTGGTGGACCGGTGCCAATCCCCAGCCCCCAATCCCTAGCCCCCAATCCCTGTTCCCGACTCCCATTCATGTTTTTGAATATCCGATGAATTCTCGGTTTCGGCGGGCGGGGCGTGCTGCGCAACTCCGTGCCGCCGGTGTTAAACTACGGCATCCGCGCTTATGGAATTGCTGCTGAATTTGATCTGGGTAGCCTTGGCCATAGGATCATTTGCGATCTTTATGCGCCGGCAGGATCGCCACCAGAGTGGCAGCGCGCCTTATTGGACGTCTCTGTTTGCGCTGGCCTGCATGCTTCTGCTTCTGTTCCCAATCATTTCAGCGAGTGACGATCTGCACCCTCCGCAGACGCTGATGGAAGATGCGACCCGGCGTGTTCTGCATTTGGCTTCTCCTCAGCACTCCCCCGCGGGCGGTTCTGTGCCGAATAGCGTCCCTGTACTGCTGCTTGGGTTCTTGCTGGCACTGACCAGTTGGCAGCCGGCAGGCAATAGGGAATCCAAGGTTCGCGTTCTTGTGGGCCACCGCTTTCGCCCTGAAGGTCGAGGCCCTCCGGCTTGCCGCAACTAGTTGGCTCAACCCGAGCCCAGTATCCGAAGTGAGTTCCCTGTATCTGCGCGCTGAATTCCGGCGCAGGGTTGTAGGCGGTGAGAGTGCGTTCGCAGGGGCGAATCCGCTTACCAGAGAGAGTTCGTGGAATGAAGAAGCACAATCATGTGCGGCATTTCCTCACCCTTCTCGGGTGTTCACTGGTCGTGTCGCTGGCGCTGGGATGTTCGAGCGAGAAGAGCCAGCCGTTATCCGACAAAGTGGTGGAGACCAACGTCGATCCCGACGTGGTTACCATGGAGAATCCCGGCCAGTTTCAGCTGACGGCGGTGCAGGTTCGCAAGGTCAGCGACGAAGTGCACGTGAATTGCGTCGTCTCGCCGGATGTGAATCGCTCGATTCCGGTCGTGTCGCTGGGCGGCGGCCGCGTGGTCGAGATCAACGCTAAGCTCGGCGATAACGTGACCAAGGGGCAGCCGCTGCTGATGATCAACAGCCCTGATCTGTCCGGAGCCTTCGCGGATTATCAAAAAGCCAAAGCCGATGAGTTGCTGGCGGAGAAACAGCTGGCGCGCTCGAAATTGCTGTATGACAAAGGTGCGATCGCGCAGGCGGATCTGGAGGCCCAGCAGGATGCCGCAGACAAAGCCAAGGTCGATCTCGAGACCTCGATCGCGCATGTGAAAGTTCTGGGCGGCGACATCAACAATCCCACAACGCTGTTACCGTTGCGCGCCCCTATCTCCGGAACCATCGTCGATCAGCAGATCACCGGCGGCACTGGCGTTCGCTCGCTGGATAACCAGCAAGCGCTGTTCACCATTGCCGACTTGTCCGAAGTGTGGGTGCTTTGCGATGTCTACCAGGACATGTTGTCGCGGGTGCACGTTGGCGACATTGCAGGAATCAGCGTCGAAGGCTACGGTCACGACCAGTTTTCCGGCAAGGTGATCAACATCAGCCAGGTGCTTGATCCGACTACGCGCACGGCCAAGGTGCGTATTGAGCAACCGAATCCCCACAGCATCTTCAAAGCCGGCATGTACGTCACGGCGATGTTCCGCGCGCGCGAGCTGGTGGAGCGGGTGGTCATTCCGACCACGGCCATCATTCGCCTGCACGATGCCAACTGGGTGTTCGTCCCCGAGGGTGGAGGCAAGTTCCGGCGCGTGAAAGTAGAGCTGGGTCCCGAGATGGAGGGCGGGTACCAGCAAGTGATTAAGGGCCTGAGGCCCAACGCGCAAGTGGTGAACAATGCGCTGCAGTTCTCCAGCGCCTCCGAGGAGAAGTAGCGGCGCATGATTCGATACCTGGTCGATTTTGCGTTACACAATCGGCTGCTGATGCTGGCGTTGGGCGTGGCGCTGCTGATCTGGGGCATCATCTCCTTCCACCAGCTTCCGGTCGAAGCCTATCCCGACGTCGCCGACAAATATGCCTGGGTGATCACCCAGTGGCCGGGACGCGCCGCCGAGGAAGTCGAACAGCAAGTCACGATTCCCATCGAGATTCAGATGAACGGCGTCGGCCACCTGGTTCATCTGCGTTCGCTGTCGCTCGCCGGCCTATCGTTCATCACCCTGATCTTCGACGACCAATCGGAGAATCTGCAAAATCGCCAGCAGGTGCTGGAGAAGCTCACTCTGGTCAATCTGCCACCGGGAGTCAATGCCCAGATCGGCCCCGACTTCAGTCCTGCCGGGCAGATCTATTGGTACACGCTGGAGAGCAGCGATCCCAAGTACGACACCATGGAGTTGAAGACGCTGCAGGACTGGGTGGTCTTCAAGCATCTGATGGCGGTGCCCAATGTAGCTGCGGTTTCCAGCTTCGGCGGGGAGACGAAGGAGTACCAGGTTCAGCTCGATCCCGACAAGCTGGTGGCGTATGGATTGTCGCTGGCCAACGTGGAGCAGGCGCTGGCTGCCAACAACATGAACGGCGGCGGCAGCTACATCGAAAGGGGCCAGCAGGCCTTCAATGTGCGCGCCGTGGGCCTGATGCAGACGGTTGACGACATCGGCGCGACCGTCGTCGCGGTCAAGAACGGCACGCCGGTGAGGGTTCGCGATATTGCGACGGTGGTCGAAGGCGCCAAGATCAAGCTGGGCCAGATCGGCAAGACCATTCGCCGGCCGGATGGCACGCTGCTCGACAATGACGACGTGGTCGAAGGCATCGTGCAATCCCGCAAAGGGGCGGAGACCGAAGGCGTGCTGCGCGATATTCACGAGAAGGTAAAGTTCATCAACGAACGCGTGCTTCCCAAGGGCGTCAAGATTGTGCCGCACCTGGATCGTGATGACCTGGTGCACTTCACCACCCACACCGTATTCCACAATCTGACCGAAGGAATCCTGCTGGTGGTCGTGGTGCTGTTCCTGTTTCTGGGCAACGTTCGGTCCTCGCTGATTGTCGCGATCACCATTCCGTTCTCGTTGTTCTTTGCGGCGATTCTGCTCGACCTCAACCATATCCCCGCCAACCTGCTATCGCTGGGCGCGCTGGATTTCGGCATGATCGTCGAGGGGACGGCGGTGATGGTGGAGAACATCCAGCGCCGGTTGTCGGTCAAGAACCAACGTCATGGCACCCCGGACGAGGTCATTCGCGCCGCTGCGCACGAGGTGCAGCGGCCGGTGTTCTATGCCATCGCCATCATCATCATTACCTATTTGCCGATTTTCACGCTGCAGCGGGTCGAGGGGCGGCTTTTCAAGCCGATGGCGTGGACGGTTGCCTTTGCGCTGCTGGGCTCACTCTTTTTCTCCATCCTGCTGGCGCCGGTTCTGACTTCTTTTGTCTTTCGTAAAGGCGTGACCGAGTGGCGCAATCCGCTGCTGGATTGGATCAACCGCCGTTACGAGGCCACTCTGAAGTGGATCACCCCGCGCCGCGCATTCACCTGGACGATGTTGGCCGTGGTTTGGGCAATCACTCTGTACCTGGGAGTGGGTGGGGTGATCGGATCGGAGTTCCTGCCGCACCTGGACGAAGGCGCAATTTGGGCGCGCGGCACGCTCGATCCCAGCGCCGGTCCCACCTTCGGCCGCGACGTAATGGATAAAGCTCGGCTCATTTTTGCCAGCTTTCCAGAGGTCACCCAAGTCGTCTCACAGGTGGGCCGCTCCGACGACGGTACCGACGCCACCGGCTTTTTCAACACAGAATATTTTGTGGATCTCAAGCCGCGGAATGAGTGGCGTCCGGAATTCGAGGGTCGCAAGGACCTGCTGATCGACGCCATGGACAAGGCCGCCAGTAAAATTCCCGGCGTGGAGTGGGGCTTTTCGCAACCCATCGAAGACAACATGGAAGAAGCGGTGAGCGGCGTAAAGGGCGCGCTTGCGCTTAAAGTCTTTGGCCCCGACCTGAAGGATCTGGAGGCGAAAGCCGCGGAAATCGCCAACGTGATGAGCACGGTGCGCGGTGTCGCCGACCTGGGAGTTTTCCGGGTGCTGGGCCAGCCCAACGTCAACATCTCGGTCGATCGCGCCAAAGCCGATCGCTACGGAATCAATGCGGCCGATGTGCAGGATGCAATTCAGACAGCCGTCGGCGGCAATCCCGTCAGCCAGATTCTGATTGGCGAAGAACGCTTCGATCTGGTGCCGCGGTATCAGCCGCAGTTCCGCGGCACCATCGACGAGATCAAGAACATTCGCCTGCTGGCGCCCAGCGGCGAGCGGGTCTCGCTGGCCGAGTTGTGTAAGATCAGTGTCGATGACGGGGCGTCGATGATCTATCGGGAGTCGAACCAGCGCTACATCGCCATCAAGTACAGCGTGCGCGGGCGCGACCTGGGCAGCACGGTGGAAGAAGCGATGAAAAAGGTCGACAGCCAAGTCAAGCTGCCGCCGGGCTACACTCTGGATTGGGCGGGCGAATACGAGAGCCAGAAGCGCGCCAATCACCGCCTGGCGACCGTCGTCCCGTTGACGATTCTGGTTATTGTTGGAGTGCTCTATTCCATGTTCCGCTCCTTCAAGTGGAGCTTGCTGGTCATGCTGAACCTGTCGCTGGCGCCGATTGGCGGCTTGCTCGCCCTGTGGATTACCGGGACGCACTTCAGCGTTTCCACTGGCGTTGGGTTTCTGGCGCTGTTCGGCGTGTCCGTGCAGACCGGCGTCATCATGGTGGAGCACATCAACCAATTGCGGGCGCGGGGGTTGGCGACCAGCGAAGCTGCCGTTCTGGGTGCGATGCGCCGCCTGCGTCCGATCATGATGACCATGCTGGTGGCCTCGCTGGGGTTGATTCCGGCAGCCTTGTCGCACGGTATCGGGTCGGATTCGCAACGGCCCTTCGCCATCGTGATCGTGGGAGGCTTGCTGACGGAACTGTTTCTGAGTTTGGTGTTTCTACCGGTGTTGTACATCGACCTGGCGGGACCGACCGATGTGCTGCCGCTGGAAGAAGAAGAGATTTCTGAATGAGAATGTCCTCGGGGAGGTGTCGGGGGTTGTCTTGGGTCACGGCATGGTCGTCCGGTATCGTCGGCGCGAGGAGAGCATTTGCTGTTCTTGCCTTGCTTTTCCTGCTTGGCGTGACGCTTCGGACGGTCGCGCAGACTACGGAGCAGTTACAGATGCCGCCGCAATCTTCCGCGCAGACGCAACCGCAAGCTACCCCACCGCCGATGCCGGCGAATCCTATGGGACAGCTCACCGCTCCCGGCAAACCGCGGTCGCCGCAGGTTGTGATCACGATCGATCAAGCGATCAGTTATGCGCTGAACAGTCCCTCGGTGATCGCCGAACGGACGCTGATCTCGCAGAACAAGGAGCAGGAGGTCACCGCCAATCTTCGGCCCAATCCGACGTTGTCCTGGGACACGCAATATCTGCCGTTCTTCACGCCGGATTTGTGGTCTTCGGATTACATCGATAACATGGCGCAGTTTGACTTAGGCGTGGGCTATCTGTTCGAGCGCGGCAAGAAGCGGCAACACCGCTTGCAGGCTGCACAGGATGCGACGGCGGTAACCGAGGCGCAGGTGCGCGATTTCGAACGCAGCACCGTTGCCAACACGGCGCAGCAGTTCATTGGAGCGTTGCTGGCGAAGGCGAACCTGGACTTCGCTGAGCGCCTGCTCGACAGCTATCAGCACACCGTCAACATCAGCGAGGAGCAGAACAAGGCCGGCGCGATGAGCAAGGCCGACCTGCTGAAGATCCAGTTGCAGACGCTGCAGTTCCAGACGGATGTGACGACAGCGAAGATCGCGCTGGTCCAGGCGCTGAATTCGTTGCGCCAGCTGATGGGCTTCGACTCGGTGCCGCGCGAGTACGATGTGGCAGGGACGCTGACCTCCGAGCCGATGACGATGGGCCTGGACGATCTTCGGGCGAAGGCTCTGAGCTTGCGACCCGACTTGCAGGCGGCGCAGCGTGGGGTCACCGCGCAGCAAAGCCAGATCGGACTGGCCAAAGCCAATGCCAAGCAGGACCTCAACGTTACCTTCGACTACACCCATGTGAACGCGTCGAATGTTGGGGCATTCTATTTCAGCATCCCGATGCCGATCTTCAATCGCAACCAGGGCGAAGTGGCGCGGAATTACTTCGTGCTGACGCAGACGCAGTTTCAGGAAAAAGCCGCCGAGCAGCAGGTGCTGACCGACGTGAAGAACGGTTACGAAACGCTGCTGAACAATCGCGACGTGGTGCAGCTTTACGACAACGGCTACATCCAGCAGGCGCAGCAGTCGCTGGACATCGCGCAGTTTGCTTACCAGCACGGCGCGGCTTCGCTGCTGGACTTTCTTGACGCCGAGCGCAGCTATCGTGCGACCGAGCTGAGCTATCGCCAGGCGTTGGCTTCCTATATGGCCGCCATGGAACAGCTGCGGCAAGCCGTGGGCACACGAGACCTGCATTAACAACGAGCTAGTGTTGATTCGGGTAGAGCGGCGCTTTAGCGCCGCGTCGGGTAGGGAAGTATAGTCCCCAGGCCGCGACGATCGCTCAGCGACCGTCGCGGCCTGGGAGTGTTATACGGCAGAACCGACGCCAGCCTAAAGGCTGGCTCTACCGTATCTGGCGGGTCCCGCAGCCAATTACAATGATGGTCGAGGTGTTTCCTTCATGAATGCTGTAATGCGGCGGCTTGCTCAGGCGAGCGTCGCTGTCCTCTTCGCAATCCAACTGCCCATTCTTCTTTCATCGCCTGCCCAGGCGCAACAGCAGCCACAATGGAACGCGCAGGAGAAGCCGATCTATCGATCAGATCAAGAGTCTGCGCAGCCTGCCCGACGACGTGCGGGCGAAGACAACGAAAGAGGCCGCGTTGGAGATTCGCGCGCTGCCGGCGAGCATGGGAAAGCTGAAGCTTGCGCTGTATCTGGCGAGTCGGGCCACCGAAGGCGATTTTGGCCATGGCACTCTGCAGGAGGTGACGACGACCTTGGCTGAGGCTGTGCAGCAGGCGCCGCCGGAGGACAAGCCAACCGACTCGACCGCAGCCTACAGCGAATTGGCGCAACTGGTGCGGTACGAGCACATGCAGGTTTCGCTGGACTCGCCGCAGTTCAAAGCCGCAATGGCGAAGCTGGAATCCGATGACGCGCAGCGCCAGCAAGCCAACTTCACGCTCACCGATCTGCAGGGCAAATCGTGGACGCTGAAAGATCTGAAAGGCAAGGTCGTGCTGGTGAACTTCTGGGCGACGTGGTGTCCGCCATGCCGGAAAGAGATGCCCGATCTGGAGGCGCTGTACAACCGCTATAAGGATCAGGGGTTCGTAATACTCGCGCTCTCCGAGGACGAAGAGACCAACAAGGTCGCGCCCTTCATCGCCGAGCAAAAGATCAGTTATCCGATCCTGCTTGATCCCGGACAAAAGGTGAACAACCTGTTCCAGGTCGAGGGCATTCCGAAAAGCTTTGTGTATGACCGCGATGGCAAGCTGGTGGCGCAGTCCATCGATATGCGGACGCAGCGGCAGTTTCTGGAGATGCTGGCGCAAGCGGGACTGCAGTAAAACAGCAATTAGCGATTAGCGATTAGCGATTAGCTTTTCGCTGATCGTCACCGGCATCCTTCCAGCACGGGCGAACCGCAGATCCCTCGTCGGGCTAAAGCCCTCCTCGGGATGACAGACAATAAGGGCCTGTGACGGCGCAGCTAAAGCTGCGCCCTTTCAAAACGGAGCAGGTAACGCCGCAGGTAAAGCTGCGGTTGTTCAAAACGGAGCTGTAGCGGGCTGACTGAACAGTAGCCGAGAGCTTATGGCTGATAGCTTATGGCTGACTGCTGACTGCTGACTGCTGATGCTGACTGACTGCTGAGTGCTATCCTGAGCGCATCGCCATGCGCCCGATCACCCGTACTACCAAGATCGCGTTGTTCGTCACGCTGGGTGTCTGCATTGCGGCGGCGGCGGCGATACTCAGCACCAGTTGGATCATCCTCAACTGGCGCGAGGTCGTTCCGCTCATCCTTGGGGTCATCTTCTTCTGCTTCATTATTGCCGGAGTCATCCTCAATACGATCTTTCTGGTGCGCGAAGTTCGCCGTAACGAGCAGCAGGACAGCTTCCTCAACGCCGTGACGCATGAGTTGAAGACGCCGATTACTTCCATCCGGCTTTACCTGGAGACACTGCAGAAACGCGACGTCGGTGACGATCAGCGGCGCGAGTTTTATCAGGTCATGCTGGACGACACGCAGCGGCTGATGGGGACGGTAGAAGGTGTGTTGCGAGCGGCGCGCGTCACGCAGAAAAATGCGGTGCTGGCGCGCGCGGAGGTCCCGGTTGCGCCGCTGGTGCAGCAGGCGATCGAGTGGGCGCGCTCGCGCCATCACCTCGCGCCCGACGTGCTCGACTGGGCGCCGGAGGGCCGGCCCGACGATCAACTCAGCGTGATGGGCGATCAGGAAGAGCTGTTCACCGCGATTTCCAACGTATTCGACAACGCCGTGAAATATTCGCCGCAGCAGCCGAATGTTCGCGTGTCGGTAGTCACGCCCGATCTGGAGCACGTTGAAATTCGAGTGCGCGATAATGGCGTTGGCATTTCCACCGGCGAACTGAAGCGGGTGTTCAAGCGCTTTTACCGCGCCCTCACGCCCGGCACATCGCAGGTGAAGGGCAGCGGATTGGGGCTGTTCATTGTGCGCGCCATCGCGCGCCGCCACGGCGGCAATGCGTATGCCGAGAGCGAAGGCGCTGGACGCGGCACCACGGTTACCATTGAGCTGCCGAGGAACTCCCGGTGAACGAGATTCTGCTGGTGGAAGACGAAGAGCACCTGGCGCGCGGGCTGAAGTTTAACCTCGAGGCCGAGGGTTATCGCACGACCGTTGCAGGTGACGGAGAAACCGCGCTCGATCTGTTGCTGGAGCAGCGCGGCGACTTCGACCTGCTGGTGCTGGATGTGATGCTGCCCGGCAAAGACGGCTTTGCGGTGGCGACTGAGCTGCGCAAGGCCAGCAACTATATTCCGGTGCTGATGCTGACGGCGCGCGGACGTCCGGAGGACGTGCTCAAAGGATTTGCCTCGGGCGCGGACGATTACTTGCCGAAGCCGTTTGATCTGGCCATTCTGCTGGCGCGGATTCGCAGCCTGCTGCGGCGGCGCGATTGGGGACAGACGCTGTTGAGCGATCCTCCTGCCGAGGTGCGCGTTGCCGAGCCGAAGGATGCCGACGCGCTACGCGAGTTCGATGTCTATGTCTTCGAGGACAAGCAAGTCGACTTCGGTACGCTGGAGTTGCGCGCCGATGACAAGGTCTTTCGCCTGACGCTGATGGAAGCGGAGTTATTGCGGCATCTCATTCGCAACAGCGGTAGGGTGGTCTCGCGCAAGAACATCCTGGAAGAGGTTTGGGGGCTGCACGAAGATACCGACACGCGGGCGATCGATAACTTCATCGTGCGGCTGAGAAGGTACATCGAGAAAGATCCGGCGCATCCGCAGCACCTGCTGACGGTGAGAGGCGTGGGGTATCGGTTCATGCCGAAGCCGGAGGCAGCAGGCTAGAAGCAAGATAGTTTTCACCACGGAAGCACGGAAGACACGGAGTTTTTTCTTATTTTCACAAGAGCCTATCTCATAAACCGCCTTGGTTTGTATCAGGGCACGACCTCGGTCGTGCCGCAAGCGGCGAGAAAAACGCGGGCTTTAGCAACTGCGATTGCGGGACCAGGGGCTAAAGCCCGAGTTCTTGTTTGAACTGTTTCGGCACGACTGAAGTCGTGCCCTGGCACGAAGCTAGATTTATGAGACAGCTTCTAGTTGAGGGGGCTGTCTTCCATGATCTGTTGGCCTCAGGCTAGATCAGTAGCCAACTCCATTGCCAACATTCCGCTTAATTTCTCCGTGTCTTCCGTGCTTCCGTGGTAGGACCTCCGATGCTCACGTCACAACCGGCTGTGCGCTGGGTCACTGAATGGTTGTGACAATGGCGGTACAAACGCATTAAGGCTGCCGCCGCGGCCGCAGGTGCGTTATGTTGACTGCCTTTTTCACGTATGCGCTGTTTCTCGTCCCGCTGTTCTTCCTCGGAGCGGTCATTCTGACCGGGCTTCCGGTGCTTGTCAGCTTGCAGGATTACTACCGCAATCGCGGGCTCCAATCGGTGACCTGTCCGGAGACCGGCGAGGCGGCTGGAGTCGAAGTCGACAGGAAGTTTGCCTTCATGACGGCCTTGCGCGGAGTGGAGCATTCGCGTTTGCAGACGTGTTCGCGTTGGCCGGAGAAGGGTGATTGCGGACAGGAGTGCCTGGAGCAGCTGGAAGATTCGCCGGAGAATATCGAGCGCTTCCTGAAGAAGTGGTATGAGGGCAAGAGCTGCGCGATTTGCGAGCGCGCGCTGACGCCGTCGGATTGGCGACGCAGCCGCCTGGCTGTGCTCAACCAGCAGCAGGAGGTCTTCGAATTGCGGCAGATGTTCCTGGAGAATTTGCAGTCAGCCTTGCAGGACATGCGTCCGCTGTGCTGGAACTGCCATCAGGAAGAGCGAGCTCGGCAGGCGGTGGCGCCGCGAGTGCTGAAGGGCGATCGGCACGGGCTTGCGCCAGCCATCGAATAAAGCAAGAGAGGGCGCCGGTTGCGCCCTCGTCATCGTTCGATCTGCCAGATCCCCATGTGCCGCCCCTAAAGGGGCTCAACCCCGTATGCCACGTACCCAGCGCTTCCGCGCTGGGCTAATTACTGTCGCGTTTGCGTTTCGCGGGACTCGGTTCTGGGGCAACGCCATGTGCCGCCTCTGAAGGGGCTCAACCCTCATCCAGACTGCGTACACAGCGCTTCCGAGTTGGGCTAATCACTGCAACCCAAGCTGATGATCGCTATTTGTGAGCAGCGCTGGCCGCAGCAGTAGCTGCTGCAGGAGCCGCACTGCTATGCGCGCCTATCGCAGGTCCGCCGCCGATAGCGCCTCTGCCGGATTGCGTGGCGTTAAAGATAGGAGCGTTGTTGAAGGACGACCGCGCAGTCGGAGCAGCGAAGACGTGTCCCGCAGCGTTGGGTTTTGCAGCGAAGACATTCTGATTCGCGGTTGCGTTCGCTGCCGGTTTGGCGAAGGCATGGGCTGCGGTATTGGAGGCGACGGCCCGTCCGGGAACCAGGCTGCCGAAGGCGGGCGGAATGCGTCCTCCGGGAATCGAGAGGGAAGTGCTGGTAGGCTTGCCCACCAGAACCGTTCGGGTGCCGGAGTTGGTTGCTGACGTTACCGCGGGAGGAGTTGCCGCTGTCCAGCCGGCGGGCGCTTTCGTGATCCTGGGAACGGTCGTGAAGTTGGAGGCATACCACTGACCGCCGTAGCCGCCGCCGGGCAGCCACGCCCATCCTGCGCCGTTGATGAACGCCCACGAGCCGTAATGAAATGGCAGCCATCCCCAGGGATAAGCTGAAGCCCACGAGTACCCGAAGCCGGGATAAAACATCCACGCGCCATTGCTGTAGGGACTCCAGCCGAGCATCGCGTTGGCGAAGCCATACGGCTGCCACGCGTAACCATAACCCGGCGCGTAGAAAAAGCCGCCGTAGTAATTCAAATCCTGCAGGCCATAGCCGCTTTTCGGGCCGCCATAGCCTTCATTGTCAGCGTAGGTCCTTGAATAATCCTCGCGCTCTTTATTCCAGGCATCGAAGCGATCGGGATCGACGCTCTTGGCCAGAGTGCGGGTGTCGGCATGGTTCACGTCGAGCGTGAGCGATTCCTTCTTCTGAATGATGACGGGCTGCGGCTGGTTCTCCAGCTGGACATCGCCTTTGAAGACCGCGAGCTTGACTTGATCGGGCGTGACGCTCAAGCGAAGCTGGCTATCACGATGGACCAGGAAGCTGTTGTTGCCGATGACGAGGCGGTAGATGTCATCGCCCTTGGCGGTGTCGAGATAGACCAGACCTTTGGCGACCTGGATCTGGTTGACCTTGGCGCCGGCGTCGTTCATCAGCAGCTGCGAGAACTTGACTTCGGAGTCTCCGGTGAGGCGCAGCGCGCTCTGGTTTTCGAACTCGACCTCAGCCAGGCCGTCGGTGCCAGTGACCAGGCGCGTTCCTTCGACGACCGGGGTGTTCAGGATGGCGCGCTGCAGACCTTCGCCGGTGGCGCGATCCATCTGGACCGGGCCCTCGACGGAGCTGAGCCGAACGATCCGCACATGCGACGAGGCGAGGAGCGGCAGCGAGGCGGCGATGAAGAAGAAGGTTGCGACAGCCGACCATGCGGAAACGCCATGCCTTGTCATTGGAGTACTCCTTGAACCCGGTTGCTGAACCTGAGAGAGGGTGTCGGCGGGAAGATCAGGTGAAGCCTCGTCGAGGCCGTCTCTGTGTACTCATATTAAACACCAATTTGGAGGGAGGTTTCGGGGAAATCGCCGTGATGTTGTCAAAGTTTTGTTGAGGGACGAGTATTGCCAGCAGCGTGATGATCCGGCGGAAAGCTGCCGCGAATGCTTTGCGCGGTCACTGCGTAGCAGGATTCTGCGCGGCGCTTGCGGGCTGGTCGATGGTGAGCAGCAGACGATGAGCGCTATCGCGGCTGATGTTCATCAGGTTGGGATCCTGCCAGATCTTGCGCAACATGGGTGCGATGATTTGCAGCTCCTCGACGCCGTGGCTGGCCTGAAGGTCTTCGAGTTCCTTCAGCCGCTGGTTCATGCCCAGCTTGTCGAAACGATATTGAAAGGCGAGCTTGCGGCCGAAGTCGATGGTCATGGCAATTCCGGTGAACAGGTTCGTCAGCTGTTGCACGTCGGAGTTCTGCGACCAGTTGTAGGTGGTTGAGCCGTTGGCCTGCGGCGACTGATATTGCAAGGTCTTCTTGCCGGTCTGCGCGACGTGCTTCAGGTGCGAATCGTAATCGCCCTGGAAGTAATGCAGCTTCTGCGCCAGCTCGAAAACCTTCTGCCGGTTCGCCTCCGACATGGTGAAGTCCTGCTGATAGGCGTCGGTGTCGTTGGTCTCGTCGGCGTGCGGCAGTGCCGTCGAAGTGGCTCTTGCCGTCGGACTGCACCGTGATGGAGTACGACTGCCAGGGAAAGCCCTGCGACCAATCGAAGCTGAAGCGGACGGAAGCTTGCGGCGGAGAAGCCGACGGAGTTGTCGAAGGCGTCTGCGCAGAGAGCCACAGGGCCGGCAGGAAGCACAGAAGCAGATACCACCGATTCATTCTGAGCAGGGATTGTATCAGCGCGCGCCTGCCCTTTGTCTTAGCAGTGTTCCCGCAGTGTGCAGATGGCAAATCGCGATGGCAAGTGCGTCGGCGGCATCGGGTGATTCGGGCGGCGCGGGCAAGTCCAGCAGGCGCGTCACCATCATCTGCACCTGCGACTTCTCGGCTCTGCCGTAGCCCACGACGGCGGACTTGATCGATAGCGGAGAATAGGCGACGACTTCGAGGCCAGCCTGTGCGGCGACCAGCATTGCCACGCCGCGAACGTGTCCCAGCTTGAGCGCCGACTTCACATTGACGGCGTAGAAGACGTCTTCGATGGCGACCTGCTCGGGCGAATGCGCGACGATGATTTCCGTTAGCCCTTCACAGATTTTCTTGAGGCGGAGTTCCAGTGCTTCGCGCGGCGAGAGATGGATTGCGCCACTGCAGCAATGATGCAGCGTGCCGCGGTCGTCCTGCTCTACCACGCCGTAGCCGGTGTATTCGCCGCCGCAATCGATGCCCAGAACTCGCATTGCCGCGAGTGTAGCAGGAGGAGCCGTGATTGGCGGAGAAGAATCCAGGTGGCGCAGTTGATGCCCTCCCAGGTCTGGAAACCCGCCAGACCTGGGGCACCCGAAGTCGAAAAACTCGTGGCAGTTGCGGAACCTTGGCGGCTCGGCCATCGTAGTCAGTTATGTAAGCAAAGAGTACACTTGCAGGTTTGGCACTCGCGGGAGGGTCCTGATGAGGCATCGGATGGCAGGTTGGTTGTGCGTTGTCACGATGTTGTGCTCGGTTGCGGCCGCGCAGAGTCCGTTTGCGCCCAAGGTGACGGGGCCGCTGTCGAAGCGCGTCGTGGCCTATCAGATCGATGCCAAGTACGATCCTCCGACGCACAGCGTGGAAGCCACCGAGACGCTGACCTATCACAACCAGACTGGCCAGGCGCTCGACACCTTCCCGTTTCATCTCTATCTGAACGCCTTCCAGCCGCAGTCGACCTGGATTCACGAAGCGCATCGCGACGGCAACTTCCGCACCAGCAGTCTGGCGCACTGGAAGCCGGAGGACAACGGATCGAACACCGTGACCTCGTTCGAGGTCGAGGGCATGGGCGACCTGACGAACCAGATGAAGTTCGTCTCGCCCGATGACGGCAATCCCAACGACAAAACGGTTTTTCAGGTGAAGCTGCCGCGTCCGGTCGCGCCCGGGCAGGATGTCGTCTTCCATATCAAGTTCAAAGCGACGTTTCCTGAGGTGATCGCGCGTACCGGATACAAGCGCACCTTCCTGCTGGCCGGGCAGTGGTTTCCCAAAGTCGGTGTGTTTTGGCACGGGCAGTGGAATTGTCATCAGTTCCACGCTTTGACGGAATTCTTCGCCGACTTCGGAACCTTTGATGTGAAGGTCACGCTGCCGAAGGATTACGTCATTGGCGCCAGTGGCGTGCAGGTCTCCGATCAGGACAATGGCAACGGCACCAAGACGGTCGGCTTCCACGGCGAGGATATTCACGACTTTGCCTGGACCGCTGATCCCAACTTCAAAGTCATCAACGAAACCTTCAACGGCAGCGTTGGCCCGGTGCGGATTCGCCTGCTGAGTTATGACAGCCATAAGCAGTCCTGGGATCCGTACATCTATTGCGTGACCAATACCATGAAGCGCTTTGACGATTGGTATGGCCCGTATCCCTACGCGCAAATCACCGTGGTCGATCCGCCGCACGGAGCCACGGAAGCGGGCGGTATGGAGTATCCCACGTTCATCACCGGCGACAGCGGTTGGTACATTCCCCACGGCGTGCATTTGATCGACCTGGTTACGGAGCACGAGTTCGGCCACCAGTACTGGTATGGCATGGTCGCTACCAACGAATTCGAGAATGCCTGGCTGGATGAAGGCCTCAACAGCTATACCGAAGCGAAAGTGCTGGACAACATGTACGGCAAGAACACCAGCGTCATTAACTGGCTGGGTGGGCAGTTGGGCGAGCCCGAAATTCAGCGCCTGCAATATCTGGGAAGGCCTGATTTCGATCCTCTCGCTCGCCACAGCTATCAGGATGCGAGCATGTCCAGCTATGGCGCAATCAGCTACGGCAAGACGGCCAGCATGTTGCTCACCCTGGAGAAGGTTGTTGGCGAAGAGACCATGAAGAACGCGATGCATACCTACTTCATGCGCTATCGCTTCACTCATCCGACCACCGAAGACTTCATCAACACGGTGAGTGAGGTTGCCGGCCAGGATTTGAGCTGGTACTGGAACCAGGCTGTTTACGGAACGCAGATGATGGACTACGAGGTGCAGCGCGCGGACTCTACTCCGGTGAAGTGGTGGGACGAAAACCTGAAAGAGAAGAAGGGCGAGACGGAATACGAGACGCAGGTGCTGCTGCACCGCAAGGGCGACTTCGTCTTTCCGGTCGACGCAGTGGTGAAGTTCGACGATGGTTCGTCCACACGGGAACATTGGGATGGCAAGGAGCGATGGGTGCGCTATGTGTATCGCAAGAAAGCACAGGTCGAGTCAGTGGCCATTGATCCCGACTACCAGGTGACCATGGATCACGATTACCTGAACAACAGCCATGTCACCGAGGAGCAGCGCGGCGCGACTCACAAGCTGGCAACCTACTGGACATTTGTCACGCAATTTTTGGCTCAGCTGCTGAGCTGGTTGGCTTAAGGAGGCACGATGGCAGACGAACGAAAAGGCGTAATTGCTGCCGGATTCGGCCTTCTGTGGCGACGGCAGGGCGTGTTGTGGTGGGTGTTTATCGTAAGCCTTATTCTAGGCGGCTTGGGAGCGCTGCCCGCGACCATCAACATTGGCCACGCGCTGAACCACTCGTTGGCAGGACAACAGCTGACCAATCGCTTTGACCTGGGCATCTACGTCGAGCTGCTGCGACTGCCCGACGTCGATATCACGCGCTACGATCCCGCTGTCGAAGTTTCTGTATTTCTGTTTTTCCTCTTCATACTGTTTGCCACGGGCGGAATTCTGGAGACCTATCGCCAGGATCGCAGGCTGAATACCGGCGAATTCTTCGCGGCGTCGGGCGCGTTCTTCTGGCGATTCGTGCGTCTGCTCCTGCTCTCGATCATCCCCTTCGTCATTGTCGGCATGATCTATCAGGGCCTGAGCAAGCTGGCCGATCATGTGGGCGATCGGGCGATTGCCGATCAAGTAGGAATCTTCTCCTCGCTTGCCGCGGTCATCATCCTCATGCTGCTCGCGCTCTGGATTCGGCTGTGGTTCGACCTGGCGCAGGTTCGCGCGGTAGTGCAGAACGAGCGCGGCATGTGGCGCAATCTGTGGAGCTCTTTGCGGATCACCTGGCATGCCGGGATCTACTGGAAATATGTGGCTATCGCATTAGTAGCGTGGGTCACGCTCGGCATCGGACTTGTGGTCTGGGCCCAGGTGCCTTCGTCCTCGACGCCGCTGATTTTCGTGGTGCTCGAGCTGATCATCTTCGCGCAGCTGGCGACGCGACTGTGGCAGCTGGCCAGTGCGATGACCTGGTATCAGCGCTATGCAGAAACCTTAGTTGTTGTGCAGCCGATAATTGAAACCCTTCCTCCGCCTGTAGAGGTAGTTGAGACTCCGGTCGAGACCGGCTTGCCTCCGGCTGAACCTAATCCGGAACTACCACCTGCGGATGCGTGATCGGTGCGTGTGCAATCAGCGCTTCTGAGAATGACGCATCGCGAATGTATCGATAGATCGCGGAGATTCGCATAGAGTCGTACTACCTGCGAACTAAGGTTCGGGTCGGCAGTGCTAGGACAATTTTCTCCCATCATTTCGCGCCATTGCGGTTCGAAGTACCGCGACGCGTCAATATAATCGAACCTTGCCTGCAAGGTTTGCGAATCCGCGTCCTCGTCAATTCCCCTTATAGTTTGGAGCGAAGTTAGCATGCAGTTATTTTCATACTCGAAGTCTGATCGTCCTACGTCTGTTTATAGGAATTCCGGATTAGTCGTCGTTATACTTTTCCTCTTAATTACATTGGCGGGATGCGGCGGAAATCCGTCTTCCTCGATGGCTGCTTCCCAACCGCAAACGCCGGTGGTAACTCCGGCGCAACCTGCCGACCCGCCGTCGTCGGGTTCCGGTTCGTCCGGTTCAGGATCGTCCTCCGGTTCGCCATCGAGCGGTTCGCCATCGAATAGTTCGCCCTCCAGTGGTTCGCCTTCCAACAACCCGCCGGCACCGCCGGGAGTTCCTGCCGGAGCGCAGACCTTTTCCGCAGTGCAGACCCTGCCGAATTGGCTGTGGTGCACCCAGAAGCTCAACGGCAAGGTTTGCGCGGCCGGCTTGGGCGACGCGACCTCCAGCATGACACCGAATCAAGCGACGCCCTCCATGAGCGGCGCTTCGGCGGTGTTGACGCTTGGCGGAAAGACGCAGTACTCCAATGCGCTGTGGTGGCATTCGTTTGGCGCCCACAGCACGCCGACAACATTTTGTCTATGACCTCTACTTCTATATGCAGGATCCCAATCTGCCGGAAGCTTTGGAGTTTGACGTCAACCAGAGCATGGATGGGGTGCGCTACATCTGGGGCAGCGAGTGCAGCTATCGCGACACCGGTTATTGGGACATCTGGAACGATGAGGCCGGGCGTTGGGAGACGACGTCCGTTCCTTGTCCTGTCGTCTCGGCGAACACCTGGCATCACCTCACGTGGCAGATTGAGCGCGTCAATGGCCAAGTTCACTACATCAGCGTCAGCGTCGACGGCAATGTCGGTAAGGTCGACAAGTATTACAACCCGCAGCCGGACTACAACGGTTCGGACCTCAATGTCGCTTTCCAGATGGATGGTGATTATCGGCAGGATCCGTATTCGGTGTGGCTGGACGACGTCAGCCTGTCGGACTGGTAGAGACGCTGCCGCTTTTCCGCTTTTCCGCTCTTCGCCGTTCGCTCTTCGCGTTTCGCCAGCGTGGCAGGCCTTCTGCCGGCCTGAATGGCAGATTGACTAGCTGACGCGAGTAATCCGCGAAAAGCGAACCGCGAAAAGCGAACCGCGGCCTTACCACCACTTCTGCCACAGTCCTTCGATCGCGACTTTGTCCGGCAGGCGCATGCCGTTTTGTTTCAGCGCCAGTGCAATCTGTCCGCGATGATGCGACTCGTGCGAGATCAGGTAGCACATCCAGCGCAGGGCTGCGCCTTTGAAGAGGTTGGTCTTTTCGCCTTGCTCAAACACGCGTCGCAGCAGCGACTCAATCGCCTCTCCTGACTCGCGCAACGCGGCCTTCAGTTCGGCAGGCGACAACTCCTCTTCCTTGCGATGTAGCGTGAGGCTCTTCGCTTCCGGCGCGTTGCTGGACTGCAGCCACTGCACCCGAACGGCATCCATGTGGATCAGTTGCCGCGCAACATCGCGCCCACGCGAGTTCAGCGGAACCGCCACGAAGCCTTCGGCAGGAATCGCATCGATCAGCACTGCGTTGATCTCGTTGTGCACGCGCCAGGCATCCAGAGCCTGATCCGCCAATGACGCCGGCGCAGCGCTCTTCTTTTCGCGCGCGGGTTTCGTGGCAGCGGTCTTCACGCGGTTACCGCCTCGGCGCGCAGCTTCTGCTTCAGATCGGCCGCAATCGCCAGTCCGTGGAAGCGCCCGTTCTCGATGAAGATCTCGCTCGTCCTCATGCCCGACACGATGCAGCCCGCCAGATAAATTCCCGGCACATTGCTCTCCAGCGTCTGCGGATCGACCACCGGCTTCTTGTCGGCCTCGCCGCTCAGCTTGATCCCCAGCGAGCACAGGAACTCGAAGTCGGGATGATAGCCGGTGAGCGCGAACACGTAATCGTTCGCCAGCGTGACTTCGCCCTCGGGCGTTTCCAGCACAACATGCTCCAGCGTGATCTCGCGCACGCGCGTGTTGAAGTACGCCTTCACCTGGCCGGCCTTGATGCGGTTCTCGATGTCGGGCTTGATCCAGTACTTCACCGACGGGCTGATCCCTTCGCGGCGATGCACCAGAGTGACCTTCGCGCCATGCCGCCACAACTCCAGCGCGGCAATCGCTGCCGAGTTTTTGCCGCCAATCACCATCACCTCCAGCCCGAAGAAGGGATGCGGCTCGCGGTAATAGTGCATCACCTTGGGCAGGTCCTCGCCCGGAACGTTGATGTAGTTGGCGCGATCGTAGTAGCCGGTCGCCAGGATCAGCTTGCGGGCATGATATTCGCGCCGATGCCCGTGGATGTTGGTCGTGTGCACGACAAAGTTGTTGTCGCTGCCCTCAATCTTCAGCACCGGTTCGTACAGCCGCAGGTCGAGCTGATAATGCTCGGCGACCTTGCGGTAGTATTCCAGCGCCTCCTGCCGCGTCGGCTTCTGGTTGGGACTGCAGAAGGGAATGTTGCCGATCTCCAGCAGCTCCGGCGTAGTGAAAAACGTCATGTTGCTGGGATAGTTGAACAGGGAATTGACGAGGCAGCCTTTGTCGATGTTGGCGACCGTCAGGCCGGCGCGCTTGCAGTCGATGCCGCAAGCCAGGCCCGTCGGTCCCGCGCCCACCACCACCACGTCCAGCGAGAAACGTTCTGTGCGATCCATGACCACAGGATACCGTGTCGCTAAACCGCACCACTAGCGCTCTTGCTGCTCAGCGACTTCTTGTGCCCCGGCGATCTACCGCCAACTATCCCGAGGACAGGTGTGTGCACTCTAGTACGGCTTCGCCGGTCCGATCAGCGGAGTGTTGACGGGCTTCGCCATGCCGTAGAAGACAACCACGCCCTGACCGGCGCCTTGAGTTTGCAATGCTTCATCCACCTTGCCCATGGCATCCTGATACACCTGCCAGTTGTTGGTGACCCAGACATCTCCGGCGGGGCCGATGCCCACGTCAACCATCAACTGCAGTCCTCCGCCGACATAGCCACCTGGAGGCGAAATGGCGTCTCCCGTCTTCACGCCCGGCGGGCAATGCTCGGTGCGGAAGCCGCACAATTCCACGATTCCGTTCGACAGTGTGCTGAAGTTCGAGATCCAGATGTTGTCGTTGCCATCCACGGAAACCGCCCAGGGGCCGACGATGCCCTTGCCGTATACCGGCGAGAACGATGCTTCCGTCCCGTCGGGACGCAACACGGTAATGCTGCCCCCTTCGTAGCCCGATTTCTCCTCGGTCATGGCAGGCACCAGAACCTTGGTCGCTCGTGCTCCGGCGTCGGGGTCGTTGTCGAAGTTGAATTTAAATGCGGCCAGGACTTCCGCGAACTTCAATCCCCCCTTGGGCGAACTACCCAATTTATTCGTGACCCATACGTTGCCCAGACTGTCCACGGCGAGGCCGCTGGCGGAGTATCCCACCTTGAAGGTTTCAAACTTTTCGGGATCAGAAGCGGGGAAACGAACAACGTGGTCGGTGACGGCGTTGGTAATCCAGATGCGGTCCTGCTGGTCGATGGCGAGGGCGAACGGCCCGATAAGTTTGCAGGGGTTCTTCAGCGGATCGCCGGTCTTGTTCTGACAGAAGAACTGGGCCTTGGACGGGTCGCCCTGGGGAAGCTTCACGACCTGGCCCTTGATCAGGTCGAGCGTCCAGATATCTCCGCTTGGCGTGGCGATGATGCCCTGCATCTGGCTGATCTGGCGGTTAAAGTTCCAGCCCTCGGGGGGCGACAGTGGCTTGCCGTTCTTGTCGAACTTCGTGATGTTCTGGCCGGTGAAGCTGGTGGCCCACGCGTTATCTTGTGCGTCGAGGGCCAAGCCGAAACCGGGGCCTGCAATCCCTCCGCCCCTGAAGCCCAACGGGCTGGGCGAAAGCGGTTTACCGTTGGGCGCGAACTTGGTGAGGCCACCGGTCCATGAGGCATCCTGGTTTTCTGCCCCGACCGTGAAGTTGTCAGCAACCCAGGCATTGCCTTGGCTGTCAATCATGAGCTTGCCGCCTCCGCTGTAGCCGCCGCCCGTGAACTTGAGGGGAAAGATCCAGGCGCTGGGCGCGAAGGTCAAATAGGGCAGGAACGGCGTAGGCCGAAATAGCTTGCCGGGCGTGGGCGGTGGGAGTGGATAAAAGTAGTTGAGCAGCTCGAAAACTTTGTCAGCCTGGTGCGAGGGGTAGCGGACGATGGACTCAGTGGCCGCCAGCGTGTCCTTCGGGTAGGCGCCCGTCGGAGACGTCGCCACGTAGAAGAGACTGCTGCACGCATCGGACCTCAACCGCGTGACGCACGCGGCCAGAATGCTGGATAGCGTAGCGAAGTTGGCCATCGTGGGTGTCTGCGCGCTATTGAGAGCATCCAGAATCGTCGCGCCATAGTCGCCGGTTTCGAGATCCACAAAATTGGGCACATTACCAGCTGCAATGCGCAGCTGGAGTGGTGCGCCCTTAATCGCGGTGCCGTCGATGAACTGTGTGTGGGTGACAACCGATGCCAGCGTGGTGAACTCGTTGATGACCATGCGTGCCGGCGGCTTGCCGCCCACCACAGCCAGCAGCGCGATCGCCGGATTGTTGCCAGCCGCCTTGTTTCTCGCAGGAATGCCTCCGACCGCCGTGAGGTAGAGGCTCGAATCGCCCGGCGCTCCCTCGGTGCTCACTTCGAATCGGCCTTCGTTGTCGCTCTTGGTTTGCGCGAGCTGCTTGGGTGCGTCAGAAGTTGCAGCCCAAAGTGTCACCGTGGATTGAGCGATCGGCGCTCCTCCGCCCATCACTTGACCTTTTATGTCGGCGGCGAAGGCTCGACTTGCCAGGAACATGCCTGAGATGGCAAGAGCAGCCAATGTCAACTTTACAGCGGTTGTCTGAGAGTGCATTCCTTATTTCTCCTTCAGGCCACAGACCGGTGCCGCCGCGCTGACAGTCGGTGCGACGAGGATTGCATGTGGGAGCAATTTCGCACCAATTCTACGTGAGGTCGGCTGTAGGGCGGAAGGATGTGCCCTATCGAGCAGCCCGTAAGAGACATGCTCCAACCAAGATCGTTGCATTTTGCAGCCAGTTATCCCATCCTACACCGGTCCTTCGCGCCCAACCATGATGCAGACCTTCCACCGCTAACCTGCCTGATATCAGCACAATAGACCGTAATCTGAAATTAAGTTGACCGCGCCAGCCCCCGGTGTGAAAGTAGCTCCGCACCGCACAAAAATGTGCGGTTAAAAGGGGACCGCATGGCAGCCTACAATCAGCGTACTTCCTTTTCCTTCATCAACCAGTCAGCCGTAGCCTCCATCGCGCTCGCCTTAATGCTGGCCTTGGCAGTCACAATCATGACCGCTCCGGCCGCGCAGGCGCAAACCTTTCAGGTCCTGCACAACTTCACCAACGGATTGGACGGCGCTAACCCCTATACCGGCCTGACCATGGATCGTGCCGGAAATCTCTACGGCACGGCCGAGTACGGCGGCTCCCAGGCTAACGATTGCCATATCGTCGGCGGCTGCGGCTCCGTCTTTGAGTTGGCCCATCAGGGTGCAGGCTTCATTTTTCGCCCGCTCTATCAATTCCAAGGCTTTCCCAGCGGCGATGGGGCGAATCCGCAGGGACGCGTGATCTTTGGACCGGACGGCGCTCTTTATGGCACGACCGCAGCTGGAGGAGCCAACGTACAGGGCTGCGCTGGTACGGAGGAGCCCGGCTGCGGCACCGTGTTCAAGCTAAGCCCACAGCCCACCTTCTGCAAGAGCTTCACCTGCAATTGGCAGGAAACCCGGATCTACAACTTTACCGGACCCGCGGATGGAGACGTGCCCCGGGGAGAAATAGCGTTCGACGCTGCCGGCAATCTTTACGGTGCGACGGAACTAAACGGACCAGGGGGATGGGGCACGGCCTACGAGCTGACGCCGGCGCACGGCACTTGGACGTTAACTATCCTGCACGGCTTCATCGAAAGGGGCGACGGCGCCAATCCCATGGGCGGTGTGCAGCTCGATCAGGCGGGCAATGTTTACGGGACAACCAACATCGGTGGCATTGGCCAGGCAGGTACAGCCTTCCAATTGGTTCCTTCCGGTTCGAATTGGACACTCAACACTATTGGCAACTTCAATTACAACAGTGGGGGATTCGGTCTCTTCGCCGGGCTAATTGTTGGTTCAGGAGGGAACTTATATGGCGGCACCGCCGACGGAAGCCCCAACGGGCTTGTCTATGAGCTCAGCCCCTCCAACGGTAGTTGGATCTACAACACCCTCTATGCCTTTTCTTACCAGTATTGCTGTGGAGTAGGCGCCAACCTGGTAATGGATTCCGCCGGTAACCTCTACGGCACAACCGCAGGCTATGGCGAGGAGGGTATCTACGGCTCCGTCTTCAAGCTGACACCTTCCGACGGCGGGTGGATTTACACCGATCTGCACGATTTCACCGGCGGCAGCGACGGCAGCAATCCCTACAGCAGCATTGTGCTGGACTCCAGCGGCAATCTCTACGGCACGGCATCGCAGGGCGGCAGCGACGGTTACGGTACCGTCTGGGAGATCACGCCCTAAACATCGATTCACTTGTTCGTCGCAGCCTGAAGGAGAACTGTTATGACTTGTTCCAATCAACTCCGTAGTTTCGTTCGCCTGCCAATCGCGACCGTCACGATTCTTTTCATCTTGCTGATGACCTCGGCAGCCCGTGCGCAAACTTTGCAAGTGCTGCATACTTTTACCGGCGGAGGCGACGGCGCACGCCCGGGCACCAACCTGGTCATGGATCGAGCCGGAAACCTCTACGGCACGACTTACACGGTCGGGAACGACAGCTTCGGCGGGGTGTTCAAGCTGGTTCATGGAAGGACAGGATGGATTCTTTACCCGCTTTACGCTTTCACCGGCACCGAGGGCATCAGTCCCAGCAGCCTGATCATGGGCCCGGATGGCAACCTTTACGGTACAAACTCGGGCGGTGGAGGCGGAGGAGCGTGCAACGGAAGTGGTTGCGGAACCGTTTTCAAGCTGACCCCGCCGGCAACGGTGTGCAAAAGCGTTGATTGCCCGTGGACGGCAACCATTCTCCACCACTTCACCGGCCAGGCTGACGGAGGCGTTCCGCTGGGAGTCTTGGTTTACCAGGACGGCAATCTCTATGGGACGACTCGCTTCGGCGGCACTTCGAGCGGAGGATGCGATGGCGGTGGGGGTGGCTGCGGCGTTGTCTATGAGTTGAGTCCTTCTAACGGCGGCTGGACCGAGACCGTGCTGTACACCTTTAACGGAAGCTTGGGCAGCGGTGCCAATCCTTACGGAGGCGTAATTTTCGATCCTGCCGGAAATCTGTACGGCACCGCTAGCGGTTTCACATTTTTCGGGACGGACAACGTATTTGAGCTGAGCCCATCTGGATCGGGCTGGACCCAAACCGTACTTTCCAATTTTGGCCCCTACGGTGGCTCGCAGCCCTATTCTCCTTTAGCAGGGCTGATTCGCGACAGCGCCGGCAATCTCTACGGCATGACGTATCAAGGTGGTAGTCCTGGTCTCGGCACGGTTTACTCTGTCTCCCCTTCTAATGGGTGGATGCTGACGACCCTCTACTCCTTTAACAATGACTATGGCGACGGGCGTCCTCAGTTCGCCAACTTGTTTATGGATGCGGCCGGCAATCTCTACGGCACGACTCCGGGATTACCGGGTTACGGCAACGTCTTCCAGATGACTCACTCCAACGGCGGTTGGAGCTACAACAACTTGTACAGCTTTACCGGCGGCTCGGACGGTGGCGACCCGTACAGCACAGTAATCATGGACGCCAGTGGCAATCTCTACGGCACGGCGTCGGAGGGCGGCAGCGGCAGCGACGGTTACGGTACCGTCTGGGAACTCACGCCGTAGACATCAGTTCAGCTTTTTGTCCCAGCTGTGAAGGAGTCTGTTATGACTTGTTCCAATCAACTCCGTAGTTTCGTTCGCCTGCCAATCGCAGCCAGCGCGACTCTCTTCATCATGCTCGCGACCATGCAGGTGCAGGCGCAGACCTACACCGTACTGTACCGCTTCAGCGGCGGAGCGGGCGGCAAGAATCCAGATGTTGGCCTGTCCATGGATCGCGCCGGAAATTTGTATGGAACGACTTTGGAGGGCGGAATTTCCGCAGGCGACTGCGCCCGGAACGAAGGTTGTGGCACCGTTTTCGAACTGGAGCATCAGGGCACGGGCTGGATACTTGCGCCCTCTTTATCAGTTCCAAGGCCCTCCCGGCGACGGGGCTTCGCCACTTAGCCGAGTCATCTTCGGACCCGATGGTGCACTCTACGGTGCTACCGTCAACGGTGGACCAACTGGAGGTGATTGCGCCAGCGGACTTTACGTGCCCGGCTGCGGAATCGTCTTTAAACTGACCCCTCCCGCGAGCTATCTGCAAAGGTTTCAAGTGCAACTGGAGCGAAACCCAGCTTTACGCCTTCTCTTACTCGGATGGGTCTGGGCCCATGGGCGAGATAGCCTTTGACCCCGCCGGCAATCTTTATGGGGCAACCGTGAGTGGCGGCGCCAAAAACGCCGGAACCGTCTTCGAATTGACGGCGGCGTCCGGGGACTGGACTTTGACTACCCTGCAAACCTTTACCGGGGCCGACGGATCCGGTCCGATGGGTGGCGTGAAACTCGATTCAGCGGGGAATGTTTACGGAACGACATACCAGGGCACCGGCAACGGCGAGGGTACTGTCTTCCAACTGACCCATTCACAGACAGGTTGGAGTTTGAATGTCCTTTACGCCGTCCCGTTCAACAGTGGACGGCCCCGAGCGGGAGTAATCCTCGACCAGGCGGGCAACCTGTACGGGTCCACCTGCACAGGAGCAGTTTTCGAGCTAAGCCCCTCCAACGGAGACTGGACATACAACAGTATCTATAACTTGTCTGGCAACTGCTCATTCGCCGACCTCACCATGGATGCAGCCGGCAATCTGTATGGCACCACATTTGATGGCGGCTCGCATGGCTTCGGCAACGTCTTCAAGCTGACGCCTTCCAACGGCGGCTGGAGCTACAACAACTTGTACAGCTTTACCGGTGGCTCGGACGGTGGTTCCCCGTACAGCACAGTAATCATGGACGCCAGCGGCAATCTTTATGGCACAGCGGCCACGGGCGGATCAGATAACGGTGTCGTTTGGGAGATCACGCCGTAAACCTCGGTCAGCTTTTTGTCGCAGCAGTGAAGGAGATAGTTATGACTTGTTCCAATCAACTAGGTAGTTTCGTTCGCTTGCCAATCGTAGCCATCGCGATCTCCCTTATCATGGCGGCGCCAGTAGCGCAGGCGCAGACCTACACCGTCCTGCACAATTTCAATGGCTCCGATGGCAGGTATCCCACCAGCACGCTAATCCTCGACCGCGCGGGAAACTTGTATGGAACCACCGAATACGGAGGCGATAACAATAGTGGCGTCGTTTTCCAACTCAAGCACACTCCATCCGGCGGTTGGATCTACACTCCGGTCCACCTCTTCAACGGCACGAGCAATGGGGGTAATCCCGTCGATTACGGCGGCCTAACGCTTGCGCCCGACGGCACGATTTATGGCACCACTACCTATGGAGGCATTTTGGGATGCAACGGAGAATCCTACTGCGGAACTGTTTTCCGCTTGCAACCGCCTGCGACCGCCTGCACCACCGCGCTCTGTTCCTGGTTGCTATCGACCATTTACGAATTCAATCCCCAATCCGGAGCCGACTTCCCGCTTAGCAACCTCATTTTCGATACTGCGGGCAATCTCTACGGGACCACCATGGCAATTGGAAGCTACAGTTGGGTCTACGAACTTACGCCTTCGGGCGGAAATTGGACCCAAATCCCATTTAGCGGCTTAGACATTGCGACGACCGCAGGACTGGTTTTCGACAATGCCGGCAATCTCTACGGCACAGCTGAGGGCGGTACGCACGGCCGGGGAGTCGTTTTCGAACTTACGCCCTCCGGCTCCGGCTGGACGAAGACGATTCTCTACAACTTCGCCGGCGGGAACGATGGAGCCTTTCCATTCGGAGGCGTGGTCCTCGACAGCGCGGGTAATCTCTACGGCTCGACCACCTACGGTGGCAGCGCCGGAGGCGGCACAATCTTCGAGCTTTCACCATCCAGCGGCGGATGGGCGCAGTCAACGCTCTGCAGCTTCGGGAAGGGCGGATCAGGTTCTTTCGGGCCTCAAAGCGCGCTGACCATGGATACAGCGGGAAATCTTTATGGCACGACCAACGGCGATGGCACCTTCGGCACCGGCATGGTCTTCAAGGCTACCCACTCCGGAAACAACTGGACCTGCACCGACCTGTTCGATTTCCAAGGCGACCTTGGCCAGTGTTCCCATCGGCGGAGTGGCCGTGGATGCGAAGGGCAATCTCTACGGCACAACAACGGAAACGGAATCGAGCGACAACGGCGTGGTGTGGGAGATCACGCCGTAGACTGCCATCAGTCGCCGGTTAGGTAGGACTCTGCTACGGTTTGCGTTTGAGCGCTGCAAGCTTTTCCCGCGCTCGCCGACTTTCCGGCGGCTACTCGTAACGCAAGGCTTCCACCGGATCGAGCCGCGAAGCTTTGACGGCCGGATACATCCCGAAGAAGAGGCCGACGCTCATCGACATAACAACCGCGACGATGACCGCCCACAGCGGAACCGAAGTCGGCATGGAGGGAAAGGCCAGCGGCAAGGCAGCGGCGGCACCTACGCCGACCAGCACGCCCGCCAGCCCGCCGAGCCCGGTGAGCACCACAGCCTCGGTGAGGAACTGCCGCACCACATCGCTGCGCCTGGCGCCAATCGCTTTGCGGACGCCAATTTCGTGCGTGCGCTCGGTTACCGACATCAACATGATGTTCATCACCCCGACCCCGCCCACCAGCAGCCCGATGGAGCTGACGATAAAAGTCATCAATGCGACCGTGCTCATGATCTGGCGGAAGTTGTCGGCAACGGCCGCGGCGGTGGTGACGCCAAAGTTGTCCGGCTTGTTGAAGGGCACATTGCGGCGGCGGCGCAGCAGCCCGCGAACCTCGTCTTCAGCCGCCTCCTTGAACCCCGGATAGGCTTCGGCGCCGATGTAGTGCTCGTCATCGGCAGGATAGTGTTTGTGATAGGCGTTGTATGGGACCTTGACCGTGCGATCGGCACTCTGATCCTTAAAGAGCTGCCCTTTGCGCTTCTCGAAGACGCCGATCACCCTGTAGGAAACGCCGTCCACCATGATGGTCTTGCCGATGCCGTCGTTCGCCGGGAAAAAGGTCTTGTTGATCTCGTCGCCGATGACCGCGACATCTTCACGATGCTCGTCTTCGAAGTCGGTGAAGAAGCGGCCCTGACTGATGCGCGCGTTGAACACGTCCTGGAAGGACGAGTCGGTGCCGCTGTAGTCGAGGTCGGTGATCTCGTGTGCGCCGTAGCGCGCCACGCGCAGCGGCAGCCGCCGCACGTCAGGATCGATGCGCGGAAAAACCTGAACCGTGACGCTCTTCACGTGCGGACACTCGGCGCGGATCGCCTTCGCGTCCTCCAGCGTCAGCGGCTTGCGATTGCGCTCTTCCTGGCTCATGCGGCCGATTTGTATAGCGAAGTCCCAGCGAAAGATGAAAAGTGTATTGGTGCCGTAGTCTTCCAGGTAGCCCTGAATGTCGCGGCTGACGCCCACCAGGATCGAGGCGACGAAGATCATGGCGGCGACCCCGATCACCACGCCCAGCACGGTGAGAAACGATCGCGTCTTGTGATCGCGAACCGTCTCCAGCGCCATCTTCGAATTTACGCCAAGGTGCAAACGCATAACCGCAGTACTCGGGGAGAATCCGATAAAGTCCAGGTTTGACGGGGCGGGCGGGCCTTCCAGCCCGTCCGTTAGTACTGCAAAATAACTACGGTTTTAAAGGCCGCTGAAAAAAATCGCTCCCGCGCGCTTTGTAACAGGGCACGACTTCAGTCGTGCCGATAAGCGGATTATCTCTCTTATCCCGAGCGGGCTTCAGCCCGCGAGGGACAGGCGTTCTCCGACTTTTTCAGCAGCCTCTTTAGCCGCTGAGGGACTGCAGCTCGACTTAATCAGACTCTCCTGAGTAATCTAACAGCATCAATGTCCTAATCGAGCGGGATAATCAGCATCCGACGCCATCTTCTGCTAGCATTCCTGCGTTATGGCGACTCTCCGGTTTGCATGCGCGCTAATCTTCAGTCTTTTCCTGTCGGGCACGCTCCACTCCCAATCCCAGCCGCAGTCGGTAGTCCTGCACGCGGCGCGATTGCTCGACGTTGCAGGCGGCAAGATCGTTTCGCCGGGCGAAGTTCTGGTGCAAGGCGAGCGGATCGCCGAAGTAGGGCAGAAGGTCAACCATCCGGCGGGCGCAGAGGTCATCGATCTGGGTGACGTCACACTCATGCCCGGCTTGATCGACGCGCATGTTCACTTGTTCCTGCACCCCGGCGCGGAGGACTTGCAGACGGTTGAGGAGTCGGTTCCGCAGCGCACCATCCTGGCGACGTTGGCGGCCAAGGCTGACTTGATGGCTGGATTCACTGCCGAACGCGACATGGGTACCGAAGGAGCTGGCTCTGCCGACACAGCTGTGCGAGATGCGATCAATGCCGGTCTGATCCCGGGCCCCAGACTGCGCATCAGCGGCAATGCGATCGACATTCTCGGTGGACACGAAGACGCGAATCACTTCAATCCCGCGCAGCATATCCTGTCCAACGCGACCTATGCCAATAATGCTGACCAGCTAGTCGAGGTGATTCGTGAGCAGGTGAAGGAGGGCGCGGACTTCATCAAGATTTACGAGACGGGCCGCGACTCCATAGTCAATGGCAAGCTGGTTACGCCTTACCAGTACACCGAGGCGCAGTTGGCCGCCGCAGTTGCGGAAGCCGCGCGAACCGGCAAACGGGTTGCAGTCCATGCCACCGGCGATCCGGGCGCGCTGTACGCGGCTCAGGCGGGAGTGGAATCGGTCGATCACGGTTTCCAGCTCAGCGATGAGACCATGCGCATCATGCGGGAGAAAGGCATTCCCGCTGTTCCGACGTTCACTGTAGTCGAGTACTTTGCCGATCATGCCGCGAGTCCGGCGGCTGGCGAGCGCGAACGCAACATGCAGGATCTGCATGCGCAGGAATTCAAGAAGCAACTGGCTGCAGGTGTGCCGATGGCGGTCGGCTCGGATGTTGGACCATTTCCACATGGCACGCAGGCGCGCGAACTCGTGTTGATGGCCCAGTACGGCATGGCCCCGACTGCCGTCCTGCAAGCCGATCTCATCAACGGCGCAAAGCTGCTGGGGTGGGAAGGGCAGATCGGAGAGCTCAAACCTGGCTACTTCGCGGACATTGTCGCGGTGCCCGGCGATCCAACCAAAGACATCAGCGTGGTGGAGAAGGTCAGCTTCGTGATGAAAGCTGGAGTGGTCTACAAGAAGTGATCCGCTCGGATATCGGGGCGTCGTGCATCAGCTGAGTTAAGCTACACGCTGCTGAAATATCATGCGGTGGTCCCGCGCGATTTCTTCAACACTTCAGAGATCTTTTGGCACATAGCGACTGGGCCCTCGACTTTGCTGAGAAACAGATCGGCACAGTCGGCACCCTCAGGAACTTCGTTTACTCCGGACAAGAGAATGATGGGAAGCGCCGGAGTGCGCTCCTTGATCTTACGGGCCAGGTCCAGTCCGCTGAGTCCGGGCATGAGCAGATCGGTCAAGACCAGATCGACAGCTTGCGCCTTCAGAATATCCAATGCCTCGGTGGCCGAACTGGCCGGTACCACTGCAAAACCCGATTTTTCCAGCACCAACCGCCGCAGCGTCAGTGGAACGGTTTCGTCGTCCACGCATAAGATGACGGATCTCGGCTCAGGCATGGGCGCTCCCATTCGGCTGACTCAAGCTCGCTGGAGCTGGCGGCCTGCACAACCTCGCGGGAAACCGCTTCGGGCAGAAAGATGCGGAAGCAGGTTCCACAACTCGTCGACATGCGAACGCTGCGGAAGTGAATCGTGCCTTCATGTTTCTGGATGATGCCTTTGCTGATCCAAAGGCCGAGGCCGGTGCCCTTGGCTGACTTCGTGCTGAAGAACGGCTCAAACAAGCGCTTAGCGTCTTCCGGCTTAATACCCGAACCGTTATCGCAGATGCCGATCGCCACGCCTTTAAGTTGTGTCCTGGGATCGGTGCACTGGTGTACGCGCAGCCGCAGGCGTCCGCCTTCCGGCATCGCTTGTACCGCATTGCCAATTAGATTGAGAAACACCTGCTTGAGCTCGGCGGGGAAGCCGTAAATGGTCGCACTGCCGTCATAGCACTTTTCGACAGTGACGCGATTCATCTGAAGATGCCGCGCTTGCAACTCCAAAACATTATTCAACACCTCGGGAATAGAGACAGGAACCGGTTGCTGCGATTCGCGGTAGAAGCCCAGCGTCTGTTTGACAATGTGAGCCATGCGAAGCAGTTCACCCTCACCCAGACCCGCATAGATGCGCGCTTCATCGTTCAACGAGGGGTTATCGCGCAACAGATAAAATGCGTTAATGATGGCTTCCAGCGGATTATTGATTTCGTGCGCGATGATTCCGGCAACACGGCCCATAGCAGCGAGCCGCTCGGCCTTACGCAGGGCTTCCTCGGTTTGCAAAGTGGCAGTGATGTCGCGATTGATTTCCAGGACCGCACCCGCCGACCCGTTGTCATCAGACTTCAAGGCTTGCCGGCTGGCGACAACAATCTCGCGCCCATCGCGGTCGTATTGGATGAGATTGCCTTCCCATCGTCCGTTCGCCAGCAGAGCGCTTTGCCAATTCCCGTTTACGCCGGCGGTTGACCGCGTGCGCAGCACGTCATGAATGTTCTTCCCGACCACTTCATCGCGACGCCAGCCGTACAGTTCCTCCGCTCCGGAATTCCAGAACTGAACTGTACCGTTGAGATCGCGCACCATGATGGCTTCCGATGCGAGCTCAAGCAGATCGGCGCGCTCCTGCAACTCTTCCGTGCGTTCGGCAACGCGCTGCTCCAGCTGCCGGTTCAGCACCTCTAACTGCCGTCGCTTGCGATGAAGCTCGGCAAAGATGCTGACCTTGGCACGCAGCAGCTCGGGGATAACAGGCACGGTGATGTAGTCCACGGCGCCCTGCCGATAACCTTTGACGCGATCCAGATCGGTGAGGTGAACGCCGGAGATAAATATGATCGCGGTCTTCTGAAAGCGCGGATGCTGACGGATCATCTCCGCCAGATCGAAGCCATCGATATCGGGCATGCTGACATCGGTCAGCACCACCGCGATATCCTTCTTCAGAAGATGCTCCAGCGCCTCAGTTGCGGAGGTGGCTTTGATCAGGTTCTCGCCGAGATCGCCCAGGATCACCTCGTAGCTGAGGAGCTTCGCAGGCTGATCGTCGACCATGAGAATGTTGACCTTCTCATTGGTGTCCATCGGCGTGGCATGGTCCTCGTGCGGCATGGGTTTAGCCTGAGCTGGCGTTGCCATACACCTTCCTTACCTGTGTAGCCACATCCGCAGCGCGGAGAGAAGCTGATCGGTATTGACCGGCTTCGCCAGATATTCTGATGCTCCCGCTTCCAGACATTTCTCGCGGTCGCCCTTCATGGCTTTGGCCGTCAGAGCGATGATGGGCAGTCGGCGGAAAGCCAGATTCTGGCGGATGACCTGCATCGTCTCGTAGCCGTCCATTTCCGGCATCATGATGTCCATCAGAACAATCGTGACGTCGGAAGTCGATTCCAGCGTGGCGATGGCTTCGCGTCCCGTGCTGGCCGTCAGCACCGTCATCCCACGTCGTTCTAGAACACTGCTGAGCGCGAAGATGTTGCGAACGTCATCGTCCACAACCAGAACCTTCTTTCCGACAAGCGCCTCGTCGGATCGATGCAGGCGGTCGAGCATCCGCTGCTTTTCCGCCGGCAAGTCGGAGACCACGCGATGCAGGAAGAGCGCCGTCTCGTCGAGCAGACGCTCCGGTGATTCTACGTCTTTCACCACCACGCTGCGCGCTAATGTGTGCAGTCGAGCGTCTTCCTCCGGCGACAACTCCTTTCCGGTGAAGACGACGACCGGCAAATCGCTGAGCGAAGGATCGTCGCGAAGCTGCTCGAGAACTTCGAAGCCGCTCATGTCGGGCAGCCGCAGGTCGAGCACCGCGCAATCGTACATCTGTTCCTTCATTATTTCGAGCGCTTCGGCGCCGGTGGAAACGACGGTGACATCGATGTCGTCGTAACCCAACAGTTCTTTGACGCTGAGCTGTTCGGCGGGATTGTCCTCGACGATCAAGAGCCGCTTGCGCCGGGGAGCGGTGTATTCCTTGATCTTCAGCAGGGCTGCATCCAGGCCCTCGGTTGTTGTTGGCTTAGTGACGAACGAAAACGCTCCGCGCGAAAGACCGTGATGACGATCCTCGTCCATGGTGAGCATCTGCACCGGGATGTGCCGCGTGCTGGGATCCTGCTTCAAGTGATTCAGCACCGTCCAGCCCAGCATGTCAGGCAGGAAGACATCCAGCGAGACAGCCGTCGGATGATACTCACGCGCCAGGGCGAGGGCTTCGGCCCCTCGCATCGCGGCCAGGACTTTGAAGCCCTTGTCGTGTGCGAGGTCGCAGAGAACGCGAGCGTAGTGCGGATCGTCTTCGACGATCAGCAGTACTGCTTCTCCCGGCTGCAGCTTGTTGCGATCGTCCTCGATCTGCTCGGTTGGACGCTCGACAACCGTCGCCGCCGCCCGCTGTAGCGCTGCAGAGGCGGCGGCGCTGGCAGTCTCGGGCGTCAGAGCGGCACTCGCCGGACCGACATACGTTTGCGGCAGGTACAACGTAAACGTGCTGCCCTTGCCGAAAGTGCTGCGCAGTTGGATCTCGCCGCCCAGCAGCGTGGAGAGCTCGCGGCTGATGGCGAGCCCAAGGCCGGTGCCTCCGTACTTGCGGCTGGTGCCCGCATCGGCCTGCTGGAATGCCTCGAAGATGATCTTCTGTTTCTCCTGCGGAATTCCGATGCCGCTGTCCGCAACCTCGAAGGCGATGACTGCAGCGGCGTTACTGAGGATCGGATGATTCTCGCTCCAGCCGCTCTCCGGCGTGAACACCGAAAGCCGCACCCCGCCCTGGTCGGTGAACTTGAACGCGTTGGAGAGCAGGTTCTTGAGCACCTGCTGCAAACGCTTCGAGTCGGTGACCAGGCTGCGTCCGAGATGCGGATCGGTGTGCACTTCGAACGACAGCTTTTTGTTCTCCGCTTCGTGACGGAACGGACGCGCGATCATCTCCAGCAGGCCGGCGAAGAAGACTTCTTCGGCGTCGACGGATACGGTGCCGGATTCGATCTTCGACAGGTCGAGAATATCGGAGATGAGGTTGAGCAGATCGGTTCCAGCGCCGTGGATGGTGCGCGCGAACTCAACCTGCTTACCCGTGAGATTGCCTTCCGGGTTGTCGCCGAGCTGCTGGCCCAGCACCAGAATACTGTTGAGCGGCGTCCGCAACTCGTGCGACATATTGGCCAGGAACTCAGATTTGTACTTCGAAGTGAGCGCCAGTTCCTTGGCTTTCTCTTCCAGAGCGCGCCGGGCCTGCTCAATTTCCTGATTCTTACGTTCGACCTCAACGTTCTGCTCGGCGAGCTGTTGCGCCTTCTGCGCCAGCTGTTCGTTGGTCTGTTGCAGCTCTTTTTGTTGCGACTGAAGCTCGGTCGCCAACTGCTGCGATTGTTTGAGCAGCGCTTCGGTCTGCATCGTCGCTTCGATACTGTTCAGCACGATGCCGATGCTGGCCGTCAGTTGCTCGAGGAAGGAAAGATGCGACGCGGTAAACGCACTCAGTGTCGCCAGCTCGATGACCGCCTTCACCTGATCTTCGAAGAGCACGGGCAAGACGATCACGTTGCGCGGAACCGCTTCGAACAGACCCGAGCGGATCGGAACCGTGCGATCGGGCGGCAAATCAGTGATGAGCATGCGACGCTTTTCCGCCGCACACTGGCCGACCAACCCTTCGCCAATCTTGACGCGCTCCAGATGGCCATCGGGCGCGTTGGCGTATGCCGACAGCAGAACCATTGACCCGGATTCTTCCGCGTCAGTCTGGTAGATCAATCCCTGCTGCGCGTTGACCAGCGGAGCCAGCTCTGATAGCAACGTGCGTCCTACCGTAGTCAGTTCGCGCTGACCTTGCAACATGCCGGTGAAGCGGGCAAGGTTGGTCTTGAGCCAATCCTGCTCGGTGTTGCGCTCGGTGGTGAGGCGCAGGTTGTTGATCATCGTGTTGATGTTGTCTTTGAGTTCAGCGACCTCGCCGCGGGCTTCCACTTGGATCGAGCGCGTCAGGTCGCCCTTGGTCACCGCGGTTGCGACTTCCGCAATCGCGCGGACCTGGTTGGTGAGGTTGTCGGCAAGCAGGTTGACGTTGTCGACCAGATCCTTCCATGTGCCGGCAGCGCCGGGGACGTTCGCCTGTCCGCCGAGGCGGCCTTCGACGCCGACTTCGCGAGCCACAGTCGTTACCTGATCGGCGAAGGTGGCCAGCGTATCGGTCATGTTGTTGATGGTGTCGGCGAGAGCCGCGACTTCGCCCTTCGCGTTCACCGTCAGCTTCTGCGTGAGCACGCCGTTGGCGACGGCGGTCACCACCTTCACAATGCCGCGCACCTGCTCGGTCAGGTTGGCTGCCATCACGTTGACGTTGTCGGTGAGATCCTTCCACGTACCGGCGACGCCGGGCACCTGCGCCTGACCGCCGAGCTTGCCATCGGTGCCGACCTCGCGGGCGACGCGCGTGACTTCGGCGGCGAAGGCGTTGAGCTGATCGACCATGGTGTTGATGGTGTTCTTCAGCTCGAGAATTTCGCCTTTCACGTCGACGGTGATCTTGCGCGAGAGATCGCCGCGAGCGACAGCGGTCGTTACTTCGGCGATATTGCGGACCTGTGCGGTGAGGTTGCCGGCCATGGCGTTGACCGAGTCGGTGAGATCCTTCCACGTTCCTGCGACGCCGGGCACGTTGGCCTGACCGCCGAGACGGCCGTCGGTGCCGACCTCGCGAGCCACGCGCGTGACTTCGGCAGCAAAGGAGCGCAACTGTTCGACCATGGTGTTGAGCGTTTCTTTGAGCTGCAGGATCTCGCCGCGCACGTCGACCGTAATCTTCTTGGACAAGTCACCGTTGGCAATGGCAGTCGCGACTTCGGCGATGTTGCGCACCTGACCAGTCAGGTTCGAGGCCATGAAGTTGACGTTGTCGGTGAGATCTTTCCAGGTTCCGGCGACGCCAGGGACTTCAGCCTGACCACCAAGCTTGCCGTCGGTGCCGACCTCGCGGGCCACGCGCGTGACTTCGCCGGCGAATGCGTTGAGCTGATCGACCATGGTGTTGATGGTGTTCTTCAGCTCCAGAATTTCGCCTTTCACATCGACGGTGATCTTGCGCGACAAATCGCCGCGAGCGACAGCGGTCGTCACTTCGGCGATGTTGCGGACCTGGCCGGTGAGGTTGCCGGCCATCGAGTTCACAGAGTCGGTCAAGTCCTTCCATGTGCCGGCGACACCGGGCACGTTCGCCTGACCTCCAAGACGGCCTTCGGAGCCGACCTCGCGGGCCACGCGGGTAACTTCGCCCGCAAATGCGTTGAGCTGGTCGACCATGGTGTTGATGGTTTCCTTCAGCAGCAGAATTTCGCCGCTGACGTTCACCGTGATCTTCTTGGACAAGTCGCCGCTGGCGATGGCTGTTGATACTTCTGCGATGTTGCGGACCTGCCCCGTCAAGTTACTGGCCATTGAGTTTACGGAGTCTGTTAGGTCCTTCCAGGTGCCGCCGACACCCGGCACTTGCGCCTGACCACCCAGTTTGCCATCGGTTCCGACCTCGCGCGCCACGCGGGTCACCTCCGACGCAAACGAGCGCAACTGGTCCACCATCGTGTTCAGGGTGTCTTTGAGCTCGAGAATTTCTCCTTTCACGTCGACGGTGATCTTGCGCGACAAGATCGCCGCGGGCGACGGCCGTCGCGACTTCTGCGATGTTGCGGACCTGGGCCGTCAAGTTGCCGGCCATGAAGTTTACGTTGTCGGTAAGATCCTTCCAGGTTCCGGCGACGCCCGGCACCTCGGCTTGGCCGGCGAGCTTTCCTTCGGTTCCGACTTCGCGGGCCACGCGCGTGACTTCGCTGGCGAAGGCGTTCAGCTGATCCACCATCGTATTAATGGTGTTCTTCAGCTCCAGAATTTCTCCCTTCACATCGACGGTGATCTTGCGCGATAAGTCGCCACGCGCGACGGCCGTCGTCACCTCGGCGATGTTGCGGACTTGAGCCGTCAGGTTGCCGGCCATGGAGTTGACGGAGTCGGTCAAATCCTTCCACGTTCCAGCGACGCCGGGGACATTCGCCTGACCACCTAGACGTCCTTCGGTTCCGACTTCGCGAGCTACGCGCGTGACTTCGCCGGCGAAGCGGTTGAGCTGATCCACCATGGTGTTCAGCGTTTCTTTGAGCTGCAGAATCTCGCCGCGAACGTCGACGGTGATCTTGCGCGAAAGATCGCCGTTCGCGATCGCCGTCGCGACTTCGGCGATGTTGCGGACCTGGCCAGTCAAGTTCGAGGCCATGAAGTTGACGTTGTCGGTGAGGTCCTTCCAGGTTCCGGCGACGCCGGGAACGTTGGCCTGACCGCCGAGCTTGCCTTCGGTGCCGACTTCGCGGGCTACGCGCGTGACTTCGCCGGCGAAGGCGTTCAGCTGATCGACCATGGTGTTGATGGTCTCTTTGAGTTCGAGAATTTCGCCTTTTACGTCGACGGTGATCTTGCGCGAGAGGTCGCCGCGAGCCACGGCGGTTGTGACTTCGGCGATGTTGCGGACCTGCGCCGTCAGGTTTCCGGCCATGGCATTGACGGAATCCGTAAGGTCCTTCCACGTCCCGGCCACACCGGGCACGACAGCCTGACCGCCGAGCTTGCCGTCGGTTCCGACTTCGCGAGCCACGCGCGTTACTTCCGAGGCGAACGAGCGCAGTTGGTCGACCATGGTGTTGATGGCTTCTTTGAGCTGCAGAATCTCGCCGCGCACGTCGACCGTGATCTTGCGCGAGAGGTCGCCGCTGGCCACAGCGGTCGCAACTTCCGCGATGTTTCGCACCTGGCTCGTCAGGTTGCTGGCCATCGAGTTGACCGAGTCGGTGAGGTCCTTCCACGTGCCGGCGACGCCGGGCACCACGGCCTGACCACCGAGCTTGCCGTCGGTGCCGACCTCGCGGGCCACGCGCGTCACTTCTGACGTGAACACGCTCAGCTGCTGAATCATCGTGTTCACGATGTTGGCCGAGCGTAAGAATTCGCCTTCCAGCGGACGTCCGTCCACGTCGAGTCGCACAGTCTGGTTGAGATTGCCCTGCGCCACGGCGGCGATCGCTCGCGTCACTTCGGTCGTCGGACGGAGCAAGTCATCGACCAGCGTGTTGACGGAAACTTCCATCTCGCCCCAGGCACCCTTGGCAGTCCGGAAGCGGGTGCGCTCACGCGTGCGGCCTTCCTTGCCGACGGCTTGTCCAACGCGCTTCAATTCCCGCGCCATCTGTTCGTTGGCAGCGATGATGTCATTGAAGGTGTCGGCAATTTTTCCCGGCAGACCGGTCCACGATCCCGGCAGTCGAACCGAGAAGTCGCCCTGCTGCATTCGCTGCAGGCTCGCCAGAATTGCGCTCAGGTCGGCCGTTGACGGTTCTGCAACCGCAGTAGCGTGACCGTTGCCCGGAGTTGTGGCGTCATCCAAGGCAGCCACGGGCGCAGACGCAGCTGCGGTGCTGGAGCTATTTTTTTTCATGATTGCTTATCTCCGTTGGCGCAGAGCATGAGGAGCGGCCACTCGGTGTGGGGAAGCGAACTGAAGTAACAAAAACGTGGCGCGCGATCACGTTGATTGAACATCCTCGTTGATTCCCGTGAAGAGAAACCAGCTTGCACCAGAGCGGTACGAGCTAACGGCGACCGCGGTGGGCATGATAAATCATCTCCATCGCGAGCGAACAAAGATGTTATTCGTAATACCGGCTAAGGTGTTCAAAACTTGCCGGCTGGCAGAAAATGACGCTCCATGGTGGCGATAGGAGGATCCGTCGGCCAGTACGGCACAGCCCGAAATTAGATGCGAGTCATTGCAGTGAGGTTGGCTCGGCCCTAAGCCGAAAATCAGCGCAGGCGGGAGGCTGACTTTCCGAGTTCTATGGATGGGGTTTCTTTAGCGGATTTTGGTGGGGTGCGTTTGGCTCGCACCTGTTCCACCACTTGCCGGTGAGCGGTGACCATATCGACCAGCGCACTGGTGGTCCAGGCAAAGGTAAAGAGGCCGGAGATGGCAATGATGGGACTGATGAGACGCCAGGGCCGATCGAGTTCCATTCTTCCCAGTCCCAGCGTGGTGTAAGTGTTGGCGCAGAAATAGATAGTGTCGTGGACGCTCTTGATAAGGCCAAGGCGGTTGAGGCAGAGCGCCCAGATGAAGATCTCCAGCATCTGGAGAAAAAGCATGAGAAAGACGCCCCAACCGAAGATGAGTGCGGCGCCGGTTAGGTGAGGGTGATGGGCGAACAGGCGTGCCCGCCATCGGTCCTGGCCGACCATGATGCTATGGAGTCCGGTCCCATGGAACAAAACGATGGCCACCAGGATGACGGCGCCGATGACCACAGCGGCGAGGGGCTTGTAGTCATCCGGAATTTTCTGCAGCAGTGACCCTGACTCGCCCAATGGACCCTCCCGTGTGCGGCTGCCAGCCGATCATGAGCTAGGCTCCCACTGCGGCTGTCGCTGTGGTAGGTAATTGCGCCTGCTCCCAGGCATCGAAGCCGCCGATCACGTTGATCACGCCCTTGTAACCGGCCCGCTTAAGCAGGCTGGAGGCAATCATGCTGCGGTAGCCGCCCTTGCAATGCACGGCGATGGTCGCGTGGTTCTCCAGCTGAGGCAGCGCAGACTTGAATCGATCCAGCGGATACCAGTCGGCACTTGCGATGTGAGCCGCATCCCATTCGCCTTGCCGCCGCACATCGAGCACTTGCAAATGCGGATCGTCGAGCCGCCGGCTAAGCTCCTGCACCGTCATCTGCGGGAGTTGCCCCAGATCGAAGCCAGCACGCTTCCATGCTTCTACGCCGCCGGCGAGGTATCCGCGCAGGTCCTCAATGCCCACGCGGGCCAACCGCATGCGTGCCTCCGCCAACTGATCCTGCGTGTCGGCAATCAGCACCGGCTGCGACGACAGTCCAAGCACCGCTCCCGCCCACGAAGCGAATTGGCCTGATAGCGCGATGTTGACGGAGCCGGGTACATGAGCAGCAGCAAATTCGTCGCCTGGCCGTACGTCGAGCGCAAGCGCGCCGTTATCCAACATGTGCTTCAGCTCTGTGGGCGCGATCGTCTGCATTTGGGGCAACTCAGTCAACGGTGCAGCTCCGGCGCGGTTGATGGCTGCATCTTCCAGGAAATAATCCGGACGAGCCGGCAGATTCGATGTCATCTGCCGGATGAACTCGTCGCGATCTTTGATCTGCAGCGCGTAATTGGTCAGCCGCTCGGTGCCGATGGTGGAGGAGCGCTCGGCGCGCATGTTGCGCCCGCACAGCGAACCCGCTCCGTGCGCCGGATAGACCAGAACCTCATTCGGCAGCGTCATCAGCTTCTGATGCAGGGAGTCGTACATCATCCCGGCCAATTGCTGCGGCGTGTAAGTCTTGGAGAGATCCGGCCTTCCAACATCGCCAATGAATAATGTGTCGCCGGTAAGAACTGCAAAAGGTGTTGGGGATTTTTCTTCGTCGGTGAGCAACAGGCAGGAACTTTCAAGGGTGTGACCGGGGGTAGAAAGTATGTTGACCCGACATCGGCCCACGCGTACTTCGGAGCCGTCCGACACGCCGACGTGAGGGAGCGTCGCCTCTGCCGCTTTGCCTATATAGATGGTTGCACCGGTGCGGGCCGCCAGCTCTTTGTGTCCCGAGACAAAGTCGGCGTGCAGGTGTGTCTCGAAAATGTGGCGAATCTTGAGACCGTGCTTTTCGGCGGCTTCGATGTAGATCTCGACGTCGCGCTGCGGATCGACCACTGCCGCTTCACCGTCCGAGCCAAAAAGATATGAGGCATGCGCCAGGCAGCCCAGGTAGAACTGTTCGAAGTACATGCTCCCTCCAATGCGGGGAACATCATACGCTCGCGCCTGCAAATCACCTATAGTTCGCTGGGTTCACCACGGAGGCACGGAAGGCACGGAGTCATTATTGTGATCTTCCCGGGCCTGTTATCCGGTTTGCGCGCGGAGACGGCTGGAGAAGGCTGAACGGATGCCAAAGGGAATACCGCCGCATTTGGCGTTAGGAGGCCGCTGGGACGAAGTGCCGTCTCTGTGGTCGACCCCTCCGGCGATCCTCGAAATTAGACCCTGTGCTCATGGCGCACAAGCAGGCTTCGGGGTGAGCTGATCTTCTATCGCTCGTAAGTCTCCGCCCACTCCTTCAGGCGCCCGCTGATTTCCGGTGTCAAGCTGCCTTGCTGGAAGCGCCAGCGCCAGTTGCCCGATGAGCTGCCGGGAAGGTTCATCCGGCCTTCGCTGCCGACACCCAGCACATCCTGCAGCGGAAACAGCACGGTATTCGCGACCGACGCCATCAGGGTGCGGATCATCACCCAGTTGATATCGCTGCCGTCGCTGTTGAGGTACCGGCGCGCGTAGGTCATCTCCTTTTCGACATCTGCGGCGGTGCGAATGCTGCCCGCGCCGGCTTTACTGTTCCACCATCCCACCACGGTGTCGTTGTCGTGCGTGCCGGTGTAGGCGACGAGATGATGACCGTAGTTGTGCGGCTTGAAGTCGGGCGCCTGGGGATCGTTGCCGAAGGCGAATTGCAGGATCGCCATGCCAGGGAAGTAAAACTGCTTGCGCAGGGCCTCGACCTCGGGCGTGATCACGCCGAGGTTTTCCGCGACGATTGGCAACTCACCGAGGGCCGCGGTTATTGCCTCAAAGAAGGCAGCGCCCGGACCCTTCACCCACGAGCCGTTGACCGCCGTGACCTCGCCGGCAGGAATCTCGTAGTACGCCTCGAAGCCGCGGAAGTGGTCGAGCCGGATCATGTCCAGCAGCTCCAGCGCGCGGCGGAAGCGAGCCGTCCACCAGCGATAGCAAGTCTCGGCATGCTGGTCCCAGCGATAAATCGGATTGCCCCAGAGCTGGCCGGTCGCGCTGAAGTAATCGGGCGGAACGCCGGCGACGACGCGCGGATGGCCATCGTCGTTGAGTTCGAACAGCTCGCGATGCACCCAGACGTCAGCGCTGTCGAGGGCCACGTAAATCGGGCAGGTCGCCCATGATGCGAATGTCGTCGCGGGTGCAGTGTGCCTTCAGGTCGCACCACTGGCGCTCGAATTCAAATTGCAGGAACTTGTGATATTCGATCTCGTCGCGCAATCTTTCGCGAGCGCTTGCGAGCGCAGCTGGGTCACGCAGCGCCAACTCGCGGTCCCACTCCAGCCAGATCACCAGATCGTGGGCCTGCTTGAGCGCCATGAATAGCGCGTAATCGTCGAGCCAGTGAGCGTGGCGTTGGCAGAAAGCCTCGAATTCGGCTTGCTCCGCGGTTATGCCGCGAAAGGCCTCGAATGCCTGGTGGAGTCGAGGGAGCTTCCACGCGATTGCTGCGCCGTAATCCACCTGCTGCGGCGTAAAGACAGGGGGAGCGTCGACATCGCGCGCATTCAGATAGCCGCGCTCCACCAGCCGGTCGATGCTGATCAGCAGAGGATTTCCCGCGAACGCCGAGAAGCACTGATACGGAGAATCGCCATAGCCGGTGGGGCCAAGCGGTAGAACCTGCCAGATGCGCTGACCGGAGTCGCGCAAGAAATCAGCAAAAGCGTGCGCTTGGGGACCAAGTTCGCCAATGCCGAACCGGCTGGGCAGAGACGTGGGATGCAGAAGAATGCCGCTGGATCTAGTGAAATTCATGGGCGCAAAAGTCCAGACTAGGATGGTATCTCAAGTCCGAAATACATAAGTTGTGTACATCTGCCTTATAATGCACACAGGTCAGCACAATGTCATCGAGCACACTATCGATACGCTTGAATACCCGAACCAAGGCCAAACTTGACGCACTGGCGAAGGCCTCTCGTCGCTCCAAATCGTTCTTGGCTGCGGAGGCGATCGAGGCCTTTGTTGCAGCTGAGAGCTGGCAACTGGGCGAGATCGAAGCCGGCATCAAAGACTTGGATGCGAACCGGACGGTCGATCACAGCGAGGTTCGCGATTGGCTTCAATCCTGGGGAAGCAAGCGGGAGCGTAAAGCACCGCGATGAAGATTGTCTGGTCGCGCCGTGCCATCCACCATCTCGCCAAGCTTCGCGATTACATTGCACAAGATAGTCCTGACGCGGCTGCGGATGTCGCAGGGAAGATTGTTGCTGCGGTGGAAAATCTGGCGACCTTTCCCAACCTCGGCCGCACGGGTCGTCTTGCGGGCACACGAGAGCTGGTCGTGCCGGGCACGCCTTACGTCATTCGTTACCATATTCGAGATAACCGAATTGAACTGATCGCCGTCTTCCACGGGCGACAACGCTGGCCAAGTTGATTCTAGATCTCCACTTCCTGCAACACCGGCTGGGGCGGGGGGATGGTGTGGAGCGCTTCAACCATGGCGTCGGCGAATTCGGTTGTCCCGGCCGTGCCGCCCACGTCGCGCGTGGTGTGCTTCTTCTCGCCGAAGACTTTTTCCAACGCCAGGCGAATGTGGTTAGCAGCGTTCTCTTCGCCGAGGTGGCGCAGCATCAGAATTCCCGAGCGCAGGACCGCGGTCGGATTAGCGATGTCTTTACCTGCAATGTCGGGCGCGGAGCCGTGTACGGCTTCGAAGATCGCACATTCGTGGCCGAAGTTCGCGCCCGGCACTAGTCCCAAGCCTCCAACAAACGCGGCGCACAAGTCGGAGATGATGTCGCCGTAAAGATTCTCCAGCAACAGCATGTCGTACTGATAGGGATTCATCACCAGCTGCATGCAGGTGTTGTCGACGATGTGCTCGCCGTAGGTGATCTCCGGATATTCTTTCGAGATGTTGCGCGAGCAGCGGATGAACAGGCCATCCGACAGCTTCATGATGTTGGCTTTGTGGATGGCGTGAATCTTCTTGCGGTGATGCTTGCGCGCGTACTCGAAGGCAAAGCGGGAAATGCGGGTAGAAGCTTTCTCGGTGATGATCTTTAGGCTCTCGACCACGCCGGGCACGACTTCATGCTCGATGCCGGAATACAGGCCTTCGGTGTTCTCGCGAACGACGACGAGATCGACACCGGGATAGCGCGTGGGGACGGCGGGCAAATTGCGAATCGGGCGAAAGTTTGCGAACAGCTCGAACTGCCTGCGGAGGGCGACATTGATGCTGGAAAAGCCGCCGCCGATGGGCGTGGTCACCGGCCCTTTCAGCCCGATATGGGTGCGCTCGATCGACTCGGTCAGCTCTTTCGGAATGTACTCGTGATATTTCTCGTAGGCTTCAGCGCCGGCAGCGAAGGATTCCCACTCGAACTTGACGCCGGTGGCTTCCAGAATGCGAACGCTGGCGTTGACGACTTCGGGACCGATTCCATCGCCGGGAATTAAGGTGACGTTGTATGCCATGAATGTCTTTTATGATTTCCGGGCTCAGCCATCGGCTTTGACCTTAGTTGGAATGTTTTCTTTGGTATCCAGTAATTCCTTCAACTCTTCCATGAACTCGCGAACGTCTTTGAAATCGAGATAGACGGAGGCGAAACGCACGTACGCGACTTTGTCGATGCGACGCAGGCGATTCATGATCAGCTCGCCAACCTCGCTGGTCTTGCGCTCCCGGTCGGCCGAGTCGACAACAAAGCCTTCGGCATCGTTGACGATCTGCTCCAGCTTGCCCATCGAGACCGGTCGCTTTTCGCAGGCCCGCAGCAGGCCGTTGAGCACTTTCTGGCGCTCGAACTTCTCCCGACGGCCATCTTTCTTCACCACCATGTAGGGGATTTCGTCGATGCGTTCGTAGGTGGTGAAGCGCTTCTCGCACTTCAGGCACTCGCGGCGGCGGCGGATGGATTCGCCTTCCTTGCTTTCGCGCGAATCGACTACTTTGTCGTTTTCAAAGCCGCAAAACGGACACTTCATGGAGGAGAAAGCGGGCGATGTGCCCGTGAGTTGATTGTAACAGGGGAAATGAAAGCTACTGCTCAGGTGTGCGGCTTGGTTGCTTGCGTGGCAAGGGGTTGGCAGCCGCAAGCTTAGAGTTAAGGCCCCAAATTCGCAAAAGCTGTTGGCAGGCAGCGTCAAAGTCGCCGGTGAAATCGACCAATTGAAAACCGGAGAGGGTCCAAGAGAGCTTAGAGAACTTGCAGCGTTTATAAAGAAGAGGAATGATCTTCTCGTTGTACCTTTTCTGTTCGAGCGCAAACAGCAATTCGCGCTTTACCCAGGGAGAGCGGATCGCATCCGGCGTCAGCACTATAAGGAACCAGTCACATGTCGCCAGAGCATGGCCGATCTCGTCATGCCACTGTTTCGCCCCTTGAATGTCGGTCTCGCTGTACCAGAAGCTGATTTGATTTTGCTTCAGGATTCTAACCAGGCGTACGACGAATGCTCTGTCCTTGCTCGAGTGAGATAAGAAAACCCTCCGCTTGGAGAAAGCAGTTTTGGATTTAGGCAAACTCACGCCGCCTGCTTCAGGGCGTCTGCAATGGCATCGCTTACTTTGGCCGCGCCTCGATTAGCCTTAAGGATCTCAAACCGGCCGAGAATCCAAGGAATATCAGGCGTTTCGTGCACCAAGACGGGAAAGATGCGCTGTTCATAATTGAGATCGCCCAAGGCATACTGGATCTCATTGCGCACGTACTTGGATTCCATAGATGCAGGCGAGATCAGGACAACCATGGCTTTGGACCTCTTGAGGGCCTTAGCAACTGCCGACGCCCAATTATCCCCAGGTAGGAGCGCCTCAGTGTCCCGCCAAACCTCGAGGCCACGCTGCTGGAGTTCTTTGGAGAGAGACTCAGCGAAGGATTCGTCCGCTTGGTCATAACTTAGAAAAATCTGCATCGTTGGCCTCTAAACCTAGATAGTACCACCGGCTTCCTAGCAGTCGTCCCGACTTACTCGGCCACTGCGGCGGCTTTCTCTTCGGCTTCGGCGACGGCGCGGATGGAGACGTGCTCGTGGCGGGCGATGGCCAGGCCGGTGGGGATGACCGACATGAAGGTCACGGCCCACAGCATCATGCCGCAGCTGACGGCCAGTTCGTGCTCGATGCCGAAGCCCGAGCTCAACATGCTGATGGTCGCCAGCTGCGAGCCGCCGCCGACCGCCGGCAATTGCAGCATCGATCCGACCATGCTGGAGCCCATCAAGCACGATCTCGTGCGGCAGCGTGAGAGCTTGCAGCTCGCCGGGGTAGGCGTGGGTGACGGCGTAGTACGCGATAGGCGATCAGCACCCACATGAAGAGCGAGACGCCGACCAGCTGCAGCGCCGAGCTGACGTCCTGAATTGTCTCCAGTCCGTGGCTGAAGGAGCGCACCTTATCGCGGAGGTGATGTGCGAGCTTGGGAGCGAAGCCCACGACGCGGTCGTGCAAAAATTCGGCCACGCGGTCGCCGGAGCGGCGCACGATGACGATGAACACGATGAGCGCCAGGATCAGAACGATCAGCAGAACGGAAAATTCGCGGAGCTGGCGATAGAAGCGAAGCGCGCGCAGGTCGGGCGAGAGGAAGCTGATGGCCAGCATCACGGCGAAAGCTGCCCATGTCGAAGATGCGCTCCACACCCCAGACGGCGACTTGCGAAGTGAAGGTCAGGCGCTCTTTCTTGGCGATGATGTAGGGCCGCATCATTTCGCCGGCGCGGCCAAGCAAAGCAAGCGCGGAAAATCCGACGAATTGCGGCGCCAAGAGACGCGCGGTGGTGGTCTGGTGGACAGGCTTGAGAAAGATGCGCCAGCGCACGGCGCGCAGCACGTAGGCGATGTAGGTCAGCGCCAGGCCATAGAAGATGTAGAGCCAATTCACGTGCTCGGTGCGATTCCAGAACATCGCCCAGTCGAAGGTCTTCCAGGCGCGGACCTGCAGATAGACGAGCAGGCAGAGCGCGACCAGAACGATGCCGAAGACCAGGATGCGTTTTTTATTCATGTAGTCTGGATCAGAGGATTCGCCCGCGAGGTCTAAGGGTCAAGGTAAATGAGCGGACGAGTGAGGTCAAACAGATCTACTCGTTGCCGGAGGCGGAAGCGGATTTGCTCGCGCTTAGAGATTCCGGAGTTGTCTTAGCGGGTTGAGTCTTGTGCGCCTGAGCTTGCTGCTTGCGCTCGGCCAGCTTCTTGCGGTTGTAATCCGTGATGACGCGAGCCACGTAGGCGCGCGTCTCGCGATAGGGCGGCACACCGTGATATTGCTGCACACGCTCCGGGCCCGCGTTGTATGCGGCCAGTGCCTTCACCATGTCGTTGTTGTAGAGCAGCAGCAGTTCGCGCAGATAGCGCACGCCGCCATCGACGTTGTCGGCAGGATCGAAGCTGTCCTTCACGCCCAGCTTGCCTGGCCGTTCCCGGCATCAACTGCATCAGCCCTTGCGCACCTTTGGGAGAAATCGCGCGCGGATTGTTGGCGCTTTCGGCATGAATCACGCTGGCGATGAAGTCGGCATCCACCTGATGCTGATTGCTAGCTGCGCTGACGATCGACTTCAGGTCCATCGGGCCGGCCGGTCGAGCCGTGGTGTCGGATGGATCGGGCGGAGCCGCTTCGAAGCTTTCGATCTCGGCGGTGGGAACGTCAACATAGCCGCCGGCGGGATCGGCGCTCATGTAGAGGCGCGTGGTGTCGCCGACTACTTCGTGATGCTCGTGACGAATGCTGAAGCCGTTGCGCAGGTTGGCCATTTCGGCGGCGTGAAGCGGCAGAGAGAGGATTAGGGCAAAAAACAAGAAGCAGGTCCCTCGACTACGGCGGCGAAGCGCCGCCTGCGCTCGGGATGACACCTTGATTTCGTGAAGCGATGTGAGGGCCGCGCGCTCCGACGCGCTGCTGCGGTTCGCTTGGGATGACACTCTTGTCAGCAACCTAAGCATTCACCCTCGTTGCATTCGAATCCAGCACCTGTTCGATGGCGGCGGCGACTCCGCTTTCATCGTTGTGCAAGGTGATGGTCCAGCCGTCGCGCTTCAGATCGTCGGATGCATTCCCCATGATTACCGGATGACCGGCAAAGATCAACATCTCGATGTCATTGTAATTATCGCCGATGGCCATCACTTCGGAACGGTCGATGCCGCGGTAGATCGCCCAGCGTTCCAGCGCATGTCCCTTGGAGCAGCCTGCATTCAAAATGTCCACGATAGTTAGATCGCGGTGATCGTATTTCGTTTGCAAGACGGTGATTTCGTCGGTGAAGTCGCTTTCCAGCAGCTGCCGCTTGGCGCTCTCCATCATCGCGATGGGGCCGCAGAACATGGTCTGGATGGGATCTTCGGTGAGCGCCTTCTCGATGGGGCTGACGTATTCAATATAGGGCGCATTTTTTTCCATCCAGCGCTGGATGACGCCGTAGAGCTGCTGGTGATTCTCGCAGACGATCGCGCCCATGCCCTCGCGGTCGAAGGTGATGACCAGATGATTGTGGAATTCGCGCATGTGACGGCAGATCTTCAGGGCCGTCGAGCGCGGCATCAGGTCGCGATGGAACGACTCGCCGCGGGTGGAGCGCGTGACCGCACCGTTAGAGCTGATGATCCAGAGATCGAAGCCGAGCGATTCGGCGACCGGGAGAGCGAAGCGATGACGGCGGCCGGTGACCAGGATGACCTCAACCCCTGCCGCGTGGGCGCGCTGCAAGGCCTCCAGATTGGCGTGCGAAACCTGGGAGGTGGAGTCGAGCAGGGTGCCATCGATGTCGATGGCGATGAGGCGGATGGAAGAAGGCAACACAGAATATTGTAGCAGCCGGAAATCGTTGTCAGTTGTCGGTTGTCAGTTGTCAGCACCAGCCTACTGATGCCCGATCACTGAGTGCTGAGGTCGAGGACCCAGGTTAGGCCAAAGGATGGCCGAACCTGGGGCACCGGGCTGATTGCTGATTGCTGACTGCTGATTGCTGCTTCAGAATTGCGGCGGTGTGGCGGGCAGATCCGGCGAGCTGATGCCCTCGCAGGTCGCGTTATCGACCGACACGTTGCCGTGAGCGTCGAGCGTCACCGTCCACACCGTGTCGTAATCGTCGCCCGGCCAGTTGGGAACGGTCTGGCTGCCGTGATAGGCAGCGAGCAGGGCATTGACCGTCGGCGGAATGTGGTCGTGCTCCCAGCCGACCAGCAGCTTCTGATTGGAAAACTCGCCGCCGAAGAAGAAGAACTGACTGGCTTGTGTCGCCGGCTCCGGAGGATTTTGCGCGATCATCTCGAAACTTGCGGCCAGCATATACGGCAGGTTGTTAGCGACTGCGTAGGGCAGCACGGTGAGGTTTGTCCGGACGTAAGAATGACCCTCGCCAACTGGACCGCTGGTGCTGGGCAGCACTTGCGCCGGGTCGATGGAGAGCACCAGGTTGGGATGGATTTTGCCGCGCAGCCCGTTGGGAAGAGCCAGGGCGCGCCATTGTCCCGCAGCGATGAAGTTGCCATCGTCCCACCATTGGGCGGGATGCGCTTCCGCATGGCGAACGAAGTAGAGAGTTTCGTTGAGGTTGATTCCCGCTGGAACCACGGCGCCGTTCACACCGCCGCTCACTTGAATGTGAAAGAGCGTGTGAGTCGTTACCGGCAGGCACGGTGAGGCGACGATTCCTCCAGCAGGTAGCACCGGGTAAGACCCCGATGGATTCGCGCCGGTGTTGTAGGTAATGAGGCTGGCAGCGCCGGACGGAGCGATGGAAATTGCGTAGAGAGTGTTCGGGCCGGTGTAGGTTGCCGGAGTTGTCAGGTTGTAACTCTCAAGCTGGTTGATGTTCGCCATGAGCGTGCGAACGGTTTCCCAGGGAGCCGAGAAGACATAGAAACCCGGCGCAGTTGCCTTGATGAGGTTGTCGACGAGAGCTTCGTTGTCGCCGTCCATATCGCGGAAGTCGAGACCCTGGCAATCTGAGCAAGACACGAGCGGCGGAGCAACCCCGTCCGGCACCGGCGCCGAGGAATACGACGCATTGATGGGATAACTGTAGGCAGTAATCGCCTGCTGGCCTGGGTAGGAAAGCGTAACCTGGTTCATTGCCGCGAACTGCTGCATGGTTTCCAGAGCAACCATGTCGGGATAGTGGGCTGACGTCTGCAAGTGGGTCATCGGCTCAAGCGCATAGATACCGCTGACATTCGTGTTACCCAATACGTTTGTCTTGAGGAACGACGCCAGCAGCAGCGAGCGCTGCAAGCCGCGATCGGTGAGGTTTGCAGTTCGCGGATTCAGGTCGCCGGGAGCGGCGTAGGCCAGGTCTTCGCTGACAACGAAGATGAGGTTGAGATTGCTCGCGCTAAGCGGGGTTGGCGCCGGCGGAGTCGGCGGGTCGGGCTGGGCAGAGCCGCCGCATCCGGCGAGCACAACCAGCGTCAAAAGGGCGAAGAATAGAAATACAGGGGCAGACCGGTTGACCATGGCAATGAGCTCTCCACGGTCATTTCATGCCAGGAGGGCGCCGCTCGACAATGATGTGCGGGAGGCTGGAAGAGTTTTGCTGGCCGTCGAATTCGACTATGGGCGCGCTCCCTAATTGGAAAAGACGTCGATAGTCTTTAACCATCTTCGGCGACCACCCCCTTCCCACTTGCGGCTCGGCGACGTAGAGTAAGGAAGATGGAATTGCGCAAAGATCCTATCACCCGCTCGTGGGTGATCTGCGGCGACGAGCCCGAGGGCGGCGCTTCGGCAGGAGGGTTCTGCCCGTTCTGTCCCGAGTCCGGCTTGCCACTGCAGGTGGTAGCCACTTCGCCTACGGTGAATGGCAGCCCGTGGTCCTCGCGAGCGGTCGTGCATCCGCACCCTCTTTATGGGATCGATGGCGATCCTTCGCGATCGGGCAATGGACTTTACGACACCATGCGGCCAGTCGGCGCGCATGAGGTGCTGGTGGAGAATGCGCGTCATGATCGCCACTTGTGGAATGCCGACGATCGCGAGATCGAAGAGTATCTGGCGCTTTGCGGGCAGCGTATTCAGGATCTGAAGGGCGATACTCGTTTCAAATACATCAGCGTATTCAAGAATTACGGTGCGCTGTCAGGGCAGGAGTTCGATCACCCGACGTCGGAGATTGTAGCCACGACGTTTGTCCCGCGGCGCGTGCTGTACGAACTGCGGGCGGCGCGCGAGCACTATCGCGTGAAGGAGCGTTGCGTGTTTTGCGACATCCTCCATCAGGAGCAGGAGCAGCGCCAGCGCGTGGTGGAAATCCGTGGCGAGTATATCGCCGCGTGTCCGTATGCGCCGCGCGTGCCGTATGAGACGTGGATTGCGCCGCGCAATCACGAAGCGTACTTCGAACGCAGCGCGCTGAAATCCGGCGCCTTGCGCGACTTTGCAGCGCTGCTGCGGCGAACGCTGTTCCGTATTCGCACCATCGCCGACGGCTTTCACATGGTGCTGCACACCTCACCCAATACAGTGCACCGCTCGGAGACGCTGGGCTTCTGGAAGACGATCGAAGACGATTACCATTGGCACCTGGAGATCCTGCCTATTATCGGCAACAAGGCGAAGTCGTACACATTTAAAGAGGTGTATTACTCGCCGGTAAGTTCGGAGACTTCGGCGGCGATTCTGCGGGAGCGGCCGACGGAGTGAAGAAGAAGCGACTAGCAACTAGCGACTAGCAATTAGCTAAACCCTACGGAATGGTCTGTCCTGTTCTGGAGTTACAACCATTATCCCGAGAGAAACTTGATCGAGCGAAAAGAGCGATCTCTTAAGCTAGTCGCTAATCGCTAATTGCTTCTTTATGTCCACCAGCCAACTCAAGACCTATACCGCGCAGACCGGGTACGTCTATCAGTACTACTTTGTCGGCGAGCGGCCGGCGCTGGAGGATGATCCCGAAGCGCCTTCTACGGAGTACATCTTCGACGTGACGGCGGATCGCAAGACGACCTTCGCCGTCAGCATCTTCCTACAGCCGCAAGCGGTGACAGCATGGTCCGCCAGCCATGGCCGCGAGTTGAGCGAGCCAGAACAGTACGCCGCTGTCAAGCTTCGCCTGATGCAAGGCTTCGACGAGATCGCCGATATGCTGCATGAGGGACGCCGCTTGCGGCTGGACGCGGAGTTGTTGGCCAGCCTGCTGGAATCGATTGGTGTGGAGGAATGAGGGTAGAGCGGCGCTTGAGCGCCGCGTCCGGAGCAGCTAAGGATAATCTGCGGCTGGAGTCGTCATCGTGCGATGACGACTCCAGCCGCCGTTCCACTTTAAAAGGCCGGGAACGCGGGCAGAAGCTCTACCGTACTGCCCACAATTGATCGCGGTAGTCGTCTAATCGGAAGGCCCAGAGTTTTGGGACGAGTACCAGCTTAGGTGCTGTACACGGCTGGCAATTTCGGCACATAATCGTACAGCTACGGGGTGAGTAGCCGATGTTTGAGCAGTTGCCGCAGCCGGAACGCAAGCGATGGAGCACATCCATGGTGCTCTCGTTTGCATTGCAGCTGGCGGTCTTGGGCGTGTTGGGCTATCAGGCTGCTCCCGCTCTTCGTCACCCCTTCCGACGCGCAGCTGGGAATTCCGGGATCGTCAGGATCCCTGTCGATCGTCTACGTCGCGCCGATTGGACCGGAACAGCCCAAGGCTGAAGATGACAAGTCGCGGCTGACGTTACAAGCCGCTGCCAGGAAGCCGAAGCCGCCCAAGCCGCAGCCCAAGCATGAACGGGCGGCAACGGTTGCGGACAACGGAGCCGAGCAAACGGCGCGTGGCGGCTCTCCATTTGGACGGGTTCCGGGATCGCCCCTGACCACCGACGAAGTGATACCGGCCTTCCCCGACGTTTATCCCGATCCGCCAGTCTCGCGGGCGGACTTGCCGGTGGGCGTGACCGGCGACGTAATCGTCGAGGTCACGATCGATCCTCACGGCAACGTCACCGATACGAAGCTGGTTCAGGGAATCGGTTACGGGATCGAGCAGAAGGTGTTGCAGGTTTTGCAGCGCTGGCACTTCCATCCTGCCATGCGCGACGGCGAGACCATCGCGTCGCAGCACATTGTGCACTTTCACTACCCCAGCTAGACGGCATGGCGGATGTCTTCGTACTGCCTGCGTGGAAGCAGCTCGGAAGGTCTGCTGTACCCGATGCAAGCCGTCGTTTTTCTCGCACTTAGCTCGTGTGACGCAGATCACATGCTCTAGTGACATGCATACTCGGCTCCCGCCGCCCTGCAGCTATACTTAACTTCAGTAGAACGGGTGGGATGACCGTTCATGGGGTTTATGCCACTAATCTGGCTTCGAGTTGCGGTGGTTTGCTACGGCGTGGGGCTGGTGTATTCGCTCCTGCTGCTCAGCAAGCGGGGCAACCTGCTGGGCAAGGTCGTCGAGCCGGCGGTCGGGCTGGGCCTTATCTTCCACCTTGTTTCGCTGGTGGAATCCACCATTCTGATCGGCCATCTGTCGCTGGCCTCCATACACTATTCCGAATCGCTACTGGCCTTCCTGGCGATGGTAGTGTTCTTCGTCTTCTTCGTCGGATACCGCACCACGTCGCCGGGCATCATCATTTTCCCAATTGTGTTTTTCCTGACCTTCGCTTCGGCGATTGGGCAGAAGCCGGTGACGCTCAACTCGCCGCTGCTGCGTAATGGCTGGATCTTCGTTCATGTGGTGCTGATCTTCACCGGATATGCGGGGCTGTTTCTCAGCTTCGGGACCAGCCTGCTATATCTGGCGCAGGAGCGCGCGCTGAAGTCGAAGCGGCAGACGCAGCTGCTGACCTGGCTGCCGGCGCTGCAGACCATCGACGACATCGGCTACCACGCGCTGCTGTTCGGCTTTCCGTTCATGACCTTCGGCATCCTGACCGGCTCGGTACTGGCGATCGAGAAGTACGGGCCGATGTTCTTCTACGATCCCAAGATTTTGCTGTCGTTCTTGATGTGGGCTGTCTACCTGCTGCTGCTCTACACGCGCTGGACGGCAGGCTGGCGCGGTCGCCGCGCTGCATTCCTGGCGACGATTGCGTTCGTAGTTGCGATTGGCGCGTGGGCGGCAAATAACTTCAGCCGGGTGCACCGGTTTATTGCCTCATGAACTTTATCCTCATCGGCGTGAATCATCGGACGGCGCCGGTCGAGGTGCGCGAGCAGTTTGCCATCCCCGAGGCGCGCCTGCCGGAGGCGGTGAAAGAGCTGGCGAATTATCCTGGCGTCGAGGAAGGACTGATCGTTTCCACTTGCAACCGGGTGGAGCTGCTGGCGCGCACGACGAATGGGACAGCCGATCTCAACGGATTCCTCAAGCAGCTTTACGGCTTTGATCCCACGCCTTACCGCGAGCACCTCTATGAATATCGCGAGCGTGATGCGGTGAGGCATGTGTTTCGCGTAGCTTCGAGTCTGGATTCGATGGTGGTGGGTGAGCCGCAGATCCTGGGTCAGGTGAAAGAAGCTTATGCCACGGCGCGCGCGGTGGGAGCGATTAATTCGCAGCTCGACGCGCTGCTGACTCGCGCGTTTGCCGTCGCCAAACGCGTGCGCAATGAAACGTTGGTGGCGACGTCGGCCGTATCGGTAGCTTCTGTCGCGGTCGATCTCGCGAAGAAGATCTTCGGCAATCTGCAGGGCAAGACGGTTTACCTGGTAGGCGCGGGCAAGATGTGCGAGCTCTCCGCGCGACATCTGCTGGCTCATGGCGCCGAGAAAATCTACGTTTCCAATCGCACTTATGATCGCGCCGCGGCGCTGGCGAAGAAAGTTCAACGGCGAAGCCATTCCGTTCGACCAGCTCTACGACACAATTCCGCGCGCCGACATCGTGATCAGCTCTACCGGCGCGCCGCATGCCATCTTCCGCAAGGAACACGGCGAGCGCTTCCTGAGCAAGCGCCGCAATCGTCCCATGTTCTTCATCGATATCGCGGTGCCACGCGACATCGATCCAGAGATGAACAAGCTGGATGGCATCTTTGTCTATGACATCGATGACTTGCAGCAAGTGGTCTCCTCGCATGTGGCCGACCGGCGCGTGGAAGCGGATCGCGCCGAAGCCATCGTCCAGATGGAGGTCGACAAATTTCAAGGACGGCTGCAAACGCTGGATGTCGTGCCTACGATCGTTTCGCTGCAGGAACATCTGGAGACCGTCAGGCAGGCCGAGATCGATCGCGTGCGCGGCCGGCTGGGAACGCTTACGCCCGAGCAGGAACTGGCTGTCGAAGCGCTCAGCCGAGGCATCATCAACAAGATCATGCATACACCTATCACCACACTGAAGAGTGCAGCCCGCGAGTCGGCGGAGGTCACGACCGTGATCGATCTGGTGCGGAAACTGTTTGGATTGCGCGATACGCGCGCCGCCGCTGCCAGTCACGAAGAAGACGCTGTAACCAGCGAAAAGACAGGAGCACGCCACTGATGGCCCGGCTCAGGATTGGTTCTCGCGGATCGCAACTGGCGCTTTGGCAGGCCAACCACATCTCAGCCTTGCTGCGCGAGCAGGGACACGAGGTCGAGCTCGAGATCATCAAGACCACCGGCGACAAGATTACCGATGTCGCGCTGGCGCAGGTCGGCACCAAGGGAATGTTCACGAAAGAGATTGAAGAGGCGCTGGCCGAAGGGCGCGTCGATCTCGCCGTGCACAGCCTGAAGGACCTGCCCACCGAGTTGCCGCCAGGATTTGAGCTGGTGGCCATTACCACGCGCGTCAACCCTCGCGATGTTTTCTTGTCGGTGAAATACGACAGCATTGCAGCGCTGCCGAAGGGAGCGCTTGTGGGAACCAGCAGCCTTCGCCGGCAGGCGCAGTTGAAAGTCGCGCGGCCTGATCTGGTGATTCATGCGCTGCGCGGCAATGTCGACACGCGGGTGCGCAAGCTGGAACAAGGCGAGTACGATGCGATCATTCTGGCAGCGGCTGGACTGACTCGGCTGGGCAAGATGCAGCTGGTGAAGGAAGTTCTGTCGGAAGAGTTCATGTGTCCGGCAGCGGGGCAGGGAGCGCTGGGGATTGAGATTCGTGCTGGCGACCAGGCGATGCGACAGCATCTGGCGTTTCTGGACGACGCGACTGCACGGGCAACGACAACCTGCGAGCGCGCGCTGCTGAACAAACTGGGCGGCGGATGCCAGGTGCCGATCGGGGCGTTTGCGGAATCGCGCGATGGCGAGTTGCAGTTGACGGCAATTGTGGCCCGCGCCGATGGATCGGTGATTCTGCGCGAGACGCAGAGCGGGGCTGATCCGATTGCTCTCGGGGAACAGGTAGGCAAGACGCTGCTGCAGCGCGGAGCGGCGCAGATTCTGGAAGACGTCTATGGAGCAGCGGTCGCCGCGCCGCAACAGCCGTAAGAACCAGTTGCCAGTGGCCTGTGGCCAGTGAATGCGAGTCGGGCAAGATCGTTCGCTCCTAAGCTGCGGCGTTTCCCCGCCGAATGAAACAGCCCGAAGGGCGGCATAACTTAGCCCAGGACGTAAGTCCTGGGTAGGCGATTTATACAAATTCTGAGTCCCGTAGGGACCGCAGATTACTAAGATATCTGTTTACCTGTCCTTAACCGCTCTCGATGAAATCCACCCGGAAATCCGGCGCAAATGGGCAGCCACTCTGCGGATGCCGCGTGCTGGTATCGCGAGCGAAGAAGCAGGCAGGCGCGCTGTCGTCGCAGCTGCGCGATTTGGGTTGCGATGTCATCGAGATTCCCTTCATCGAGATTCGCAAACCGAAGTCGTTTCGTCCGCTCGACTGTGCGTTGGAAAATCTCAAGACCTACGATTGGCTGATCCTAACCAGCGTGAACGGCGTTGAAGCGCTGTTCGATCGCATGGCAAGGAAGAAGCTGAACGCGTCCGAGCTGAGGCATTTGAAGATTGCGGCGATCGGGCCCGCGACAAAATCCGCGATTGAGAAACACGGCTTAGCGGTAAGCGTTACGCCGAAAGAATACGTTGCGGAATCGGTGGTGAGTGCGCTTGCGCCGGCGCGTGACAGGGAAGCGCGTGTTGTTGGTTCGAGCGAAAGTCGCGCGGGATGTGATTCCGCGCGAGCTGCGGACAGTGGCGGCAACCGTCGATGTGATGGAAGCGTACGAAACAGTTGCGCCCAAGTCGTCAGCGACAAAACTGCGCTCGGTTCTGAGGAATGAGAACGGAAGGCCGCACGCTATCACCTTTACCAGTTCTTCAACGGTAAGGAATTTTGTGGGACTACTTGGCTTGCGCGCCGCGCGTGCGGCATTGAAGAAGACAGCGGCGAACCATGGAATTCACAGCGCTTCGATCGGCCCGGTGACGTCGGCGACGCTGCGGGAGTTCGGATTGCCGGTGGACATTGAAGCCGCGGAATACACGGTTCCGGGACTGGTGAAGGCGGTTGTGGGGCAGGCGGGGAAGATGCGGACGGCGCGGTAATGAGGCATGAGTTTCGCCGCCGCTCCGCAACTGCAGCGGAGCGATAAGGCACGCGGGACGCTCCGCTCAGGATGACAAGGGAAAAGGGCGGCTTATCAGCACGACTGAGGAGGCGGCAGTATCCCGGCCGCCTTCGCGGCTGCGATCCGTGCGACTCATGCCTTGCCCGGGGTATGCCGCTACTTCTGACTGTACGGAATCGGGAAGGTCAGGCCCTTACGTCACTGACACGCGGCCCGGATGGTCATATGGTCAAAGCAACAAGCTAGTTCAGCTCTCCGGAGGTAGGTATGAAGGCGTACGTTGTCATCACTGCCAAAAGTGGCGCCGCTCGCGACATCGCGCAAGCTTATGGGTAGTTTGCCGGGCGTTAAGATGGCCGACGCCTGTTGGGGTACGGGTGATGTTTACTCCGTAGTCGAATTCCAGGACTGGAAGGACCTCAACTCGCTGGTCATTGACAAGTTGCAGAAGATGGCGGGCGTGGAAAGAACCGAGACCCACGTAGCCGTCGACGCCTGAGTTTACAGATGAAGGATGATTGTGGGTACGGGCTCTCGTACCTTGCCCTTCTGAATCGAATGATTCCACGCTCGCCGTAACGGAACGCATGCCAATTGCGTGTCACTGCGCGATTTTTGCCGCTAGCGTTTCCACGACCGCGATGTTTTGCAGCAGCTCAGGCGGAAGGTTGTGGCGCTGTTGCAGGTATGCCGGACTGTTATAGCTCACCCACACTTTGTTCTGCGCGTCCTCCCAGACCAGGATCTTCAGTGGAAGGTCGATCGCGAGGCTGGGGGCGGCTTGCATCAAGGGAGTTCCGGCTTTCGGGCTGCCGAAGATCAGTAGCTTGGTGGGACGCATCTGCAGTCCAACTTTTTCCGCTTCTCCGCTGTGGTCAACCAGAGCAAACAGGTTCACGCCCTTCGCCTGCAGAATCTGCTTTGAGACTTTCCACCGTCTCGTCTACCGAATGATTGCTGGCCAGGTTGACGATGCCATTGTCAGCCGTTGTCGACATAGATATCTCCTTGCCGATGTCAGGAATGCGGGCCGGTTGAACTGCGAACCAGGAGCAGATAGATTGCCATCGCCAGCCCAACCAGCGCCAGGAAGAAAGCAATGGCTACAGGCTGAATCGAAGGCCGCGAGTGTTCTGTGTCGCCTCGATCGAGGGCGCGAATTAATCGCACATGGTGCCATCCCGAAAAAACGTTTACCAGCACTCCGACTGCGATGAGTGCCGTCCCAAACCACAGCGACGGACCGGATGATCGTCCCAGCGCGACGTGCTCGACAACCTGAAACTCCTGCAGAAAGAGCCCAAAACGCGCCACCACGAAGCCGAATCCCATCAAGGCCAAACCGGTGCGAATCCAGGCCAGCAGCGTTCGTTCCGCAGCCAGATAATCGGCCAAGCTCGCTTTCTGATTCGTTGGGGGCTGCACTCATAGGATCGCTTGCTAAGACAGAGATCTCCTCAATCTGGGGTAACTAACCAACGCCGCGGATTGGATGCTTCTTCCGCCGCGCCGGAGTCAGGAGCGGATGGGCTAACGCTCGAAAGCGTTGTCACTTCGAGAATCCGGGAAGCTCGACTCGCTTCGCAATGTGATCCTGGATCCAGTGCCGGTCCCACCATTCCTTGGGATCGATCTGCACCCCGTCGAGCTGCATGGCGAAGTGAATGTGATCGCCTCCGGCCATGCCGGTCATCCCGCTGAGGCCCATCACCTGGCCCTGCTTCACCATGTCGCCTACGTGAACATCGATTCGGCTGAGGTGGCCGTAGATCGTCTGCAGACCGTAGCCGTGGTCCACCACGACGCAGTTTCCATAGATCCCCAGCGGCGCTGCATAAACGATCTTTCCATCGTTGGCCGCTTGTACTCCGACATGCTGCGTCACCGCCAGGTCGTATCCCAGGTGAACCTGCTGATCGATCTTCTTGCCGTGATAAATGTAGTTCCGCACGTCCGCGAAGCTGGACTCGGCCTGGGAGTGCGGCTGTCGAATGAAGGGCTGCGACCACAGGAACTTGTCTGCGGTTTTAAGACGCAGATCCGAAAGCGTCTGATTGTTGGCTTTCCGCATTTCGCTGTTGATCTTCACGAACCGCGCTACGGGATCGCCCGTGCCATTTGGATCAAGCTCATTCACTACCTTATTGAGGAAGGCGTCGCTCACCTGCAAGATCGTGCGTGGTGTACTTCGGCTGCTCTTTCTTTGGAAACATAACTACGAGCGGGCTGGTCGCCTCGTTTCCCGCGCCATTGGAGGCATAAACCAGCGGTACGGTTCCCGGAGGCATGTTCCAGGCAAACGCGTACAACGAGAAGAACCCCGGCTTGCCGCCCGGCATGGGCCAGGCGCGAAACTTCTCGTCGCCGACGCGCACGCCGGCCTCCGTCCAGTTGCCCGAGACCGTGAACGTGGCCAGGTCAGCCATTCCCAGATAGAGATAGTGCTGTTCTGTGTCGGCGGTCACGCTTGGCGGCTGTGTCACCACCGTTACCTCGCCCTCCCAGTGACCGGATTTGTGAAGCAGATCGTTCGAGGTTGCTTCAACGATTAGCTTCGCCTTTCCGTCCTTCAACTGCGGCGTAGTCTTTACTCCCGCGGTGAAATGCCAGACACGCCCAGCCGCGGTGGAGGGTTCAGTGTTCTGCGCCACGTCGTAGCGGGAGCCGTTTTGCTCGACAAATGCTGAGAGGCTGCGGACGCCATGGGGGTCGCCCACCTGCACAGTAATGGGTGTGGCCTGGCCGAGAACTGCTACCGGAGGCACGACGTCGAGGACGGGCACCGCCGACCGCGTCAGCACAACCACGACCACGATCGACCCAACAATAAGGAGCGCAATCACGACAACAAGAATTCTTCGCACCACTCCACAATACAACGTGGCTCATTCTGCTCGCACGCGCCGCGGGTTAACTTCCAATGGACACGTGCGGAGGTCCGGTCCAATCGCTTTCCGGATTGGCTCCTGGGGTTAGAATGTCGGAATGCGGTTGCCCCGCCTAGCTGGAGTCGCACGGGCGTACTTGCTCGCCATTGCCTTTTGGTATGCGATCGCACTGCTGATGGGCCTTCAGTATCGGCCGGCGAATCAGCCAATCTCCTGGCCATGGCTCCTCGGCCTGCTGCTGGTTCAGTCATTCACCCATGCTTTTCCGTTTGCGTTATGGACACCGCCCATCTTCTTCTTAGTCGCCAGGACCGTTAGTCAGTCTGGTAACCGCCTCCGCTACTTCTCGGCATGGGCCTTGGGAGCCGTGCCTTTCGTACTCTTGCATACGGCCATTGCATGGGCGGTCATTCGCCCGCCGTCCGACGCTTTGCCGGCACTTGGCTCCTGGTCTTTTCAATGGTGGCTTGAAATTGTCCGAAGCAGCTTTGCCGATGACGTACAGGTCTACATCGCAATCGTCGTTGCCGCTCACGCGTATGAGTATTTGAAGCGGGTGCGCAGGCAGGAAGCCGAGAGGTACGAATATCAGCAAGCCTTGGCTGCCAGCGAGCTGCAAGCGCTGAAGATGCAACTGCAGCCTCATTTTCTGTTCAACACCCTGCATGGAATTGCCACCCTGGTCGATAGCGATCCCGAGACCGCCAGAGCCATGATCCTCAAGCTGTCAAATCTGTTGCGCACCGCCCTCGAGCGCGACGGCGCAGATCTGATTGCTCTGGAAGACGAATTACGCTTTGCGCGTGAGTATCTCGACCTCGAGAAGATGCGCTTCGGTGACCGGCTCAAGATCGAGTGGCAAGTCACTCCCGAGACGTCCCGCATGCTGGTGCCACAGATGATCCTTCAACCGCTGGTGGAGAATGCGGTTCGACATGGTATTGCACCATCGCGCAAGGGAGGCTGGGTAGAGGTGGCGACGGCGAACAGTGACGGAGTGCTTACTCTCCGTGTCCGCAACAGTGCGGATGGTAAGACCTCCAACGGAACCGGGATAGGGCTGCGAAATGTTGAGGCACGCTTGAAATATCTGTATGCGGGCGAGGCGCATTTGGCGTTGATATTCGGCGAGGATCATGTCGTCACCGCGACTTTGACCCTGCCGGCCTTGAATTCTCGCCCTGCTGACATACCGAGGCATCCGGTACAGAGCGTTGTGGAAGGGAAGGACCCGTTATGCGCGTTCTCGTCGTCGACGACGAACCTTTAGCTCGCACCGCGTTGGCGAAGATTCTGGCGGCCAGGGCCGATGTCGAGCGCTTCGACGCCGCGGGCGATGCGATCGAAGCACAGCAGCGTCTCGCCAAAGACGATTATGACGTGATGCTCCTCGATATCAGCATGCCGGAGCTGTCTGGACTTGAGCTGTTGAGTCGCTTGGAGCAACTCCCGCGACCTTTGCCGTCCGTGGTCTTCGTGACCGCATACTCTCAGCACGCGGTGGCGGCGTTCGAGAAGCATGCGGTGGACTACGTCTTGAAGCCGTTTTCAACCGAGCGGGTAAATCAGGCGCTGGAGTTTGCCTCCCGCCGAACCGCCAGTGAGCGGGCGGCAAAGTTGCTGCAGCTGCTGCCCTACGTTCAGACGCCTAAGCAGAACTCGTGCAAAATCGGCGTCAAGAGTAATGGCAGGATTCTTTTTATCGATCCCCATGATGTGACTGCGGTTCATGCGGAGGGCAACTACGTTCTGCTTCAGCAGGAGAGAGGCTCATACCTGCTCAGAGAGTCCATCTCGACCATCGCGGAGAAATTCAAGCCGTACGGCTTTCTCAGAATCCATCGCTCGGTGTTAGTGAATGCCTCGTTCGTAGAGGAAATCCGCCCCCGCGCCACCGGAGAATATGAGCTTCGTTTGAAGGGCGGAAGGGAATACACCGTAACCCGCAACTATAAGAAGAACCTGAGCTCGCTTGCCGAATTCTGGATTGGCACCGAAAGCTTCTCCGCGCGCAGCTGAATACCCTCGCCGTCGTTAGAACAATCGCTCCAGTCCGGGCCGCCGCTTTGCAACTCGCCTTCAGTCACCCCGAGTGGAGTTAAAACACCCTTCGGTCACTTGCAGCTGTGAGTCTCATCACCGCCAACTGGCTGTGCCGAGAATATTGTCCTAGTTGGTGCGCGCGCATGACGTTCTCCTTCCCGCGTCGGTTTCGCATAGACGAGCACCAGGGGGTTGCGAAATGGACTCTCATCTGATCAGTGAATTTCGCTCCATCGTTGGAGATGCCGGCATCGTTACCGCGCCTGAGCAACTCCGAACCTATGAGTGCGACGGCCTTACCCTCTTCCGAGTAGTCCCTGAGCTGGTTCTTCTGCCCGCGTCAAGCCAAGAGATGCAGGCGATCGTGAAGCTCTGCTACCGCGAGCGCATCCCGTTCGTGGCGCGCGGATCGGGCACGGGACTTAGCGGCGGGGCATTACCGGTCAAGGGCGGAATCGTGATCGGCGTTTCGAGGATGAATCGCATCCTTGATATAGACCTTCCCAATGCAAGGGTGATTGTCGAGCCTGGGGTGACGAATTCCGCTATTACGGCCGCGGTTTCGGGCAGCGGCTATTTCTATGCGCCCGATCCGTCATCGCAGATCGTCTGCACCGTAGCCGGCAACGTGGCCGAGAATTCCGGCGGCGCACATTGCTTCAAGTATGGCGTCACCACCACCTACATCCTCGGTCTCGAGGTCGTTCTCTCCGACGGTTCGCTGGTTCAGTTGGGCGCCAACACCATGGATTGCCCTGGCTACGATCTGGTCGGCGCATTCGTAGGTTCCGAAGGCACCTTCGGCATCGTTACCAAGATCACGCTGCGCATCATCAAGAAAGCCGAATGCATACAGACCCTGATGGCCGCATTCAATTCCAGCAGTGAAGCGGGAGCGGCGGTCACCAGCATCATTGCATCTGGAATGTTCCCGGCGGCCATGGAGATCATGGATCGCCTGGCGCTGGAAGCGGCGGAGGCAGCGGTCCATGCCAACTATCCGGACTGCCAGGCGCTGCTGCTGGTCGAACTCGATGGTTCAACGCGCGAGGTCGAAGTCCTGATGGAGCATGTTGGTCCGATCTGCACCTCGTGCGGAGCGTGGGAGCTGCGACTGGCCAAGTCAGACGCCGAACGTATGGCAGTTTGGAAAGGACGCAAGGCAGCATTTGCCGCAGTCGGCCGTATCTCTCCGAATTATCTGGTGCAGGATGGCGTTATCCCTCGCACCGCATTGCCGCGAGTTTTGGGCGAGATTGATCGCCTCAGCGCAGAAGCTGGGTTGCGTGTGGCCAATGTCTTCCATGCCGGCGACGGCAATCTCCATCCCCTGGTGCTTTACGATCGCCGCATTGAAGGTCAGGAACAGCGGGCTATGACCTTGGCGGAAGAGATCCTGCGGCTGTGCGTGGAAGCTGGAGGATCGATTACCGGCGAACACGGTATTGGCGAGGAGAAGAAGCATTTCATGCCGGTGATGTTTTCAGCGGCTGATCTCGATGCCATGCAACGCCTGCGCTCGGCATTCGATCCCTACGATCTTTGCAATCCGACCAAGATGTTTCCTGGCACGGATCATCAGTATCAACGGCCAGTCGCATACGAGCCACATCCCATCGAAGTCGCGGGTTTGGCTCAGAGGTACTAGTTGGTGGCGCACATCTTGCCCTTGGTGGGCCAGCAGGTCGACGGAGTCGACTATGAATGAAAATCAATACCCGATAGAAGTTGCCTGGACTGACCTGGAGGCGATCGTCGGTCGCGAATACATGTGGCCAGCCTGCTCCCAGGACATGATCGACGGCGTGCAACCGGCAAAGGTCATTGCGCCGGCAGACGCGCAGGAAATCGCCAAGGTGCTGCAATACTGCAGCTCAGCCGGCCTGGCGGTCATTCCGCGCGGTGGCGGCACCAAGCTCGGCTGGGGCAATCGTCCGCAGAAGGCCGACCTTATTCTTTCCACTGAGCGCCTCAATCGCGTGATTGAGCATGCCTGGGGCGACATGACCACAACGGTCGAAGGCGGGTGCACCATCGCCAGCCTTCAGCAAACGCTCAAAGAGCATGGCCAGTTCCTGGCGGCAGATCCGCTGTGGCCGGAGCGGACGACCATTGCAGGCTTGCTGGCAACGGCGGATAACGGAACCCTGCGGCTGCGCTATGGCGGAGTTCGCGATCTGGTTCTCGGCGTCGAAGTCGTGCTGCCCGATGGCAACGTGATCAAAGCCGGCGGCAAGGTCGTCAAGAATGTCGCAGGCTATGACCTCACCAAGCTGGTGATTGGCTCGCTCGGGACGCTGGGCGTGATTACCAAGGCGACCTTCCGGCTGCACCCCATACCCGTTGCCACTGCGACCTACAGCACATTGCTTTCCAGCACAACGGAAGCCACAGAACTCGTGCTCGCTATTCTGGATTCGCAGCTGGTGTACACCGGATTGCAGCTGCGCGCCGATACTCCGCAACAGATTGCCGTGGACATCCGATTCGAAGGCATCGTCGAGTCCCTCCAGGATCAGGCCGCAAAGCTGAGCAAAGTAGCCGGTGCCGCGCCGTTTGTACAGGCTTCCGGCGATGTGTGGAAGGCGCGACAGGAACTGTTCTCTCATGCGGAACACTCCGTGATCTGCAAATGCAGTGTGCTGCCGGCGCAGGTTGGGTTGCTTTGCGAGGCGGTATTCGCCCGCGCTCAGTCGGCAACCGTGACGGCCATCGTCGTCGCTCAAGCTACCGGCGTCGCCGATGTGCGCTTCGACGCAGCCCGTGTGCTCTCCGGCGTAGAAGTATTGAACGGCTTGCGCGCTGAGCTTGAACAGCTGGACGGAACCCTGGTGGTGCAGCAATGTCCCGTCGCAGTGAAGGACGCGCTGGATGTGTGGGGCGCGGTCAAGAGTGCGCTGCCGGTAATGCAGCAGATTAAAGAAAAGTTTGACCCAGCCCGGACATTAAATCCGGGCCGTTTTGTGGGGGCCATATGATCGAAGAAGCGGTCGCAACCCCAAGTGAGAACAAGCTGCGAGTTTTCGACAACCATCATCCCCCGTCTGCAGACCTGTCAAGCGTCTGCGTTCACTGCGGCTTCTGTCTTCAGACCTGTCCAACCTATACCCTTTGGGGCAAGGAAATGGACTCGCCTCGCGGACGCATTCACCTGATGAACATGGCCATGGATGGTGAGGTCGGACTAACCGATCTGTTCGTATCCCACTTTGACCACTGTCTCGGATGCCTGGCTTGTGTCACTGCCTGTCCCTCGGGAATTCAGTACAGCAAGCTGATCGAGTCGATGCGCGGTCAGGTAGAACGGCTCTACCAGCGACCGCTGCGAGAGCGCGTCTTCCGCAAAATGATTGCAGCTACCTTCAGCCGACCCAAGCGGTTGCGGAAGCTGGCGGCTGCGCTTCGCGCCTACCAGTCGCTCGGCTTGCAGCGTCTGGCGCACGCCCTGCACCTGACCTCATTGCTGCCCCAGAGCTTGCGCACGATGGAGCGGCTGATGCCTGATCTGTCGGCCAAAGAATCCTCAGCCCCATTGCCGCCGCGCATCGCTGCTGAAGGTGAAAAGCGCCGCACAGTCGCAATGGTTACCGGCTGTGTGCAAAGCGTTTTCACCGCACAGGTGAGCGCAGCCACAGCCCGTGTACTGGCTGCGGAGGGTTGCGAAGTGCTGGTGCCGCAGGATCAGGGATGCTGCGGTGCATTGCTGCTCGACCTGGGACAGGAAAAGGAAGCGCTTGACCTGGCGCGCAAGATGATCGACGGCTTCGAGCAAATGAAGGTCGATGCCATCGTCGTCAATGCCGCCGGCTGTGGCGCGGTCCTGAAGGACTACGGTTATCTTCTTCGTGATGATCCGAAGTATCGCGATCGGGCAATCGCCTTTTCGGCGAAGTGCAAAGACCCATCCGAGATCCTGGCCGAGTTGCCGCCGCGAGCGCCTCGTCATCCCATTAGTTTGCGCGTCGGCTTCCACGATCCCTGCCACCTGCAGCACGCCCAGGGACTGCGCGAGCCTCCTCGCGCCATGTTGCGCACGATTCCCGGCCTGCAATTGGTGGAATTGCCCGAGTCGGCCCTCTGCTGCGGTTCGGCGGGTGTCTACAACCTGCTTCAGCCGGAAGCGGGCCATCAGTTAGGTGAGCGCAAAGTCCAGAACATCATCTCAACCCATGCGCAAGTGGTTGTGACCGGTAATCCCGGATGCCAGCTACAGATTAGCTCGGTGTTGAATGAGAAGGGGCAGTCGGTCCCCGTTATGCACTACATGGAGTTACTGGATCAATCGATCTCAGGAAATGGATCGGTGCAGGCTCGCAATCACGAGTAGTGGGCGAGACAATACGCGTGAACCACGTAACATCGTGTCTGTCAGGTGATTCACACGATCGATTACGGCTGACCCGCCAGCCCCGGTTTGCTGCCCGTCCGCAAGGGCGAACGCCGGGAGTCCAATCGATGTGTTCGATCCCACTCATATTGCGTTTCATTATTTGTTAACCTTTTCGCAGGACAAGATGACGCTCTCCGGCGCCCTTCGAGCACTGGCCGTAGTGAGGACACCATGATTCGCGAGGACATTCTCCAGAAATTTCCCAGCTTGTTTGGCCCCAGGAAAGTGAACGGGCGCGACGTCGATGTCGAGCGGCTGATCGCCGAGCTAACGCGGGAGTTTCGCCCGGCTATAGCGCAAGCTCTGACGGCTCGCCGCAATCTGCTGCAATCGACCAAGCCGGTACGGGAGCGCTACGCCTGGCCGAAGTGGGACGACAAGTTCGAGGATCCCGTCACCGGAAAATCCTGGACCTACCGCCAGATTGTTCAGGGCATGATCGACAACTTCCTCGGAGTTGAGAGCGAGTGGAACTGGCGACTCAACGACGACGTGCCGATCCCGGCCGATGTTCATCCCCTCGATAATGCCGGCCTGGAGTTGACCGGTCCGTGGCATCCGTTGGACATGGCTTTCAACGCGCTAAACAGCTCGGCGCCGATGAACATGCCGGATTTCGAAGATGCCTCACCGCCGCACTTTCGGCCTGATGGCTCGCCCAGCAACGAGCCGGTCGGCATCTTTGCCGCCCTGCAAAATGCAAAAGAGATCTTCGAGGGCCAGTGGACAAGTCGCGCCTACGAAGTTCAGAAGAAGGGGAAGGTCCGCAAATATCAGATCAACAATCCGCCTTCAAAGTGGCCTACTCGACTGGTTCGCCCGCCCAGCTTGCACGTCCTTTACGAACCCATCACGGTCGACGACGCGCCTGTTCCGGGCGCGATCCCCATCATCGTGCTGTGGGTTGTCAACAACTACGACTCGCTGAAGAAGCTCGGGACGGGCGCGTATTTCTACATTCCGAAGATTCAGACGCCGCGGGAGGCGCTGATCTTCGAGAAGCTTCTCGCGCGCGTGGAAGGTGCGATCGGAGTGCCCGCCGGTACGTTCAAGATCAAGATGCTCTACGAGGAAGGTATCGCCGGCCTTTATCTACCGGCGATTGCCTGGGTCTTACGTCGCCGGCTGCTGGGAACCAACGTGGGCCGCTGGGATTATCTTGGCAGCCTGATTGAGATGTGGAAGGACGATCCGCAAGGCGTATTTCCCGATCCGCAGACGATCGGCATGGCGACTCCCAACATGATCGCGTATCAGCGCTACAACGCCTTGACTATGCTCATGGCCGGCATGAAGAACGGGGAACTGCGAAATGGCGCTCCCATCGGCGGCATGGCTGCGGTCATGATCTATCAGCCAGGCGATGCCTATGGCCGCGCGCGCTACAATCCGCTGGCCGTGCGCGCCATGGCAATCGATAAGCTGCGCGAACGCCTGCTGGGTTTGATCTTTGTACCAGCTTCGCCGAACTACAACGGTGCGCCGCCCACGTTGGAAGACGTTCTCGCTGGCCGGTTCGAAGGAAAGCTTTACGACACCTACCGGCAGAGCTGGGTCGCGAGCCCTGAGCCGGCGTACGTGCAGGCGGGCAACGTGCCATTGCGCGCATCGTTGGAGCAACTGCAAGACATCATCGACGCGCCTCAGAAGACAGTCCAGGTGAAGGACAAGCAAGTGCCCGTCGCCGAGAGCGGCCTAGTCGAGTCAGAGCGCAGTTTGTTCCAGGCTCGTGGTCTGCTGAACGCCCAGGGCAGGATCACGCCTGCTGTGGTGACGAAGGAATCGGTTGCTACCCCGGAAAAGCTTCTCAGCCAGAAGCTTTGGGACGATATCTACGCCGTTCCTCAGGGCGACATCACCATCGAGCACATTCAGCATTCGTTTTATATGGCCGCGAACTACGGTTATCAGATTCTGAACGGCAACTTCGCGGCTGCCATCGACGACTACGAACTCGGCTTGCGCTTCATGAACGACCTCGCCACCTATCGTATTTACGTTTCCTGGCTCTGGAGCCTGGCTCACCATCAGGCGGTGATTACCAAAGATGGACACCTGAAATCGCCGCAGCTTACCGAGGATGGCGTTGTTCCGGCAAGGAACGTATTCGCCGTGAAAGCCGGCACGCGCCTCACTCCGGAGCTCTTCAACAAGGTCTGGGAGCTTCACAACGAGTGGACCAAAGCCTTCTTCGCGGAACTGGACCGCAGCGGCGATCCCGGCCGCTTCGACCGCAGCAAAGCGCCGCTGATCATGGATTTACTGAAGCGGCAGTTGCTCTCGCCACGTTATATCCAGCACAGCGCGCGTGCTCTTTTCGTGATTGGGCAGTCGGATCGGGGTACGTGCTCCCAGATTCTGGACGCGCTCTTCGATCTTTCGCGTGACGAAATCGTGAAAGGCGTGGAAGCCGGCACGATCGATCGGGCCGCACTAGCAGCACATGATTACGTCTACGATGTCTTCGCTGAAGTGGAGCAGCCGCGCGCCCTGGAATCAGCGCGACTGTAGACACGTCGGTCGCACGGCAGAAAATCAGAAGAAAGCAGGCCTCGCGCTCGAAAGTTGTGCGAGGCCGCTTCTGTTTGCGTGTCCAGATTATTCTTGCTTCCTACCACAAGCCCAGCGCAGCGCGAATTGCTTTCATTCCGTCGCTACCCGGAATCGGCAGCAGATTAACGATTCCCACTCCAGCGATCAGAAGGCCGGTGGCAGGCATACCGAACCTGGCAAGAATTCCTCCGGCCAGGCAGTTCGCCCCCGGACCCGCTAACGCAACAATCGCGTTTTCTCTGCGCCGGTAGTTGCCAAAGACGCGTACATACGGGCCAAGAATCCCGATGCCGATGCCGATAAATCGAAAGTGGAAGATCCATGCAGCCAGAGCATGCCCACATTCATGGATCACGATGGCGGAGATTTCTATGAAAATGACGATAAGCCAGAGCTTCATTCATTGTCTTTCTCACAGAGCTGGGTCGGGCGGCCGGGGTTGGGGTTGGAACGCGAGGGCGTTACGAGTGTAAAGGCTAGGGGACAGCGGCGAGGTACGCGTCCGGCGGACCTCGACTCAGGCGTAATCGATAGGATGCCTCTCCAGCCAACGCTCGTCGTTGACCTTGCGCACCTCGCGTAGAGCTGAGTGGGCCAGACTCGAGGTGACTTTTCGGGTCTTCCAGGTCAGTCCCGCACAAAATCCGAGAGCGCTGCCCGCCGTGGCTAAGGCAATGGCAGTGGAAACGCGCGAGCGGCGCCGCATCAGTAGACCTGGCAACAGGCCAAGGCAGGCGCCTAGAGCGGCAAGCTTGAAGGAACCGGGCACCGCGGCGACCATGCAATTCGAAACCGAGCGCGGGCCGAGATCCTGCCGACCGCTGCGAATCCCTGAAATACCGGCGTTGATCAGCTTGCGCCCATAAGTAAACCTGCTCGCGGTTGTCGTGTTGCGGTTCATAAGAGTGTCCTCATCCCAGTATCCATCCTATGTGTTCTGAGGCGCCAAAGGCGACAACATTTCATAAATGCCCAAGAATAGAGGTTGACAGATCTTGTTGTCAGTTGCAGTGATGTCGCGCACTCCCATCCGTGATATGTGATCGCATGGCGCAATTTGACTTGCACTTTCAAACACAACACTGGGGCTCTGCTCAACGTCTAACCTATCGGGCAGAGAGGAGCAATTGTGGTAGCTGACAGGCCAAGGACCAAGATCTTGCTGGATGGGGGCGATCCCGACGAGACATTGAGGGTCAAGACATACCTGGAACTGCTGGATGGTCAGACCACGAATCCGAGCTATGTGGCCAGGAATCCAGAAATTCAGAGGCGCATCGCAGGCGGTCGTCGACTTAGCTCGCGGGAGCAATTTCAGGCGTATCGCAACATCGTGCAGCAGATTTCAGCGCTGGTGGGCGACGCCGGCGTCTCCATTGAAGTGTTCGCCGATCTCCACACTTCCGCACGCGAAATGCTGGAGCAGGGCGAAGAAATGTTCTCCTGGATTCCCAACGCTTACATCAAGTATCCATGTTTGCCCGAGGGTTTACGCGCGGCGCAGATGTCGGTGCAGCGGGGAATCCGTGTCAATATGACGCTGTGTTTTAGCCAGGAACAAGCCGCCGCGGTGTATGCTGCAACGCTGGGCGCAGCCGATCCGGTTTATATTTCGCCGTTCGTGGGCCGGCTCGACGATGGTGGCGAGAACGGCATGGACCTGGTCTGGAACATTAAGAAAATGTATGCCCATGGCGATGGTCACGTGCATGTGCTGGCGGCAAGCCTGCGCCGGCTGGAACATTTGCTGTGCGCGTTTTCCATAGGGACCGAACTAGCTACTGCGCCCGCCAAGCTTCTGGAAGAGTGGGCTGACGCAGGTCTTCCCCAGCCGGACGCGCGCTTCGCCTATCAGGCGGTCGATTCCAAAGGCAAGCATCTCAAATCAATTCCATACAAAGAAATCGACCTGAACGCTCCCTGGGAGAGTTTCAATCTGCAACACGAGCTCACCACCAAAGGCATTGAGCGGTTTGTGGCGGATTACAAGAGCACGCTGCAAGTCGCCGCATAGCCCACGTCGAGATTGAACCACCCACTGGCCGCCTAGACAGTGCTTGTCGCGCGACTGCTCCTGTAGAATGTGCCTTACTTGGCGGACCTGCTACAGTCCCTCCTTACAGCGCCGGTCGCAACAGGAATGACAACGGATGAGTGAGGATGTGCCCAAGCTGCGGATTACTTCCTCAATGAGCCTGGAGCAGGCGATGCTCGAGGTGCGGAAGTATCTCGCAGCCAAGAGTAGCGGTGCCGACGGTCAAGTTCCAAGTGCCGTGCGGAGCCGCTCCGCTGACGCTCGGCCGGCGCAATTCAGCACGCAAGCTGCAATGACCACTCGGCTGTCGGAAATCGCAGCGCGGCTTGGAGAGGTCGAACCCCACAGCAAACTCGGCGCGCCCGGAGTGTTTCTGAAACGAGTCGTTCGCAAGGCCATCGGATGGTATTCGCGGCCGGTACACGAATTCGATCGTGCTGCGATCGAACTATTTCAGCAGATTCGACAGGACATGGTCGCCCTGCAACAGCAGATCGCCGCGCTCCAGGAACAGAACGCTGCGCTGCAGGCGCAACCGATTCAGGACCGCAACCAATCCGAACCGCGCGAGGCTTTGTTGTTGATGATCGAATTGTTCAAGAGCCTAACGGCGGTACAGTCTTTTCGGCGGGCGTTACGCGACGAAGATCCGAAGCTATTGCGACAGGTTGAGACTCTGCTCGACAAAATCGAAGACGAATCCCGGGAGTTGAGAGCGGCTTTAGCGCGGAGCTTAGACACCACAAAGCAGTAGATATTGCTTCCGCGGATTAAGAACGCAATGCCTAAGGAAGCTCTGATCAAGTTACATGAAGGCCCTCAGCGGCTAAAGCCGCAATGATTTTGCTGAGCTTACGGACGGCCTTAAAGGCCGTCCCCTTCAAAACTGGACCGAATCAGAGCCTCCCTAAGATTTTCGCTTCAATACATAGACTTGGCTTTGCGAGCTTGGGCGACGATCCCGGGCTTCAGCGCCCCAATAGTATTTCGTAGTAGTCTCATCCGTCTCAGCTAGGCCCACCACCTCGTAGTGCTGACCCAGATACCTATTAGCCCAAGCGAGGATCTCGTCAGGTGAAGCCATATTCGACCATGCTTCCCAGGTCAGTGGATTGTCGACGAGCACGATGATCTCGGGCCGTGCCTTCTCGATTTCAGCTTCCATCTCCTTCTGCATGGTCACGGCATACTTTTGCGGCTCGAGCAGCGGGTAGGTGTAGATGTATCCGGTCGCCGACCGACGATGAGTATAGAAGTAAAGCTCCGGTTCTGAGCCGATGACGGCAATCTCTGCGCTCTCGGGCGCGGTCCTGTTTATGTAATTCGAGATCTCTAAGATTTCAGGGAAAGGGTTCGGCCAATAGGTTTTCTCGCAGGCTTGCACTGCATTCATCTCGAAGAAGAACGCTCGTTGATGGTAAACCGCGGTGTAGAGGGCGAGCACGAATAGGAAGGCCGGGATGGCGCTCAAAACCGGCGACTGCTTCTGAAGGGCTTCAGTTGCGCAGCTCACCGCTAATCCCGCCAATATCGAAGCGGCGGGCAGGAACAGAATGAAGTAGTGGGGACGAAAGTACAGTCCTGCGGAGAGAGCAAGAAATGAAAACAGAACGAAGGAAATCACGGGAAACGCCTGTGCCCGGGCGCGAGCGCTCCAGAGAAACGTTGTCAGTCCCACAAGCGCGATGACCCACACCCAGACAGCAGGGGCTACAACCCGTGTGCTCGAGCGACCAAGAAATCTCAGGCCTTCAGACAGTTTTACGTTGGTTCCGTATTCACGCGCATACGAGAACGTCCAGAACCAGAACTTCTGAAAAGCCCCTGAACGCCAGATGAGCAGGCAGGTCAGCGCGAACGGCAGAATGCCGCCCAAGAGAATTGTTGCGATCTGCCTGGCCAGACTAATCGATGGGAGCGAGCGCTTGAGCTTCGTCCAGACCAGATACACGACCGCCCAGAGCAGAAAGCAGACTCCCGGCTGTTTCATCAGGAAGGCAATTCCAAACAGCAGTCCTGAGCAGAAGAGCAGCCATCTCTTGTCCGATTCAACTGCCTTGAGGAGCAACATGGTTCCTGCCAAGGCAAACAGAACCACGAAATGCGTGGCATGTGCGGCGAAGCCATCGACTGATGAGCTGGTTGACAGCAATGCGTAAGTGGCGGCGGCGACGAGCCCCGCGAAATGGCCGACCCACCGGGTAGACAAGAGGAAGACAAGCAGCGTGGTGGCAGCGTTAACGAAGATCAGGCCAACGTGGATACGCCCTTGCGACTGCCCGAGTAGCGCGAGCAGGACCGCATACGCAGCGTGAGTGCCTGGCAGCTTCACCGTATAGACGAGGTCATACAGTGGAACGCCCTGGAGGATGAGCTGGCCGCCGTAGGCGTATTCGCCTTCATCGCGCTCCAACGGCATAGCACGCAATCGATAGCGAATAAATCCGAAGAAAACAATAGTCAGCAGGAGCAGCGCGTAGCAAAGATATCGAGAGAGGGAAGAGCTTGGACGGCGATACACTTCAGAATGAGTTGCTTTATCGGTGCTCGCGCTGGCTTGAGTGCGAGTCAACAGCGAACCTCAAACGGTTCTGATACTGGACCGGTCGAGCATCGTGAAGGCCGGAGAAACAGTTGTCGCACGGTGCGGAGTCAGTTTGCTTGATCGGTCTCGTCGCCGGTTTCTGCCGTTACCCAGGTGTGGTCTGGATTGTAGGACTTCATCTCGCTGGCGACTTTGTCTGTGTTGGGTCCCAAATCCTTCTGATACACGACGCCACTCTGGTCAACCAGGAAAGTCATCACTCCTGAATTGCGATAGTCCGCCGGATAGGCGACAAACGCAAAGCCGCCGGTCATCTTTCCATCGACGATGTAGTTCTTGGCGCCGCCGGGTGCATTCGCTCCCTGCGCTGTCAGCATGCGATAGTAGTAACCGTAAAATGGCTGTGCGGAAGCGTTCTGTCCGCCGTACCCCTTGGCGGTAGCGAACGCCACCAGCGGACCGATGGGACTTTCCGGCTGGCCCTCAGCCGTCTTCCAGTAGAGCCCGTCCTGCTTTCCGGAATCGCTGATGAACTTCTGGGCATACTGCTGTGTGGTATCGCCATCGTGAGACTGTTGGAAATAATCCTGCTGAGCGTCGGCCATAGCTCGACACACCTTGATGGTTGCCAGTTCGTTCTTGCCGATACGCCGGAAGAGAATTTCCTGCAAGCCGGTCTTGGTATCGAAGTACCATTGGCCACTAGTGGTCTTCTTCAGCGGAATCGGAAAAGGCCAGTTGTTGGCGCCAATGTAGAGCACCTGCTCACCATTCGTTACGCCCTCCCAACGATTCATCTGGTCGTAACTCTTCACGAACGAGGCGCGATTGTTCTTATCCTGAACGTCGTCTCCCGACTCGATGATGCTGGATGCAGACGAGCCCAGGACAGCCAGCATGGCTGATTTATCATCAGCCTGCACTGCGGAGTAGAGCGCCTGCGCCGCGTCCTTTGGAGATGCGAATGTCTTTTCACCTTGCTCCTGAGCTGATGCGGACAGGGATGACAGCGTGCAGAACAGAATCGCCAGCGATGCAGTGGGTAGTATTGTGCGCCAGTTCATTGACCCTTTTCTCCAATTGATTTCCGACATCAGCGGCCTCTGTCAAATCCGAATTCGGGTGATTTGGTCCCACACCGGCCCATGCCGCTAGCGTCTGCGGCCACCGCCGCCGCCGCCGCCGCGATTGCCTCCGCCACCACTCGCGCTGGCACGTCCGCGGTTGCTATCAGCACGCGCGTTGCCTCCAGCGCTGTTGCCGCTGAATGCTCCGCTCTTGGTCCCCGCCTGTTGGCCCTGGCCGTATCCGCGATATTGCGAATTCGAGGGCCGGTTCGCATTGTTTTGAGCGGGCTTATTCTGGACATTCTGGCGATTGCCATTGTTGTTGCTGCCGACATTGTTCGCATTGCGATTGCCATTGTTATTGCTGCCGACATTGTTCGTATTGCGATTGCCGTTGTTAGCGTTGACGTTGTTGTTGCGATTGCCATTATTGGCGTTGACGTTGTTCGTCCGATTTCCGCCATTATTGATGTTTACCGTGTTGCCGCTCACGTTGGTGTTGCGGTTGCCGGAGTTGTAGTTGTTGCGATTCGGGTTGTACGGAGTTGCCCGCGCCCAGTTCCCGTTGTTGTAGCGATTCCCGTTGGCGTAGATATTGCTGCGCGAAACATACACGTTGCGGTTATAAACCACCGTCCCGCCGTGCCAACCGCAGCCCCAACTGTTCCAGCCCCAGCCACAGCAGCCACCGCTCATGGCAGCACCCACAGCCATGCCGACACCGAACGAGATGAGACCAGTGGCAACCACGGCGCCGGTACTATATCCCGGCGGATAGTACGGCGTGCCGTAGACGACGGTCGGATTGTAGGTCGGTACGTAGACTACTTGGGGACTCGCCGGCTGGATCACAATGACCTGCTGACCGCTCTGAGTTTCGGTGGTCACGGTTTGCTGCGGCGTCGTTTTCAAGTTCCCGGCCGCCTTGGCCTGCTGACGCAGCCTCTGCACCGAGGCCATCACGTCCGCCTGCTGGTTGTAGAAGGCGCTGCCCAGCGCTGAGATCCAGGACAGATTGTTCGCCATGTTATCCAGCACAGAAGGGAACTGCGTCAGGGCTTGCACACTCGGATCCCATGGTTGCTTGTTCACAGCTTCGGCAAGCGCCGTGCCCTGCAAATTCTGGTTATCCTTCAACCACTGGTCGGCCTCCACAACCTCATTGGGAAACGTGGAGGCAGCCAAGACCTGCGCTACCAAGGCATCGGGGTAGAGCGCGATGGGCGCAACCAGCGCATCAATCTGACTAGACGTTAAATTTGCAGGTGGGGCCTCCTGATACATGCCGGCGGTTGGCTCGGCACTAAGCGGAGATGTTGCAAGGAGGATTCCCCAACTGAGGATGAGCGCCAGGAACTGCTTCAGGCGAACCATGATTGCGCTGCTCCAATCTATGGCGACGAAATTAGTTCGAAGCCAATTCTACTGCCAAATGCCGTGTCTGCGACCGCTGTTGCGAGATCGACGTCCAGCAAGAAGCGACGCAACCAACCGGCAACCGACCAGTCGCTCTTACCAAACCGTGGTCTTGGATTGCATTGTGCAATGGGACACTACATTGTAGTGATCGAACCGCGATTGGGAAAGCCTTGCTATCGGAAGCTGCCTGGTTGGCGAATCTGTTCTACGAAGGCAGCCTCCGCTTGGATAACTGGTGCTGTTTGAATTTTGGCCAGCAAGCAGAAGTTGCTGAAGACTCCAGACGCAATCGCTCACGCGCCCGGTCACCAACGAAACGGGACGCGTGTGCTTGGATCAATCGGATGTACAGCACAGTGGGATCTGCCCATGAGTAAGCGTTTCCGCGGCGCTCACTTGCTTGTATAATCAAGAGGCTGGTCTGATGCACGTGGCTTCGCAATACACGTGACTGCTGCCCAGCCCCCTCCTTAGTCTCTCGTGGGGCTATAGCTCAGCTGGGAGAGCGCATCGTTCGCAACGATGAGGTCGTCGGTTCGATCCCGACTAGCT
>CAVONC010000015.1:0-61779 GCA_963697175.1 uncultured Acidobacteriaceae bacterium | reverse complement strand
AATACGGAAACCAAGGACACCACGCTGATTGGCAACGACCACGAGGCCACCTTCGCGCTGATCAATGGCGTCGCCTTCGATGATGACGATCGGCTGTTCGTGACCGACGGAAAGATGAAACGGGTGTTGATCTTCGACAAGACCAACAAGATAGTCGATATGATCAAGGATGGCCTGATCGATCCGGTCGGAATCGCTATCGACACAGAGAATCGCCAGCTCTATGTGGTGGACACGCAGGCCGACCAGGTGGTGGTCTACGACGCTGACACCTTGAAAGAGAAGCGCCGCATCGGTACCGGCGGCAAGAAACATGAGCTGACCACGCCGGGCGACTTCTCCCTGCCGAGCTTTGTTGCGCTCGACAAAGACAACAACGTGTATGTGACCGACACTATGAACTATCGCGTGGAGATCTTCGACGCCGACGGAAAGTTCATCAGCCAGATCGGTAAGCACTGCGATGGGCCGGGCTGCTTCGCCCATCCCAAAGGCATCGCCGTCGATAGCGACGGAAACATCTGGGTCGCCGATCCCATGCTCGATCTGCTTGCAGGCATTCAATAAGGAAGGGCAGCTGCTGGGGATGGTCGGGGGACACGGCAATCTGCTGGGACAGTTCTCCTCACTGGACGGCGTTTATATCGACAAGAACAATCGCATCTTCACCTCGGAGCAATATCCCGGTCGAGTGCAGATGTTCCGCTACATCACGGACGCGGAAGCGGAGCAACTGAAGAAAGAGAAAGAAGCGCAAAGGGGCGGCGCCAAGGCTGCGAATCAGGCGCCTGCGGCCCCCGCACAGCAAGCGGCAGCAACTCCGGCAGTCGCGGCGGCAGCGCCGGCAAAAACGGAAGCGACGAAGTAAAGCGCGTTTTTGCACGACCGAACAGGCTGCCTTGTTTACAGCAGTAATCACTCAGAGCCGGCAGCCAGATCACTGTGGTAAAGCCATCTTCTTCAGAAGTTCAAGGTAGCGTGGGTTCTGGTGCAGGCTGTTGAACAGGCGGTCGGACTTGAAGTAAGCAAAGCCGGAGTCGTGCTGCTGGTAGGCTCGCTCCAGCCAGTCGAGTGCTTGGTCCATCTCCCCGCGATAGGCATAGGCTTCAGCGATCTGATAGGCCCCATCGTTACCATGGGTGGCAACGAGTTTTTTCAACGCGGCGTCCGAAGCCTGTCGACGGCCCAGGGAGTGATAAGCCATTACCTCTCCAGCCAACTTCAAGCCTTCGTTAGGTTCCAGCTGCATTTCCGCCAAGGCGTCTTGCGGGCGACCCCGTGCCAGTAAGATCTGGCCCAGGACGAAGTGAATGTATCCTTGCTGAGGGTCCAGCTGCAGAGCTTTCTGCAATACGGTATCGGCTTCGTCGTACTGCCCGGTTTCGAAGAGGTCGTTTCCCAGAAACAGATAACAGGAAGAACATAGCGTATCAAGTGCCGTTGCCTGTTTCCAAAACTCGATTGCTTTGTCCAGACGGCCCTGCAGTTCCTCCGAGCCTGCGCGAGCGGCGAGCACATCGGAACTTCCCGGTTCCAGCGCCATCGCCTTGTCCAAGGCAGCTTGAGCGCCTTCCGCATCGAGGTCGTAAGTCGAGCGCAGACCAGCCAAGGCGAGGTATCCCGCGGCCGACTGCGGGTCCAGAGCGATAGCCTCCTCGGCGTCTGCGCGTGCCCGGCGGGCTGCTTCGCTCAGGTCCATGAAGCTGTCATAACCCATGCCCGCAAATACGATTGACCGTAGCGCCCAGGCGGGCGAGAAATTCGGGTCCAGCTTGATAGCCTGGTCGACATAGGCCAGTGCTTTGTCGTAGTTGGACTTTTCGGATCCGCGATTCGCGAAATACGCAGCTTGCAAATAGGCCTGGTAGGCCTCGGGATTGACGACCCGTGCCGGGACAGGGTTTGCGTTGGCGCCGAGCAGTTTGACTTGCAACGCCCCGGTGACAGCCCGCGCGATTTCGTCCTGCACTGCGAAGACATCTTTCACCTCAGAGTTGTATTCTTCCGACCAAAGTTGAAAGCCATCGGCCGCCTTGGTGAGTTCAGCGGTTATACGGAGATGGTCCCCTTCCCGTCGTACGCTGCCTTCCAGAACGTTGGCGACGTTCAGCTTCTGTCCCACAGCTCGTAGGTCTTCATTCTTGCCTTTGAACTGAAAGGCAGAAGAGCGCCCCGTAACCTTCAACCCAGGCACCTTGGCGAGTTCGTTGGTCAGCTCTTCGGCCAGTCCATCGGAAAAATACTCCTGATCTTTTCCCGGGCTCATGTCGGCGAAGGGCAGCACCGCAATGGACGCCGTATTCACTCCGCCGCCGGCGTTTGATTTGGCTCGGCTTCGCCAGAAATATCCTCCGACTCCCACCAGAAGCAGCAGGAGCAGCGACAATCCCAGCAATTTGCCTCTATTGATGCTTGTGACCGGGGATGACCGCGTTCCGCCCAGACCTGTGCTGCTCCGGGTTATGCGATCGGTTTCTAATCCGCGATGCAATCGCTGTAAGTCGGCCCGCATCTCCGCCGCACTCTGATAGCGAAGCTTGCGATCCTTCTCCAGAGCCTTCGCGATGATTGCTTCCAATTCCGGTGGCAGATCGGGATTCAGCCTGAGTGCCGGGACGGGTTGGCGGTTCAATATGGCATCAACGATGATGGACGACGTCTCACCGCGAAATGCGGGCACCCCGGTGCTCATTTCATACAGTACGGCGCCGAAGGAAAACAGGTCGGTGCGCGCGTCCAGCTCTTTGCCAAAGACCTGCTCAGGAGACATGTACCCCACGGTGCCGAGGGGTGACCCTGGACCGGTCAGTTGGGTGGCCTGATTGGCAGTCTCGACCGCCGGGTCGGGCTGGGTAATTTTGGCCAAGCCAAAATCGAGGATCTTGGCGTGCCCACGTTCGGTGACAAAGATGTTTGCCGGCTTAATGTCGCGATGAACGATGCCCTTGCTGTGCGCCGCATCCAGCGCGTCGGCGATCTCGGTTGCCAGATCAAGTATTAGTTCAGTTTCAAGCGGGCGACCGGCGATGCGGTGATTCAGCGCCACGCCCTCGAGGAACTCCATGGCAATGAACGCGCGCCCGTCCTCTTCGCCGATGTCGTGAATGGTGCAGATGTTGGCGTGGTTCAGTGCCGATGCGGCCTCGGCTTCGCGTTGGAAGCGGGCTAAAGCTGGCGCGTCGCGGGCGACGTTGTCAGGAAGGAACTTGAGAGCAACCAGGCGATGGAGTCGCGTATCTTCCGCTTTGTAAACCACCCCCATTCCGCCGCTGCCGAGTTTGTCGAGGATGCGGTAATGGGAAATGGTTTGCCCGTCCATGCGGCTGAATGTTAGGGCCGGAAGTGCGGCAAGTCAACGAAGGAACATTGGTTAGATCTAGTTAGATCGTTTTCGCACCAATCACGGCGTAACATCGCCATGCCGTAAGTGACAGGACGCAGCCTAATCCTTGCGGGAACGTGCAGCACGATGCTCGAGCTTCGATTGGCTCTCCACTTGTCACTACGTGCGGCCAGTGATCTGCTTTACAATAAAGTCTGCTTTGGCGTTCGATCTCATCGTTCATCTGTAACCGGAATCTGGACCTGGGCCGACGATTGCGCCCAGGCGGATAAACTGCAGGCCAGCGGGAGATGGTGGGCATTTTCTCAGGCAGCGGCATCTAAGATAACCAAGAGCGCTGCTTCGCCGTCTGATCCTGAAGACCCGAGTCCCGGGGTCCCCGGCAAGTGCTGGTTTGGCGCTGGCGGTGACAGAGCGGCGGTAACCGACCATGTCTCGAAAAACGCGAGACCTGGGGCACCCTCCGCACGAACCATGTCTTGAAAAGACGAGACATGGGGCACTCTCTGCGTATTCATAACGTGGCAATCAAAGTTAAAGTACCTGATCGCACACCGGTCGCGCGCGCGCCCAAGGGCAAGCCCCGTCCCGCAGCCCGGCGGGCCAAAGTTCGGCATTTTTCCTTCAAAGATCCCCTGGTAAGAATCTTTTCCGCGGCCTTCGTGCTGATCTGCGTCGTCTTCTTTGGAGTTTTCTCTTATCTCTACGTGAAATACGAGCGCGTGGTCGACCGCCGCATGTCGGGAGAAATCTTCACCAATGCGGCCAAGATCTATGCCCGGCCACGTATCGTCTCCATTGGCGAGAAGGTGGACGCGAGCGACATTGCCGCTGACCTGCGCCGAGCGGGCTACAGCGAAGGCGGCGGGTCGTCGCCCATCGGACGGTACGCATTCATCGGCGACGCGATTCAGGTCATGCCGGGGCCGCAATCGTTTCACGGCGCAGGCAACGCGGTGATTCGCTTCCGCAGCGGCAAGGTTAGCTCGATCACAGAAACCGGCGGAGAGCGGCAGGAACTGGAAGGCTACGAACTGGAGCCGCAGCTGGTGACCGCACTGTTCGAGGGGCAGGACCGCTCCAAGCGCGAGCTCATCAAGTTCGGTGACATCCCGCCGGTGATGGTGAATGCGACCTTGGCCATCGAAGACCGGCGATTCTTCCAGCATAGCGGCGTCAACTTCTACCGCCTGTTCGAAGCAGCGCTGGTTGATATGCGCGAAGGCCGGCACGGGCAGGGCGGATCGACGATCACCATGCAGCTCTCACGCGGCTTCTTCCTGACTCCCGAGAAGACCGTGAAGCGCAAGCTGACGGAGATGATGATCGCCATCGAGCTGGAGCAGAAGTTCTCCAAGCAGCGCATCTTCGAGATGTACGCCAATCAGGTGTATCTCGGCCAGCGCGGATCGTTCACCATCAACGGATTCGGCGAGGCGGCGCACGCCTATTTCAACAAGGACATCAAGAACCTCACGCTGCCGGAGGCGGCGCTGCTGGCGGGGATGATCCAGCGGCCGAATTATCTCTCGCCGTATCAACATCCCAAACGCGCGCTGGAGCGGCGCAACCTGGTGCTGGACTCGATGGTCGATACCGGAGCGATTACGCGCGATGAAGCCGAGCGCGCCAAAGCGACGCCGCTGAAGCTGGCCGCACCGAACGTGGAAGCCAGCGACGCGCCGTACTTTGTCGACCTGGTGAAGGACCAGCTCGCGCCGCAGTACAACGAGGAAGAGCTGAACAATCACGCGCTGCGTATTTACACCACGATCGATCCTGACCTGCAGCGCGCGGCGGCCGAGGCAGTTGACCTTGGCATGGCGCTGGTGGACGAGCAGGTAAAGAAGCGGCGCACCCACGTGACCAAGGTTGGTACCGGTAAGGACGCAGTTCGCCAGGTGACGATGGAAAGCGGCCCCATGCCGCAGGTGGCTCTGGTGGCGCTCGATCCGCATACCGGCGAAGTGCTGGCGCTGGTAGGCGGCAGAAATTACGGCATGAGCCAGCTGAATCATGCCCTCGCCAAGCGGCCGACGGGATCGATCTTTAAGCCGTTTGTCTACGCGACCGCGATCAATACCGCGGTGACCGGGCAGTCGCTGACCGAAGCCAACGCCGATCCCAATACCGGCGTAGTGACCGAGGAGAGCGGCGTGTTTACTCCGGCGAGTTTGATTGACGACTCGCAGGTGAGCATCGCGATCAACAACGGCGACGATGTTTACGAGCCGCGAAATTATCACGAGACCTTCCACGGCGAAGTGACCGCGCGTTATGCGCTGGCGGAGTCGCTGAACAATGCGACTGTGCGGCTGGGGCAGGAGGTCGGCTTCGACAAAGTAGCGGCGCTTGCGAAAGCCGCAGGCATTACCAGCGCGCGCGGCACACCGGCGGTCGCGCTCGGCGCCTACGCGGCTACGCCGGTGGAGATGGCCGGCGCGTATACGGTTTTCGCCAACGGTGGAAGCAGGCTCGCTCCGCTGATGGTGCGGTCGGTGCGCGATGTCAAAGGCAACATCCTGAATAACTATCACAGCGATTCGAAGGACGTGCTCGATCCCCGCGTGGCTTACGTGATGACCACGATGATGGAAGCGGTGGTCAACAACGGCACGGGATATCCGGTACGCGCGCGGGGATTTACGCCGCCGGCAGCAGGGAAGACCGGTACCTCGCATGACGCTTGGTTCGCCGGCTACACGTCGAACCTGCTTTGCATCGTGTGGGTCGGGAACGACGATTACACCGACATCAAGCTGGCCGGCGGCGCGGCGGCTGCGCCCATCTGGGCGGAGTTCATGAAGCGCGCGGTCCAGCTGCCGCAATACGCCGACACCAAAGAATTTCCCGCACCCTCGGGCGTAGTCAACGTTACGCTCGACAAAGCTACCAACCTGCTGGCGACAGCATCCTGCCCGCAAGACTATACCGTCGCCTTTATCGCCGGAACCGAGCCGAAGGAAACCTGCGATCAGAGCTTTGGCGATCATCGCGGCGTGGTCTCGAAGATCTTCGGATTAGGATCGCCGCCGGTCGCCGCGCCACCTCCCGGTACTAACGGGCCGCAAACTACGGCCGGAACCGCGGCGGGAGTTCCCGTCGAGGTGGGGAATGACGGCCAGCCCAAGAAAAAGAAGAAGGGATTCTTCAGCCGGCTCTTCGGGCACGGTGATAGTAGTGACCAAGAGCAAAATAACGGGACGGGTGCGCCACAAAATGGGAACAATCCGAACCCCAAATAGGTCTATTATTGGGCAGAAACGTTTGTGGGTTGAGACGCGCCTCCTTCATGCTTTGCCAGGGGTAACGTCCAAAGTGACGGACCCAGGTTAACGTCCAAACGAAGGACGTGAACCTGGGGCACAGAAGGTTCTCCGCCCGCAGCGACAAAGGAGCCGGCAATGGCTGATCTCCGATCTGCTCGGTTCATCGTCCTCAACAGCGGGCTGATTCTCGTCCTCGCGGTGTTGCTTTCGCTCACCGCAGTCGCACAACAAACCAAATGGACAGCGGAAGCGCCGCCCACGCAAATGACTCCGCCGGCGGTTCCGGATGGCAGCGCCTCGGCAGCCACGCTCGAGGAGCAAGGCGATGAGTTGCGCGCGCACAAGCGCTATCTCGACTCCATCGACTACTACAATGTCGCGATGAAGAAGCAACCTTCGTCGCTGTTGTGGAACAAGATCGGCATGGCGTATCTGCTGATGCAGCGCCCCGATCCCGCCGCCAAGGCCTTCGACCGCGCCATCAAGCTGGACAAGCAGGATCCCGCGGCCTACAACAATCGCGGCTACGTCGAGCAGATGAAGAAGAAGTACGACAAGGCCATTGTGTATTACAAGAAGGCGATCGTGCTGCGCACCGACGACGCGGTCTTCTACTACAACATGGGAGCATGCTACTTCGGCAAGCATAACTACCAGGAAGCGGCCCAGCAGTTTCACCAGGCTTTCGAACTCGATCCCAACATCTTTGTGCGCGCCACCAAGACCGGGGTGATGGCGCAGGCGACCTCGCCCGACGACCGGGCGGCGTTCTCCTTCCTGGTGGCCAAGATGTACGCGCAGGCGGGAGATTTCGATCACTCGCTGGAGTATTTGCGCAAGGCGATGGAAGACGGCTACAAGCACATCAACGATGTTTACAGCGACAAGGAGTTTGCCACGCTGCGGACGGATAAGCGCTTCGACGAGCTTATGGCGCAGCGGCCGCAACCTCTCCCGTGATTGCCGGTCCATGGCGCTCGTTCGGGGGAATTTAGGGCTTGAATGGATCTGCGCTTCAGGCACGCAACTTCTTTACTAGTGCAAGGACCATGTCCCAGGATTTGAGCGATATCCATCCTAAAAAGTAAAACCAGATTGCTCCCGCCACGGTAAAAAGCAGGCCAAACAGGAACGTAAGTGTTGTTGGATTCAAACCGGCCGGCAAGAAGCGGACGACCTCTGCTACCAAAATGGAAGCTGGGAAATCCATTTCAAATACGATCAGAAACATGAACCTGCTGCTGTGGGGAAACACGATCGCGTAGGTCGCGCACGCAATGGACACGACCGCGTTGATGGCTGCCAAGAGCGCCGGCATTTTGGATAGCGTCATGGATATAGCGCGGCCCTCGCTCTGAAGGGTAGCAGAGCGGATTGATCAGGCGCGGTTTGCCCGGCGCTGCCTCCCCGCAAAAAGGGGTGGGGGGGGACGCGGGGGTTTTGTGGTGTTGGTTTCCGCCTTTAAATTGGGCACTGACGCAGAACTCCGAGGGTCGCCCTACCTGAGCAGATTCCATCTGCCTTGTGTTACTCTCACTTCCGCTGAAGTGTCTTTCCTGCCCCAGTCCATGTCCCTGGCCTCGCCGCTTCATTGCCTATGAAGATGCAAATGTTCCCAGCTGCCGGCACTCCTGCGGAGATGAATGGCGCCCGGTCAGATGTAACGCTGGGCTCGCTTTGGCGCGAGTCGCTGGTGCTCGATCTGGCGATCGCCCTGGTGGCGGGCGTTTTGTATGCGCTGCTGGTGATGGGGCCGCGGCCGCTGAATCCGCGCAACGTTAATTGGATCGCGTTCGATCCGGCCTATCACTACATCGGATGGGAGCTGTATCGGCAGGACCCGCATCTGCATTGGCCGCTGACCTATACCGATCGGCTGGGATATCCCGAGGGCGAGTCGGTGGCGCTGCTGGATTTGAATCCGCTGATGGCCGTAGTGTTGAAGCCGGTGTCGTTTTTGTTGCCGGAGCCGGCGCAATATTTCGGGTTGGAAGTGATTCTGTGTTGCACGTTGCAGTTCTTCTTCGCGTTTCGGTTGTTAAGGATGATGGTGGAGCGGGCGGAAAGAGTTCGCGCACAGGGGCTGAAGCCCGGTGCCTCGAGGTTTCCGCACGGCACGGCTAAAGCCGTGCCCTTTCAAAGCGAGATTGGCGATCGGTCGCCGCAGGAACAGGCCCCTGCCGCCGCTCCGCGGCTCGACGCTCTCACCGCCCAAACCGCGGGCTCACGCCCGCGGCTAACACAAATGTCGCCGCTGCGCGTCCCCTTCCGGCTTCGGTAGTTCAATTTTTCTTGCCGCGGCGCTGGGGGCTGGGTTCTTTCTGCTGGCGCCGCCGCTGAACTATCGCTTCTGGGGACACTACTCGCTGAGCAATCAGTGGCTGCTGGTGGCGTCGCTGTACGTTTTCGCGCGGGCGCAGGAACCAACGGCAAACGCGATGCGGCGGTTCGTGATCTCGGCGGCGGTTCTGACGGCAATTGCCACGGGAACGAATCCGTATCTGGCGTTTGAGGTTCTGCTGCTATTGATTGCAGGCGTGGTGAGCCTGCTGTGGCAGAAGCGGCTGAGCATCGCGAAATCCGCCGGCGTAGTGGCGATGCTGATGGCGATCGGGTTCGTTGTCGCGTATGCGCTGGGGCTGGTGATCAGCGGCGGCAAAGGCTACGGCAGCGGCGGATATCGCGATCTCTCGCTGAACCTGCTGGCGCCGTTCGATCCGCGGACGTTTACGTCGATCATTTTTCCGCGGTTGCACGGCGCGAGTCCGGGACAGTACGAGGGCTACAACTATCTGGGCGCCGGCGTGCTGATGATCGCGGCGGTGGTGATCGTCGCGGCGATCATTCGCAAAGGCAAGTTGCCGAGGCCGGACAAGCGCTGGTTCGTGCCGCTGGCGGGGTGTTGTCTGTTGCTCACGTTGCTGGCGCTCTCGACCAAGATCACGCTGGGCGGACGGACGCTGATCGACATCGATCCCGACGGAAAGCTGACTCCGCTGTTTGCGCCGCTGCGCGCGACCGGGCGACTGTTCTGGGCGCCCTATTACGCGATCCTGGCCGCGATTCTTGCGGCGCCGTTTCTCTTGTTTCGCAGAGCGTGGGCGACACTGCTGATTGCGGCGATGCTGGTTTTGCAATTTGGCGATACGGCCGCGCTGCGCCAGTGGGTGCGAATGACGATCAGCGACGATCATCCCTCGCCGCTGAAGTCGGCAATCTGGTCGCAACTGGGAGCGCAGCATCAGAACCTGATCGTGCTGCCGGCGTGGCAGTGCGAACATGCGGCGTCACCCGGCGGCATCGAGGGCTATCGCATCTTTGGATTTCTGGCGGCCGCGCAGAAGATGCGGATCAACAGCTACCAGTCGGCGCGATACACCGGAGTAGCGCAGGATTTCCACTGCTCGCAGGCGGTGGAGCAGGCGGAGAAGAACGGGCTCGCCGCGGATTCGGCGTATGTCGTCATGCCGGAAGTTGCGGCAGCGATCGCACAAGGACCGACAGGCGCGGGAAAATGTCACGACCTGGATCATTTCATTCTCTGCTCGACGAAGACGGACTTCGGGCTGAGCCCGGTGCTGATGACGGCGGAGCAGCGGGCTGAGAATGGAGTTGCGAATCCCGGGCTCGAGGACGGAACGACGGCGCCGTGGTCGACGAATGGCGCGAGGACCGCGGTGAGCACGGTCACGGCGCACGGTGGCTCGTACAGCCTGGCGATGACGGGCGCGGGTACGGCGTATCAGGACATCAACGGACTGGAGCCCGGCGCGACCTATACGGTGTCGGCGTGGGTCGCGGGAACGGCAGGCACATCGACTTCGGCGCAGCTGATGATCTTGAATGACAACGTGACTTCATCGTCGCCGGTGATTCAAACCAGTCCCGCGTGGCGGCAACTTGTGAGTAGCTTTAAGGTGGGACGCGAGGGCGCGATTCGCATTAACCTGGCGCGCGGGCCCAGCGACGGCACGGTGTATTGGGACGACATTCATCTTTCCCAAGGGACTTCTGCTAAATGATCGAAGCGGATTCCAAAGCGACGGAGGCGGCGGCGCAGCCGAGCTTCGCCCAAAAACTTTTGCTGCTGGTGATCGCGGCGGTCTTTTGCCTGATCGTCTTTCTCGGGCTGGATGCGGCGTACAGCCATTTTTCGCGGAAGTCGTCGGTGCCGACGCCGGCGGAAATCTTCGGATGCCTGGGGCGCGACCGGCTGCGCGTGCTGGCGCTACAGCCGAACTGCTCGTGCACGCGGGCGTGGGGGCGCGAGCGCTATCAACTCAACGTCAACAGCATGGGCTTTCGCGATGAGACGGTGCGCGAGGTGCCGCTCACCGATCCGCGGCCGGGCATTTTGATGCTGGGCGACTCGTTTACCGAATCGATGGGACCGTGGGAGACGAGCTTTGTCGGGCGCATTGCCAAGCGCTTTCCGCAGTACGAAATTTTGAACGGCGGGGTGGGTGGATATTCGCCGTCAAATTATCTGAACACCGCGCGGATTGCGCTGAACAAGGGATTGCAGTTTGACGAGGCGATCGTCTTCATCGACATGTCGGATGTGCAGGATGAGGCCGCGCTGGTGCATGACGTCGGCGACTCGGGGGCGGTGGCGCTGGCGCCGAACCAAGTTCACTACCAGACGTGGTATTCGAATCTGCGGAACTTCGCCAGCAAATACCTGGTGCTGACGAACTACTTGTGGGAGCTGGCCGAGCGCACGTGGGTGCGGTTGGGCTTCTACAATCTGGATCACGGATTTAACGGCAACGTTTTCGATCTGGAGCGGTCGGGGTGGACGTATCGCAAGGTGGTCGAGGACAAGCCGTTCGAAGAGGGATTTGCGCCGTTGGGCGTGGAGGCCGGCATCGCCAAAGAGAAGCGCAAGATGGACGAGTTGTACCATGAGCTGGCGAAGCGGAACATTCCGATCAGCGTGGTGGTGTATCCGTGGCCGGCGACGTTGATTTACGACAAGGTCGAGTCGCGCGAAGTGCAGATCTGGCGCGATTGGTGCGAAGGCAAGTGCAAAAGGTTTGTCACCGCGTTTCCGGAGTTTTTTGCGGTGAAGGAGCAGTGTCCGAAGTCGGCGCCGGGATGTTGGTATTTGAAGGATTATTTTTTTGGCGACATTCATTTGAGTGCCGAAGGGAACAAGATTGTCGCGGATGAGGTGAGTAAGAGTTTGGAGGAGAGCCCGGCGGTGAAGAGTGCCGCCCCTGAAGGGGCTCGGGATCGTTAATGCGACGGGTACCCAGCGCTTCCGCGCTGGGCTAATTACTTTCGTCTCGGGATGCGGCGGGACTGATCGATGATGACGTCCCAGGTCTCGAAAAGCGCGAGACCTGGGGCTCCCGCAGCCGTGCTGTGCCAAGAGCCCAGGTTAGGCCAAAGGAAGGCCGAACCTGGGGCGCTGGGCTAATTACTTTCGCCTCCGCCTGCGGCGGGACTGAGCGATGACGACCTCCCAGGTCTCGAAAAGCGCGAGACCTGGGGCACCCGCAGCTGCGCTGTGCCAAGAGCCCAGGTTAGGCCAAAGGACGGCCGAACATGGGGCACCCGCACCCGCCTGCGGGGGGACTCCAGGTCCCGAAACTCCAATCCCTAATCCCTAGCCCCTGATCCCCTGGAACTTGATCTACTCTCGCAATCCTGGGATTCCCACTACGCCAATTCCTCAAGTGCTCTAGAATCAGAGATTCACTTTGGCATTGAGGCTCCTCAGGTCCTGAACCTTTGGTCACCTTGGTGCGTATTAAACACTGGCCTCACAAAAGCAACCACTGCAGTAGCCGTACCGAACTGAGTCTCAGTTCCAGGAGACAGGCAATGTTCGTTTTTCGTTTTGCAAGGTTGATGGTTGGCAAGACTCTTTGGCTGGGAATGGCGGGTCTGCTGACCATAGCGTGCTGGGCGCAGGACACGACACCGCCAAGTGCAGAGCCGGCGGCATCGCAGACGGCAGCGCCGACCAGCGATCAGGCGGCCGTACCGCCGAGCGCGCAGTCGACCATGCCGCCCCCGGGGACGCAGACGCCAACGCCGCCATTGACGCCGCTGCCGCAGGCACCGGCACCGCAGCATAATGCTGCGCACTTGTATTCCGGCGACCAGAACTACGCGAAACCGTTCTCCGGATTTCCCAACTTCATCGCGCCCTACACGGTGCGCCACGTGCCGCAGCCGAACCTGGTCAATTCCGCGATGACGGACAAACTGTTTCACGATGGCCAGATGTATCTGTCGATCAACGACGCCGTCGCGATGGCGCTGGAGAACAATCTCGACATCACGCTGCAGCGCTACAACCTGTCGATCGCCGACACCGATCTGCTGCTGACCAGCACGGGAGCGTCGGCGCGCGGCGTGGGCACCAGCGTAGTGCAGGGCACCCAGGGCGGAAACCTGGGTGCGGTATCGGCGGGAGGCACGGGCAGCTCGGTGACCGGCGCCAACGGCACGGGAGCTGGTGGAACGCAGGTAGGCGCGGGCGGAGCGGGCGCAGGTGCGGCGGGAATCGTCGTGTCGACGCTCGGTTTCGGCCCGAACATCGATAACTTCGATCCGTCACTTACAGGGACGATACAAGGGGAACGCGCTGCGATTCCTCAGACCAGCTCGGCATTTGTCGGTGTGCCCACCCTGACGCAAAACACCAACACCTACAATTTCGGCTATACCCAGGGTTTCTCCACGGGCACGCTGATGAGCCTGACCTTCGATAACAGCTATTACACCAGCAACAACGCCTTCAATCTGGTGAACCCCACCCTGACTCCCCAGTTCCGCTTCCAGCTGCGGCAGCACCTGCTGCAAGGCTTCGGCTTCGATCCCAACCTGCGCTGGATTCGCATCGCGCGCAACAACCGCGAGATCGCCGACGTGGTCTTCCGGCAGCAGATCATGGTCACGGTGTCGCAGGTGGAAAACATCTACTGGGACCTGGTAACCGCGTACGAAGCCGTGAAAGTCAACGAGCGGCAGCTGCAGCTGGCCAACAAGACGCTGTCCGACGATCAGGAACAGGTGCGGATCGGGACCATGGCACCGATCACACTGGTGCAGGCGCAGAGCGGCGTAGAAAGCGCCAAGCAGAACCTGATCATGGCGCAGACCAGCCTGCAGCTGGAACAGCTGCTGGTGAAAAACGCCATCACCAAGAACATTCAGGATCCCCTGCTGGCGACGGCGCCGGTGATCCCGACCGACACTTTGAAGGCGGACGAACAATATGAAGTGCGGCCGGTCGAGGATCTGATTCAGGAGGCATTGCAGGATCGTCCGGAAATTGCGACGGCGCGGATTCAGCTGACGAATTACGAGATCACGCGCAAGTCGGTACGCAATGCGCTGCTGCCAACTCTGGACCTATACGCGTTCTATGGCGCGTCGGGACTAGCGGGTCCGCAGAACCCCGCGATTCCTACCTGCCCGCAGATGAACATCTTCGGCGAGTGTTATCAGCCGGGATTGGTTCCCACCAGTTACGGCACGGCGTTTTCCAATCTGTTCAACAGCACCGGCCCGGACAAGGGCATCGGCGTGAATCTGACCATCCCGATTCGCAACCGCGCGGCACAGGCGAACCAGGTGCGCTCGGAGCTGGAATATCGCCAGCAGCAGGTCGCGCTGCAGCAGACGGAGAACACCATTACCTTGCAGGTTCGGCAGGCGCAATTCGGATTGCAGAACAACTATGCCGCGCTCAAAGCAGCGATCGCGGCGCGCGATTATGCGAAGGAGAGCCTCGATGCTGAACAGAAGAAGTTCCACTACGGGGCATCGACGCCTACCCTGGTGCTGCAGGCCTCGAGCAATCTGACGCAGGCTGAATCGAATGTGCTGAACTCGGCGGCCAACTACGAGAAGGCCAAAGTGCTGCTGGACTACTACACGGGCGAGACGCTGAGCAAGCTGGGCATCAGCGTTGCGGACGCCGAGGCCGGACAGGTGAAGCGCCAGCCTGGCGTGCCCGGGGTGGTGCCAGCCGATGTGCAGAACGCGCTGCGGCCGCCGCAGGGCTCGACGTTGCCGAATCAGCAGACGGCTCCGCCGCCGGCACAACCGAATACGCCTCCGCCTCCGCAGCAGAGCGTGCCTCCGCAGCAGAATGCGGCGCCGCAGGGGTAGCAGGTTCGCGGTTCAGGCACCGAGGGTCCAGCCTCAGCCTGAACCGCTATTTTTTTGTTGAGGCCGCAGACGAAGGCCCTCACCCTTCCGTGCCGCCGCTCCGCGGCTCGAACCGCAGATCCCTCGGTCGGGCTGAAGCCCTCGGTCGGGATGACAAAAAAAGAAGGAGCCAGAGGACGCTGGCCTGAAGGCCAGCTCTACCCGAACATCGCACATCAGGAGTTTTTCAGGCCGCCAGTGAAGGCGTACTCCACCCGAACAGCATTCTTACTGCGGTCCTGACGCAGACATGGAAGCCGGCTCTACCAATTCCATTCGCACCGGGGAAGGTGGAGTTTGCACGAACTTTGTTGCAAGCCCCTGCACAGGGGTGCTGACGATCCATCTTTGCTTCCAAGCGCTTAGGGTGGAGACAGAATTGCATTACTATCGCCCGGATCCTGTCTCGAGCTCGACCCCGGCGATAGCAACCATCGCGAAAGCTGTCGCCAGACAGCCTCCTTCGACGTCAGAGGAGACACTCCATGAAGAAACTGCTTGTCTTCAGTCTGGGGCTGGTTCTCGCAGCTTTCCTGGCCAGCGCTACCTTCGCTTATGCCGATGATGTTCAGGAGCCGTTCCCCACTGCAGGTGACGCCTACTGCAGTGCGACCAACGGCTGCGGGACCTTGCCGGCCGGCGGGCGGACTGCTTCGATGTGGACGACCGGCGATTACGTTGAGTCGGCCCTCTTTAACACCGGGCAGCCCTCAATCAACGGACTGACCTACAATTTCGACATCTGGGACGATCTGGGCGGCGGCAACAACGAGACCGTCGGCTACTGGGTCAACGGTGTTGAAATTGGCACGGTCACCGTCAACGATTGCAACTATTGCCAACAGAACGTGAACTTCAGCGGCACCTTTAACTTCGCCAGCATCAGCGCCCAGGGCGGCGGTTACACGCTGGAACTGATTCTGCAGAACACCATCCCCCCGGGCGGCGGATCGATCGCCTTCGACGATGGTGGCGAGGCGACGCTGAGCAATAGCTCGGGCAGCTCAGTGCCGGAGCCGGGCAGCCTTCTGCTGTTTGGCAGCGGAGTGCTGGGCATCGCGGGCTTGGTGCGCCGCAAGATCAATCTGTAAGTTTCGCTCCCTGCTTGGGAAGCCGGAGCCAACCAGCTCCGGCTTTTCTGTGCGCGACGGAGGAGGAATCGATCGGTCGTTTTCCGCACTCACTCAGGTGCACTGTGTTACGGAGTTTTGAATCTCTGCAACTTAGGGTGTAGTGCACCGCCCTTTTCCACAGCGTTATGCACATTTCTGTTGAAAACCGACGTGAGACCGCATCAATTCTCGCCAAAACTATTCGCTCAAGCCGATGACATCGAATGCGCCGAGCGGCTGACCGGAGCCGTTGTTGATCCAAGTATTGCCGCCGTCGTTCGAGTAGAGATCGAGTCCGTCGATTCCCTGATTGTTCCAGTTCCAGACTTCGAAGGTGTCGCCGCTGAGGTTCATCGGTCCCACGATCATGAAGTAGGATTGACCTCCGGTAAGCGTGACTCCGGAAACATGGATGGTGATCGGCGTACAGCAATCGAGCGCACCCTGCAGATTCCCCCAATTTGCATTGGCCACTTGGGTTCCCGGAAGACCACCGTTGTCAGTCCAGATGCTGGCATAAATGTCGTTGGTTCCGCTGGAAAGACTTACGGCCAGATCGATCTGGGCGATGCTGAAGTTACCGTTGCCGGAGAGGGTGAAAAGATTGGCGGCGGTAACGCTCTCGCCGAGGGCGCCGGAACCGGCGATGGTCCAGCCGGTGCAACAGTTGTAAGGATTCCCGACGGGCCCCAAGTCGCTGAACACGGTGCCGACGGCCTGGGTTGCAAAGACCACGCCTTCGTTATCGGTTCCACCAGCGGTGGTTGTGCCATACAGATTGCGTTTTGCATCGAGGACCACATTGGACTGAGGAAGCTCACCGTCGGTGCCGCCAAGAAAATCGCGGAGCAGGACATAGCTCCAGCCAGCTCCGGAACGCGCCAGCTCGAAAACGGTGCCGCAGCCCTCCATGGTGCAACCGAACCCTGAGCCATAGGTCGTTCCATAGATATTGAGGGAGCTATCCAGGGTGATGTTGGCAAGCGGTCCAAAGTTGATTCCAAAATTACTGTCGAAGGTGAAGAGCGTCTCGATCGTCCATGTGCCACCCGAGGGCGTCAACTGGAAAACAATTCCGCCTGGCCCGAACGCATCGGAGCTGTTGGCTCCGTAGAGATTACCGCTGTTATCGAAGACCACGGCGCTGTAGGGCTGGGCGCCATCGCTCATTCCAGTGAATTGGTATACTTCGTTCTCGGTCCAGCTTCCGCCTGACGATGTCAATTCGAAAACTGTGCCCTCACCCGAGGCGCCGCCGCCGCGAGTAGTTCCGTACAGGTTGCCACCCTGGTCGAATGTCAGGGCGGCATAAGGCCACAAGCCGTCAGGGAAACCGGCAAATACATAGAGCTGGGTCTCTGTCCAACCCCCATTTGAAGGTGTCAGCTCATACACGGTGCCGCAGCCAACGTTTTCACTACCACTAACGCAACCCGTCCCTTGGCTCCCTCCTGCCACAGTTGTCCCGTAGAGATTCCCCGACTTGTCGAAGATGGGCTCGGAGTACGGGTAGGCTCCGTCGCTGCCTCCAGCGAAGCGATAAAGCATAGTCTCGTTCCAGGGGCACGGCAGGGAAAAGCAAGGTGTCGGTGAGGGCTGCAGCTTAAAGACGGTGCCGCAGCCTGCCATGCCGTTAAGAGTGCACGGACCTCCGCCTCCGAAGAAGGTTGTACCGTAGAGCGCCCCATCCGGTCCGAAAACAACTCGGGCCATGGGGTCGTAACCATCATTGCCGGCCTTGAAGTCGTACAGTGTCGTCAACGTCCAGCCGGATCCTGAGCGGCTGAGTTTGAAGACCGTGCCGGCATTCGAGCTTCCGCCCGACTGGGTTACTCCGTAGAGGTTTCCCGAAGCATCCGCGGTCAAGTTGCTGGGGAATTCGCCATTTGCACCGGTGAAGTCGAAAATCACTTGATAGTTTTGCGCGCGCAGGGGTGTGGCGGAGAGCGCCAGAAACACGGCTGCAATTGTTAGACGGATGAAAGGCTTCATCGCGACACTCCTTTTGGTTGGGGCGACAATCCGGAAAAAGCCTCTACCTCGTATCGTCGCCGGGACTTTGGACTGGGAGCGCCTGGAGTTGTGTGGTGAAGTATAACCCCATTTTGGCGGCCTCATGTCACCTAAATACCGCCCAGCATCCATGGCGCTGATCTCCCGGGCTCTTTCGGCTGCGATACAATGACGACTTCTCCAGGAACGGTGGCATGGGCAGCAAGAGCAAGAATCCTACGGTCAAACGATCACCAAAGAAAATTTCAACGGACGCAACGGTGGTATCGGCACCACAGGCAAAAGCCGGCAGCAACGGATCCACGCCGTCGAACGGCGAGACGCTGCGCAACCTCTACGCTTCGTTGTGGCGATGCCGGTGGATGGAAGAGCAGGTTTCGCGGTCGGCCGAGCTAGACGCGAGATACGACTTCGTGGTGGGCTATGAAGCGGTTGCCGTCGCGGTGTCGGCCGCTCTAACAGCGGGAGACACGATCTCCGGATCGCCGCGCGATCTGTTGGCACTGGTCGCGGCGGGAGTGTCATCGCGCGGGTTGCAGGGCGACTCGAATCGCGGTTGCGATCGACCTGCACTGCTGGGCTTCACCTCCCTGTCGGAAGACCCCTTCAACGCTGCGACGGGGATCGCGCTGGCTTACAAGCTGCAGAAGAAGCAGGGTGTCGTGGTGGCGCTGGGCAATCACGAGGCGTCACTCGAGGGCGCGCGCGAGGCGCTGAAACTTGCCGGATCGGGGAAGCTGCCCGTGGTTTACGTGATTAAGAACCGCAGCGACGGCGCGGCCTATGCTCCGCACCTGAAGTCGGTAAGCTTGCTGGCGCGCGATGGGGGATTTCCGGGCGTGATCGTCGACGGCCAGGATGTGGTCGCGGTGTGGCGCGTGGCGCAGGAGTCGGTGTATCGCGCGCGCAACGGCGGCGGACCAACGCTGATCGATTGCCGCATGGATGCGACGCGCGATCCGCTGGCGCACATGGAGCATTATTTGCGCAAGCGGAGTTTGTGGGATGAGGCGTGGCGAGAGAAGGTGGAAGAAACGATCCGAGCGGAGTTTGGCGTCACGGTTGGCTAGGCAGGTTTGTAACAGGGCACGGCTTCAGTCGTGCCGATCGCGTGAGCAAGAAGTTAGGGCGTGGGTGCTTGAGCTAATGCTCAAGCACCCACGCCCGTATGGTTTATAAGCTTATTCGGCACTCTTCCCGCAACATCCCCTTGCTTTTGCGCGCTCGAATTCCAGAAGCCTTACTCAGACCGAGGCTTCAACTGCGTCTACACCGCTACCGCCATTTCCTCGCTCTTCTTCTGCTTGAACGTCACCACTCGTCGTTCCTGCTGCTCACGCACATTCCACAAATACATCACTGCATAGGCTCGCCACGGGCGCCAAGCCTCGGCGCGCCGCTCCAGCTCGCGCGCGCTCGTCACTTCCATCGCATGCAGCAGCGCAATATCGCCGGCAGGAAACGCATCCGGCTCGCCTAGCGCGCGCATTGCGATGTATTGCGCCGTCCACGCGCCGATGCCGGGAACCTCGCACAGCCGCGCCAGGAACGCCTCGACGTCCATGATGCCTTCGAAGCTGATCTGCCTTTCGCACACCGCTCGCGCCAGCGCGCTGATCGTCGCTGCCCGCGCTCGCGTCAGTCCGGCGCGCGTGAGGTCGGCATCGGCGAGAGCCTCCGCCGTGGGAAACAGATGCGTCAGCCCAGCTCCGCCGTCAAACGGTTTTCCGAACATCTTCGCGATCCGCCCGGCCAGCGTGGTCGCACCCTTTACGCTGATCTGCTGTCCCAGAATCGCGCGCACGGCAAGCTCGAAACCGTTCCAGCATCCCGGCACTCGCAAGCCCGGCTCAGCGGCTAATCGCTTCGCCAACGCCGGATCGCTGCGCAGCGTTCGCGCGATATCCATCCAATCCGCATTGAGATCGAACATCGCCCGAATGCGTTCGACAATCGCAAACAGCGACTGCGGATCGCCAATTTGAATTCGCGCCGTCAACGCGCTGTGCGGCTCATCGAGAGCAACCTCGAACCAACCCGCGCGCCCATTCATCCAGATCGAACGCCGATAGCAGCCAGACTCCACCACCTCCACACCGGGCGTCGCGCGCAGCGCGAGAAACGCCAACATTCCCGTCCAGTGATACGGCGGCCGAAACCGCAGTTGAAACTGATATTGATCCTCCGGCTGCGACAACTTCCGCCGCGCAATCCGTCGAATCTGCGTCGGCGTTCGCCGGTACGTTGTCTGAATCGCCGCATTGAAGCGCCGCACGCAACCGAATCCTGCCGACAGCGCGACCTGCCCCATCGGCAACTGCGTCTCGTCGATCAACTTCTTCGCGAAGTGTAGACGCCGCGTGCTGGCGACGGCGATGGGCGTCGCGCCCAGATGCCGCAGAAACAACCGCCGCAGATGCCGCGATCCCACGCCCAGCCGCTCCGCCAGCATCTCCACGCCGCCATCTTCCAGACCGCTCTCACCGATCAACCGCAGCGCCCGAGCGACCGTGTTCGACGTGCCCAGCCACGCCGGCGTTCCCGGCGAACACTCCGGCCGGCAGCGCAGGCACGGACGGAATCCCGCTTCCGCTGCCGCAGCCGCCGTCGGAAAGTAACGGCAGTTCTTCTCTTTGGCCGTCGGCGCCGGACAGATCGAGCGGCAGTACACGCCGCTGTTGGTCACCCCGATGAAAAACCTGCCGTCGAAGCGCGGGTCGCGCGACAGCCGAGCCCGCGAACATACTCGCCAATCCAATTGCATATTCCGCGATGATAGCTGAAGTCGCGCGCGTTGTTAGACGTTTTCGGACATAGTTCGAAGACCATTTTCACCACGGAAGCACGGAGAACACGGAAAAAACAAATAAAGAATAGAGACAGTAGAAAAAAGAAAAAAAACAAAGAAGACCGCACGCCCAGCAGGATCGCCAACGAGAACCAAAGACGCTTCGCGAAAAAAATGAATACAAAAATATCTTCCGTGCTTTCCGTGCTTCCGTGGTGAATAATCTTTTCCACTCGCGCCCGGGTTTTGTTCTTGGTGTCTCACTCGATGATTTCTTCCTGCCTGACTTTCGCTCTGTTTCGTTTGGTTCTTTTTCACTTCCTCTTTCGCTCGGTCTTCTCAGTGATTTCCGTGCTTCCGTGGTGAAACCGCTTTTCGAACCGCGTCCGCAAACGTCCACTCCCGCCCGCAGCCAAGTCCGCAAATGTCCAACCTGTCTCCCTCGACAAATCTATGTTGATCGAAGTCGATTGACCTCTCGCGAAATTTTCCCATGCAAGACGCACGAGATGGCAATCAGGGGCGGAATCAGCCAACGGCCACCTTCCGGCCCGCGGCCAAACGAACACCAAAGGAGACATCGATGAAACTCGCAAACTTCGCATTCGTTGCTGCCATCGCGGCTGCTCTTGCCGCCCCTGGTCAACTTCCCGCACAAGCGCCCAATCATCACGGCCAGACCCACTATCGCGTCGTCAGCCTCGGCGTGCCGCTCGGCGGATCGGCCAGCTCCACCGCGGCCATCAACAGCGAAGGCTGGATCGCCGGCGCTTCCAATCTCAGCGGCGATCTCGACGAGCACGCCGTCCTCTGGCTCTACGGATTTCCGCTGGACCTCGGCACCCTCGGCGGTCCCAACAGCGCCGTGCTCTGGCCCGGCCTGAACGATCTCGGCCAGGCCGTCGGCATCTCCGATACCGCCAAAACCGATCCCTATGGCGAGAGCTGGAGCTGCGGCGCATTTCTGCCCGCCTCGCACCAGGGCCACACCTGTGTCGGCTTCCTCTGGCAGTGGGGCTCGATGACCGCGCTGCCCACGCTCGGCGGCAATAATGGATTCGCCACCAGCATCAACAATCGCGGCCAGGCGGTCGGCTGGGCGGAGAACACCGTGCACGACCCAACCTGCGTCGCTCCGCAGGTGCTGCAATTCGAAGCCGTCGTCTGGGGACCGAGGCCGGGAGAGACGCGACAACTCCCACCGTACGGCTCCGATCCCGACGGCTCAGCCACCGGCATCAATGACAGCGGCCAGGTCGTCGGCATCTCCGGCATCTGCCAGAACGCGGTCGGCAATCAGAGCGCGACCCACGCGCTGCTGTGGCAGAACGGCACGCCCATCAATCTCGGCAATCTGGGAGGCACGGCGTGGAACACGCCCATGGCGATCAACGATAACGGCTTGATTGTCGGCTTCTCGGATCTGAAGGGCGATCAGGGTGGCGCCAATCCAAACTTCCACGCGTTCTCGTGGACGCGCCCTGGCCCGATGCAGGACCTCGGCACGTTGAGCGGCGATGCCATCAGTGAAGCGCTTGGCGTCAACCAGCAGGCGCAGATCGTCGGCGTCTCTTATGCCTCGGGGTTCAGTAATCCCCGCGCGTTTGTTTATGAGGACGGCATGATGACCGATCTCAACACGCTCGCGCCCAACAGCCCGCTGTATTTGCAGGTCGCGCAGGACATCAACAATTCGGGAGTGATCGTCGGCATGGGCTGCACGCCGGGCAATTGCTCGGCAACCAGCCCGCAGGTCGCCTTCGTCGCAATCCCCACGCGAGACTAAGGGGAAGCTTTCAAGTAGACCTGGCCTTCAGGCCAGCGTGCGCGCGGTCTTGTTGTACCCGAACGTGGGTGCCCCGTTCTAGCCTTCCTTTGGCTAGGGCGGGGCTTTGAAAGAACAATCGCCGACCTCGAGCGCTTTGTATCAGGGACGACTTCAGTCGTGCCGACCAGGTGCTTGTTTGTCGCCCAAGCCGGCTTCAGCCGACGGCACTAAATCCAAGGGTAGAGCACCGCTCTAGCGGTGCAGGGGCCAGGCGTGCAAGCCCTTTCTGGAGCCCTCGATTTCCTCAAAACCCTGGGCCAGCAAGGACTGACTTACCAAGTTGAGATTCGACTTGGTTTGCGCATAGAAAGTCGCGCAGTCGTGGTGGTCCGCGTAGATGACGAACGGTTTGGGGTTTGGCACAAACAGGAAGTCGACCCAATCGCTCAAAACCGCGTGAAGGAGCGCCTCGGCTTCGGCTTCACCTGCGGCTGTCAGCGTGATGTCATGACTGTAGTGCAGCGGGACTGAATATTTGGTCAGCAGCTCGATCATATGTCGAGGTTCAAACACCACACCGTTGATGGTAAGTTCGGTAGTGGGCTACTTTGAATAACGCTCTAGAAAACGTACTAACTCCCGAGTGCACGCAAACAGCAAGAAGAGTCCCATTCCGCCCGCGAATAGACGCATGTTCAACGTGACAGGGTAACGTTTGCCCTTCCCCCAAGATCGCCGGAAGCAAGCGGAATAGAGCATAAACGCACCCAGCAAGATGGGAGCGCATATACCAGCAACGGAAACCGCGTAGATAATTTTATCAATCGTGGTCATGCCGCCGATCTTTCCGCCCTCCGCTCGTATGCTTCCCACAGAGCCACGAGGTCACTCACGTCCCACAGGCGATCTGTAACGCCAGCGGCCATAGCTGGACTCATGCGAAGTGTACGATGAATCTTGATAAAGTTGTACGCGAAATAGTTTAGAGCCGTTGCCGCCGCGTGATTCTCCAGCTTGCGCGAGAAGCCATTCGACAATCGCGTATAGCGTCGCATCGTGGTGCGAACTGTCCAGTTCTGCCTTTCAACAAACGAAGTCGAAAAGGGGGAAAACGGTCATGGCCAATGAGAAGCCAAACCCGCTGTTCGCATACTTGCCCATCGCGGACATGATCCTAGAGATTTCCGCCTTCGTGACCTTGTGCGGTTTCTTGGCAGGCGCGGCTTCCAGTTCCGACGTGGAACGCTCCACCATCAGGTGAGCAGCTTGGTTTACGTCGGCGGGTCTGTTGCTAATCCGCTTTGGCATGACTACAGTATGCCATGCGGAACTATTAAGGCTCAAATTCAAAGTAGCCCACTACCGTAAGTTCAGCCCCCTTGATTTCCGGCACGGCTTTGATGATTGTTTCTACGAAAGGAGGCAAGTTCTTCAACGGCGTTCGAAACGTTCGCTGAAACTTCCAATTCGTTCGGCCAAATTTCTTGATCGTACCTGGGGTCTCAGACAGATTCATTTATCATCGCGCTCCTGAACCGTTCGCGCTCTTGAACCCGGTCACTGCGCCCTAACGCCCATCAGATCTCTACCAACTCCTTGCCCACCGGCGTCAGCACTTCGCATCCCTTCGCCGTCACTACCACCATGTCCTCAATCCGAATGCCGCCCTTGTCCGCAACGTAAATTCCCGGCTCGATCGTCACCACCATCCCAGCTTGCAGCTCTTCCTTCTGTCCCGTCCCCAGCCGCGGCGGCTCATGAATCTCCAGCCCGACTCCGTGACCGGTGGAGTGCGTGAAGAACTTGTCCAGCTTGGCTTGCCGCAGAACCTCGCGCGCAGCATGATCTACATCGCCTGCCGTCACGCCAGATCTCACCGCCGCGATTCCCGCCAGTTGCGCCTCCAGCACCAGCGTCATACCAGCGACGCTCTTCGCGGCTCGCTCGACCGACATGTACTGTCCTCGTCATATCCGAGCAGTAGCCGTCGAACACCACTCCGGAATCGATCACCACAAATCCACGCCGCGGGATCGGCTGCCCCGACGCTCGCCCATGCGGCAACGCCGAGCGCTTTCCCCCCGCCACAATCGTCTCGAACGACATGCCATCGGCGCCTGCTCGCCGCGCGGCAAATTCCAACTCGCCGGCAATCTCCGACTCCGCCACGCCGGCGCGAATCTTCTCAACGCCTGCTCGTAAACCTCGGCTCCCATCCGCACCGCTTTGCGAATGATGCTCAACTCCTCCGCATCCTTGATCATCCGCTGGCGCATTACCAGCCCGGAGACCGGCTTCCACGTGACTTTCTTTCGCAGCGCCCGGCGCATATCGTTCGCCGCCGCGACGCTGGTGTGATCAGCCTCCAAGCCTATCGCCACGCGCTTCCGATCGCCGATGATTCTTGCCGCCGCATCCAGCAGCGGTCCCTTGGCGATGACCACCCGCACGCCGCGAACTTCTTCGCGCGCCTGCTGGTGTAGCGCCCGTCGGTGAAGAAGACGCGCCGCCCGTCGAGAAACAGCAGCAGGCCATTGCTCCCGCTGTAGCCGCACAGGTAGCGCAGATTCGCCGGATGCGTGACCACGAAGCCGTCCAGCTCTTCGCCCTCGATCGTCTTCTGGAAGGTCTTCTGCCGCGACAGGTGATCCATTTGGTTTCCCGTTACCCTGGCGACTCAATCGAAAAGCATTCAACCACTGAAGCACGGAATACACGGACTATTTTCTCTTAGAATCTTCCGTGCTCCTCCGTGCTTCCGTGGTAAATCCTTCTTCTCAGAACTGCGTCACCTTGATCGACTCCGACGTCTGCTTGTTGGCGCGGTACACATAGTGATGAGTCGGCTGATGCGCCACCGCATCTACGCGCACGTAATACGTCCCCAGGCCCGGGCTCGAGCCGAACGGAATCACCGGGCTGGTGCTCTGCGCGGCAGCTTGAAATGCTGATAGCCCAGCGCCGTCGCGCGCCCGATCTCGTTGACCGCGACAATGACTACCGTCAAGTCGAAATCAACCCCCGTCTCATTGGTCACCACCGCCGAGCCGGAAATGCTGTTGCCGTGCACCGCGGGAGGCTCCTTCCAGTCAACCGCCAACCCAGCAATCACGTGGATTACGAGATCGCGCTGCGCGTGCAACTTGGGAATGCTGGCGTCGCCGGCTCCGATGGTGAATCGATAGTCACCCGGCACCGTCGGCGAGCCCGTGATCTTGCCGGTATGCGGATGCAGCTTCAGCCCCGGCGGCATCTCGCCTTGCACCAGATGCCATGCGTAGGGCGCTATTCCTCCGGTCGCCTGCAGCGGCAAGGTGTAACCCTGGCCCACAATCATCCCTTGCGAGGGCAGCGGCTGGATCTGGAGATCCTGGCTGCGGGCAAATCCGGTCGCGATAAACAGAATCAACGTGAGCAGGCGAATCCGCATGGTTAAAACATTATAGGGGGCCTGGGATTCGGTGGCTCGAAGCCCGAAGCTCGCGGCTCGCGGCTTATGCAACCCTCTTGCTGTGTCGCGCCTCACTTACGAAAAATTGGCGCAGCGTATATCATCGCTTGTTCAGCTTAGAACTGCGAGCTGGCCAGGAAACCATACCCTCGCTCTGTCCTTTGATTTAGCGAAAGGCGAATAGCGAGGAGCGAAGAGCGTTACTCATGTCTTCCAATCCTAAAATTCGAGTACTTGTTGCCAAGCCGGGCCTCGACGGCCACGATCGCGGCGCCAAAGTCATTGCCCGCGCCCTGCGCGATGCCGGCATGGAAGTCATCTACACCGGCTTGCGCCAAACCCCCGAGATGGTCGTCACCGCCTCGCTGCAAGAGGACGTCGACGTCATCGGTCTCAGCATTCTTTCCGGCGCGCACAATGCCATCGTGCCGCGGGTGATGGATCTGCTTAAGCAGAACCACATGGACGACGTGCTCGTCTTAGTGGGAGGCATCATCCCCGATCAGGATGTCGAGGCGCTGAAAAAGCAAGGCGTGGCCGCGGTATTTCAGCCCGGAACACCTATGGATTCCATCATCGAATTCATCCGCGCCAACGTGAAGGGACGGGGCGTGACAGCGGGGTGAAGCGCCCGGGACAGCAATTGCAATTGCTGTCCGGACAATCTAGAGTTAGGGCAGGATGAGCCGCAGAGCCATAATCGACACCCCGTTCCCGAGTCTCGCGGAAACGGCTCGAGCCTTCGGGGTTTCAGTAACTGAGGCAGAGCGCGTTGAGCGAATGTTGTTAAAACGTGAGTCGGGGAGACGCACTCGCGCCAATGGACATGGCCCAACCGTAAAATATGCCCGCAAGAAAGCGTCGAAAAAGCGCTGAGCGGAATTATGTGTTCTTGAATGTCCCTTACGACAATGCATTCGAGAATCTCTATTTAGCCTACATTGCCGGTTTGAGCGCTTTTGGTCTGATTCCACGCGCCACACTGGAAATCCCCACCAGCAGCCGCAGGCTCGAACGGATTCTGCAACTGATTGAGTGCTGCGACCATTCCATCCATGATCTTTCACGCGTCCAACTCGACGCGAAATCGCCTAGAGTCCCACGATTCAACATGCCATTCGAATTAGGACTCGCTGTCGCCCGTGATGCTCGCAGGCGAGGAGAGAATTGGTACGTCTGCGAAACAGTCCCGCATAGAATCAACAAGTCATTGAGCGACTTAGATGGGACCGACGTCCGCATTCATCGGGGCACCGTCAAGGGCGTTCTTGGCGCGCTTTGTGACATGTTTGTGCGAAAGACGCGGCAGCCCTCGGTGCAGGAGATGTATCGGATTTATCTCCAGCTCAGGCGAAACCTGCCGCGGATCATGCGGCGGGCCGGAGCGGCAAACGCCTACAGCGCCGCGTTTTTCGGGATCTTGTGTTTGCCGCCCAAAGTGCAACAGCATCGTTGTAGTGACGAGTTCTAGAAGCAAGCCGACGCCGGGAAGCCGATCTGTTCTATTCTCAGAGTACAATCAACCTATTTCCTTCCACGCCCGGCAGGCGAGATAGAATCACCAATCGAAACCCGGGCGACGATGAAAAGATTTTCGAGGTACACATGCGGGTTCTAACTCCTCTTTCTCTCTTATCAATTCTGTTGGTTTCTTTACTTGGTGCCGCCCAAAACTCCAACTCCACTCAGTCCTCCGACATCCCCAAAGAAATCCCTAACTTCGACCTGACTGCCCTGGACAAGACCGTCGATCCCTGCGTCGACTTCTACCAGTACTCCTGCGGCAACTGGATGAAGAACAATCCCATCCCGCCGGACAAGTCCAGCTGGGGACGGTACTACGGACTGCGTGAGCGCAACCTCTACGTGCTGCGCGACATTTTGGAGCAGGTCCAGGCTCCCGGCCAGCGCACCGCCGTGCAGGAGAAAGTCGGCGACTACTACGCTGCCTGCATGGACGAGACCGTTATCGAGAAGCGCGGTACCGAGCCGCTCGCGCCAACGATGAAGGCCATCGCCGCGCTGAATAGCAAGCAGCAGTTGATCCCGCAAGTCAGCGCCATGCAGCGCGACGGCGTCCGCGTGCTCTTCAGCTTCGGCCAGATGCCCGACATGCATGACTCGCGCCAGACCATCGCCAACCTCGACCAGGGCGGGCTCACGCTCCCCGATCGTGACTACTACATCAAGGACGACGCCAAGTCGGTCGAGACGCGACAGAAATATGTGGAGCACGTGCAGAAGATGTTCGAGTTGGCCGGTGATAAGCCCGATGTCGCCGCCGCCGAAGCCAAGACCGTGCTCGCCATCGAAACCGCTCTCGCCAAAGCTTCTATGGATCGCACCGTCCGCCGCGATCCGCACACCCGCGATCACATGATGAGCGTCACCGAAGTTGCGACTGCCGCGCCACAATTTCCAGCTGACCGAATTTTTCGCCGACAGCGGCGCGCCCAAATTCACCAGCTTGAATGTCAGTAATCCTGACTTCTTCAAGGCGGTGAACGATCAGATCAGCGCAACTTCCCTTGATGACTGGAAAATCTATCTCCGTTGGCGCGCGCTTGACACCTACGCGCCGACGCTGACCAAGGCCTTCGTTGACGAGGATTTTCAGTTCAACGGCGCTTACCTTTCGGGGCAGAAAGAGATCGAAGCGCGTTGGAAGCGCTGCGTCGCATCCACCGACCGTAATCTCGGCATGGCGCTGGGTCAGCTTTATGTCGACAAGGTATTCGGCCCCGACGCCAAGGCCCGCACGTTGAAGATGGTGCAGGCCATCGAGGCGGCCATGCATCAGGACATCGGCCAGCTGGCCTGGATGTCGGACACCACCAAGCAGAAGGCCTATGAGAAGCTGAATGCGGTTGTCAATAACATCGCCTATCCCGACAAGTGGCGCGACTACAGCACCGTCGTCGTGACGCGCGACGATTACGCCGGCAACGTGACGCGGGCCTCCGCATTTGAGGTCCAGCGGCAGCGCAACAAAATCTCCAAGCCGACGAACAAGAAAGACTGGACGATGACGCCGCCCACCGTGAATGCCTACTACCGCTCGGAGATGAACGACATCACCTTTCCTGCCGGCATTTTGCAACCGCCCTTCTACGGCCAAAACATGGATGACGCGGTGAATTACGGCGCCATTGGCGCGGTGATTGGGCATGAGCTGACGCACGGCTTCGACGATCAGGGCCGTAAGTTCGATGCCGACGGTAATCTGAAAGACTGGTGGACCGCCGACGATGCCAAGGCCTTTGAAGAGCGCGCCACTTGTACGGCTGACGAGTACTCCAGCTTTGTCGCCGTGAAGGATGACAAGGGCGAAGTGATGCTCAATGGGCGGTTGACGCTGGGCGAGAACACCGCCGACAATGGCGGCCTCAAGCTGGCTTACATGGCGTTGACGAACATCATCGGCAACACACCGGTTAAGCCTATCGATGGCTACACGCCGCAGCAGCGCTTCTTCATCGCCTACGGACAGGTTTGGTGCCAGAACATGACCGATCAGCAGGCGCGCAAGCTGGCCATCATCGATCCGCATTCGCCCGGGCGCTGGAGGGTTAACGGCGTCGTCCAGAATTCGGCCGCCTTCCAGGAAGCCTTCGGTTGCAAGGCCGGCCAGCCCATGGTGCGCGAGAACGCCTGCAGAGTGTGGTGAAAACAGTGGGTTTTGAAAGGGCACCGCTTCAGCCGTGCCGCCAGCGTTGCACGTTATTGTCATCCCGAGCGAAGCGTCCGTCGATCCGCCGGATCGGCGGACACGAAGTCGAGGGACCTGCTTCTCTTCCCATTGGCAGAGGCGAAGCACCCCGGAGGGCGAAAGTAATTAGCCCAGCGCGGAAGCGCTGGGTACGCGCCAAAAACAAACCGGAGTTCCTTCAGGGACGGCACATCCGGACCGTTGCCGTTCCAACGCACGTGGTTTTCCGTGGGATTTTCCTGCGGCTATCATGCAATATCAATCTGAATGACCACTGGCCCCACGCCAACTGATCCCCCTGCTGACTCCCGCCTCTCCGTCTTTCTTTCCTATGCCGTGCTGCTGGCCGGCGTCGGCGCAGGCATCGCTTCCGCGTACATCGTCATAACGACTTATTCGCCTCTGCCGCACTGGGATGAATGGGCGCTCTTCGATCATCTTGCCACCGGCAAAGCATGGCCGCTCGCCTGGCTCTGGGCACAACACAACGAACATCGCATCCTGGTTCCCAAACTCTTTTTCTTAATCGACGTCTACTTCTTCCGCGGCACGCAGGCGTTTCTGCTGACCAGCATCTTCTTCATCCAACTGCTGCAGACAGCGCTCCTCAGCTTCAGCCTGTGGACGCTCGGCGGACTGCGCGGCTCGGCCTGGAGAACCGGGACCGGCCTCATCGCCTACTGCATTCTGTGCCCTACGCAGCAGGAAAACCTGATCTGGGGATTTCAGCTGCAATTCGTCATACCGGCAGCCATGGCGACTCTATCGATACTCTCGCTGCTGCTGTATTACCGAAAATCGCACGCCTGGCTGCTTGCGACCTCAATCCTTGCAACGACGATTGCAACTTGGTCGCTCGCCAACGGAATGCTCCTCTGGCCACTCTTGCTGCTGGCTGCGCTATTGCTCGGCATGAGGCGTTCAACCTTGCTTGTGATCGCCCTGTTCGCGGCAGCAAACATCGGGCTGTATCTGTATCACTACCATCGCCCCGGACCACCCGCCGAGTTTCCCGGCCTCGCCCTTGCTGCCGACAGAACCCTCCACTACGTCGCAGTATATTTCGGCAGCACCTTCGTTCGTCACTCCAGCGGATGGATCCCGCTGCTGGCCGGAGCGGTCGGTCTCTGGATAGCAACCGTCATCATCATTCGCGTACTCCCACAACGTGGGAGGGCTTCGCTTCTTCAGCTACAGCTTTCTCTGTTGATGCTGCTGTGCATCGCGACGGCGTTCATCACCGCCTCCGGCCGCCTGCATCTTGGCCTCGAACAGGCCACTGCTTCTCGCTACCAGACTTTCGCGCTGCTCTTCTGGTGCAGCCTGGGGCTATCGATACTTTTCCCATTGCAACAACACCGGGTGCCCCGTTCTAGCGCGTCTTTTGCGCTAGGGCGGGGCAGTTCACACAGTGATCCGCAACCAAGTCCCCTGAGGCTCAATGTTTTTTCCGCAGTCGTGCTTCTGCTGATGCTAGGCTTTGCCACCCAAGTCCGCCTGCCGCTGATCGACGCGCAGTGGCGCCAGCTGCGGCTGAAGCGAATCTCTCTGTCCCTGCTGACCGGTGTGCAAGATCCCGCGGCTCTAGCTGACGCTTATCCCGATCCGCAAGCCGTCCTGCGAGCCGCGCGATACATGAAAGACAACCATCTCTCGATCTTCGCCGGCAATCTCTACGCGCAGCTCGGACAGCCCTTTGACGCCACCTATACCGTCCGTCCCGCCACCGATTGCTCCGGCTACATTTCCTCAACGCAGGTCTTCCCTGCTAACGATGGGGAAGGCTTGCGAATCACCGGCTATGCCTGGGACAAGCTGTCGAATCGTCCGGCGAGAGACCTCGTCGCAGTCACCAACGATCGCATCAGCGGCTACGGCACCAGCGTCTCGATTCCGCAGGATTCATCCGCCGCCACGCCGAATTCCGATCCCGCCCGCTTCGGCTGGGTCGCCTATGTTCGCGACATACCGCATCCCGGCAGTATTCAGCTCTACGCCGTGGTCGGCAGAGATTCCGCCGACGCCTGCCTCGTCGCCGAAGCGACGCCGTAGGCACAATGCTGTAACTCCGATTCGACTCCGCTCCTCGCCCCCAATCGCGCTTGTCCCTGATCCCTATTCCCTATTCCCCAGCCTCCTCCCCGCATCTGACTTGCTAACTGACAACCGACAACTGACCACTGGCAACTGATTTATATTGTTCTGTGGCCCAGTGAAATCCTTCCGTTCTCACTTCCATCTCATCCTGCCGGCATTCGCGATGCTATTGCTCGTCTTCGGCGCGGCGTGCAAGCGCCAGAGCATGGCGCATCACGAGTACATGTATGTCTCGGCGCCGGAGACCAGCCTGCGCGATCGCGTGGCCACCATGTTCAACAAGATGGGCACCGTGCATAACGGAGATCGCGTCGAAGTGCTGGAGAAGCAGCGGCGATTTGTTCGTGTGCGCACCGACGGCGGCCAGGAGGGCTGGATCGAGGAGCGCAGCCTGGTGCCACAGGAGATCTACGACGGTTTCCAGAAGCTGGCGCAGGACAACGCCAACACTCCGATCCAGGCCAAGGGAACGACCCGCGCCGAGCTCAACATGCACGTCGAGCCCTCTCGCGATGCCGATCATCTTTATCAGCTCAAAGATGGCGAGAAGGTGGATGTGCTGAGGCGCGCGACGGCAGAAAAGAATCCGTCGAAGCCCAAGCCTGCGCCGTCTAAAACGCCGCAGACGAAGGGAAGCAAACCAAAACCTGGCGCCTCTGCGACAACGGCGAAAGCCGGAGCGGCAGCGTCGGCAACAAAACCAGTCGTGCCTCCGGCCCCAGCAACCCAGAGTTCCTCGCTATCGACTCCGCCATCCGCAGCCGGCGGGGCTGCAACTCCCACTGGCAAAGACCAGCCCCCTCCGCCGAAGCCGGCCATGGAGGATTGGTACCTGGTGCGCACCTCGGCCGGACACGTGGGCTGGGTGCTGCTGCGCATGATCGATCTCGACGTTCCTCTCGACATCGCGCAGTACGCCGAAGGCCAGCGCATCATCGGATATTTCGTCCTCAACAACGTCGATGAAGATGGCAAGCCGCAGCCGCAATATCTCGTCCTGCTGAACGAGCCGAAGGATGGCCTGCCGTACGACTACAACCAGATTCGTGTCTTCACCCGCAATCGCGCCAAGCATCGCTATGAGACCGCTTATCGCGAGCACAATCTCGAAGGCTATCTGCCGGTAAAAGTCGGGCACCAGGATTTTGGAGGTAAGGAGGGCGATCTGCCGACCTTCACCATCCGCGAAAAGATTGATGATGGCCGAATCGTAGACGAGACCTACAAGCTGAATGGACCGATCGTGCGCCGCGTGCTCTCGCCGGATGAAGAAGCGGCCGAGAAGGCCAAGCACCAAACCGCCCTCGCCGCGCGTATGAAAGAGCTATCGGCCAAACACACCGGCCAGCCTGGCCACAAACACAAGCAGCACTAAGATCGGGTAGAGCCGGCCTTCAGGCCGGCGTCAAGCTCTGCTCATCGAGATGGGGCTGGGGCGATCATGAACATGATCGCCCCAGCCCCAATTCCATTGTCGACCGCATCGCGGCGCTGAAGCGCCGCACTACCCGACCTAATTGCTATAGAACTCCGCGATCGCGCTGACCACGCGTTGCTGCTCGTCCTCACGCAGCTCGGGGAATATCGGCAGCGCCAGCACTTCCTTCGCGGCGCGCTCCGACTCCGGCAGATCGCCGGCTCGATATCCGAGATAGGCAAAGCACTTCTGCAGATGCAGCGGCACAGGATAGTAAATCTCGCTTCCGATGCCCCGTTCGGTCAGGAACCGCTGCAGCTCATCCCGGCGCCAGGCGCGAATCACAAACTGGTGATAGATGTGGTGCGCATCCGGCAGAGTCGCCAGCAGTGCGACCGGCGCTTGCGCACTCACTCTCGTCCCTTCGGCTTTAACCAGTCCGGCGCCGGCGAGCAGGCCGTGGTAGCGGCACGCAACGATTCGACGCTTCTGGTTCCAATCGTCAAGGTGCCTCAACTTCACGCGCAGTACAGCCGCCTGAATCGCATCCAGCCGGCTGTTCCACCCGATCTCTTCGTGGTAATAGCGCTCGCGGCTGCCGTGATTGCGCAACCGCCGCACGTGATCGGCTAGCTCTTCGTCGTCGGTGGTGACACAGCCCCCGTCGCCGCAGGCGCTGAGATTCTTGGTGGGATAAAAGCTGAAGCCCGCTGCCTTGCCCAGCGCTCCCGCCTTCTTTCCCTTCCACGCCGCGCCGAACGCCTGCGCTGCATCTTCGACAATCGCTGCGCCATATTGCTCGCTCAACTGGGCGAAGCGATCCATGTCCGCGCACTGCCCGTAGAGGTGAACCGGCATCACGGCGCGAATGTTCTGACTGCGGCCGCGCTTCAACGCGTTCTCCACCTTAGCGGGATCAAGGTTCAGAGTTGCCGGATCGACATCGGCCAGCACGGGCGTCGCTCCACAGCGAACAATCGAGCTCACCGATGCGAAGAAGCTGAACGGCGTCGTGACGACGCTGGTGTTCTCTTCGACTCCCGAAGCCCGCAGCGCGAGCCACAACGCGTCCGTTCCGGAGGCGCAGCCCACGCTGGCGCGCACACCCAGATACTCCGCTGATTCGCGCTCGAAATCCTGCCAGCTCTTCCCCGCCGATAAAGTGCTGCGTAGTCAGGACGCGGTCGATCGCCTCGGCGACCTCGTCCTTGATGCTCGCGTACTGCCGCTTCAGATCGAGCATCGGAACGGGCGCGGTGGCTGCGGTATCCGGAGAAACAACAGAATCGTCAACGGCTTTGGGTGTCATAGTGAAGCATCAATTTTACAGCCGGTGAAGCGAGTTATCGCCCCGTGAACATCATGTAATGGCTGGCCGCGCCCATGAAGAACAGCATGGGGAACGACAGCCAGAAGTTGAGCCGCGCGCTCAGAAAACTCAGCCGGGCGACCTTGGCCGCTTCCGGTGGCATCGCCGTGCCCTTGGCAGCGCTCTCTGCGGTCCAGCGAATGATCTTCTTCTGCATGCGCCAGACGATGCCCCAAACACTCAGCATCATGAACCACCCGATGCCGCCGCCAATCCCAATCGCCAGGGCGCGATTGCTCTCCCATCCCTGTTCGTTCACCGCCAGGAAAACGTAGGCCGCAGCCACGATAACGACGGCCATGATGATGCCGAACACCGCTCCCTTGCGCAGCACCTCAGCCGGAGACATCAGCAGCCCCATCTGCACCGCAAAGGCAATCGTCCAGATGAGCACGAAACTGCCGATTACCCGGCCGGCAGAGGCCGTCTCGCCAGCGGCAATCGCATTCTGCGCATCCACGCCGACGATGCGGTTCCAATAGGCGAAACCGGCCAACACGGTAACCAGCGAGCTCCAGCGGAACCACCACATGGCCCGCGGCATGAGCCTGGGAATGACGACCCCCCGCTGTGGGGCGTCAAGCTCCTGTAGAAACGGCATGTTCACCAGATTGAAGAAGTAGAGCAGGCCCACCCAGATGATTCCGGCAACCAGGTGGATCCAGCGAAGGACGATCAGGGCGGCCTGTTCGCCTCCCGGAAGGTCGATTTGCGGTGCCGCAAGCGCAACTACCCCAAAAGTGCTCATTTTCCTCTCCAAAAATAGAAGGTTTCGCCGGGAAACTCGCATCTTAGTAAACGGAGCGAATTCTACATCACAGTGCTTTGTGCTGGTTGCTGTTGAAATCGCTCTCCGGGCGTCTTATCGTAAAGTGGCTCAAAATTTTTTCTGCCGGGCGTCCTGATATCGGACGCGTGGGCAGACTACTATTCTCGACAGACCCTTGGTTCGTGTGGGGCCGCGACCTTTGGGGCTGTGCTGTTTCTTGCGGTTGGCGGAGAGGGACCTTATGGAAAGCAAACCAGCACAGAATATACAGGACTCGTTCCTGAATACAGCCCGCAAAGACAAATCGGTTATCACAATCTATCTCCTCAGCGGGGTGAAGTTGACGGGCAGAATTCGCTCGTTCGATAAATACTCGGTCGTCTTGGAGACCAACAATCAGGAGCAGCTGATCTTCAAGCACGCCATTTCTACCGTTGTGATGTCACGCGTTGTGCATCCGGAGCGCCATATGGAGTCACGGCCGATGGTATCGTCGTCCGCTCCGCTCAGCGAAGGCAGCGTGGCACCAGCGGTGGTTGAGGAATAGTCTTTGAGCGTGAGGCGAGGAAGATCGGGAGCGGGTGACAGCTCCTGGCCCACCAGCCGCCATCAATTCGAGCGGGCTTTCCTGGTGGGGGTGGAATTCGCGTCCCGCTCAGCCAGAAAAAGTGCCGCAGAGCGCTCTCCCGCGAGCGCCCGTGAGGAGATTCGATCCCAACCATCCTCCGGGAGTGTGCCGCCGGTTGCTCGAGTCGCGCGCAACGCAGCCGCACCTCGCGCTTTTGCCGACCTCGAAACTCAGGAGTTCACCGCCGAGGAGTCGCTGGCCGAGCTGCGGGAGCTCGCCACCAGCGCCGGAGCAGGCATCGCTGGTGAGATTCTGCAGCGGCGCCAAAAACCCGATCCGGCAACCCTCATCGGCAGCGGAAAAGTAGAAGAGCTCAAGGGCGCGGTCGCCTCCAGCGCGCCCGAGCTTGTCATCTTCGACCACGAACTGACCCCGTCCCAGCAGCGCAACCTGGAACGCGAGCTCGATGTTCGCGTCATTGACCGCACGCAGCTCATCCTCGACATCTTCGCGCGTCACGCCCGAACGCGCGAAGGCCAGATGCAGGTCGAACTGGCGCAGCTGCAATACCTGCTGCCACGATTGGCCGGGCGCGGCATCGAGATGTCGCAGCTCGGCGGCGGCATTGGCACCAGAGGTCCGGGCGAAACCCAGCTGGAGACCGATCGCCGCAAGATCTATCGCCGCATCCGTCATGTTCAGCAGCAACTGGAGAATGTTCGCCGTATTCGCGGACAACAGCGCCAGCGGCGGGAATCGGCGCCCATCGCGACCGTGGCGCTCGTTGGCTACACCAACGCCGGCAAGTCGACCCTCTTCAACGCGCTGACCAAAGCCGGCGTGCTGGAAAGCGCTCGCATGTTCGCGACGCTCGATCCCACAATGCGGCACATCCAGCTGCCCTCCAAGCGCGAAGTCGTGCTGTCTGACACTGTGGGATTCATCCGCAACCTTCCTCATACGCTGGTTTCCGCTTTTCGCGCGACTTTGGAAGAGGTACAGCGAGCGTCTCTTCTATTGCATGTGGCTGATGTGACCAGTCCCACCGCCGGTGAGCAGCAGGTGCAGGTGGAAGATGTTCTGCGCGAACTCGAGGTGCAGGACAAGCCGCGTCTTTATGTGATGAACAAGGTCGACCTGCTGTCGGAAAAGAAGCGGGGAAGCCTTCTTGACTCTGACAATGTGGTACATGTTTCCGCCGTTACGGGTCTCGGGCTGGATAAGCTGCTGGAAGCGATCGATGCGCGGATTGAAGAAGATCCGATTCAACGCGTCCATCTGCACGTCCCGCAGGCGGAAGGAAAAGTTTTAGCGACGCTTGATGCTAAGTCGGTCGTCCTGTCACGAAAATATCGCGACGGATTTGTCGACCTGGAGGTTCAGGCGCCGGAATCGGTGCTGCGTAGGATAAGGAGCTTCGTTCAGAAGTAAGCGCAAGGCAATAGCGAACGGGCTACGCGGTTCTGTGCTCTTAGAGAGGAGTAACATAGGACCATGATTTATCGGGTGGCTTTGCAGCGGTCGGAGGAAGGCTTCGCGGTATCGTGCCCAGGCTTGCCGGGCTGCTGGTCGCAAGGCGCAACCGAACAGGAAGCCCTGGAAAACATCAGGGATGCGATACGCGAATACTTGGACGCAGTCAGCGAGTTGACCCGCGGAAAAGATGTCCGAGAGGTCGAGGTGGCAGTCTAGCTGATGGGCAAATTGCCCGGAATCCCGCACCTGCAGGCTGTCCGCGCGTTGGAGAGAGCGGGATTCTGGATTCTCCGCCAAGGCAAGCACATCGTAATGACCGATGGACAACGGATTCTAACGATACCTCGGCACAATCCCGTGAATGCTTACACAATGGGCGGAATCATCCGCGGCGCCGGACTTACGATCGAAGAGTTTCGGAAGCTGCTTTGAAATAACTAAGCACGGGATGATCAATTAAACGATCCGCGCCCCGGCATCCGCCTGCTCATGCGCGTGATAGCTGGAGCGGACCAGCGGACCGGACTCGACGTGCCGGAATCCCATCTTCAGCGATTCTTCCTTCAGGAAGCGAAATTCCTCGGGCGGATATAACCGCGCAACCGGCAGGTGGTCCTTCGATGGCCGGAGATATTGGCCGATGGTGAGGATGTCGACTTTGCGATCTGCCAGGTCGCGAAATACTTCCAGCAACTCGTCCGTGCTCTCGCCCAATCCAACCATCACTCCGGTCTTGGTGGGAATCGCCGGATTCATCTCCCTGGCGCGCTCCAGGAGGCGCAGGGTTCGCTCATAGCGAGCGCCCGAGCGCGCAACCCGATACAGCCGCGGCACGGTCTCGGTGTTGTGATTGAGGATATTCGGCTCGGCGTCCATCACAATACGCAGCGGCTCTTCCAACCCTTGAAAATCCGGGATCAGCACCTCGACCCGGCACTCGGGAACGCGCCGCCGAATCTCGCGAATGGTTTCGGCAAAGACGCGAGCGCCACCGACGTTGTCGTCGTCGCGATTCACGCTGGTGACCACGGCAAACTTCAGCGCCAGCTTCTCGACCGCTTCGGCGACGCGGCGAGGCTCATCGAAATCGATGGGCTGAGGGCGTCCCTTCGGCACGGCACAAAAACCGCAGCGCCGGGTGCAGAGATTCCCCAGCAACATGAAAGTCGCGGTGTGATGGTTCCAGCACTCGCCGATGTTGGGACAATGCGCCGACTCGCAAACGGTGTGCAGTTCCAGTTTGCGGGCCAGCGTCTTCAGATTGTGGTAGTTCTCGCCCATGGGCGCGCGCGCCTTCAACCACTCCGGCTTGGGAGCAGGCTGGCGCGGGCCAATGTCAATCTGGATCAGTTCAGCGGCAGTTGCCATGCGGTGTTTCTATTGTATCGCGTTGAATAAGATGCCTGCAGACTCCACACGGACTCATCCGCGTTTAGAATCCTGCAAGGGCAATTTCTGGCGCCTCCGGCATCCCCGTTCGTAGTCTGTGCTTCAATCAAGTTGCACCACCTGTACGAGGAAACGCACTGATGCGAAAGTCCGCGATCGTCTTTCTTGCACTCGCTCTTTTCCTGAGCGGGTGCTCCTCCACCAACAACACCGAAAGCAAGCCGGCCCCGGCCACACCGAAACAGGCTGAATACGAAACGGGACGCTTCGCCTTTCAGAAGATGTACATTTCCGCTCGCGAGTGGGCAGCAGACGCCGCTCCGTTCCGGCTGCAATCGCGCTTTACGCCCGATGCTCCCACCTCCGAAGGGAAAGCCGGCGTCTGGCGTGCATCCTTCGCTTCGCCGGGAAGAAACATGTTGAAGACGTTCGTGTGGTCGGGGCTGGTTGGGCCGGACGCGCCCGAGCAGGGCATCAGTTTTTCTGCCGAAGACAATTGGAGTCCGTCCAACACCTCGACTCGTGTCTTCAACTTCGGATTTCTCAAGATCGATAGCGACAAAGCTTACGAAGTTGCCCAGAAGAACGGCGGACAGAAGCTGACCGCAAAGAATCCCAAGCAGCCAGTGTTCTTCGTGTTGGATTGGGATGGGACAAAGAACCAGCTTATCTGGCACGTGATCTATGGGGACAGCCAGGACGACGCGAAGTTACGGGTCGCCGTCAACGCCTCGACAGGCGACTTCCTGCGGGTTGAGAAGTAATCCGATCCGTAGCTCGCTAAGGCTATTCCGCTGAGCCGGTGGAGAAGTTAACCTACTTCGCTGGATTCCATCCCGCCCACACCGGAATGCCTTTGCCGTCGCGCAAGGTGACGGTGTTCGTGCCCAGGATGATCTCGCGCGCCAGAATCTGTTCTTCGGGTACGCCTAGCGCCTTCGCTCCAGTTACCTGCACCTGGTTGCCTGCGGCGAAGGACGTATCCATCTCTTTCAAGAATGACGCCGGCGCTACCCGCACCAGGACAGTGCTGGTATCGGTTTTTACGACCAGATAAATTCCTTCGTAGGCGCCGGGCACCTCGCGAATTTCCTGGACTACGCCTGTGATCTTGACCTCATTCGCGACATCGTACTTCGGTCCGGTATCTCTTACTTTCTGAGCGAGCCCACTCGATACCGCCAGTAACAGTGCCCCGACCGTCAAAGCGATTTTCGACCACGATCTGCACATTGTCGATGCTCCTTCAGGCACGAGAACCCGACGCACGAAAGTGCGGCTTCGCGAATCTCTTGCCTATCCCAATCGCTCTAGCAGGCGCTGCGCTTTGCTGATCCGTCAACGCAACGTTACAACCGGCTGCGTGTTCACTTGCTGGAGCGATGGTTTTGACGCTATCTTGCTCCCAAACCGCTACTATCTCAAGCTCAAACGTAGTCCGTCACAACCCAGGGTGCAGTGAGAAAGCTCACACCGGCGCGTGACGGACGTCCGTCCCGGCCCGGTCGGGATGTGATTCCCCGGAACGACCGCTCATGACCTCCTAAGTGGAATCTGGTTGCCTTATAGCGCTTTCGTGTCATAATCATGGCACGCTTAGAGTAAGGTCGAGGCTTTTGTGCGCCCTTCGTTCGCACCGCGGTTTCTGTCGCGGCTAAAGATCATCGGGCTGAACTACGACGATGTTCGCGTAGAGCACGTTTTGGCCTTCTCGCGGCTATTCGTAGCACTAACGTCGTTAGGGGCTTGGCTTTTTCACCTTGGCGGTGTCGGCGGTCACTATCGAGTTGGCTTGGTATTGCTGTTGGGCTACGTCGTCGCCAGCGTAGTCCTGCTGATCTGGCTGCAGTGGAACCAAGAGCTCAGCCGTGGTTTCGTCATCACCGCGCAGGTGAACGACGTTGCGTGGCCCGCGCTTTTGTGCTTGTTCGCCGAGGTACCGAACAGCACGTTTTTCATACTGTTTCTTTTTGCCATGATCGCGGCTGCTTTTCGTTGGGGTTTCGTGGAGACAATGACCACTGCGCTGATCAGCGCAGCCGTACTGCTCTTCCACGCAACCATGGTGGCGTATGGACCGTCAGCCTTGCACGATGCGTTCTTAACCCCAGCGGAGCCAACCCGGCTGATCATGCGTTGTGCGTTCCTGTTGATGGCGGGCTTCTTGCTGGGATTTCTGGCGGAGACCGAGAAGCAACTTCGCGCAGAAATTGCGCTGACGAACCACCTGATTTCTTTGGCTCGTGTTGGTAACCGCTTTGCTTCGGTGCTGCAAAACGTTCTTGCGGAGTTAGGCCGGATATTCCAGGGCACAGCCGTTTACGAAGTCTCGTCACAGAGCAGCACCGGGCGCGCCTTCAAGTGGGAGATCCCCTCTTTAGACCAGCCTGCGATCCAGGTTCAGGAGCTTGCTCCGGACACAAAGAATCACGAGCTTCTGTCCAAATATCCCCACGCGTTTTTTGCGCGTCGCATTCCTCCGAACGGGGCCTGCTCCGTCACTGCGCTGGATGAAGAGGGACGATGCCTTCGAAATGGGCCAACCGAGGATTTCGATATGCCGTTACCTGGAGCGGAGTCGCTGCTGGTGGTAAGCCACGAGATGGGGCGCGACTGGAGCGGACGGCTGGTTCTGGTCAACGCTCAACTGGGCCGGCAACGCGAGCATGAACTGCGCTTTGCGCAAAACGTGATGCGCCAGCTGGCGCCGGTCCTCTACTCGGTTTATCTGTTCCGCGCCTTTCGCTCGCGAGCGGGCGCAACCGAACGTGCCCGAGTCGCCCGCGAGCTGCACGACACGTCGATCCAGTCGCTGATCAGCATCGAGATGCAAGTGGACGTTCTGCGCCGGCGCAGCGCGGATCCCGGGCAAGCGGCCGAGCTGGAACGCATCCAGGGAATGCTGCGCCAGGAGGTCCTGAACCTGCGCGAGTTGATGCAGACCATGCGCCCGGTCGATATCGGACCTCATCAATTGCTTGACTTTGTGGCCGAACTCGTAGAACGTTTCTCCAGAGATACCGGCATCGCTGTGCGCTTTATATCGGAGTTGCAGGAAGTTACGCTTCCTCCGGCTACGTGCCGGGAACTTGTGCGCATTGTGCAGGAAGCGCTGGTGAACGTTCGCAAGCACAGTGGCGCACATTCGGCGATTGTTCGCTTTGGCTCGCAGGACGGTTTGTGGAAGTTAGTGGTTAATGACGATGGCAACGGTTTCCCTTTCGCTGGTCGATTTACGCTGAAGGAGCTGGACTGTCTGCGTCGTGGGCCAGCCGTAATCAAGGAACGCGTTCGCGCCATCGGAGGTGACTGCATGCTCGAGTCGACTCCGGGGCACGGATCGAGGTTGGAGATTACTATTCCTTTGAAAGGATACGAGTCCCATGGATAAGAAGGAGCCGTCAGTGCGCATTGTCATCGCCGATGACCATACGATTTTCCGGGATGGTCTGCGTCGTCTGCTCGAGGCGGAGCCCGAGTTGGAAGTGGCAGGCGAAGCTGCCGACGGCACCGAGGCCGTCACGCAAACGCGCCAGCTCAAGCCCGATATCTTGCTGCTTGATCTGGCTATGCCGCGCGTTCCGGGCATGGATACTCTGCGCGAGCTGTCCAACGACGGCAACAATTTGCCCACCAAGATTATCGTGCTGACCGCGGCGGTAGAGCGGCTCGAGATCGTGCAGGCGCTGCAGTTAGGCGCCCGTGGCGTGGTGATGAAGGAAGCCGCAACCCAGTTGCTGATGAAAGCCATCCGCACCGTCATGCTGGGCCAATACTGGATTGGCCGCGAGGCGGTAGGCGACATTGTCGAGTTCATGCGCACCAATCCCTCCGCCGACAAACCGCCGCGCAATTACGGTTTGACCAAGCGCGAGATGGACATCCTGACGACGATTGTTGCCGGGCTCAGCAACAAGGAGATTGCCAGGAAGTTTTCGCTCAGCGAAGACACGGTGAAGCACCATCTGACCAACATTTTCGACAAAGTGGGCGTTGCCAGCCGTCTGGAGCTGGCGTTGTTCGCCATCAACAACCGTCTGACCGAGCCTGCAAACTAGCCTTCGGGCTGGCCTCGCTTCCGTTAGGCGCCCTCCGTCGTCTATTGATGCACCGCAGTTTACCCGCCCGAGAGCGACAACTGGGGCGCTGCGGTGTTTCAACCATCAAAACCGATCTTAGGAGTAGCAATGAGGACCAAAGGGCCCGCTACTCTTTTTTGGCTTGGTGGTGATCCTTGCTTTAACGGCGGGATGCTCGCGCAAAGAACGAACCGACGCGCAGGTCGCCAGCGATGTACAGAACAAGATCTATAGCGATCCTGGTATTCAAAGCCGCGAGATCAGCGTGCAGGCTGCGAGTGGAGTGGTCACGCTGAGCGGCCAGGTGACCAGCGATGTCGAGCGCACGGCAGCCGCCAACGATGCCGGTGCGATCGACGGCGTAAAGACGGTCATTAACAACCTGCAGGTGCAGCAGGCGGAAGCGACTCCACCGCCAACGCCCGCGAAGAAGCCGGCTCCGGCGAAGAAGCGTGCACCGGAGGCGAAGACTCGGCCTCATCACAAGCCTGCAGCAGAAGACAACTCGTCAGCAGATGACCTGCAGGCGAACAATGCTCCTCCACCGGGTCCGGAAGCTCTGCCGCAGGAAGTCGCGCCGCCGCCTCCACCACTACCTCCTGCGAAGATCACGATTCCCGCCGGAACCCAGCTTTCGGTGCGCCTCAACGATCCGCTCGACTCCGAGAGCAATAAGGTTGGCGACAGCTTTCACGGCAGTCTCAGCACGCCGATTGTTCTGAATGGCGAGACGGTCATTCCCTCCGGCGCGGATGTTGTCGGTCGTGTCGCGAATGTGCAGAGCGCCGGCCGGTTTGCGGGTAGCTCGCTGCTGACGCTGGAACTGACGTCGGCGTCGGTCAATGGCAAGGTTTACAACGTCCAGACCAATCAGTGGTCGCGCCAGGGTAAGGGCGAGGGCAAGAACACGGCAACGAAAGTCGGTGTGGGAACGGTTGCCGGTGCGGTACTGGGCGGGTTGATCGGCGGCGGTAAAGGCGCTGCCATCGGAGCAGCCGGCGGCGCGGGCGCAGGCACTGGCGTTGCTGCTGCCAAGAAGGGCGAGCAAATCAAACTTGCGCCCGAAGCCGTGCTGAATTTCCAGATCATCAACCCACTGACGGTGACGCCGCAGAGTTCAAGCAATCCCGGCCGCACCCCGCTCTCGTAACCGCCGGCGCCTGGTTTGTACTGGCGACATCTGCGCCGCCAGTTTTTCGGGCGCGAAAAACGGGACGGCAGCTGCAACAAGTCACGTCGCCATATGCCCGGAAGCCGGCTTTTCTGCATCTATCTCTACACAGCCGAAAAACGGTTGCGACATTCTCTCCAGGATCATCCATGCCCAAGTTCACTGCGCTGCTGCGGACTCACAACGATGCCTTGCATCTCGGTCGCACCCTGGAATCGCTGCGTCCCTGTGACGAAGTTCTTATCATCGACGACTCCTCCGAAGACGACACGGCCAGGGTCGCCAGAGAATACGGGGCGGTGATTAAGACTGCCATTCCCGGCGTTTCTCCCGGCGCCTATGCCATGGATGCTGAGCACGAATGGATCTTGTGTCTTCGCCCCAACGAATCGCTGTCCGATAGCCTGGAAGCTGCCCTGTTGGAGTGGAAGGAACAGGACCCGGGGACGGCGGTCGTTTGCTATAGCGTGCTGGTTCGCGAGGAAAATGGTGAGGGGTGGAAGGATTGTCCGCCGGAGGTACGCTTGATCAACCGTAAAATGGTGAATTGGATCGGTGAGATGCCGCCCGCGCAAGAAGACTGTGCCCTGATGCACGGAGAATTGTTATGCTTCCACCATCCCTAAACGAGGTCTTCGACCGAACGCTTGGACCTATTCCTGGAATGCGTGCTCTTCGTCGCCGGATTGGCATTCGGCAGCTTCCTGAATGTTTGCATCAGCCGAATTCCTAACGACGAGTCGGTCGTTAGCCCGCGATCGCATTGCCGCTCCTGTGGTGCTCCGATCAGCTGGCGCGACAACATTCCGCTGCTAAGCTGGATCATTCTGCGCGGCCGCTGCCGCCAATGCAGCGCCCGCATCTCGCTGCGATATCCCGCGGTCGAGTTGTTGACGGCGTTGTTGTTCGTAGCCTGCTATCTGAGCTTTGGTTTGAGCGCGCTTACGGTGAAGTTCTGCATGTTCAGCTTCCTGCTCCTTGGGCTCATCTTCATGGACGCCGAGACTGGTCTGCTGCCGCGGGAGTTCACCTACTCCGGCATCGTGCTGGGGCTGGTCTTTTCGTGGCTCGTGCCGACCGACTTTTCCCTCACCGCGATCGTGCTTCGGGCCTATGGCCGGCACACGCACAACCCGCATCTCCTCTCGCTGCTGGATTCGATAGTGGGCGGCCTGATTGGCGCGGGCTTCTTTTTTCTCGCCTGGGCTTTGTACTACCTCGTCCGAAGGAAACATGGGCTGGGATTTGGCGATATTGCCTTGATGGCCATGTCCGGCACGTTCCTGGGTGCGAAACTCGTGCTGCTGGTCATCTTCTTCGCGCCGCTGCTGGGATTGGTTTGGGCGATCATTCTTCTGGCGGGCGAGAAGTTGAAATCCCCTGGAGAGGATCAAGCCGCACCGACTGACGAGACGCCATTCCTCAGTCGCGAGATGCCATTTGGCGTCGTCATCGGCGCCTGTTCGCTCGCCGTCGTCTTCGTGGGTCAAGCGGTCTTCAAGTGGTATCTGCGGATGTTCTAGTGCGAGAGTTGCCGATCCGTCGGACGTGCAACGCCCTGGCGCTGCGCCTTGGCGATCTGCTTCAAATGATGAACCGCATGAGTGCGGTGAAAGAGGCGCCAGTCTTTGGTGCTGAGCGGTCCAAGGATGGGATGATCGAGCAGTTTGGCGTCGCCGCCGAAGCGTCGCTCCGCGTCGGCAAGTGTGGCGTCCAGAGCGACCAGCGCGTCATAGAAACGCCGCAATGATTCCATGTCCAAGCCGTCTTTGGGAACTACCGCCTCGGGAGACATGTTGCCCGATGGCATCATCCCGAACTTCGCCACATACAACGTGCGCACCCGATCGCGGACCGTTGGCTTGCCGCCGAGCGGCCTACCGGCTTCCATCACGTTGCGAACGCCTTTGGTTGTGCCTTTGAAGCTGAGTAGGAGATGCTCCAGGATCTGACCCGACGACCATTTGCCGTCCAAGGCGCGGTGCCAGTCCGCATCGGACCAGTCGCGTGTCAGCCTCTCCACCTCGCGGCGAATTTGCTCTAGTTCAGGAGACAAGTTTCTACTCCGTGGCCCGGTGCGGAACTAGTATCCCCAATCTGTTGGCAACACTATGCACCGAAACTCAAACTTCTTCAATTTATTTTCGCTCTAGGCAGTTTTTGACGCGAGCAGCACATTCGTGACGGCCTGCAGATCGTTCACGAAAAGTTCATACTCGCGATGGCGCGATTTTGTCGCTCACGGTTTTGGCCGGGCAGCTCGCGCGCGCTTCACTGCGGAGACTCGAATAGGACCAGTACCGGTCGGAGGTTTGCGATCGCCTTCGACCACCTGCTTCAAAACAACTGCATTGTTACGCTCTTCGTCAGTTGATGCGTACACCAGAGTAACCACGCGCTGTTGCTTGCCCAGGTCGTAGAGTTGCTGCAGAGCGGCAGCCGCTTTCTCGGTCCAAAGCTCTTTGAGATATTTCTCCCGGAACTTCGCCCACTGCTGCCGATGCGCGTGGTACCACTTGCGAAGTTCGTCTGACGGCGCAAGATCTTTCAGCCAGGCATCGAGCGCGGCGGCTTCCTTCGTCAACCCCCGCGGCCACAAGCGATCCACCAGCACGCGAGCGCCGTCTTCCGGCGAAGGCAGCTCATACACACGTTTGATGGTGACCGTCATGCGAGGTGTATTCTAACTCTGATGGAGGCGCAGTGGCAGCCTCCGCACTCCCACAGAGAACCCGACGTTGACCGCCCATCGCGCACGCTTTGTTCTGACCGCAAGCCTCAGCCTGATCGCAATCCTTCTCAGCGCCTGCGATGTTGAGCCGCGCAAGACCGATGCCGAGCTGGGATTGAATGCGCAACAGGCGGCCGGTCGCAGGGTCTACGACACGCGTTGCGCCGACTGCCACTTCGCCTACAGCAAGAGCAATCTTAAAGGACCGAGCCTGAATGGGCTGTTCAAGAAGCCGTTCATGAAGAATGGCATGCCCGCCAACGACGACCGCGTGAGCGACATCATTCTGCTAGGCCGGGCGAAGATGCCGGCCTTTCAGAACAAGCTGACGCAGCAGCAGCTGAACGATCTGATGGCGTATCTGCATACGCTGTAAGACGCTAGCAGTCAGCACTCAGCAGTCAGCAATCAGCAATCAGCAATCAGCAATCAGCAGTCAGCAGTCAGCAATCAACTTGCCTAGACTGGCCTCTCTTCGTGGCGCCGGCCCCCACTCTGGCTGAACTGCCGCCGGCTTAAAGCCGCCTCAGCGAAACAAAAAACGCCTGGACGCTGGCCTGAAGGCCAGTTCCACCCGACTGACTGCTGAGTGCTGATTGCTGACTGCTATCTTGCCAACAACGCGACGCCGCCGGCGACAAACAGTGCGGCGAGCCAGCGGCGATGGTCCACGCGCTCCTTCAGGAAGATTCGTGCGGCGAACGCGTTGGCAATGAACGTCAGTGACGCCGAAGCTGGGCCGATCACGCTTACGTCGTCCCAGGACAGCGTGACCAGCAAGCTGAAGAAGGCCAACGCCATGAAGAACAGTCCCAGCATGAATCGGGGGCTGGAGACGACGCGGCGGACGACATGAAAGATGCCCTGTTCACGGCGGACTGCCCCCAGATCGCCGATCTCCTTCATCGCGCGTGATTGCAGCACGTCGCCGGCGGTCGCGGTGAAGACAATCGATGCGATACCTGCCCATGTGACAGCGGCAGTCATACTTTGCTCCTCTTCTGCGGAGCGACCGAAGCGCGCGAAGTAATGGAGGACGCAGCGGAGTCGGAGCTCGCGCGTGAATGACGCGCAGGAGCGGTCAAAGGGGGGCCGGTCGCCACAAATCCGACACCGACTGTGATCAGCCCGACGCCGAGCCAGTGCTCCAGCGTCACATTTTCATGAAGGAAGATCTTCGCCAGCAGCGCCATCAGAACGTAGCTCAGCGCGGTGGCCGGGAGAACGTAGGTGAGATCGGCCCAGGACAGAGCCGTGAGGTAGCTGCAGAAGAACAGAATCAGCAGGCAAATCCCGACGACCACCCAGGGATCAAGCAGGACGGCGAGCAGCTGACGCCAATTGGAGGTAGTGACGGCGCCGAAATCGCGCATGCCGCGCGCCAGGCAAACATCGCCCGACGATCCGAAGATCGTCACCGCCAGCAGGATTAAGTACTTGCGGACGGTCACGCCGAGTCCTACACGCTGACCGGCTCAACCGTCTTGGATTCGGAGTTTGTGCCGCTTCCCGCCGCGGGCGGAACGGTACCCGAACTCTGCCGCTCGCGCGATTCCTTCACCGAACGATTACGCGATGCCCGCAGTTTCAGGAACGACTTCGCTTCCTTGTAGAGACGCTTGCGCTCGACCGAATCGAATGCGGCTTTGCGGACGATACGGAAGATCGCCTTCGGCCGGAAATAGTACTCGTCGTAGAAGCGATGCACCATCTCCAGGATGTAGTCGCGCGAGATGCCGGGATACTCGATCATCGCGACCTGGTGGCCCATCTCGTCGACCATCTGCGCGCCTTCGCCGATCAGGAAGCCGTTGGCCTTGGCAAAATCGTAGAGCTCGGTTCCGGGATAGGCGTGCGCCAGCGACACCTGAATGGTCTCGACATCCAGTTCTTTGGCGAAGTCGATGGTCTTGCGAATAGTCTCCTTCGTCTCACCGGGCAGGCCGAGGATGAAGTCGCCGTGGATGATCAGGCCCAGCTTCTTGCAGTCGCGAGTGAAGTCGCGCGCGCGCTCGACGGTCGCACCTTTCTTGATGTTCTTCAGTATCTGCTGGTCGCCCGACTCATAGCCGACGATCAGGAGTCGGCAACCGGCGTCCTTCATCGCCTTCAGCGTTTCGTAATCGGTGGTAACGCGCGAGGTGCAGGACCAGGTCAGTCCCAGCGGTTTGAGCTTCGAGCACAGCTCGATGGTGCGCGCCTTCTGAATGTTGAAGGTGTCGTCATCGAAGAAGAATTCCTTCACCCACGGCCAGTATTCCTTGGCCTTGGCCATCTCAGCCGCAACCGCGTCGGAGGAGCGCTTGCGCCAGGGATGTCCGCTGAGCGTCTGCGGCCACAGGCAAAAAGTGCACTGCGCCGGACAGCCACGCGTGGTGTAGAGCGAGACAAATGGGTAGAGCAGAAACGGTACGTTGTAGCGCCGCGGATCAAGGTCGCGCTTGTACACGTCGACGACATCGGGCAGCACGTCGAGATCGGCGACGGTTGGGCGATCGGGATTGTGAACGATCTTGCCGTCGGCGCCACGATACGATATGCCGAGGATCTCGCTCAGCGGCTTGCCGTTCGCGTATTCGTAAACCGCGAAGTCGAACTCGCGCCGCACGATGAAATCGATTGCCACGCCGTCTTTGAGCGAGGCTTCCGGCAGCGTGGTGACGTGCGGGCCGACAAAGGCAATCTTCAGCTTGGGATTGGCGGCCTTCATCGCAGCCGCGAGCTTGATGTCCCCCTGAAATCCCGGAGTGCTGGTGAACAGCACCAGGAATTCGTATTCCTTGCCGATTTCGATGGTCTGCTTGGCATCGACCTTATGCGGCGAGGCGTCGAGCAGCCGTGATCCTTCCAGCATTCCAGCCGGATAGGCGAGCCATACCGGATACCAGTAGGACTCGATTTCGCGCGTGGCCGGCCAGCGCGAGCTGGCGCCACCGTCATAGTTTTCGAACGAGGGAGGATTCAGGAGTAGAGTTTTCAAAGGCATAGCTCTCTCTATCGTATCATCTGTTCACGATGCTCGGAACTGATTGACCAGTCTAATGTTAGATGCGGCCCTCGGCGCGGGTGCGCGGGTGCCCCAGGTCTGGCGATTTCCAGACCTGGGTTCTCGTGGACCGTAGGCATACCCAGGTCTCGAAACCGCGAGACCTGGGGCACCCGCATTCTCCAGTTCTCGAACATCCGAGACCGTGCTGTCCTACTTCATCGCCCAATTCTCCAGTTGTCCAGTCAGGCGAAGCAGTTGCAGCTCGGCGCGGCTCAGCTCGAATTCGGCAGTCGAGGTAGGCGGCGTGCTTGTCGTCGGAGTCGAGTTCGGCATTCTGCCCATCGCGGATGTTGGCCTGGCCGGTCTGCATCCGGCCCTTCACCGCTTCCAGATCTCCCTGTGAGACTTCCCACTCCAGCTTGGCGACATCGCGCGCCGCGGAAAGCTGGCGCAGCGAACGCTGCAGCTGCAGAGCGTCTTCGCGGACTTTCTGCCTGGTCAACTCCTCTTGCTTGCCTGCGATAAGGGCATCGGCTTTCGCTTCTTCCGCCTTGGCTTTCTGCGCGGCGTTGAAGAGAGGAAACTTGATGTTCAGGCCGGCGGCCAGATTGTTGGCAGTGTAGTTGAGGAAGTACGAATCGTAGTTGTTGTATTTGGCCAGGTAAGCGTACTGCGATGCCAGATCGACGGTGGGAAGAAAGGTTGCCTTGTGCTCACCATTGGCGCGGGCTTGTGCGGCAGCGGTTTGTTCGTGCGCCTGCTTTAAAGCGAGGCTGTTCTCGACGGCCCGCGCCGGCAGATCTTCATCCTGCGAAATGGCAGGCATGCTTGGCATCGACTGTGGGTCGGTGACGATGGTGTCAGCAAGCACGCCCATCAGGCTTGCCAGGTGCTGCCGCAAAACATCGGACTGCCCCTGTGCCTCGGCGATGCGCAAGCGAATGCGCGCGGTCAGGAGCTGGCTCCTGGTGAGCTCAAGCTTGCTGTCGACGCCCTCCTGCAGTCGCTGCTGGCTGATGAACTCGCCTTTTTCCGCGGCCGCCTGTGCTTCAGTCAGCGCTGCGATCTTGCCGGTTAGTTGATCAAGTTGGGCGTACGTCAGAGCGACATCGAGGATGACGCCGGCACGCTTGTCCTGCACGTCGAGCGAAGTGGCTTTCCACTGAATCTTGGCGGCCTTCAGATACTCCTTCAGTGTCCAATTGAAAAGCGTCTGCGACGAATTGAAATTCACCAGCGACGGCGCCGAGCCTTCGAGTGTCAGCGGAAATCCGTAGGAGTAGCCGAGGCCGGAGCCGACGGTCAGCTGCGGAATCCAGTTGGCACGGACTTCTTCATACTGTTTGCGCGCCCGCCATTGGTTCATGGCAGCGATGCCCATCACGCCGCTGTGCTGTAAAGCGAGCTCTACGGCATTGCGGAATGGTATCGGCACAGCGTCGGGCGGATCGGCGGCAACGCACAGACGCGGCAGCAACAACAATGCGAGGATGAGGCCCAGAAGCCGCCCGCAGTTGTTAGCCGGATTCGTGATTTTTGTGGAACGCCGGGGTTTTGAGTGCATCCCGTGCTCTATGCTAACAACGCGAAGGCATTACTGTACGCGGCTGAGAGCTTTCTTTGCCGGCTCGTACCCAGAAGCTAAAGCCAGCGAGGCTTGATACTCGGAAGCGGCGGCTCCGTTGTTCCCCAGCTTCTGGTTGAGTTCACCGATCAGATAATGGGCCCGGAAGGCCGGCGCCGACTCGACCAGTTCGCCGGACGACAGGTAGCTCTGCAAATACTGCGCCGCGCCTGAGAGATTTCGCCCGCCAAGATACAGCTCCTTGCCGGCATCGAAATAGGACTCGGCAGGCTTGTTGGGCTCGGCTATGGCCGACTGTACCGCTACCTGCATTTCCTCCAGCCGGCTTTGCTGGCGATAGAACGCCGCCAGTTGCAGCCACATATCGGCCCGATTCTTCGCCTGGCTCACGGCTGCACGAAACTCGTCCTCAGCCTTGTCGTATTGCTTTTCTTTTACGGCGACGCGCGCCAGGATCAGATGCGCCATTCCGGGATCGAGCTTCTGTACCTGCGCCGCCTGGGCGCGAGCCTTGTCGAGCCCGCCGCCCATGATGGCAGGAGCTTCGGTGTAGTACTGCGCCAGATCCACTCGCGCCGGAACGTTGGTGGGATCAAGCTGGACCGCGCGCTCAAACTCATTCTTCGCTTTGCGAGCCAGTCCGGCTGCGGCAAACGGACTCGAATCCGCGGCCTTGCGGCCGTACTCGCGCGCCAGCCAGAGGTGGTACATGGCATCGCCGGAATCGAGCTGGACGGCGCGCTCGCCATACTTCACCGCTTCGTCCCACTGCTCCATCGCGTAGTAGACGCGCGACAGCTGGTTGAGCGATTCGGCATCACCGTGGCTGTTCAGTGCGAGCAGGGCGTCGTTCATGCGGCCCATGGAGAGCAGCTGGGTCGCTGCCGGATCGGCCGTACTGGCGCTCACCAGAACGAAGAGCAGGGCAAAAATGATTACGAATTTAGCGCACAACAACTTCATGGATTCGCCGGCTTGACTGCCATTCCACCTTTCAGAGATTGCATATTCAGCGCTCCTAATGCGAGCACTGCATTGTCGGAGAGACCACTGGAGACCTCAACCCGCGTCAGGTTCGAGACCGACGTTGTCACGTTGCGCCGCCGCAGTTCGCCATTGACGACCTCAAACACATATTGCCCGCCTTCGTCCTGATGAATCGCCTCGCGCGGAATGGTCAGCGCGTTGGGCTGGCGCGCCGTCACCACGGCAACACTGACATTCGTGTTCGGCAGTAGCTTGAGATCGCTGTTCTCGATCACGCAGGTGACTTCGCCGATCATGCGAGTTCCGCGCTGTACGACGGTCGTGGGCAGCGTTTCCAGCGTGCCCTGCCAGACGCGTCCGGGAAGAGCGTCCCACGTGACCTCAACTGCCTGCCCCTGACGCAATCTTCCGATCTCGGGCTCGTCGACGAAGGCGCGCACGCGAACCTTGTGCAAGTCTGCCACCTGCACCAGCAGGTCGCCAGTATTCACAAACGCGCCTTCGCGCACCGGCAGGGAGTAGACCACGCCCTCGCGGGGCGCGACGACATTGGAGTTCTTCAACGTATTCTGCGCCGCCTGCAACGAAGCCTGCGCTTCGGTCTTCTGCGCTTCTACGTGTCCGATCTCCTGCTGCGAAAAGCGATCCTTGAGCTTCTGCTCAAGCAAGTGCACTTCGGCGTCAGCCACGTGCACCCTGTTCTGCGCGGCATCGACCTCCGCCTGCGACGCGGCGCCGCTTTGCAACAACCGCTGCAGGGCCTGGAGATTGCGATTCGCGCTGTCGCGATCCGCTTGGGCCTTAACCAGCGCGTTCTTCGTCGTCAGAATTTCTTCTTGCGTGCCGCCGCCTTGCACCGCGCTGACAGATCGGCTTCCGCGCCCTTCAGCTGAGCTTGCGCACGCGCTGCCTGCAGGCGGGCATCGGCGTCATCCAGCCGCAAAAGCATTTGGCCCGCTTTCACCCAGTCGCCCTGCTGCACGTAGATCTTCTTGCACCGTGGTCGGCATGGGCGCATAGGCCTGGAAATTGGTCAATGCCTCGATCTTGCCGTTGGTGGCGATGCTGGCGGTGATGGTTCCACGCTCAGCCTTGCCAACCCGGATCGCCGTCTGGGAACGGTGCAGAGACACGAACGCTGCCAGCACCACGACCGCCAGGATCAGCCCAATGATGACCAGCCATGTCCGCTTTCCATTCGCGTTGCGATGGCCGTTTTCAGGTAAGGCTGCCATGTTTGCTCGAAACCATAAGTATAACTTAGGCTATGACTTCCCATGGATTACGCTTTTGTCATGCTTTGGCGCTGGATGAGGACCATTGCTGGCGCGTCCCACGTTTACGACAGCGTCAAGTATCTGATGAGTTCGGGCCGCTGGACGACGCAGGGTGCTAATCTGACTCAACCCGTAGCACGAGTCCCTCATCCCAATACCTGAACGCGCAAGGGACTCCGAGGACGAGCCATGGCACTGCAGCGAATGAAGCGCGTTATCGTTGGCACAGCCAGTGACATTGCCAACAATCACATCTGCTCGTTCGCAGCTGCGCTTTCGTATTACTTCGTACTGGCATTTTTCCCGGCGCTGATTGCGCTGGCGGCGATCGTCGCCTATCTTCCGATCCCCAATCTCTTTAACACCATTATTTCGACGCATGGCGCGCGTAGTGCCGCCGGAAAGCATGGGCCTGATTCGCCACATCGTCAGCGACGTGATTTCACCCAGCCGGGGCGCACTGCTGTCGTTCGGCCTGGTGGGCGCGCTGTGGACCTGCTCCAGCGGCTTCGCCGAAATCATCGAGGCGCTCAACGTGGCGTATGACGTCCCCGAAACCCGGTCGGTGTGGAAGACTCGGCTGCTCTCGCTGGAACTCATCTTCATGACGGGAACGCTGGTCACGCTGGCGTTTGCGTTCATGATCGTGGGACCGCGGTTTGGGGAATTTCTGGCGCGGCATCTCGGCCTGTCGTGGGCGTTCGCGATGATCTGGCCGGTGCTGCGCTACGTGTTGGCGGTGAGTTTCACGATCGTAGCCGTCGTCCAGCTTTATCTCATCGCGCCAAATATCAAACACGGCTTCGCTTCGTGTCTTCCTGGAGCAGTGGTGGCGGTGGTCGGATGGATTCTGTTGTCGGATGCGCTCAGCCTGTATTTCCGCAGGTTCGCCCATCTCAACAAAACATATGGCGTGCTGGGCGGCGGAGTTGCGCTGCTGACGTGGCTGTATTGGTCAGGATTTCTGATTCTTCTGGGGGCGGAGTTGAATTCGGAGATTATGCAGCAGCGCGGTGACGGAACGCTGGTGCTGAAGCAGCCTCCGCCGTCGAAGGTGAAGCCTGTTCCGGCAATAACGGCTGACGCGGCCCAGCCAGTGGAGGATCCCGGGCCGCCTGCGACGACGTAAGATTCTTGACACTGCACTGCCAGGAGGCCGCCAGGACGATTTGCCGTCTCTGTACACGAGAGCCCACCGGTCGTCGAAATTAGACCCTGTGCTCATGGAGCACAAGCCACTCTCGCAAGCCACATCCAATCGAAAGCCGCAAATCAGTTGGGCAACCGTGCGTCACTGTCGAAGTACGCGGACATCTCGAGGACCAGATGGGTGGGGTTGGGGCGCCGACAGCTCTTACTTCCCGATGACGCTAGAATATTTCCATGGCAAAGAGTGAGCGCTACACCGACGCACACGCGGAATCAGGACTGGCGGCGAAGCTTCCCGAAATCGAAACCTGGCCTAACCAGTTTCCCAGTTACGAGATTGTCATCGATATTCCGGAGTTCACCTCTGTCTGTCCAAAGACAGGCCTGCCGGATTTTGGCACGCTGTGGATCCGCTACATGCCCAACAAGGACTGCCTGGAGCTGAAGTCGCTGAAGGAATATCTGACCTGCTATCGCAATCTGGGGATTTTTCAGGAGAACATCGTCAACCGCGTGCTGGAAGATGTAGTGCGGGCGGCGCGGCCGAAGTGGGCGGAGGTGAAAGGCGAGTTTCGGCCGCGGGGTGGAATTGGCACGGTAGTGATTGCGCGGTATCCGAGACCGAAAAAGTAAGAGATATTTCACCACGGAAGCACGGAAAACACGGAAGTTTGTTTGGAGTTAAGTTCTTGTTCGGAGTCAGCCCAGGTCTCGAACGACGCGAGATCTGGGGCAGCGGCGGCCGGAAAAGCAATTAATCACTGAAGCACGGAGGTTTTTCAATTGTTTTGTTTTTCCGTGCGTTCCGTGTTTCCGTGGTGAACCGATCTTGCTTTAGTCTGTCCCGTCGCGGCGGGTGCCGAAATATTTGCGCACACCGATCGTGTTGTACTGTCCCCAGGGGCCGTTGGCTCCCAGCCAAGCGGGGCCCAGCGGCTGATCGCGCGAGCCGAAGCGTTGAATGGTCGGATGGTTGGTGTAGCGAAACTCGAAGCGCTTGGGAAGATCCACTCCGACGCCCCATTTGTACTCCATGCCGATCCCGCTCCATGACCAGGTGTAGAGCACCCCGGGAAGGGTCTTGCCGAAGAGGAAGTTGGGCTCGTAGAAGAACATCAGGCGCCGGGCGATGGTCCTGCCAAACGGCCGCAATTCGAGGCTGCCGGAGATCTGATAGCGACCGAAGGCGCTGCAGGGTGCGTTCACTCCGCCGTACTGCGGCGCGCCGGCGTTGGCCGCGCACATGTTGGGATCAATCTCATTGTGCGGAGGAGCGAGATCGAATTGCGCCCAGCCCCAGTACCAATCCTTCGGAAAGAGAAGCTTCTGCTCGCCTTGCGCGGTCGCCTTCGCGGGCGGCGTACTCGTGGTCTGCGTAGCTTGCGCGGGAGGTGTGGTCTGCGAGGACGAAGTGGTGTCGGTGGTTTGCGCCAGCGCGGCACAGCCAAACGCAAACACAAGAAGAACGGGCAGCAGGCGATTCATGAAGCCTCCGCAAAGGTTTTAGTGCTGGAATGCTTTAGCAGAGAAGAGTAGACAAGTCGCGGCGCAGACGCAACCCTACAGTTTCAAGGTTCGAGTTTCCCGACGGCAGTTTCGAGTTTCCAGTTTCGAGTTTCAAAAGCTCCATGTTTCGAGCGTGCTAAGGAGGCCTGGACCCGGCACGTCGGCCTCTCATTTGAAACTTGAAACCAGAAACTCGAAACTGCCGCGTGGACGTGGTAGGCGGACTTGTCACTTGAAACTTGAAACTAGAAACTCGAAACTGCTGTGATGTCCACCAAGACCAGCGCTTACGTTGCCCTGCTGCTGCTGACGGCGCTGAACTTCCTCAACTACATCGACCGCAATGTGCTGTTCGCGGTGCAGCCGCTGATCCAGAAGGAATTTCATCTGGATGACGCGCAGATCGGCTTCCTGACGTCGGCGTTCTTCGTGTGCTACATGGTGGCCGCGCCGCTGATTGCGCCGCTCGCCGATCGCTATTCGCGCACCTGGATCATGGGCGCGGGCGCGTTCGTATGGAGCGTGGCGACGCTGCTGAGCGCGGTCACCCACAACTACGACGAACTGCTGCTGCGGCACGTGATCGTCGGAATTGGCGAGGCGACGTTCGTTGCCATCTCGCCGGCGTTCCTGGCCGATCATTTCCCGGAAGAAATTCGCGGACGCGTGATGGGAGTGTTCTATCTGGCCACGCCGGTGGGCAGCGCTTTGGGATATCTGATCGGCGGATACCTGGGGCATCGCTACGGCTGGCGCGCTCCGTTCATGGTCTCGGCGCTGCCGGGACTGGTGCTGGCCTTTGGAGTGCTCGCGCTGCGCGAACCGGCGCGCGGCGCCAGTGATCGCATTGCCGACAGCGCGGAGCGCGGCTCGATTCGCGGCCTGATCCACAACAAGGCGTTCTGGACCGTGACGCTCGGCTCCGCGATGATGACCTTCGCTATCGGCGGGCTGCAGGTGTGGATGCCAACGTTCCTGGTGCGCATGCGGCACCTGCAGCTGGACCGCGCCAATGTGATTTTTGGCGGGATGACCGTCGTGTCGGGAACGGTGGCGACGCTGCTGGGCGGATGGCTGGGCGACCGGTTGTTGCGGCGAACGCCGGCGGCGTATCAACTGGTGTCCGCCGTCGGCATGGCGCTGGCTGTACCGGCGGTGGTGGTCGCCATCTACTATCGCGGAGCCGGCATGTATCCCGCGATCTTCCTGGGCGAGTTTTTCCTGCTGCTGAATACCGCCCCGCTGAATGCCGCGCTGGTGAACTCGGTGAGCGCGCGCATTCGCGCCACCGCGCTGGCGGTGAACATCTTCACCATTCATCTGCTGGGCGACGCGTTCTCGCCAACGCTGATCGGATATATCTCGGATCGCACGAATCTGGAGATCGGAATGACGGCGATGGTGGTCGCGGTGGCTTTGTCGGCGGCAATTCTGTTCTATGGAATGCGCTTCGCGCCGAAGATTGGCGGGGAGCCATTAGCGATTAGCGATTAGAAGCCATCAGTTATCTCATGAATCGCTTTGTATCAGGGCACGGCTTCAGCCGTGCCGTTACCGGGACAGATAAGGACCGGGCTTTAGCCCCTGAGGGATATTTTGCAGGGGCTAAAGCCCTCAATTCACCACGCATCGTCCGGCACGACCAAGGTCGTGCCCTGATACGAACCAAAGCGATTTATGAGATAGGCTCTAGCAACTAGGGCGGGTCTGAACAAGCCCGAGCCGCCGAGTAGTGATGGCCTCAGGGGCTAAAGCCCTTTAATTCTTCGGCGGTTTCGGCACGGCTGAAGCCGTGCCCCTTCAAGACGGACGATGTCAGCAAAGCCAAGTGAGTGCCAGCAGCCCGCGAGACGGAAGGAAGGCCGTCATCTGCAACAATTCGGCCGCCGCTAAGTTGAGCTTTTGCAGTTTTTCAAACGAGGTGAGAAACGTCTGGGCGACGGAAAGATGATCAGCGCGGAGACCGCCCCTGCGATCCAGCAGCTCCTTCGCTCGCTGCTTCAGTAAAGACAGGTAATCCTGCAAAGCCGGTGCGAGTTCTCATGAATGTACGCACCCGCCTGGTCGAGCGCCAGCGGCAAACCGCCCAGCTCATCTGAAATCTTGCGTGCCAGCGTCGCGAGACTCGGGTCCGCATCCGACAGCGACTGATCCATGGTGAGCCGCTTGGCCCGCCTCAGCAGCAGAAGTGCTCCCACATCGCGGACCATGGAGTCCACGTCACGCTCCTGCACGGCTCCCGTCGCCTGCCTTTGCGTTGTGATGATGACGTGATGTCCGCTGTGATTGGCCTTGCGCGTGAGGTCCTCGACAATCTCGTAATCCTCCACGTTGTCGAGCACCAGCAGCCAGCGCTCCTGCTCATCCAGCCAGCGCTTCACCGCGTCGAGCACGACGCTCTGTTCTTTCGCATCGCGCTCGGGCAGACTCCAGCCGCGCCGCAAGCTGCGACAGATCGGAGAAGAGCGTTTCCGTTGTTTCTGCTCGCACCCACAGCACCGATGGATACTCGTCGCGATGCTGGTGCGCGTAGCGCGCCGCGGTCTGCGTCTTGCCCACTCCACCCAGGCCGGTGAGCGCCGCGATGCCGCTCTTTTCCAGCGTGGCCTTTAATCCATCAAGAACATCCTCGCGTCCGGTAAAGAAAGGATTTTCCGGGAACGGCACGGTGAAGAGCTGGCTCAGAGGCTTCGGCGATGGCGATTTCCTTTGGAGCTGCTGTACGGGTGGTAAGTCGGGCTTCACGGCCGCGGCCGCCGCTTCTCGCTTGGGCATCTGCCGTACTTGATCTGCGATGGGAGAAGGCGTCCGCTCCGGCTGGTTAGTGATGCGGCGGAACAGGTTGTCGTAGCCGCTGTCGCCGAGCGGCTCGTAGTAGCTGAATGCCCGCAGCTCAATCGGAATGTAGGCCTTGTCGTTAACCGCGAAGAGGATTGGAAGGAACTTCTTGTTCTTTCCCTCGGCCTCGTAGAGTTCCTGGGTGATGATGAAGCCTTCCCATTTGCTTCCACGACCGACGCCGTCTGGCGCTTTTCCTTCATAGCGGCTCAGGTAAGTCTCGGTGCAGGCGATCAGGACAAAGTCGCATTCCTGCACCTGATTTCTGGACCACCGTGGCCAGCCTTGCTCAGGCTCGCCATACTGATCGATGCGGCAGTCGATGCCGTCGCCGCGCAGGCGCTCGGAGAGCTGCCAGACGCGGTCCATGTGCTCCTGGCTGTCGTGGCTGTAGCTGATGAAGAGGCGCGGCGCCATGCTCGCCGGATGATAGCGCAAGTCGGCAGGGCGTCCAATGGCAAACAGGAAACGAGGGAGCCGAGTTTGAGCGAATTGGGAGCGAGTCAGAGGAATGGGCGCAAGTGCGCCGTGGGTTGCGATTCGAGAAGAAGACGCGGCGCCGCGCAAGCCCATTTTGGGAATTGGGCTAGATTGCTGGTTACCTTGACGGCGGGCCTTAGTTACGAAGGTGGGCCCAGGTAAACCTTGTGGTATCAGTGGGTTACAAGGCACAAAAATGTTCCTCGTGGAACATTTCTAAAATGGCGAAATTTCGCCGAACTTTACTTCGTCGGCTCCATTCGAAGCGCGCTGTTGAAGCGGTTGAAGTAGTTGAATAGCCCGATCGCCGCCAGCAGCTCGATGATCTCGCCTTCGTCAAAGTGCTTGCGAAGTTCGGTCCAGAATTCGTCGTCCACTTCGTTGGGATGCAGGGTCGCGCGTTCGGCCAGCTCCAAGACCGCCTTCTCACGATCCGTAAAGTCGGATCGCTCGCGGAAGTTTGCCAGCTCGGCGATCTGCTCTTCGCTCCAGCCATGCCGCCTTGCCAAGGCGGTGTGTGACGCCAGTCAATATTCGCAGCTGTTGAGCTGCGAAGTGCGAACGATCGCCAGCTCCTTGAGTTTGGCGGGAACGGTGCCGGTGTTCATCACCGCGCGAAAGTGCGCGATCATGGTGCGAAAGATCTCCGGCCGGTGCGCCACCGTGCGAAACATGTTGGGCACGTTGCCGCGCTCTTGCTGATAGACGTCGTAGATCTTGGCCGTTTCGTCGTCGACCTGATGCTTCTCGAGTCGCGATATGCGAGGCATAAGGAAATTGTAAACGGATCTGGTGACCCAGGACATCTAGAGACGGCGATTGAGCTCCTCGACTGAAATCTCGATTTGCCGAAGAATATTCCGTAGAAGGCCGGCGCCAATGATCTCGCCTGAATGGACGGGAACTACGGTTGCTCTGCCATCCGAATGTTTGAGGAAAACGTGACTACCATGAGTTCGGACTATGCGAAAACCGATTCGCTCAAGAGCACGGATTAACTGCTTCCCAGTCGCGCGAGGCAAGCCGCGTCATACTGAAATTTGCTGAACACCCACCAACTCGAGGTTGGCATCCGTCGCACCTTCAACATCAAGACACAGCTCTATGGCTTCTCGCACACGCTTCATCAGCGTGTCAAGACTCTTGGCCTGCGTATAACACCCACGCAACGCCGGAACCGTGGCCACATAATAACCGTCTTCGTCCCGCTCGATAACAACGGTAAATTTCTGCTTCGTCCTCACAAATCGAACTCCAGCGAGCATTCTATCAAGATCGAGCCAGTGCTGAACGGGACCGATCCCCCGGCTGACTGCTGATTGCTGACTGCTGATTGCTCCAACAACAACGCCCCTCCGCAGGCACGCGGAAGGGCGCTCACCATCCTTCACACTGCGATCGCAGCTGGAACCTTTACCGGCTGAACGCGCTGATCGCCCCCGCCTCGTCGTCTTTCACATCGAAGACGGTATACAGCTTGGTGATCTGCAGCAGGTCATGGACCTTCTTGGTCAGGTGCAACAGCTTCAGCTCGCCGCCCTGATTGCGCACCGAGGTGAACGCGCTGACCAACTCGCCGATGCCCGAGCTGTCGATGTAGCTGACGTCGCCCAGGTTCAGCAGGATCTTCTTCTGCCCTTTGCTCAGCAGGTCTTTGATGGTGTCGCGCAAAATCACACTGCCTTCGCCCAGAGTAATGCGCCCACTCAAGTCGACGATGGTGACGCCATCTACCTGCCGCGTGCTCGCTTTCATGCTCACGTTGGAAGCCTCCTGGCGGCTCAGCTAACTGCTCTGCAGCCGCTTGATCAAAGTGATTTCAGTGCCGGGGTTCAGCTTGCGGAACCGAACCTCATCCATAAATGCCCGCATTAAGAATATGCCACGCCCCGAGGTCTTCAAAAGATTCTCCGGGGCCAGCGGATCGGGAACCTCGTCGGGGATAAAGCCCGCGCCTTCGTCGACGATCGTGATCACCAGCTCCCCCTCATTCTGCTCGAAGCTGAGATTCACCCGCTTATTCGTATCGTACGCATTGCCATGCAGGATGGCGTTGATCATGCCCTCGCGCACCGCCATGGAAACGCCACTGCGTGTGTCCTCATCGATTCCCGCCCGCGACGCGATCTGGTCAGCCATCTCCTCGGCTTTGTTCACGCTCTCCAGCGTGGACTCCATACGATATGAAACGCGTTGTGGCGCGGTCATCAATTCGCTCTTTGTGCCGAGATCGTGTTCGTGTTTGCCGACAGCCGAACCGAATCTTCAGGAATGCAGCAG